>JAWSVG010000132.1:0-1439 GCA_033852035.1 Desulfocapsaceae bacterium | reverse complement strand
AGTTTCCAAGTTGATCACCAGCCATTATTTCCTTTAAACATCTGTTGAGACCTGCTAGCGTTATTCTGCTCATCCGGAGGATAGGGCAACGCTGAGGAGCGACCCGAGCGCCGTGATGAGTGACTCGAGAATGGGAGGCTGGGTGTGAGTTATGTGCCCGGCCTTTCTTCCTCCCCACCATTCTTGGGTCTCTAATGCGTTAAACCTACTTCCGGCGAGCGAAGCTAGCCGTTACTTGTTTCAATGTGTTACCGCCACCGCGTGAGAATACCTCAAAGGGTGTTTGCTTGTCTAGAGCCGAGTGTTTTCGTTCCCTGTTGTAATAGTTAAAATAACGATCAAGCCCATGATATAAGGCATGACCATCAGAATAGGATTTCGGGTAGATGTCTTCATATTTTACCGTCCACCACAAACGTTCGATAAATACGTTGTCTAGGGCTCGGCCACGCCCATCCATGCTGATCGCGATATCCTTATCCAGCAACACCCCAGTAAAAACTTCAGAGGTGAATTGAGAACCTTGATCTGTGTTGAATATCTCAGGGTTTCCCTGTTTTAAAGCTAGCCTCAAAGCGTCCACACAAAACAGGCTTTCCATAGTATTCGACAATTCCCAGGCCAAAACATAGCGGCTATACCAATCAATTACAGCCGCCAGGTACATGAATCCGTACCTCATCGGAATGTAGGTAATATCCGTACTCCATACCTGATTGACTTGCTCAATATCCACGTTGCGCAAAAGATATGGATAAATTTTGTGCCCCGGTGCAGGTTTACTTGTGTGCGGTCCTGGCGTTATCGCCTGAAGCCCCATAAGCTGCATCAGACGCGCTACTCGCTTACGGTTAACAGCATAACCATTGTCCCTGAGCCAATCCGTCATTCGTGGATAACCAAACTCCGGATGCAGCAGGTATCGTTCATCAATCATCCGCATTAAGAGAAGATTCTCTTCTGTTTCACGGGCAGGTTCGTAATAAATACTGGACCTGGAGATGCCTGCCAATATACATTGACGCCGAATCGAATATACAGGGTCCAAATCCACCCAATTTCTCCGTGTTGCTACCGGCAGGCTCATAGCTTTTTTTCAAGCCACTTAATGTCCATCTTGAGACGTCCAATTTCCTCGTAAAGTGGAGAAGTAAGCTCATCTTCGGTCTTAGCCTTTTGTTTTTTTCCTGTAGCAAAGAGCTCTTGAGCATTTGATAGCACCTGCTTTTTCCAGTCAGAAATCTGGTTGGGATGAACCTTGTATTCTGTTGCCAATTCAGCCAGAGTCTTTACACCCTTGATGGCTTCGATTGCCACCTTCGCTTTAAAAGCGTCTGAAAATGTTCTTCTTTTTCTTTTCATCTGCATTCTCCTTTAATAACATTTTTGGAATGCAGATTCCACTTAAGGTGGTGGTCTTAAAATCGGGGGTAAGCGCA
>JAWSVG010000131.1:0-12687 GCA_033852035.1 Desulfocapsaceae bacterium | reverse complement strand
TATCAATACCCAAACCAAGCCCAAAGCTGCGCGTTTCTCGGTAGAAGATCCTTCAAGAATATATTATAGAGGGGGAAGGCGTTGACGCACCCGCTTGTGAGTCAGGGTATCTCCTATGAAGATGCACTGTAATTCCTGAGGCTCACCTGCTCATTTATTTGTTCGGGAAACATATTTCAAATTATACCTCTCCGATGAAAAACACCGGCCCACAAGCCCCATGAACATTATTTACTTACCTTTTGGAATAACTGAAGACTTCCCTTCTTCGATTATTGCTGATTATCCCGGACAAAATTTTGAAAAGGAGCATGCCAAACAGGAGTTTTTTTGCAGAACCTTTCAAGCGAATATTGAATACAGAAACTGTTATTGACAAAGGATTACCAATTCTGAGATCAGAAAACCTGAAAGGTAATCTTGATAATCTTCATTTGGCTATTCAAGAGGTGTATAGCTTCGAAAATGATCACCTTTATTCGTTTTCCCTTGACCCGCAGAGATTGAATTCAAAAAAGGTTATCATTCACCGGAAGGAAGTGAATACCCGTATGCCAGTGAAAAACATATTGGCCAGTTAAATTTATATGTGGATCAAAAACTCTTATATGTCTTTGACTACGGCGACTGGTGGAAATTTAGCGTTGAAGTCATTGGCATAACCAAAGAACCACATTTTGGAGATTACAAACTTCTCCAACAGAAAACATTATCTGGGGTGACATTCCCAAAAAGTAAAGGCAGATAACAAATGTTCAATTTCCTCAAAGATCTCGACAAAGACCTTCAAAAGGCCCTCTTATTCCAGCTTCGCAACCTCTGGACCCATACCTCCACAGCCATTGAAGGAAACACCCCACCCTTGGTGAAACCGCATTCGTTCTGGAGGAGGGGTTGACCATCTCCGGAAAGCCCCTGAAAGATCATGAGGAGGTAGTGGCCCATGCCAGGGCGATTGACCTGATCTATGACTGTATCTAAAAAGGCACATCAATCTCTTGTGGAAGAGGCTAAAAAGAGACAAGAAACCCAACAGCAATAAAAGCAAAAAGAGAGCTAACCAACCATGAAAATCTAATCACGGCGATATCATTTTATGTCAATCAGAAGATGGTCGGGCAACACTGGATGTCTGCCTGGCTGACGATACTGTTTAGTTAAACCAAGTACAGAACATGGAGCTTTTTCACTGGGACCAATCAGTTATTTCCCAACATGTAAACAACGTGTTCAAGGAAGGCGAATTGCAACGACAGGGCAATATGCAAAAAATGCATATTGCTCATTCGGATAAGCCCGTTGCCTTTTACAACCTCGATGTCATTATCTCCGTTGGTTACCGGATTAAATCACAAAACGGCACCCGGTTCCACATCTGGGCCACCGATGTTTTAAGGTCGCCCCTTCACAGAGGCGTGGAATGAAACATGATCTAACATTCCCCTCCCCCAGAACCCCTTCAGCGTTAATTTTAAAATTATTTCTGACACCGTAGTACCAAAGTAGTACTGTTTCAATATGCCTTGGAAAATTCGCCAGTTAATAAAAGACCTTGAGAAAGTCGGCTTTACCAATCGTGGAGGCAAAGGAAGTCACCGCAATTTTTTTACACGACAATGGAGTTGCCTCACTATTTCTGGCAAGCTTGGAGATGATGCAAAACTCTACCAAGAAAAGTTAGTCAGCCAAAAAATCGAGGCGGCAAAGTAATGAAAGAGCGAGACCGTTATTTAAAAATAGTTGAGTGGCCCGAAGAAGACAGTTGTTATGTCGGTTCAGTTCCGGGCTGGATTGGCTCATGTTGCCATGGTGACAATGAAGAAAAAGTATACCATGAGCTCGGTAATATAGTTGATGAGTGGATAGATATTTATCAAAAAGATGGAAAGCCATTGCCCCCTGCAATCGTAGGAAAAAAGTACTCAGGAAAATTTCAACTTCGTGCTGGCAGCGAATTGCACCATGCCCTTGCTGTCAAAGCATTACAAACAGGAGAAAGCTTAAATAATTTCTGTGTCAAAGTTCTGAGACAATCGTTCATTACTTGGCCTACCAGGAGGTAATTGGGTATGAGCACTCACAAGGTATTTACGTACCATTTACCGATGTTAGGTACTTTGTCGGTACGCATTCATTACTTAATTTATCCACTATTACCTACCGCAATTTTGCTGCAGATTATACCAGAAGTTAAATGAGACCGTTTAAAGACAAAGCCAATCTGATATGGGAAGTAGCAGACTTATTGCGTGATGACTACAAGCAGTCAGATTATGGCAAGGTTATAGTTTTAACGTACGTCGCTTAGCAAAAAATGGGTTGAGCGAGGCCCGACAGGTCCTATCGCTCCTGGCTGGCACCCTGAAAAGCCAAAATCTGGTGACAGATGAAGGGCAGGCCGTATTGGATATCGTCAGCCGCTATGCCAAGACATGGTCTCTGCTGTTGCAATATGATGAAGATGGCCTGGCTATTCCGGAAAAGGCTCAAACGAAGGTGACAACACTGGCGCTGCCAGAAAAGAAAACAGGACACCATGCAACACCCTTTCCTTAAAAAAAGATGCCCATATGCTTGTTGTTTCATGCCCGGGCGCTTCTGATGGCTCGTTTCCTACGGAGAGATCTTGACGGATATCCACTAATGATCTGGAAGTAATGGATGTTTGTACTGGTTAGTTATGATGCTAAAACAAGTGATCCTGACGGAGCAAAAGAAACTGTAGATCAGGAAGGGCCGTTAGCCAACAATTCATATAATCTGGCAAAAAAATAATTAAACCATGGATATTCAACAAACTAAAGATCAAATTGACAAAACCGATATTTACCAAACGCTCAAAGATCATTTTGGATTTGACTCTTTTCGTTCTGGGCAGGAAGAAGTCATAACCACACTGCTAGGTGGTGAGAGTGGTGCTGCCATCTTTCCCACTGGCTCTGGTAAAAGTCTTTGCTATCAATTGCCCGCCTTACTGTTGCCAGGGTTGACGCTTGTGGTTTCGCCATTAATTGCGCTTATGAAAGATCAAATTGACAGCTTAAAGAAACAGGGTATAGCTGCCGAGCGTCTTGACTCCAGCCTGGATGCTGATAGCTACCGCAACGCAATTAACAGCATCCGTACAGGGCAACTTAAAATTCTGTTTGTTGCTCCCGAGCGCATGTCAAACGAACGGTTCTTAAGTATCATTAAAGACCAACAACTCAGTTTATTGGCGGTAGATGAAGCTCATTGCATTTCTGCATGGGGACATAATTTTCGGCCTGATTACTTAAAACTTGCACGGGTAGCAAAAGAACTCTGCGTGGAGCGAGTGCTTGCCCTAACAGCAACGGCGACCCCTCAAGTGTCTACTGATATGGCTGAAGCATTTGATATAAAAGATCAAAATGTTATCAATACTGGGTTCTATAGGCCGAATCTGGAAATGCGGGTTACTGCATGCAGCAATAGTGAAAGACCATCACTGCTTATCAAAAGATTACGTAAAAGGCCACCTGGTTCAACAATTGTATATGTCAGCTTGCAACGCGATGCAGAAACGGCTGCTAAAAACCTTGTAAATAATGGTTTTAATGCCCGTGCCTATCATGCTGGTATGTCGGCTGAAAACCGTGCCGCCGTACAAGATGGGTTCATGGATGATTCCATAGATATTATTTGTGCCACCATTGCATTCGGCATGGGGATAGATAAAGCCAACATACGCTATATTTACCACTATCATTTGCCCAAAGGATTTGAGAGCTATATGCAGGAAACTGGCAGAGCAGGCCGTGATGGGAAACCTTCTGTTTGCGAACTTTTCGCCTGTGCCGATGACTGCACAACACTTGAAAATTTTGTCTATGGCGACACCCCTGATACCGGGAATATTGTCGACATCGTGAATACTATATTTGATCAGGGGGAAGAAATTGATGTTTCAACTTACGAACTTTCACGTAAGCACGATATGCGCACGCTTGTTGTGAACACGTTGTTGACCCGCCTGGAGCTTATGGAAACAATCCGCTCGGAAGGATTTTATTATAGCAATATCCGACTGGCTCCGGCTTTTAGCAGCGAAGAAATATTGTCACATTACAACGAGACCCAAGCTTTATTTTTGCGTAAGGTCTTCAGCTGTTGCACCATGGCAAAAAAATGGGTCACACTGGATACCGATCAAGCAGTCATCACTACTGGCCATAACCGTTCAGTAATTCTCCGAGCTTTGGCGGATCTTGAAAATAAGGGTTTTGTTGAACTTCAAATGGGTGGGTACAGGCAGAGCTTCAGAAGACTGGATGAAAATGTAAATCGTCAGGAAGTCTGTACTCATCTACAGACGACATTTCTTGAGCATGAGCAGATGGAGATTCGCAGGATTCAAAACATGCTCGACTACGCACAACATGATGGTTGCCTAACGGGCTATCTTCTTAATTATTTTGGTGAGACGTTGGACAAATGCGGACATTGTGGCATATGCCTTGGCGACTCGCCTGCCAGAGTAAAAAAAAGGGTAAATGAAGAGATTAAAAATGACACTATCGACAAGCTGAGTGGGTTGGTCAAAGAATATCCAAATGCGTTATCACAGCCCCGACAACAGGCGCGTTTTCTATGTGGCCTGAATTCACCGGCAGTTTCAGCAGCCAAAAAGTTACGAGCCAAGCCAGTCTTTGGTAGCCTTGCACAAGTGCCTTTTGCAAATGTTTTGAAATATTGCAAATCTACACCCAAATTTGGCAATTGAATTAGTACCTTTATTTCTCCATAAAAGCTGTAACTCAGTCAATCCCCCTCGGAGTCTATCGCTTACCTGAGAGGTGTAAAAAACTGAAAAATACAGTTTCGATTTTATGACATATAGTTGTAAGCACTGACAAAGTACTTACTTAACGTTTACCGGTGTTAGGTGAAACGGCCCCCCAGGTCCTTCTTATAGTCTCAAAATGCTTTTCGTAAAAACCGGCGGTTACGTATCACTAAAATCAGGTGAATATTACAACTCTAAGCAGTACTTGACATGGCCGATGGTTTCCTTTTATTCTTCGTGTGCAGTTGTACGCTTCACTTGGCCATTTTTTTCGTTCTTGCCGTCTATAAATAAAAGATCTCCCTTTTTCGTAAGGATGCGCCACTATGGCTGGTAAAAAAAGAAAAAAAGGAAAAATTGAAGAAGTGTGCTGTCGTAAAAACAGTCAGCTGCTCATGGCATTGCTACTGCCCATAGTGGTGGTTGGTGGGTACTTCTGTCCACGTTTGGGTTTTATTGTCCTTGGGCTCATAACGCTGTTTATGGGGCTGGCCAGTCAGCGTGGTCGATTTTATTGCGGTTGGCTCTGCCCTATGGGAGCTTTCCATGAACGTATTCTTTCCATGGTCAGTCTGAAACGACCTATTCCATCACTTTTTAAATCAAGTTGGTTTCGATGGCTGCTTTTTGTGGCGATGATGAGCCTCATGACTGTCCGTCTCGTTAATGCTGAAGGCGATATTCACGCCACAGGTTCTGTCTTCCGTTTTATGTGGATCGTCTCCACCAGTCTCGCCATTGGCCTCGGGTTTTATTTTAAACCACGAATCTGGTGTGCAATTTGTCCAATGGGTTCCATGCAGGGAGTCAGTTCCATAAACACTTATTTACTCACTGTGGATGATAATTGTGTTCAGTGTGGCAAATGTCAGAGAATCTGTCCTATCTCTACCTACCCAGGCGACTACAAAGCGGAAAATGGTTCTGCCCAAGTACCCAGTATCGAATGTTTACGCTGTTCCAACTGTGTTACTAATTGCCCCAAGAAAGCCCTTTCTTTTTGGGATAGGCAAAGAGATTCTTAGGTGCTATTTCAAACCAGGCTTCCAGGGACATTTTCCTTTACTGATTGACAGCTTTTACGGAGTAAGGTACTAACGCAGACAAATTCAAGTTAGTGCCCTACAAATCAGTTTCTTTTAAAAAACAAGCAACTGATTTATAAGGCACTAAACAACCGTTTCTAAAAGTTGGGTTGTATTCTTTAGAAAATTTCCAACTTTACCATTCGCCTTTTGTTCAAGAGTTATAGCATCTCTCATTAAAAATTGTTGCCGAATCGCATCAAAAACGAGCTGCACATTATCTTGGTTGGAGGACAGCATGAAATCGTCCAAAGCGCGACCTACTACTTCATCTGATACCCCACAGACAGGACATTTCCAATGAACCGGCAAAGCTTCAAACTTTGTTCCCAATGGTAACTTGGTCTTCCTATTTC
Source organism: Desulfocapsaceae bacterium (assembly GCA_033852035.1). GTDB lineage: Bacteria > Desulfobacterota > Desulfobulbia > Desulfobulbales > Desulfocapsaceae > Desulforhopalus_A. Next base: position 6,439 of record JAWSVG010000131.1, on the reverse strand, counting down.
GTTTCTCTGGATCGTAGACAAAGCCACAATTGGTAATTTGGCACTGGTACATATCTTTAGGGTCAGTCATACATAACCTCGACTTTCAAGATTTACTATTAATATGCAATAATAATTAATATTAATAAAGATATCACTGCATGCCCACCAATTTTTAACACCTAAAGCTTGCATACGAAAAAGAGAGAAAAAACTGAACTTTCTACCATTTCCGATGATGTTCTGAGCAATATCCGTGGAGATTATTGTACATTGAGCCACGTTTTCGTTCACTTCATCAACTCTCACTCTGGCAAGGAAAATAGATATGAAAACATGTGCCTTCACCAACTTTGGATGTAACGTCTATGGTTCCCCTGTGAGCCTGTACTATTTCTTGCGAGACTGCCAGCCCCAACCCTGAACCACCTTCATCTTTGCGTGTAGAAAAATAGGGATCAAAAATATTTTCGATTACCTCAGCAGACATGCCAACACCATTATCCTCTATAGTTATGACAAGATATATCGTATTATCGACAAGATTTTCATGAAGCTGCCCATCAGTTTTATCTAATTGCAGGCGAATTCGCCCCCCATCCGATATATCCGCAGAAAGATCGAGAATTGCATGCTGAGCGTTAAGAAGAACATTTAATAGAACTTGTTCCACATGAAGTTTGTCAGCAAAAATATATATTGGTTCATTTAAAAAAATGATATCAAAATTGATATTATATCGAGCATAATCTTTATATACCTTGCTAAGATCAGACACTACCTCGTTCATATCGACAATATCACATACAGTATCATCTCGACCTGTAAAGTTACACAGTTGATCGAGTAACCCCGACACACTCTCTACCGACGCAGTAACTCCTTGCATTAACTGACGATAATAGTTATCCAGGAGTCCGTTTTGTTCCATTCGTTGTTCCAACATAAATATATTATGAGGAATGGACATCATGAAATTATTGCAGTCATGAGCAATACCTCCAGCAATGAACTTTATCGTTTCTGTTTTTTGAGAATACATCAGAAGTTGGTGTAATTTTGCAATCTCTTTTTTGTAATGATTGTGAAGCTCAAGGTGTGTCTTCACGCGGGCATTCAGTTCAGGAGCCTTAAAAGGTTTAGTGATATAGTCAGCTCCCCCAACCTCAAAACCCTTCATCAAACTATCTTCCTCATGTTTTGCTGTGAGGAAAATTACAGGAATTTGTCTGGTTCTGCTGTCTGACTTCAATCGTCTGCACACTTCATAACCATCCATCACCGGCATGATAATATCAAGTAGTATCAAATCAAAATCTACTTCCTTAGTTCTTTCAATGGCTTGCTCACCACTGACGGCAAACACCAAGTGATAATTCTCATTTTGTTTCAGGAAATTAATTCCGACCTGAATATTTTTCAGATCATCGTCAACAACCAGAATTCTAAACCTATTACTCATTATCTCTTTCCTCGTTCGACTCTATTTTTACATGCTTGCATCAGTGAAGGAAACTGTTTCATCATACCATCAACTTCAACTATATCAAAACTGGTTACAAATTGTTGTAATTCCTCTGCATACTGATACATATGAGAGATTGCAAACTCTCCCGCATACTCCTTCACCCGTTTGGCAAACTGCTCAATCAAATCAAAATCACCTCGATCTTTCACAGTCTCCCACTCTGGATATAATTCCCTCTCAGATATCTCGATAAACTGAGCTAAATCCTCCATGGACACCACAGATGATTCAAGGCGCATATCACCATCATCGGGTTCTAATTCTTCCTGATATGGTAGATATCTTGTGGAAATAGCAAACAAATCCTGACGACCAACAGGTTTGCGAAGATAACCGTCAAAACCATACTGTTCGACCTTTTCCAAATCCTCACCCATGACAGACGCAGTAACTGCAATAACAGGGATATGTTTCAGCTTTGCATCCTGTTTTATGGCTGAAATAGTTTCATACCCACTCATTACAGGCATACGCAGATCGAGAAAGATGAGGTCAACTGTAGTCTGACCCAGGAGGTTAAGTGCCGACTGACCATTTATTGCTTCATGAAACTGCATTTCACTACCTTTAAAATGCTCAACAATTAAAGTCCGGTTATCTTCCACATCATCAACCACGAGGACTTTTGCAGCCTTAAAACCTGCCGGTATCAATACCTGCTGAGTATCTTTTGAGATAATCGGATCGGTGATCGATATGTTTGCGAATTTCAGTATAAAAGATGAACCCTCGCCCTGCACGCTCTCCACTCTGATTGTCCCACCCATCATTTTCATCAGATTTTGACAAATTGACAACCCAAGCCCTGTTCCTCCGTATGTCATGTGGTCTTGGCCTGCCTGTTGTTCAAACTTATTAAATATTATCTGCTGTTGTTCTTCAGGAATACCAATCCCCGTGTCGGTCACGATAATAGAGAACCCCACAGATTGACTCTTCCTTCTAACCTGTACATCACTTAAGCGATAATCAATACGGCCCTTTTCGGTAAATTTCAGGGCGTTTCCAATCAAGTTGATAAGGATCTGTCGGATTCTGATACCATCTAGAAGAACATATGAGGGGAAATCATTTTGCAGATGAAAGGTAAGTGAGAGTTTTTTCTGCTCCACCCTGTTTCTGAAAAAATCACTTATTTCATTAAAAAGGTTTTGCATAGAAACAGGCTCAGGTTTGAGACTCATCATTCCTGCTTCAATTTTAGATAGATCAAGGATATCATTAATTATTCCAAGCAGAGACTTACCACCTGCCCGTATTGATTTAACATAACTTTTCTGCTCCGGATCAGTAATCATATTGTCGAGAAGTTCGGCAAATCCCAACACAGAGTTCATGGGTGTCCTGATTTCATGACTCATATTTGCCAAAAAATCACTTTTGGCCCTGGAGGCTTGTAATGCTTTCATTTCTGCATTTTTTCTCAACGACACCTCCTGAGTAAGGCGTCGATTCCAGTATCCCATCGCCGCCAGAAAAATGAAGGCCGTTACGGCAAATTTCCAGAGCAGAGAATAATCCATCAAAGGCTCGTTATATGTCACCCAGTTGTTATAGATTTCGTTCTTCTCCTTCTGGTCAATCAAGCCCAAGGTTTTATTCAGGATCGACACCAGTTCCGGATTTCCTTTTTGTACGCCAATTGCCAGTGCAAATACATAAGAGGTTAATCCCGATATTTTCAGATTTGCCAACGATGATTTTTTGGCATAGTACTCAAACGTGGGGATATCTATCACAAAAATGTCCACACTACCGTTGGATAGTGCTTTCAGTCCTTCGGCTGCATTTGCGAAAAGTTGTAAATCAATCTCGGGGTAATCCTTAAGAACGTAAGACTCTGTGATGTAATCTTTGACTGTACCGACTCTCTTGGTGCCAACATGCTCAAGCCCCTTTATGTACTTGATGTCGTCCCTGGTAATAAGAACCACATCAGCGTTCATATAAACGTCGGTAAAATCCATTATTTCACCACGTTCCGGATTTTCTGAAATACCGTCAATAACATCAATCTGCTTCTCTTTGATTGCCTGAAGAGTAGCACTCCAGTTATCACTGGATACCACTTCAAACCTCAAACCACTTTTTTTCTCGATCAGTTTAAAATAGTCCGGCACAATCCCGACATACTCATCTTTGTCATTGAGGTACGAAACAGGTGCCCAGTGCGGGTCACCTGACAAACGAATAGCGGGATGTTGTTTCAGCCAAGATTGTTCCGTTGCTGTCAAGTTCACTTTTTCTTCAGTGGAAGCCATGTACCACTTATCCAAAATAACCTGGTGTTCTTGGTCCGTTACGCTATCGAGTACTTTCTGAACGATCTCCATTAATACCGGTTTCTTGATGTCAATGGCCACCGAGGTTTTAGTTACCATACCATCGAGTTTTTCAATCACCTCCAGGTTTGTCAGTAAACGCTTACGAATAATGTAATTGGCAACTGCCAGGTTGCCGATATATGCATCTGCCTCTCCATACGAAACTGCCTCAATGGATGCTTCGTTGGAAGTAGTCAGGTGCAATTTGAGTTCCGGGTACTGACTCTTCAACCAATCGTGCATGTAAGAACCATTGTTGATGGAAACAGTTTTTCCGCTTAGATCGGCAATACTGCGAATCCCAAGGTTATCATCTTTAACGACTAGTACTGTTGGGACACTCAGATAAGGTGTGCTAAAATCAAGATACTCGGTTCGTTCCTCAGTTTTTACTGCACAGGCCAACCCATCAAGTTCGCCGTTTTTCATGCGTGCAAGAATATCCGACCAGACACCGGTCTGTACCTTGATTTTTAATCCAGTCCTCTGTTCAATCAACTTGACATAATCGGCTGATAGGCCAGAGTGTCCCCCAGCCCCGTTTGCAAAATCAAAGGGTGGCCATTTGTAATCAGACCCGAAAGTGACCTCGGGGTTTTCTTTTATCCAGCGGGCTTCCTCTTTACTGAGTGGCACCAATTTTAGGACAGGTGGCTTAAGGTTGAGAGAAGTCCATTTTTGTTTGAGTCCATTCATTTCCGCCAGGGTAATGGCGTCTAGTCCTTTCTGTAAGATAGACTGCAGGACCGGCCAGTCGTCTCTCACCCCAAAAAATAACTCATGAAGATTATTTCCTGCTATTTTGAACTCGTTGACGAATTTCAAATTCGTCAGTAAATGATGATTGATGAGATACCCAGCTACCCCGTTATACCGTATCGTTGCATCGGCTCGACCTGAAGAAACTGCCTTTAAGGCGGCGAGAGGTGACTCTACTGAGATAAAGCTGACTCCCTCAAGTTTTTCTTTCAGAACTTCCTTTTGATTGTAGCCATCGATAACGGCAATTTTCTTGTGATTGAGATCATAAACATCCTTTATGGAATCGTTTTCCCTGGTTGTAACAATTACCGTCTGGTTTGAAATATAATGATCGGTAAAGAGGATAAACTGTTCGCGCGACACTGATCTGTTAAGGCTGTGAATAATATCGAGTTTTTTCTCTCTAATCATTTCTAGCAATTCATTCCAGGAATATCCGTGTATGTAGTCAAGCTCAAACCCCACCCGGTTTGAAATCAATTCCATAAGATCGATGGACAACCCCATCGGTTTCCCATTCTTATTGAAATCAAAAGGTGGCCAATCCATCTCGTTAGATATCTTTAGAACCGGGTGTTTTTTCAACCAGTCAACCTCTTCCGATGTCAGGGTGGACAGAGTTGGTGCAAAAAGAGATTTTACATTGTCAACTTTATTATTCAGCCACCGGTCCTTCAATTTTCGTTTATGATTATTATTGATACTTTGCTGAGCCGTTTTTATTCTGTCGATCAACGCAATGTTGTTTTTCGCTGTGGCACCAAAATATGTTTGCTCGAAAAGAAGGGTCTCACTCTGTTGAAAAGGGTTGTCAAGAACGTTTACCGACAGGTAATAATCGAGGTGGATATCAGATGAGACAAAGACCTTAACCTCACCGTTCAGCACTGATTTGAAAAGGGATGCATAATCCTTGTAGATAAATAGCCGTTTAGCTGGAATAACCTTTTTAAGGTAGTTTTCGATATATCCACCCTGAACAACACCTACAATCATGCCACGGGTATCTTCCAATGACTGGGGAGGGGGAAGATCGGCAGTAGAATAAATATAATATCTCAAATCGAAAATCGGTCCAGAGTACTCCAGGAATGCACGACGTTCTTCTGTGAAAAACACACCTGCATGAAGATCAGCTTCACCGTTTTTTACTAATTCTAAAGCTTCATCAAAAGTCTCAACCTCACGAAAACTAAACGTCAAACCACTTTGATGAGCCAGGAGTTTCCAGTACTCATTTAATATTCCTGAAGGGGCGCCATTACGATCTGTAAATTTAATAGGTGCTATTCCCTGATTATAAACAATAGTAATTGATTCATCAGATATTTTTGCCGAAACCCACATTGGCAAACACAAGACGAGAATAGTCATTAATATCTTATTCATTCAGTCTCCTTCAGGGAGATAGCCCAAGGAAACACCCAGAGTACAAATGGACTTTTTCTCAGTGTTGTAGTAAATATGCTATCAAAGTTATGCATCTAGTAATCTTCTAACACCGGGAAACGGTAAGTACCGTGTGAGTTCTTATAACCACATAATATACAATTGGATCCGTAGTTTCTTATTTTTTACACCCATCAGGTAAGCGATAGACCCCGAGGTGGTACTAAACTGAGCGACAGCTTTTGCATAATGAGGTACTAACGCAGACAAGCTGCAAGTAAGTGCCAAAACCAAATCAGTTTCTTTTTTAAAAACAAGAAACTGATTTATAAGGTACTAATACCATCAATGCTTACAAATCCGCAACTGTATGCTTCTCGCAAATTAGATTATACCACGATAGCATAACGAGACAGATAACAAACATTATTCATATTCATAAATAACCTCTAACACA
>JAWSVG010000130.1:0-18492 GCA_033852035.1 Desulfocapsaceae bacterium | reverse complement strand
TACGACCCACAGCTAAAAAGAGATCGTATGGCTGCATTGGCTGAAGGGTCGGGATTTACCCATGTGAACCTCGATCTTGCTGACAGAACCGGAGTAGAGGAACTTTTCAAAGAGTCGGCCTTTGACGCCGTCGTGAACCTTGCAGCTCAGGCCGGCGTTCGTTATTCACTGCAGAATCCGCACTCTTATGTCGATACCAACCTGGTTGGCTTTGTCAACCTCCTTGAAGGTTGTCGGCATTCCGGTGTGAAGCATTTTGTCTATGCATCGTCGAGTTCGGTGTATGGTGCCAACACCAAGATGCCTTTTTCGGTACATCATAATGTCGATCATCCGGTATCTTTGTATGCTGCATCAAAGAAGGCCAACGAACTCATGGCTCATACCTACAGTCATCTTTTTGGATTGCCGACAACAGGTTTACGGTTTTTCACGGTCTATGGTCCCTGGGGAAGACCTGATATGGCCCTTTTCCTCTTCACCAAGGCTATAATTGAAAATAAACCGATTGATGTCTTTAACCACGGTAATATGGAAAGAGACTTTACCTATGTGGAAGATATTGTAGAAGGGGTTTGCCGGGTGATTCAAAAGGCGCCGAAGGGAAATCCGCTATGGGACCGGGAGACCCCGGATCCTGCGACTTCCTACTGTCCTTTCCGTGTCTATAATATTGGTAATAACAGGAAGGAAAAGCTACTGAGATATATTGAGCTACTGGAAGATTGTCTTGGCAAAAAGGCTGAGAAAAATTTCATGCCCATGCAGCCGGGCGATGTGCCTGCTACCTACGCTAATGTCGATGACCTTGTACAGGATTTTGACTACAAGCCGGATACCGCGCTTGAATTTGGTATTGGCAAGTTTGTGGATTGGTACAAGAACTACTATAAGGTGTGATTGGATCTATTTTATAGAAGCAAAAGGCCGCGCCTCCAAAGGTGCGGCCTTTTCTATATGGGGATGTATAAATGTCGGCTACGATTCTTCTCTGCCCAGCAGTTTGATAGCAGAACGAATTATTGCCGTGCTGTCAATGTGATTGTTTTTCCATAGCGTTTTTTGCGGAGCGTGTTCTACGAAGTTGTCGGGATAGCCCAGCATGCAGGTTTTCACAGATGAGAGACCAGTCTGAGAAAAAAGCTCAAGTACTGCGCTCCCGAATCCGCCCTGTCGCGCACTGTCTTCAATAGTTACAACCTTACCTGTGCGCTTGGCCCATGAGCAGATGAGATCACCGTCCAAAGGTTTAAGGAAACGCGGATTGATAACTGTTGCATGGATCCCCACTTTCTTCAGCCCTTCTGCAGCCTCAAGAGCAGCCGAAATTCTGTTGCCAATGGGCAGGAGGAGAATGTCTTCACCCTCACAGAGCACCTCGCCTTTACCAATGGGGATTTTCCTGAGTGTCTTACTGAGGGGCACGGCATTTCCACTCCCCCTTGGATACCGTACGGTAGACGGGCCGTTATGATACACAGAAGTGAAAAGCATGTGCTGGAGTTCTTCCTCATCCTTTGGGGCCATAATAACCATATTGGGGATGAACCTTAAAAAGGAAAAATCAAATACACCATGGTGGGTCGGTCCATCATCTCCGACAACACCTGCCCTGTCAATGGCCAGGGTTACCGGGAGGTTGGGGATACAAATATCATGGACGATCTGGTCCAGGGCTCTTTGAAGAAACGTAGAGTAGATTGCAACGACAGGCCGCAGCCCTTCTGAAGCCAAACCCGCCGCAAAGGTTACTGCATGCTGCTCGGCAATACCTACGTCAAAGAAGCGATCCGGAAATTCTGATGAGAACTTTTTCAGACCTGTTCCTGATACCATGGCTGCGGAGATGGCAACGATTTTGTCATCCTCGGCTGCCATTTTGCATACGGTATTACCAAATACTTCTGTGTAACTAATCGATCCATTAGAGGACACTGGTTTGCCACTGGTTACATCAAATGGACCGATTCCGTGAAAGATGTCAGGGTTCTTTTCTGCTGGCTCGTAGCCTCTGCCTTTTTGTGTCAAAACATGGATGAGAGTCGGACCTGTAGAGGTGTCTCTCACAATTTCAAGAGTCTCTATCATGTCTTCAAGGCTGTGTCCGTCAATAGGGCCAATATAGCTGAACTTAAATGCCTCAAAAAGCATCCCTGGGGTGAAGAAACTTTTAAAACTTTCCTCACTTTTCTTCAGGATGTTGAGGATGTTTTCACCAACATCAGAAATTTGCAGTTTTTCGACAAGATGGGCCTTAACACGTTTCATTGCTTTGCCGGTGAGTTTACGGCTTAGAAAACTTGACAAGGCTCCGACATTTGGAGAGATGGACATCTCATTGTCATTGAGAATGACGATGAGGTTTTTATCAAGATGTCCTGCATGATTGAGGGCTTCAAAAGCCATACCGGCAGTCATGGAGCCGTCGCCAATCACAGCTATCGCCCTGTGAGGGTCATCGCCCAGGTTTTTTGCAAGGGTGATGCCGAGGGCAGCCGATATAGAGGTTGAGCTGTGACCTGTCTCAAATGCGTCATAGCTGCTCTCCTTAAATTTTGGAAAGCCACTCATTCCTTGGTATTGCCTCAGTGTTGAAAACTGCTCGCGCCTCCCTGTGAGAATTTTATGGGCGTAGGATTGATGACCAACATCCCATATAAGTTTGTCGTCGGGGGTGTCAAAGACATAGTGCAGGGCAATGGTCAATTCAACTACACCAAGGCTCGGCGCCAGGTGGCCGCCGGTTTGAGAAACGGTTGTTACAATAGCTTCACGAATATCGGCCGCAAGCTCTTCCAGCTCGCGAATGGATAAATCTCTAATGTCGAATGGTGATTCAATAGTGTCCAGGAGGGTTACTGGAGATATTTTGGGGGCGATTGTCATAATATTTACATTCAGACTGTGTACAAAAGGTTTCTTTCTAAGGACGTTTAGTATCCAAGAAATTTATTCAAATCCGCATTTTCTTGTTTTTTATCACAGTTTTTACGGAGTAAGGTACTAATGCAGACAAGCTGCAAGTAAGTGCCTTAACCAAATCAGTTTTTCTTAAAAAAACAAGAAACTGATTTATGAGTGTGTTGATTTATAAGGCACTAATGGCTTCGGGTGTAAATGTAATCTGCTATCATTCTCAGTGAGTCAGCTTTGGAATCAAAAATTGTGAGAGCATCCCGGGCAGCTTGAATGGCCTCTTTTGCTTTTTTTCGTGTTTCGTCAACCCCAAAATAGCCCGGGTAGGTGGCTTTACCGCGATCAGCATCGCTGCCGGCTGCTTTTCCTAATTGTTCAGTGGTTGAAGTCGCATTAAGCAAGTCATCGACAATCTGAAAGGCAAGGCCAATACAGTTTCCATATTCAATGAGTTTACTTGTCTGTTCAGCTGATGCACCCGCTCCGATGGCGCCGCTTTGGACGGCACAGGTAATAAGCGCACCAGTTTTACTTTTATGTATGGTACGAAGTGTTTCAAAAGGATACTTTTTGTTCTCGTTTGCTATATCAAGGGACTGTCCTCCAACCATACCCAGTGGGCCAGCTGCTCTACTGATAACATTTACTATGTGGACCTTTTTTTCAGCTGAAAGAGAAGGGGTATGCTCACTGCTCAGTATATCGAAAGCATAGGTAAGAAGACTATCGCCGGCAAGAATGGCACCAGCTTCACCATACACTGTATGGTTTGTAGGTTTACCACGCCTCAGCTCATCATCATCCATAGCAGGTAGATCGTCGTGGATGAGAGAGTAGGTGTGTATACACTCCAGGGCACAGGCAACCGGCAACAGTTTTGTTTCGGTTTCAGCCGAATTATCTATTGCTTCAGCTGCGGCAAGGCAGAGGATTGGCCTGATCCTTTTTCCACCGACAAAAAGGCTGTACCGCATGGCCTCGATATGTGGAGTAAAAGGACCGGCAGTTTGCAGCATATATGTATCGAGTGCTTTTGTTACAACACCACTTTTGTGTTCAAGATATGTTTTAATTTTCACTCTGCTGTCCGTCAAATGGGATCGTTTCAAGCTTACCTTCTTTTTCGAGTAACAATTCGACCTTTGCGCGCGCCTCTGTGAGTTGTTCACTGCAAAAGCCGGCAAGCTTGATGCCCTCGTCAAATTTTTTCAGACTGCTTTCAAGGCTTAACTCGCCGTCTTCGAGTTCTTCGGTAATTCGTTCGAGACGACTGAGGGCTGTTTCAAAAGTCTTTTTGGCCATAATTGAAGTTAAGTGAGGAGAAGGGGTGTTGATTCATTAGGTTATCCACATTAAAAACAGCGAATGAGACAACAGTGTTGGTCCGCCAGTACAGGTTTGTCTGATTAGTCGTTATGAAAAGCCGCAATCATTATTGCACTTATTGTGCAAAGTGGCACATCAAGACGCCTCATGGTGTAATATACAAAATAGAATATAACCATATATTCTCAAAAACATCAGAAGTCGAGCGTAAAAACCTTTTTGTTGGACCTTTATCGAGCGCCTGAAACTACCTTCCATACTGACATTATTCTAACTTATTTCAAATGATAAAAACTATTACATTATTTACAAGATGGCTGGAAATTGAAAAAGGCTATTCAAAACACACTGTGAGCGGCTATGGTCATGATATTAAAGAATTTATAGATCATATTGGCCCTGAGATGAAAATTGTTGATATACGTTCCAGTCATCTCCAGTCATTTATCGTCAGCCTGCATCGCAGCAATAGCGCGGCAACTGTGGGCAGAAAACTCTCAGCGCTGAGAACGTTTTTCCGGTTCGCCCTTCGTTGTAAAAGAATTGAAAATGACCCCCTGGTTGGAATTGCAGGACCGAAGGTTGGTACACATATACCAGTATTTCTGACAGTGGATGAGACTTTTGCCTTACTGGAAGCACCGGCTGAAAACGACAGGTTTATGCTACGGGACAGGGCATTTTTAGAACTTCTCTATTCAACAGGTATACGGGTTTCAGAGCTTGTGTCGAGAAATTTGGACGACCTTGATTTTAAAGAGGAAGTGCTTACGGTACGGGGCAAAGGTGATAAGGAGCGTCTGGTTCCTGTTGGCCGTCCAGCCCTTGAGGCAATCAGCAGTTGGCTGCCGCAACGTGAACATCTTGTTTTGCAGCGGGCATCCCGGGGCAGACCTGTTGAAAAGAATGCCATGTTCTTGAACGGGAGGGGGAGTAGGCTTTCTACGCGTAGTGTGGAGAGAATGGTGAAAGCGTATGGAGAGCGAGCCGGGATTATTCAGGTCGTGACGCCCCACGCTTTGAGACATTCGTTTGCCACCCACCTGCTTGAAATGGGAGCAGATTTGAGATCAGTTCAGGAATTGCTTGGGCATGCGAGTTTGTCTACTACCCAGCGTTACACTCATTTGACCCTTGATCATCTGGCTGATGTGTATGATAAAGCGCATCCCTTATCCAAATCAAACAGTCAATAAGCATCGGGACGGAAGGCGTACGGTGGTATTAACACCGGTAAACGGTAAGTAAGTACCTTAACGAAATTCATTCATAAAAAACAAGAGATAAGCGAAGACTTCGATTGAATTTTTAAGGTATTAATATGAAAAGGAAAGAGTAGACGAATGAAAATACGATCCACTACAATTCTTGCGGTTCGTCACGATGGTGAGGTAGCTCTGGCTGGTGACGGTCAGGTCTCTCTTGGGAACACGGTGATGAAACACCAGGGCAGGAAGGTACGACGTCTCTATCACGAGCAGGTGATTACGGGTTTTGCCGGGGCTACGGCTGATGCTTTTACCCTCTATGACAAACTCGAGCAAAAGCTTGAACAGTACAAGGGTAATCTCATGCGTGCTTCTGTGGAACTGGCGAAGGAGTGGCGAACAGATAAATATTTGCGAAAACTTGAAGCTATGCTCATTGCCGTAGATAAGGATCACTCGCTTCTTCTTTCCGGAACTGGAGATGTCATCGAAGCAGATAAGGGCGTTTTGGCAATTGGTTCCGGTGGACCATATGCCCAGGCAGCGGCTCTTGCTCTGGTTGAGCACAGTACTTTAGATGCAGAAGGGATATGCCGGGAGGCAATGGCCATCGCTGCAAATATCTGTGTATTTACAAATAATTCTATTACCATTGAAAAAATATGAAGTCCAATCAGTCCCTCACACCTAAAGAAACACTTTCAGCACTCGATAAATACATCGTCGGTCAGGCTGAGGCCAAACGTTCCGTTGCCATCGCCCTGAGAAATCGCTGGCGACGGCGTCAGGTACAACCTCCGCTTCGCGAAGAAATTGCACCAAAAAATATCATAATGATAGGGCCTACCGGCGTCGGTAAGACAGAAATAGCGAGGCGTTTGGCGGCATTGGCGCAATCTCCATTTATTAAAGTAGAGGCTTCTAAGTACACTGAAGTCGGGTACGTTGGTCGGGATGTTGAGTCGATGATCCGTGATTTGGTGGACCTGGCTGTCAACATGGTTAAAGAGGAAGAAAAAAACAGAATTGAAGGCATTGCCGAGGCAAACGCGGAAGACAAAATCCTTGATATTCTGCTACCTCCAGGACCTGCCAAGAGCAGTGTAGGACCTGCCGGAGACCAATCTTTTACCATTGAAACCCCTGATATCCCAATCAAAAGTATTGGTAAAGAGGAGGACTCCACCCGGGAAAAATTCAGAAAGATGTTACGGGATGGGAAACTCGATGATCGTGAGCTTGAATTGGCAGTGAGTGAGTCAAAAGCTACGCCCATGGTTGAAGTAATGACCACCTCCGGGATGGAAAATATGCAGTCAAGTTTGCAGGATGCCTTTGGAAAGCTTTTTCCAAGACAAAAGAAAAATGTGAAGATGAAGGTTCCCGAAGCACTTGAAGCCAGCAAAAAAGAAGAGATGGAAAAACTGGTGGATATGGATGAGGTCATTAAAGAGGCATTGAAAAGGACAGAAGAAACCGGAATCGTTTTTCTAGACGAGATTGACAAAATTGCCTCTCGAAGTGGTGGTGGCGGAGGGCAAGGGCCCGAAGTTTCACGTGAAGGTGTGCAGCGTGACTTATTACCTATAGTCGAGGGAGCAACTGTTACAACCAAGCATGGGATGGTTAAAACTGATCACATCCTTTTTATCGCCAGCGGTGCATTCCATGTGAGTAAACCATCTGATCTCATACCTGAGCTTCAGGGACGCTTTCCGATTCGTGTTAATCTTCACTCACTTGGGAAAGAGGAGTTTGTCCGAATTCTGACAGAACCGGAAAATGCTCTGGTAAAACAGTATATAGCTCTGATGGAGACAGAAGGGATCGAACTGGTTTTTGAAGCGGAGGCTATCGACGAAATTGCTGCGATTGCTGTAGAAGTAAACCAGCAGACAGAAGAGATTGGTGCCCGGCGTCTGCATACAATTATCGAACGGGTCCTTGACGTCTTATCTTTTGATGCTTCGGAAATGGAAGAAAGTCGTTTTGTGGTAACTGCTCAGTATGTCAAAGAACAGTTGGATGATATCGTCCAGGATCAGGATCTAAGTCGATATATTTTATAAAATGTTGACGTATGAGGTTGTCACCACATAAATTTTTTACGTTTTGAAATATCGAAACAAAGCCATTTAACAGCGTTGTCAAATAGCAGTTATTGTTCTTAAGGGAGAAGGTGATGTTTTTAAAATTTTTCGGGAAAAAATCGGAAAAGGAGTTAGTTTCTCCCAGGAATGTGGCTAAAGATGATTTTGGGATCGACCCGGAGATGAGTTATTGTCCATCTTGCGGTGACGAATACAGAGCTGGAGTTTCTGAGTGCGCGGCCTGTAGTATTATACTCATAAGTGGCAGGGAGAAGCTTGAGAAAGTAAAGGCTGAAAAGGAGTCCTTTGAGGGCCGTTCCATGGTGATTTCTCCAGAAGATAGCCTTGTAAATATACGCAAAGGGCCCCTGAAAGACATCAAGTATCAGCAGAAACTACTTGCCGGGGAGAGAGTTCCTGCAATTATAGCCGGTGATGAAAATAGTTGCGGCAAAGGCTGCTGTGGTCCTGAGATGTATCTTCAGATCAAAGAGGAGGACAGCGGCCGGGCTTTAGAAATCCTCGCCAGGGACTTTGCCCGGAGTACAGCTCTTGATAGTTATGATCTCAGCAATGCCGCAGTTGTGTTTGATCAGCAAGCCAAAGAAACCAGTTGCCCCGCCTGCGGCTGTACCTTTTCGCCTACAGTTGGGGCTTGCCCTGAGTGCGGTCTCTGTTTTGAGTAGTAGCTCCTGCTGCAGTTGAAGCGCTTTTCTCTGTTTTTTCAATTATCCTTTGGCTTCTCCCACCGCTTCTTTCTTGGTTGCAGGGTGATCGCCTTTTTAGAAAAGGACATGGCCTTGTAATCGAGTATTTCTTCTACTTTGTCGGAGAGCTGCCTGCACGGCTTGATCGTGAGGTCTTTCAGGACCTCTATGTCTACTTCTCCTCTCCCTGAGAAATGTACCGTCAGGGATATCGGGCAGGAACCGTGGTATTGGTAAAGGGTCTTCTTCACCTTCTCGAGTTGTTGCCTCGAGAGCCTGTCGGCTTCAAGTCTAATCCGTGCTGCATCGGTATATTTCTCTCTGGCTTCGGGCAGGGTGTCAATATTCTCGGCAATGATTTTCGGCCCGCGTTCATCTTTTTGCACTGTCCCCTGGATAATGATAGGATCGGTAGACGACAGTATTTCTTCACAGTGGCTATACGTTTGCGGGAAGATGACAACCTCCACAGACTCATAGAGATCTTCCAGGGTGAGAAAAGCCATTGGGTCTCCCCGTTTACTGCGTAGCTTTTTGCAATTGCGAATGAGTCCACCGATCCGTACTGGCTGATCGTCGCCCCAGTTTTCCAGATTTGATATTTCTGAATCAATGATCGTTTTAATTTCCTGCAATGCGTCATCAAGCGGATGGCCTGTGATATAAAAACCGACGGTTTCTTTTTCGAGGGCGAGTTTTTTACGTTCTTCCCATTCTGGTATGTCCGGCATTGATATCGCCGATAACTCCTTTCGTGTGTCAGCCTCAGGGGCTACCGAAAAGAGAGACATCTGGCCACTTTGAAGATCACGTTGTACTGCCTTGGCTTGTTCCATGGCCTTGTCGAGCACTGCAAAATATTGTGAACGCTTATAGCCAAGAGAATCAAACGATCCGGACTGAATCAGGCTTTCGATGACCCTGCTGTTAACTCTTCTTGAATCCACCCGGTTACAATAAGCGTTCAGGTTTGTGAAATTACCGTTTTTCTCACGTTCTTCAATCATGGAATCAAGCGCAGCCTCACCAACATTTTTGACTGCAGCAAGGCCAAATCGGATCTTATCATCGATAACAGTGAAGTCTTTAAAACTTTCGTTTATATCTGGAGGTAATACAGCTATATTGTGTTCCCTGCACTCGTTGATATAGAGCACCACCTTGTCGGTGTTTGTCATATCGCAAGATAGTAGGGCCGTCATGAACTGCGGCATATAGTGCGCTTTGAGATAGGCAGTTTGGTAGGAAACGAGGGCGTAGGCGGCGGAGTGGGACTTGTTGAATCCGTAACCCGCAAATTTTGCCATCAAGTCAAAGATATACTCGGCTTTATCAGGTGGATGGTTATTTTTCAGGGCACCGGCCATGAACTTAACCTTTTCCTCTTCCATTACTTCCGCTATCTTTTTACCCATAGCTCTACGAAGGATATCTGCATCACCGAGCGAGTAACTTGCGAGGATATTAGAGATTTTCATGACCTGTTCCTGGTAAACAATTACCCCGTAGGTCTCTTCAAGGACGTCTTTAATATCCGGCAGTGGGTAGTTGGCCACCCTGCGCTTATGTTTGGTTTCGACAAAATCATCTACCATTCCGGAGTCAAGGGGCCCCGGGCGATAGAGGGCAACGAGTGCTATAAGATCACTGAATTGTTCCGGAGCAAGTTTGACCAGGAGCTCACGCATACCGGAGCTTTCCAGTTGAAAAATACCTAAAGCGTCGCCCTTGCAAAGCAGATCGTACGTTTTTGCATCATCCATCGGGATAGTATCAATATTCAGATCGATACCATTGTCACTTTTTATATGTTTCAAGGCCTTGTCGATTACGGTCAACGTCTTCAGGCCAAGGAAGTCGAATTTAATAAGTCCTGTCATTTCAGTATGTTTCATGTCATACTGAGTCAGCGTTTCCTCATTGCTGCCCCGACAGGTCGGCAGGTAGTGGGTCATTGGTTCAGGGGACACAACCACGCCGGCAGCGTGGGTAGAAGTGTGCCTGGCAAGCCCCTCCAAGGTCTTTGATACGGACAGCAACTCTGCAATTTGAGGATCGCTGTCGGCTGCTTCCTGGAGTTTTGGCTCTTCCACCAGGGCCTTCTTGATCGTCATTTTAAGCTGGTCCGGGATGAGTTTTGCTACTTTATCAACATCCCCGAATGATATATCGAGAGCTCGGCCCACATCACGCACTACACCTTTGGCTTTCATTGAACCATAGGTGATTATTTGGGCAACATGTGCGGCACCTCCGTATTTTCTGCGAACATAATCGATGACCTCACCCCGCCTTTCTTGACAGAAATCGATATCAAAATCGGGCATTGATTTTCGTTCGATATTCAGGAAGCGCTCAAAAATGAGTCCATAAGGAATGGGGTCAATATTGGTGATACTCATGCAATAGGCGGCAAGGCTGCCGGCACCGGAGCCGCGGCCAGGGCCTACTGGGATATCATGGTCTTTGGCCCAGTTGATAAAGTCGGCCACAATGAGAAAATAGGCAGGAAAGCCCATCTCATTGATAACCCCGATCTCCATTTCGAGTCTTTTGGTGTAGATTTTTTCAATTTCAGGGTTGAAACTCCCTGCGTCTCTCATATCATTGAAGCGGATTTTCAGGCCGTTCCAGCAGGCAGCTTTAAACATGGAGTCAGCTGTTTCGCCTTCAGGAATGGGAAATTTTGGAAAGTAATAGTCTCCAAAATTAATTTCAAGATTACAACGATCAGCAATTTCCTGAGTATTGGTGATTGATTCAGGGCAATGGGCGAAGCTCTTCTTCATAATCTCAGGAGACTTGAAGTAGAATTCATCTGTTGAAAATCTGAATCTTTTTGGATCATTAATTGTTTTGCCGGTCTGGATGCAGAGCAATAGTTCGTGGGCGTGAGCCTCCTCGCGGTTGAGATAATGACAATCATTGGTTGCCACCAGTTTGACACCCATCTCAGCGGCTAATTGTTTCAAACCTTCATTGACTGGTTGCTGATCGGCAATGCCGTTTTCCTGTAGCTCAAAATAGAGGCGGTCTCCGAAAATGTCATAGAGTTCCTGGGCCTTCTTTCTTGCTCCAGGCATATCATTTTTATGTATGAGATAGGGAACTTGTCCGTGTAGACAGGCAGTTAAAGCGATAATCCCCTCATTGTGCTCCTTCAATACCTCCATATCGATTCTGGGTTTATAATAAAAACCTTCAAACTGGGCGATGCTGGCAAGCTTCATCAGGTTTTGATACCCTGTGTGATTCATAGCCAGGAGTACTATGTGAAAAGCCACGTTGCCGTCTATCACTTTCTTGTCGCGGCGGTCTCCAGGTGCTACATATAACTCACAACCAACAATAGGCTTGATACCGGCTTTTTTAGCTTTGTTGTAAAACTCAAGAGCGCCAAACATCGCACCATGGTCGGTTATTGCCACGCTGTCCATGTTGTATTCTTTACATTTTTCCAGTAGATCTGGGATACGAATAGCACCGTCAAGCAGACTGTATTGGGTGTGGACGTGGAGATGGGTAAACCCTGCACTCATGATATTTTCCATTCTATGTGATTTTCAGATGACCCTTGAAAGAGATCCTCAAGTAAACAATTCAGTTTATGAGAAGAATTATTGAATAAAGCAGATACAATTAAATAGCATAGAAATGCCGGTTATGCACAGTAATTTGAAGAGGAGGGTTCTTGCTGAATGCTCGAGTGGAATATGTGGTGTTCTGCATATCTGGCTAAAGTTATGCAGAAATAAAGAGGGTTCCTGGATGTTTTCTTATTTAAAAATCCTGGAGGCCATTTTTTTCTTCTTCTCGTTTTTGTTCACGTTCAATATTAAAACGCTCTTTGATTTTACTATACGAAACCAGAGGGTCTTCTCTTTCAGAAGGGGTTAAAAACGATTCAAGTTTGGTCTTTAGTATAATAGGATTGAGTTCTGAATTAATAGCAATAACTCCTTCCATGATTATTTTTTGCATGAGGAGTTCCTGATTGGTTCGCTCTTTGATTACTGCAGCAAACGGGAGAAAGAAAAAGTTGGCAAAAATCAAGCCATAAAGGGTTGAGGTGAGGGCGATAGGGATTGCTTTTAAAATAACTGAAGTATCACCAATACCGCCGATCATGGTAATTAAGCCGACTACAGAACCTATGATACCAAATGCCGGAAAATAGTCTGCTATTGAGCGCAGAATTCGTTCTGAATCTTCTCGTCTGAGACGGAAAAAATACATTTCGGTATTAAGAATATCGCGAATTTGATCAATTTGGTAACCATCGACCAGGCAGCCCAGTGCTCTTCGCAGAAAGAGACTTGTGGTTTCGTTTTCCTGGTTTTGAAGAGAAAGAACTCCCTCAATACGAGAGCGGATTGATAGATCGATGAGGATATTAATAATTTCAGTCTCTTTCAACATCGGCTTTTTATAAGCGGTCAGGAGCACCTTGAAAACGATCTGCAATTGTTCAAACTTAAAACTGATAAGAGCCGCTGAAAGTGTGCCACCACAGACAATAAGCAAGCCTGAAAAATTAAAATAAAGGCTGAAATTTCCATGTAGGGTGAAACCAAGAATGAAGAGGCCTGCGGAGAGAATAAGTCCTGTAAGATTTTTATTTTTCATAGGTTACTTACTGTAAGTTGTTGTCAGTGGCTGCTAATGGCTGAGGGAGCCTCTTGGATATGATGATTTCAACACGGCGGTTTTTGGCTCTGTTTTGACTTGTTGTGTTGGCCCTGATTGGTCTGTAAGAAGCGTATCCGCTTACCACAAACTGGTTTGGCGGAATATTCATGTCATCGATGAGAAACCGGGCAACTGTACTGGCTCTGGCAACAGAAAGCTCCCAATTGCTCGCATATCTGGCTGAGTGCATAGGAATATTATCTGTATGACCGACTACATTGATCATATACGGGGTATGTTGTATGAACGACGTTAGTTTGCGTAGAGATCTTTGAGCATTCTGCGATAAATCGCTTTCACCAAGTTCAAAGAGTAAATCCCCTGTAAGGATGATTCTCATGGTTTTATCCGGAACAAGGTCGATGCGTGCAAATTTATCCAGGTTATTTTCTTTGAGCGCTCCCTGACTCATTGTGAATATTTCCTTGAACTGATCTCTAGCCAGTTTTCCTTCTTCTAGAGGGAGAGGATGAGGTTCAATAATATCTTCAGTTGTAGGCACAGGAGGAGGGGGCATAGTTGGTTCCGATTGTTCGTTTCCAATGACCATTGCGACCTGTTTCGGTTCGGTTGACTCCTCTCGTTCTGTTCGCGGTTCTGACGGGGCAGGGGCCTCTGGTGCTGTAGCTGACATTGATTCTAGAGAGTTGGCAGGGAAGGCGCTGTCTGGATCAAGGGTTTCCAACTTCACGCGCTCAACCTTTTTGACAGTACCGCTGGTCATGAGTGGTACCCCTGGATAGATTGGATTAAAAGGAAATGTAGCCCCACTAGAGTCTAGAGTCTGGAGAGCCTCTGTTGTATCACCACCTATGACCTCAGGCCCTGTTTCTTTGAGAAACTTCTGGTTTGCCGTCTGGTAGACATACATTGATAGAAAAAGAATAAACATCGTCATCATCAAGTCGGACCAAGCTATTGACCAGTGTGTGGCTTTTGGTATGGTGGAGGAAAAGGTCGTTTCGTCTACGACAAAAACTGTATTGCTTGGTGATCGCCGGTCAATATTAACAAAATGTGAAGAGAATCTTCCTATATTTTGAGGTTCCGGCATGCCCGGGAGATCAAGTTGGTCACCTTGACTGCCTTGGAGTGATGAAGACGTTCCTGGATCTGAGTGAAGAGGGCTTGCTGTCATAATTCGAGACAATCATTTCCTGACATAAATTTAGACATACTCGTTTCGTTTATTCTGTTGGTATACTAGTACCTTACTTCGTGAAACATGTCACTCAGTTCAGTACCCCCCTCGGAGTCTATCACTTACCTGAGGGGTGTGAAAAACAAGAAAATACGAATCCTATTTCTATATTCTTATCGGCACTATAACCAGATAGCTAAAGAACATATGTTATAATATTTTTTGTTTGAATTCCTCTACACCAAAACGATCTATGAAACGGGACGTTCTTTCTTTCTTCCTGGCATTTTTGATATATAAAGATAGCGACTTGGTTATCATTTCCATAGCCTCTTCGTCAGAAATATCTTTTGCGACTATGTCTCCAACTCGAGCACGATTGCCGGAATGCCCCCCAAACGTAAAGGTCCAGCCATTTTTCTTACCTACCAGTCCAATATCACGAACAAAGCTCTCAGCGCAGCAAAATTGACAGCCGGAGATACCGAGTTTTAGTTTTGCAGGTAAATCCATATCAGCCAATAATTTTTCCACTTCGATTCCAAAACCGAGAGAGTCTCTGACTCCAAAACGGCACACCTCCGTTCCTGGACATGCCTGAACGTAGTGCAGGCAAAGTTCTGTAGCTTTGCCTGGGTCCATTTTGAGGTCTGTATATATATTGTTGAGATCGCCTTCTTGTAATCCAACTAAAGCAATTCTCTGCCCCGAGGTGATTTTAACTAAGGGAATATCATATTTTTCAACGGCGTGGGCGATGGCCAGGAGGTGGTCCCGCTTGATTAATCCTCCTGGGATACGAGGGACAATTGCGTATGTTTCCTGGTCGCGTTGTAATATAGCATTTTTAGGCGGAGTAACCTTCATGTTCGTTTCCTGTTAAAATTGTAATTAAAGCTCATTGTCGGTTGTAGAGTGGATAGCAGTCGATGGGGATGAACAAATCATTTCATTCACTATTCGCCTGGGTAGGGGGGTCGCTCTCTGAGAGACCTAAATCCTTTAAGGTCTGGTGATACTCTGTACTACGGCGGCACTCGTTTAGAATTATGAGAGCAATGGTGATATGGAAAAGTATAAGGAGTACCGAGTAGAATTGAGGTGGGTGGAAATACATCCAGCAGATATGAACTAAAAGACTACCTATTACTGCAATGCGGAGAGGTCCTATCCAGTTAACGCAAAGAACCCCCCTGTCAACTGAAATTTTAGCAAATAACTGACTGCAGCATTGTGAGAATTTCGAACCCATGATTCACCATAGTGTGTGAAATCGAATGACGAGCGAGTGCCAGTCCATAAATAGCCATCTTAAAATACAGGTTTAAAATCGAAAAAGTGACGAGTTTCAAGTTTTCTGTAGGTATGGGTTTCACCCCGTGCAACAAAGGAACTGGTTATGGCACCATTAGGGGTAAAACGAACACCTTCAAGGAACTCTCCATCAGTTATTCCTGTGGCAGCAATCGCGACTTCTTTACTTCCAATAAGATCCTGATGACGAAAGATTTTATTGAAATCAGTTATGCCATGCCTCGTAGCCTCTTTTTTGTCCCGGTCGTTCTCGTAAAATATTTTCCCTTCGAAATAACCGCCAAGGCAGCTTATGGCAGCAGCTACAAGAACCGCCTCAGGCGCATAGCCATAACCGATATAGATGTCGGCTTTTTCTCCTGTTATTGCGGCAAGGCATCCTGACACTTCACCTTCTTCGATCATTTTTATACGGGCTCCGCAACTTCGTATTTCGTGGATCAGTTTTTTGTGCCTGGTTTGATTTAGAATGCATACCGTTACGTTTTCAGTATATTTGCGCAGGGCCCTTGCCACACGCTTAACGTTTATAATAGGAGGTTGATTTATATCTATAACCTCTCCAACATTTGGGCCAACCGCGATTTTGTACATGCTGAGATTAGGAACTGATTGTATAGATCCGGCTTTCGCAATAACCGTATAAGAGGTGGAGTTGTTTTTACCGTCTGCAGCAGAGCGATAGGCCTCTAGAGCCATGGCCATGAAGTCTGTAGGCTGACCACCTTTTCCTATAGTGGTTGGGAGCTGGAAAATGTCGGGCCTGTTCAGGAATCGATCGTTAATGAGTACACCCTTGACGTTTAAACGGTTTAAGGTTTTATTCATTGCCCTTCGGGTCTGGTTGAGTATATCAACATGATCCCCAAGTCCCTGCAGTCTTGCTGCAGTCAAGGCTGCAATCTCTGTGGCTCGAACGATTTCCATTCCATAATTAGTATCCATGGCAGCTCGCAATAATATGTATTAGATGGTTGTTGAATGGAAACCATTCTGATTTGCACATTCCAAAAGACGCTGTTTAACACTATCCAGCTCTTCCTTTAGTTTACGACCGGCAATGGTGTCCTTAATCTTCATGGGATGAGGGAATTCATCAATCAGCTCAATATCCAAAGGAGCAGATTCAAGTTTACGTTCGGCCTCTTTGATTTCATCGGGTGTTGGAAGGATGAGACCATAGAGTTGATGGGGCGTGTGTACCAGAGAGTGGCCACGGTTGTAATAAGCGGCTGCGAAGCCGCCGTCAACATTAATAGCCACACCATCCTCACTGGCCATCTGTTTTCCTTTTTTATAGTCGACTGGGGTATGACCAAAAATTACTCTTTGAACGCCAAATTCTTTCTGCATCTTTTTCTTAAAGCTGTTGGTCTGCATGTTGTCTTGCCAGAACAGCGATCTTTCTGTATGGCTAGCTGGATCTATGAGAAAATATCGCTCAAAGGTCTTCATTGCGTGCTTACCAAAAAACGGAGATTTAGGACCACACCAGAGATAGAAGAAAAGAGCCTGATCTTCTGAAGCCTGGTCTGTACCAGCGAGATAGTTCTCACCGACACGGGTGATGGTATCCTGAATATAACTGAGAAGATTTTTACCTTTGCGACCAAGAAACTCTTCAAATTCACCGTCCATGGTCGAAGGGACGAGCGCGTGGATATTGAGGAAGTTATTTTGAATATGGTATGTTTTACCTTTGGTAAAAAGAAACCGAAGTAAGCGTTTGAGGCGACTGTTGCTGGTGAACTGGAGTACGAGGTCTTGAACGATTTGAGCCTCATCAACTGTTAATTCACCGGGGGATTTATGGCTAATGGTTGGAAAATGTGCGTCGTTAAGGCCTTCAGTATTGTCATTTTTTAACATTTCCACCAGGCGATCGAGCCATAATCTTCCATCCATTTCATATTGTGGAAAATCACGAATAGTCTGTTCTTCGAGTTTGAACTGAATGACAGCCAGGGCCTTCTCCATTGATCGGCCTTTGTTTGTCTTGGCTTTGAAGTTTCCGGTCGCCAGTTCAACCGGATATGTCTGTTCCGCAAACTTGGCGAGAGTAGTGGTGTCAAAATGCAGGCGGTCTAAGAATTCAAAGTGGTCGTATCTACAGGTGATCCTGAGAGCTTCAACTATAAGGGATTTATTCCCAGATGCTGCTCCCATCCATAGTATGTCATGGTTGCCATAGACATAATCAACCATGTCTTTATAAAAGTGAGAGGAAAGAATACGTAATATTTTATCAGGTTGGGGACCTCTGTCAAAAACATCGCCTAGAACCTGGATACGATCAAGCAATATTTGACGGATCGTGTGTGACAGATGAGAAATGAGTCTGTCTGATATGATTTTCTCTTCGAAGATCGGATCAGGAACCGGGAGGCCGGAAAGAAGACGATTAATAACTTCTCGGAATTCAGGCCTGAAAATCCGGTCACCAGGTTTATTAATGTTAGTAAGTTTGTATTTAAGAACCTCAATAAGACAAAGGATGACATCCTGCATATCCATTTGTATGACGTTATCATTGAAATACTGCTGCTTCCTGATAATCTTAGTGAGATATTGGACTTTTTCAGAACTGAAGGTGTTGGGGAGCGCTTCTTTGCATGTTTGATATAGCATTCCAAACCTGCCGCGAAGAATTGACTTAAAACGATCTCCTTCACCGTGAAGGTCACTTATCCACAGTGTGGTTGGAATGTTAGCGTTGAGTTCCAGTTCGAGACTGAGAAGTTTTTGAGAGAGTGAGTCAATTTCGCTAACTCTGACCATAGATACCTGCTCTTTTTCATCATGTTGTTTTGATGCGGAAGACATATCGTCACCATTTCCTTACACGAATGAAAATCTTTAATTTTAAAAGGCTAGACATGAGTCTGTTGGGGAAAACCCATATCAGGCTTCAATCGAATTTTATTTTATTAAACTCGTTTATATATATCAAAATTGAAGAGAAAAATCCAGATATTCAGTATGGCGGGGAAGGGAGAATGAGGAGTAGTCGATGACATCCTTGACAGCGCCCTATTCGGGGCGTGGACGAAAAAGGCACAAAAAAAAAGCCCCAACCAGCACGAGTCTGGTTGGGGCTTTGG
>JAWSVG010000044.1:0-30126 GCA_033852035.1 Desulfocapsaceae bacterium | reverse complement strand
GTATAATTAAAACCAATGCGACTAATAAAAGAATTTATGACATTTGACAACACAATAGAGCAGGATGCCAAGGTTATGTAATTGATAACCGCTGACAATAGGTGGGTAATATAACAAAAGTTATAATGCGATCGCGCTTGCTCTACGATTGATGGGAGCAATATGTATTATGTAGTTGGAATCCTGTCGATTCTCCCCAGTATCGATGAGCTGGTCATGGTGGGCGCTGCTCCAGCTCATCGATGAATATGTGGGTGGTAAGCAGAGGGTGGGGTAAAGCAGTTTAATAATATGTGCGATCTTCTTTTCTGTTATGAAGTGTCGTGTTTTTCAAGATGAGGACCGCCGTGATTTTAGTAAAACTTTGCTCAGTTTTTAAATCACTCCTTCGTCCTGAAGCTTTTTTAATTTAGATGGCCCAAACCCAAGATGTTTGAGATACGTGTGCCCGTTGTCATAGCCCACCGGTCTACATATCCATTTGGTTCGTATCGGTGTTTCCGTCATCTTATGCTGTGCCTGAGCGACAACAATGTCACCGTAGACCGGGTCATTAACGGTTGCCAGTACGCCTCTTTCGATCCAATTCTTGTCTTCCATGGTTTCCAGCGGGGAACAAATGGGAGCAACAACAGGGGTTATGGGGGCCAGTCGCCCGGTTTTACCGTAATCGAGCGCTTTGTCCACAAGTTCCTTGTTGGTATATTTTACCGTTTCAGCGTACAGCAGGTTGGCCCATTTCAGCTTCTGGTCTTTTGGCGTAAAAAGAGTGAGATCTTTCCATTCCCCGGCACCCCATTCATCCCACTTACCGATAATATCAGCAAACGCCTGCCACATTTCAAGACGAAGTCCGCCTAGAAACACGGCACCATCTTTGGTGGGAGCAAAACAGTAGAGCCAGGAGCCGGTGTCCAGGTTACCGAAACGCTCGGACACAACCTGGGAGCCGTAATACCATATGGGGTTGATGTCATCAAAACGAGCATAGGATTCATGGGTGGATACATCCAGGGCCTGTCCTTCTCCTCTTGTTTCGCGCCAGTGAACAGCCCCCAATATACCGACCGCCATAAAGGTAGCCGGCTGGACCCAGCCTATCCAGGGGCCCGCCTTTGTGGGTACTGCCCAGGGGCATTCGTCGTACGTCTTGCCCTCCGGCATGATCTCACCGGTAGTTCTCTGGATACCCGATTTGGCCTGGACGATGTTGTCATAGTCTGGCATGCGGCTTCCGCTTGCAGGTCCAAACTGGCCGTTTGCAGTGATTGATGCGAATATTAGTCTCGGGTTGATTTCTTTTAACTGTTCATAACCTATCCCCCAATCGTCCATGATGCCTGGAAGAAAGGTTTCGATGAGGATATCTGCCTGGGCGACGAGGCTTTTAAGAATTTCCCTGCCCTCAGGGGTCTCAAGCTGCAGTGTGATGTGTGATTTGTTTCGTCCCTCGGTGAGATAATTGAGACCTTCACCCTTGTGTTGTATGCCGTATGGGGTGCATTGCCTGATAAAATCACCCTCGGGGGGCTCGATACGTATGACCTGGGCGCCAAATTCAGCAAGCAGGGAAGAACAGTAGCATCCCGCAAAGGATTTTGAGCTGAGATCAAGGACCACGAGGTCGTCCAGCGCTTCAGGTTTCACATGTGCCATTTTCGGGTCGCTGTTCTGCTTTGCCCAATCGTTCCAGTTTTGTTCTATTTCCATGTCTATGCTGTCTCCAGATCTTCATTTATTGCCATAATAACGCCAGATTTACCGTCCCAGTCTTCGGGTGGTTTTCGACCCTGCATATTGCCCCATTTACCGATGGCACCGCATTTGTACAGTTCCTGAATCTGTTCCCTGTTGCGGCTAAGATGTTTAATTAGTATGTACTCGTTATCAAAGCCGACCGGCCGTACCGACCATTTGACCCTCGGCGGTGTTTTCGACATCATGACAGGGAAGCCGTAATCGTTGTATTCTCCGAGTATTGGGTCGTCGACCTCTGCAATAAACCCACGTTCCAAAGAGTGTTCGTCGTTCATAACATCTTTAACACTGCGAACCCTTGATGCAGCAAAGCCATGCAATTCGGCGAGTATTTCAATTTCATCTGGTGTTTTTGACCTAGCCCACCTTTTGACAATTTCGATGATCTGATCTGCGTTTTCTTCTTTCAGCCGTGTCAGGTGATCTTTGAATCTATGGTCTTCCACGAGTTCCGGCCTTTCCATGGCATCACATAAACCTTTGAATTCTTCAGGGGCTGGCGCTGCTATGGCAACAAAATCCCCGTCGGAACAGTAGAATGTGTCGGCAGGACAGATAGAGACATCCCTGTTGCCTGCAGGCATTGCAGTTTTTCCGGTGAGTTGCTGGTATGGCCAGACCCAGGACATTGTCCGCATAATGTTTTCTGATTGGGAGAGATCAATAAACTGACCTTCGCCGGTTTTGGTGCGGTGGTGTAGTGCCGCCAGCACTGCGACCTCGCCCATGATACCGCCATAATCATCACAGGGGTAGATGCTGCTTTTGATTGGCGGCTGATCGGGAAAGCTCGACATCCATGCATATCCGCAAAGTCCCTGGCCAGCACCGTCGTTCGATGGTCTGTTTTCCAGGGCGTATGGGCCCCATTGACCAAAGCCGGTTTTTGAAATGTAGATAATTTTGGGATTAATCTTTTTGATGTCATGGTAGCCAACGTTCCATTTTTCCATGACACCTGGACGCAGGTTGATTTCGATTACATCGGCCTTGGCTGCAAGCTCCAGGAAAAGTTTTTGGCCTTCAGGTATATGAAGGTCAAGTCCCATCCAGTATTTGTTGAGGTTGTTATGTATGAATACCGGTGGGAATCCTTTGTAGAAGTAGCCAAAAGGTGCCATGTTGCGGCCGGTGTCGCCATTGGGCGGTATCTCGCATTTGATAACTTCTGCACCCATGGTTGCCAAAAATCCAGGACCAACGGGTCCAAGGATCAGTGTACCAACTTCAAGAACTTTGAGACCCTGTAGCGGTAACGGCTTTGTGTGTCTCGTCTTTTTATAATCTTTCCAGGTTTCCTGTGACATAGTAGCGGGTCTTCTCCTTTTTAATCTTTTCCGTGATGCGGATAAGTAATCGCTTTCGCCAAAAGAACGGCAAAGTCGCTGCGTGGGTACGTGATATCTTGCAGTAAGCCGGAGCACCAGGGAGGCGATGCTATCATCCTGATCAATACCGATTTATGTTGCGTGTCGTGCTATTGGAGAATGGTATTGAGGGCACCGCAATTGACATATTTGCGGTTGTTCTGTTGCTCCACACTGCCCGACGGTAAATTTAATTAAATAAAAAATTATTGTCAAACAAAAAAGAGAGCCTGCTGAGATATTTACGTGGGTCTTGCATGCGCAAGAAATAACGATTTTAAATGTATGTATGAAGTAGTGAGGTGGGCGTGGTAGTGTCGTGTCTCGCCGAGAAGCTACTATTAAAAACCTGTTATTTAATTAATTTTAGAATCAAAGTGAAAATACGTTGTAGTCGATAGACTCCGAGCTGGTTGTTATATGGTTTTGGCGATACTCTGTTTGTTGATTGTAACTGAGGTCATGCGATGTTCCTCTTGCAGGAAACAATCTGTCAATCTTGCCAGTCCTTTGTAAAACGTTGTTTCTGCCTGCATAACAATATCTGTACAAAACTGGGGTATCCAATTGAGGATGTGCTGTTCAAGAAAATCCTTTTTATCCAGGAGTGGTGATGGTTGGCCTGATCCGAGCCGGTTGTTTTGTGAGCATGATATCAAGCTGCTGAGATGAGCCATAAATTCCAGCTCAATACCAATATGGTCTTCTGGTATCGCAGGACCTTCTCCTACTTCGAGACGGTAGTTTGTGTAAATTTGAACGACATGATCACGAGCTTCCTGCATAATGAGCCGATTGTCGCTGGTGTATACAGATTCGTACGGATGGATGCCGGATGCAATGCTAATGTTTCCTGTACCTAAAAAGAGTTGTGCGAAATCAGCGCTGAGATCGGTCAAGGGATCCAGCCTTGACTGGTCTACATATTCCTTCATCATGGTCAAGCCTCCGATGACCCCCTTATCTCCACCAGGTGGAACGTCCATACCCAGTATAAAGTCAAGATGTTCCTGTGATACCTCATTCTTGAACAGATGAGCGAGAAAATAGTACATTTCGCTATTGTCTGATATGTTCAAACAGCGGCAAACTCTTTTGGTATTTTCTGATTTTAGTGAAATATATTTATCATCTGCCATGATCACGGCCCCTCTTATTCGTATTTTGGAAAGAACTCCCAGTTTGACCTCTCCTGCCATCTTGCGGTCTTTTTATGGAGGATGTAGCTCACCGTCGGATGGTTGCCCGTGTCTGGCATGGTGTAGATATTTTCCTCTCCCGCCTCTTTCAGCTTTTTACAAACAATACTGTTTTGATCATCTATGTCGCCGACAAACCTGGCCTTCGCGCAGCAGGCTTTCACGCATGCAGGCTGCTTGTCTTTTTCTGTGAGATGCGAACAGAGGGTACACTTTTGGGCAAGACGCGTTTGCTGGTTAAAAGACCTGGCATTGTATGGACACACGGGGATGCAGGCATAGCAGCCGATACAACTATCCGAGTCAACAAGAACAACTCCTTCCTTGTTCGTAAATGAAGATCCTGTTGGGCAGACATCAATACAGGGCGCTTCAACGCACGATTGACACAGAGTTGGCAGAAAATACATCTCGATGTCAGGGTACGTGCCTACGGGCCCGATGGTGAGCACCTTATTGAAATAGACACCGAGATCAACATTGTTTTCCATCTTGCAGGCGATCTCACATGAGTAGCAGCCAATACAGCGATCGAGATCTATGACCATTGTTTTTTTCATACTCATACCTCTGGAACTGGTGTTGGATTGGTTGGTTGTGGCATCCACGGTTTGAAGTCTTCAGGTTTTTGCAGAATGCCTTTTGGCGGGCCGGACGCTTTGTACACTTTTACCTGGTATCCCCGCAGGGTGTATGTTCCACAAACATCGTTGTGGGGCGCACTGGATTTTGACAGCAGGTTGACGTTCATCTCTCGGTAGCCAAATGTCGATGTGGTGAGCGTTTCTGGATTCCAGAAACGTTCCATGTAGACAACACCTTCGGCTATTTCTTTAGTGAGACGAGCCTTGGCGTTGGTTCTGCCACGTTTGGATTCAACCCAGAGCCAGTCCCCATGGTCAACATTGTATTTCTGAGCATCGCCTGGATGAATCCAGACTTCAGCGACAGGTGCGATTTCCCGAAGGTATGGGACGTTGCGCAGGGTCGTGTGGTGATAGTAGGGGAGCCTTCCCCCGGTCATAACGAGGGGAAACTCTTTGCCTACCTCGTTGTTTGGGCTTTCCACAGGCTCAAGGTAATAGGGTAGCGGATCATAGTCTTTTTCTGCCGGTTCCAGTTTCATCTTGGTCCATGGATGGCCTGTCCTTCCTAGAGTAATCAAACTTTCAAGGTACACTTCGCATTTCTGTGACGGAGTGTTGAATCCTTTTGGAAGCTTGGTCTGCGGGTCAATTTCTTTGTAGACATAGTATCGTCGCCACTTGTCCTGCGGGTTAAATTCAAAAGGGGTCTTTTCCTTGAATTCATCCCAGGTCATTTCAAATTTTGCTGCCCACGCGTCAAGTTCCTGTTCGTATGACGAAAAATAGGGGAGTTCAGGAGCTGTCTCTTTTGCGTCATACGCACGTTTGCACCCCTCGTGGCCGAGTTCGGCAAGGCGTTCGGCAAGTCTCGCCCAGAACCAGGTTTCATTGGCGGATTCAAATAGATGGGTGGTCTTTTGGCGGGCGTACATTCTGTTAAATGAGTTGACCGGAAAATCAGTTTCCAGCCATTCGCAGGCGGGAAGAATAAAATCGGCGTAGGCGGAAAAAGATGTGGGATACATGAAGAAATGGACAATAAGGTCCATCTTTTTCATGCCATCTACCCACGCCCCAGCGTTGGCAACGGTGCCAAGCTTGTTGCCGGAGCGCTCTATCCAAGCCCGTAACTTGTAAGGCTTACCTTCTGTGATTGATTGGAGAATAGCGGAAGGATTGGCCGTCCACCAGTGGAGCAGACCCTTGTGTTCGGTTCCGCCTAGCCTTTTCTGAAGCTGGTTTTCAGAAAGAAAATGCGTAAGAGCTGATGTCCTGAGTTCGCGACCTACGGAATTGTCATCATAGCGCTGCAGGACTGTACCAGGTTTTTCGATATTGCCAAGGAGGATGTCAAGTATCGCTGTGGCATGGGCCGCCTGGGTAGAATTGGGTGTCTGGTCGGTCGCAACCCCTAAAGAGATAGAAGAAGGGGTGTCCTGGGTGTAAATTGCAAGCGCCTTCTCAATCATATCTTTTTTAAGCCAGCATACCTCAGCTGTTTTAGTAACAGTCCACGGTTCAACACGTTCCTGCAAAAGATCAAAACCAGTTTTGCACTGGACGGTGCCCACGGTAAAAGTTCCACCAAGAGCCGGGGCGAGTTCCTCACTATACGGGTAGTGCATGGGTTTAGCTGAGTTTGTGTTTATATCCCAAACAACGAAGGTATTCGGGCTACCGCCTTCAACCAGGTCACTTTCTCTTAAGTGCATCTTTGTTTTGGTATTGACGAGGTAGGGGAGATTCGTCCAGCGAATGACAAAGTTCCTGTCATAGAGCTCTCGTTTTATGATCGCCCGTATCCAGCAAAGAGCAAGGGCGACATCGGTACCAGGGCGGATGGGAAGCCATACATCAGCCTTGGAAGCGTCCGGGGTAAAGCGCGGGTCGATGACCACGGTTTTTACGCCCCTTGCCCTGAGTTCCACCAGAACACGGCCTGCCTGGGACGGACCGCTGCAGGATGGGGCGGCACCCCAGATGATAAAACTCTTCATCTTGGTGTCGTTGTAAAAATAGGCCTCAAGGCAGTTGGAATCACCAAGGCTGTTGTTGCCAAGTGGCCCGCCGCCGTATGTCATCCCGTAGAGGAGCATGCGCGGCAGGTAACACTGGGCAGCCCCTGGTTCAAACCAGTTTGGGGTGTCAAAGGCGTTGCAGAACCTTGCGGTACTGTAAAAGTTTGGATTACCGCCCCCGCCGGTGGATGCAAGCACCGTTTCAGCGCCATATTTTTCCCGAATCTCCATGAGCTTTCGTGCAACCTTGTCAATGGCCTCCTGCCATGTGATGCGTTTCCACTTGTTTTCTCCGCGGGCTCCCACGCGTTGCATGGGATATTTGAGGCGATTTGGGTTATACAGGGCGTGGATTCCCGAGAGCCCTTTCACGCAGAGAGTGCCCTCGCTTCGTTCGAACTCAGGATTACCCTCGAGTTTGATGACTCTGTTGTTTTTTACATGGGCGAGAACGCCGCAATCTGCTGTGCAGCTTCTGCAGTTTGTCTTGATAATTTTTGTGGACGTGTCGGGAGGGGAATCACTCTCCGTCGCGACTGTCGTAAGACTGCTCGTGAAGAAATTTGCTTTCTCCTGTCTTAACGGGGAAAGTGGAGGGCCGCCCTTTTTTCTGTTTGAGGAATACTCTGTTGTACCATCGTAGGTTGTCTGCCACCTGCCCGACCATTCGATGCAGCGGGACGCTTCGAGTTTGTCGATAAAATAACTGGGAAGTAGCTTTGTTTCCGTGAAATCAGGGTGGTTTTCTATGATCGCTTCAAGTTCTTCTCTGCTTTTTGATTCGACACAACTCTTAAGGATGTGGGTAAAGATCCGATCATATAGCTTTTCACTGCTGAGTAGGGTTCGGAGCTGCGATGCCGGAGCCAAGGCTTCACATACGTTTTCACCAGCGTTGTTTGTACGATACCGTTCAGCAGTGGTGTTGGTCTCGGTGAGTTTTTCAATTCCACCCAGATCGTGCATCCAAGAGATAAGTCGTTTTGGTGGATGGAGGGAAACCTGTGAAGCGGAAAAAGAGATAATATGGTCTTCAATTTCTCCTACAGTATGAGATCGTCTGCAGAAGAGTAGAATTTCCAGGAGGATCTCTTTGTGAGCAATTTCCTCTTCCAATCTCTGTAGAATGGATAGTGATGTAGTCTGCTGAGCGGCTGTCGTTGTGGCTGGTGTCATCGTCTGCCTCTGGTTGTTTGTTGCTTCAAATCACAATGTTTTGTTGAAGGTTGTCAATTTTTGCTGCGTTTTGGGAAGGGTGTGACGTAACATGACTCACTGGGTTTGACCAATGTATACATTAGCAGATGTCATGGTGTTTTGTTAATTTAATTAAATATAAAATCCTTGTCAAACAAAAAAGCATATGGTCTGATAATCTGTGAGTGAAATTTACATTATATACTGAAAATATATAATTAAAGTATGTTTTATATGGTGAGTTCCGAAGAGAATTTTTAAAAAGATCTTGACAGTAACACGGTATTTCCGGTAGTAATTTAATTTAATATTGCATTTTATTTAAGGTGGTCGTGCTATTCTATGATCTCGCAACTGCAGGGTAGCGGTCGTTGTGCAAAGCAGTGTGGTGACTACAAAGGATTTTGTGTTTTGTGAGGGCAGGTACATAAGGGACGAACAGAAAATCAATCAGTTTGAAGTGGAGATAATGTATGGAATTTACACGTGAAATATACTGGAACGTGGGCCACGGACCTATGACGTTGATCCCCATGTATCTGCTGGCAATGGTGGCCATTATAGTTGTAGTTAAAGGGTTCCTGCAGAGAATAGCTGTTTATAAGAAAGGCCGGGAGTTTGTAAGAAACGATGACCTTTCTAACAGATTCATAGCCATGCTAACAAATATGATCCTACAGAAAAAGGTCACCCGGGTCAGCTGGGCAGGCTTGTTCCACGGGTTGTTCTTCTGGGGATTTGGGATTCTTTTTATTGGTACGGGTCTCATCGTCCTGCAGGCGGATTTTACCGATCTCTTCTTTGACTATGTCTTTCTCAAAGGCAATTTTTATAAACTCTTTTCCATTATTCTCGATATCGCAGGACTTGTGTGTGTGAGCATGCTCGCTGCTCTCTTTGTTCGACGCTATGTCATGACGCCAGAGGGGCTTGAGACCAAAATCGATGACGCCATCATGCACGGGCTGCTCTTTTTAATTGTATTCACTGGTTTTGTTGTTGAAGGGGCACGCATGGCCGTGACGGAACTGGGGAGCCCCGTTGCTCTCTGGTCGCCTGTTGGGCTTGTACTTGCCAAGATGATGGCTGGCTTGGAGGACGGCGCTCTTCTTGCCCTGCACAAGGTTACCTGGTGGTTCCACCTGGTACTGGTAATTGGTTTTATTTCTCTGATCCCATTTACAAAATTCAGACATATTCTCACCACCAGTGCAAATTACTTCCTTGCTGAGCGGGGTCCGAAAGGCAAGCTCGTGGGTCTCGATCTCGAAGATGAAGAAGCAGAAGAATTTGGTGCAACGAAGGTTACAGACCTTACATGGAAAGACATCCTTGACACTGATGCCTGTACACTCTGTAAGCGCTGTCAGGACAGGTGTCCCGCATTTAATACAGAAAAACCCCTTTCACCAATGAAGCTGGTGAATCAGATTGGTGATGCGGCATTTAATAACCCGGAAGCTAATCTAATCGATACCTTAAGCAAAGACGTGCTCTGGTCCTGCACCACCTGTCGTGCATGTCAGGAGATTTGTCCCGCATCAATCGAGCATGTAAGCAAGATCGTCGAATTACGCAGGTCCATGGTGCTGATGGAAGGTGAATTTCCCGGTGAGGAAGTTATGGCAGCCATGGAGCAGACGGAGGTTAATGGCAATCCTCTCGGTATCGGTTACGCCGAGCGGGGTACCTGGGCTGAGGGACTTGGAATAAAGCCCCTTTCTGAAGATTCGCAGGTTGATGTCCTCTATTTTGTAGGCTGCTATGGATCCTTTGACAAGCGTAATATCAAGGTGGCAAAAAGCTTTGTCAAGCTCTGTCAGGCTGCAGGTGTAAAGATAGGAATACTTGGTAAAGAGGAAAAATGCTGTGGCGAGCCGATGCGTAAAATGGGCAATGAATACCTCTACCAGACGCTTGCTATGGAAAATATTGAGACCATTAACTCCTATAAGGTGAAAAAAATCGTAACAAGCTGCCCGCATTGCTACAACACCCTGGAAAAAGATTACCGGGATCTCGGCCTTGAGGTGGAGATAGAGACGTATACTGTATTCCTTGAATCACTTCTTGAGAGCGGTCAGCTGGAAATAAAAAATATTCAGTTTTCCTGTACCTATCACGATTCGTGTTATCTAGGTCGCCATAACGATATCTACGAACCACCCCGCGCTCTTATTGCTACGGCAGGTGGTCAAATTGTTGAGATGGATAAAAACCGGACAGAGGCGTTCTGCTGCAGTGCTGGTGGTGGCCGTATCATGGCCGAAGAGAAACTGGGTGAGCGTATAAATATTAAGCGGGTGAAAATGGCAGTGGACACTGGCGCTCCGGTATTGCTCTCCAACTGCCCGTTTTGCCTAACAATGTTTGAAGATGGTGTGAAGGGAGCCGATGTCGAGGACTCACTCCGACCAAAGGATATCGCAGAGGTGATGGTCGAGCGTCTTTAAGGGCCGATACTTTCATTTCTGATTCTATGTAAAAGATGTAAGAAAAGGTTCAACAAAACGGAGGATGTTATGAATATTCTTGTTTGTATTAAGCAGGTTCCTGATATGGAGTCCAAGT
Organism: Desulfocapsaceae bacterium; assembly: GCA_033852035.1. Classification (GTDB taxonomy): domain Bacteria; phylum Desulfobacterota; class Desulfobulbia; order Desulfobulbales; family Desulfocapsaceae; genus Desulforhopalus_A. The sequence continues at coordinate 19,429 of JAWSVG010000044.1, read as the reverse complement.
TCAAGGTAGACGGCGGAGGCAAATGGTATGACACCACTGACCTTGCATGGCGTATGAATGAATATGATGAATACGCTGTAGAGCAGGCTGTTCAGTTGAAAGAGCAGGTGAAAGACGCTGATATTACCGTGCTTTGCATCGGTGCTGACAAAGTCAAAGAAACTATGAAAAAGGCGCTCGCTATGGGCTGCGACCGCGGAGCCCATATCGCAGATGACGAGGTTAGCAGCAAGGAGCCTTGTGAAATTGCGGGCATTATTACCGAGTATGCAAAGGGCAAGCATTTCGAAATAGTTTTTACCGGAATGCAATCCCAGGACAGGGGCAGTGGCCAGGTTGGAGTGCTCGTGGCTGAGATGCTGTCTTTGCCCGCTGTGACTACTGTCGTCGACTTTTCCTATGATAGTGGAAAAATAGAGGTTAAACGAGAGCTTGAAGGGGGTGTTAAGGCCAAGGTCGCCGTTACCACACCTGTGGTCGTAACCTGTCAGCTGGGGCTCAATACTCCACGCTATCCAACACTTCCAAACATCATGAAAGCCAAGAAAAAAGAGTTACTTACGATCCCAACTGCTGATTTGTTGAAAGTTGACGCACGTCAGCAGACTGCGAAAATGTATTTTCCTGAGAAGAAGGGCGGCGGCATGGTTCTCGAGGGTGAACCAGCCGATCTTGTTGACAAGCTCATTCAGGTCTTGAAAGAAAAAACCAGCGTTCTGGCCTAGGAGGAAACGATGAAATTACTACTTGTTGCTGAATATAGAGATGGTGCACTATTGGGTAATATGGCTGATCTTCTTGGTTTTGCCGAAAAAGTTGGTGGCAATCATACCATGTTTCTGGTCGGGAATAACAGCAAGCTTCCGCAGTATGGCGGAAAATTGTATCTTGCCGACAGTGTAAAGCACGGTGAGTACAATCCGGCCGTGCACAAGCAGCTTCTTCTTGAGGTTATAGGTAAAGAAAATCCGGATATGGTTGTGTTCTGCCACTCCAGCTACGGTTGGGATCTTGCTCCACGAGTTGCCTGGGCCCTGAAAGCAGCCCAGGTCTCCGAGGTAGTCGACTATGTGGGCACCAATCTTGTGGTTCCTGTTTGTAATGCAAAGATGCGTCGGGATGTACAGGTTACCACGGCTGTTACCGTGACCACTCTGCAGGCTGGAGCCTTCGGGCTCTCCGAGCTGCCTGCTGGTACACCTGATGTTGAAATAGTGGACATGGATACACAGGGGCAGATTGAGTTCCTTGGCTACGAAGAAGCGGCCGCTGGTGGAGTAGATCTTTCAAAGGCGGAGGTAATCGTTAGTGCAGGTCGCGGTATCGGAAAGCCTGGCAACCTTGAAATGATATCATCTCTTGCCAAGGCATTGGGCGGAGAGTACGGCGCGAGTCGTCCGGTTGTCGATTCTGAATGGGCGGAACATACACGACAGGTTGGAACGACTGGCCAGACCGTATCTCCAAAGGTGTATGTCGCATGTGGAATTTCCGGGGCTATCCAACATCTTGCAGGAATGAAAAAATCTGAATTTGTTGTTGCAGTGAACACCGACAAAGAGGCACCTATCGGAGATATCGCGGATGTACTCGTTGTTGCCGATTTAACCCAGTTCGTGCCAATGCTTACAGAAAAAATTACGGCCTTGTAGGGTGGCCGCAGAGGAGATTGTACCAATATGTTAAAACCAATTCGTTCGATACTGTTTGCCACAGATCTAACACCAAATTGTCAGCAGGCCCTTGAGTACACCATAGCCATTGCAACCCGGTTTCGTGCGACAATTTACATGCTGCACGTTATTGAGAAACTGCCGGATAACGCACGGGATCGTGTAAAAGAGCTACTCGGCAAACATAAATGGGATGACTTGGTCACTTCCCATCAGGAGGCTGCACATAAATCACTCCTTGGCAAGCAGTCCACGACTGTTGAAGTTCGTCAAGCCCTTATGGATTTTTGCCAGGCAGAAGGAATTGATGACGACTCATGTGATTTTCAATCAACGGAGATCATCATCACAGATGGTGATCTCGTTGATGATATTCTGCGTAATGCTCAAAAAAATGAATGTGATCTGATAGTGCTCGGCGGCTACAAAAATATTTTCGGAAAAACCACCGTCGGTAATATCACTAAGGGCGTGCTGAAAAACAGCAGCGTGCCTGTGACCATTGCTCCCGGCCTCGGGGAAAAAGAGGCATAGTACAAGGGCGGTGTCAACTGGATGTTGACACCGCTTTATCGCCTCACTCTTTCTCTTCGTTTTTACTTCTCCCATCCGCTTTCCCAACAGCACCCGATATATCTTGGATAAACTGGGCATATTAACGCTGTTCATTTCGCATATTAATACAAAATTTGAATTATAACCAACCGCGGCAAGCTATAGGTAAATCAATATTGAAATATAACGTTTGATCGATATGTTTATGTGTGACGACACAGTGGTAAACTTCTGCATAACTTAAATGTGGCTGATTCTACTTGACAACATTTGAGCATAATGTTAAAAAATAAAGCGAGCGATCGAATTAAATAGTGGTTATTGCAGTGGCTTTCAGTCTACACACTTGGGTTGAATGCTTCAGGCTGCAGTATTTTTGCACTGGACCGCTAATCGCCACGAATCATGTAAAGATATGACTTCAGCACATTTAAAAAGCATTCACCCTATAGGAGGGGATTAAAATGGGTATTGGAACGTATGATGATTATGTAGAAAGACTGAGAAAAATGAAGCCGAATGTGTATATGCACGGGAAGAAACACGACCGGACAGGGGATTATCTCAGCGGAGGGCTGTTTGTCATGAAGCATACCTTTGATTGTGCACATGACCCGGAATATGAAGACGTCTCCACGGCCACGTCACACCTCACAGGAGAAAAGATCAACCGGTTTACTCACATCCATCGTAATCAGGATGATCTTCTCAAAAAACAGCTGATGACCAGGCTTCTGTGCCACCGCGTGGGAGGATGTATTCAGCGCTGTATGGGCACTGACGCGTTGAACGCACTGGCGGTCGTGACCTATGACTGCGACCAGGCGAACGGTACAAAATACGCTGACAGATTGGAAAAGTTTATCCGTTACTCCCAGGAGCACGACCTGGTGGCTAATTGTGCCCAGACCGATGTTAAAGGCAGCCGTAATCCGATGTACAAACGCGCACATATGCAGCCTGATCCAGACCAATTTCTGCACATCATAGAGCAGGACGTCGACGGTGTCGGAGTGGATGGAAAGCCGTGCAAGGGGGTTATCGTGCGCGGGGCAAAAGTTTGCAACTCCAACGCCCCGTACGTAGATGAAATCATTGCCTTGCCAACAAAATTCATGGCTGAAGGAGATGAAAGCTACGCACTTGCCTTTGCTCTTCCAGGGGACTGGGATGGGATCAAAATCATGGCATTGCCCTCTAAACACCACTCTCGAAAGCATCTCGATGCACCGATTGCCCACGTGGGTGATGTAGAATCCCTGACAATTTTCGATGACGTATTCGTGCCCGAGGACAGAATTTTCCTTAACGGATATGACAACTCGGACGTTTTGCCTTACGCCGGGTATTTGGCTCTGATGTTCGCTCACTATCACCGCCATTCTTACACCGGTTGCAAGACCGCGGTATCGGAGGTGTTTGCCGCACAGGCTGCTCTGGTTGCAGACGTTAACCATGTTCAGAATGCAAGCCATGTTCGTGAAAAAATATGTGAAATTATCAGCACTGCAGAATTGGTGTATGCAGCAGGGCAGGTATCTGCGTACCGAGCCGTAGAATTCCCCTGTGGTTCATGGGTGCCTGATGAAATTCTGACCAATGCGGGACGAAGGCTAGCCGGGCATAAGATCTATGAAGAATATGCAACTCTGGCCGATTTGACCGGCGGTATCTGCGCGTCACTACCTACGGAAGAGAGTTTTTTCGATCCGGAAACCGCTGAATTGTGCAATAAATATATCACTCGTAATCCAGCCTATACGGCTGAAGAAGCCCACCGAGTAATGCGCATGATGGAAAACAAACTCTGTGATTCCTTTGAGGGTTCGCAGATGGTTGCAGGGATGCACGGTGGCGGCTCGCCTCTTATGGAAACCATCACCATGATGAGCCGTTATGACCTGGAGCCTTTGAAGGATATTGCCAAGTATTTGGCTGGTTTTGAAGGGGTTAAAATTCCGCGCTACGAGCGGCCAACAGCCACACCTAAAGCTATGCTAGAAAAATTTGAGCAGGCCAAAAAAAATAAGAAGTAGCGGTATTGTAGTTGAGTAGACGGGGGGAGGGGGGATAAACCGCTTTTTTTCCGATAATCCCCCTCGTCTAGCAGCCTGCCAGGCAATTGTTTTGCCATGGGCCACAGTACTGTGACCTATCGGAACTCTATTTCAGATCTTGTTTGGTAACTACTTACAAGGTAAACGACTAAGGTCGTCAACGCTTGTATTTTTAACTGCTTGCAGTTACCTGGTTTCACCAGGAGGTGCGTGAACAACGACTCTTTCCTCCACTGCTGTAGTGTTGTCGGTTATAATCCTGCAGTAGTCCCCGCCCCCCCCCTTAAGATTGCGCCATGGCTAATATGGCAATTGTTGCTGATAACTCTTGTCGAGTCGCTTATAGAGGGCTCAGTTCACACTATCGGCTGCTTGCCGTTACATTTGTAAAGCATGACCCTCATCTTTCAAAAAGAAAATTGTAATCAGCTTGTGATTCCTATAGCACGCAGTATGTGTTCTATGAGCATTTCCTTCTGCTGCTGGACGGGGTGATCCTGTAGGTTCCAACCCCGCATGGGAATGAATACGGTGAGGTATGCGATGATGTTTGCAGAAAAGTTGGTATCCAGATTGATATTTCTATGCTGTTTGATGCGTTCGACCAGGCGGCGCCAGTACTCAACAATATTTTTGTCATCCATCTGCAGGACAACTTGAAGGTGCTTTTTACTCAGGTATTTAGATTCTCTGTAAATAAACTGGAAAAGATTTCTGTTGTTTACCATGAGTGACTGGCTGTGGGCCAGGGCATTGGTTAGTTCAACCACCGGGTCTTCATCGGCGATGGACTGTTTGTCCATATGCTTAGAAAAATCGATCTGCAGTTTCCTGTGCAGGAGAAAGAGGATGTCGTCCTTTGAGGAAACGTAGTGGTAGAGTTGGCCAAGGGACATCTCTGCAGCCTCTGCAATTTCACGTATTGTCGTCGGGTGGAAGCCTTTTTCCAGAAACACCTTAGAGGCCCCTTCAACGATCTGGTCATGCTTTTGTTCTACCTTGTCAGCTTTTTTGGCCGTAATGTTGATAAGTTCTTTTATGTGTCCATCCCAGCTTTCGATAAATCTGCGGCTGTCTTCGTTCATTGCTTGATCCTATTTGATTTAGTTGTAATGGTCGATTTATTTTTATATGTATTTAGTAGTAAATGTCAATAGTATTCCGCTGGTCAAATTTTCTGGATTTCGTATCTTTGTACTAAAATTGATCAAAAAAGTATAGAATTCCCATTCGGGTTGTGTGAGTAATTATATTGTTTGTACGGTTATATGACTCATTTAGTTATGTAGTTTTGCTAGGTTCATGAAAAAGCTGGAACCGTTAAAAAAACTGTTGACAGCATTTTGTAATATTGTTAATAAATAAATCGAGCGTTCGAGATAAGTTCCAGTTGGTTTAGGTGTCATCTTATGTAGATAATTGGTGAGTGGTTCAGGCCAATAAGCATATTTTGAAGCTGTTACCAGATCCGGCAGAACTTTGGTTGTAATGCGAATCCTCCCGCATAGCTAAAGCGGCAGCTGCTCAATCTGTTTTCACCAATGAGGAAATCATGAATCTAAAAGATAAGGTCGCAATCGTAACTGGAGCCAGCAGGGGTATTGGTAAAGCCATCGCCGTCGGCTTGGCAGAACAGGGGGCCCGGGTTGTGGTCGCTGCCAGAAGCGATGTTGTGAAAAACGAGAACCTGCCGGGAACCATTTCGGATACGCTTGAGGCAGTGCGGAATAAAGGGGCGGAAGGGCTCGCTGTTCGCTGTGATGTGACAGACGAAAAGAGTGTTCAGGCGATGGTTGATGCGACACTCGATCGGTTCGGTACTGTGGATATCCTTATTAACAATGCAGGGGTCGCCTTCTATTATCCTGTGGTTGAAACACCGCTGTCCAGGTGGGACATTGTTCTCAAAGTCAATCTCTATGGCACATTTCTATGCTCTAAGGCCGTGTTGCCTGTCATGATTGAGAGAAAATCCGGGTCCATAGTCAATATCTCTTCTCTTTCTGCTGATGACCGCGATGAAGGTGTTGTTCCAACCGGTGTGGCGTATGGCGTCGCCAAAGCCGGGGTCGACCGTTTTACCTACGGGCTGGCAACAGAGGTGGGGTGCCATAACATCGCTGTTAACAGTCTTAAGCCAAAAGCACCGGTTGATACCGAGGGGATGCGTTTCTGGCTCACCGATGAAGAAAAAGCCAAGGGATGGGTGTCACCGGAAATGATGGTTAGATGTGCATTGTTTCTCGCGTCGCAGGACGGTAAAGGGGTTACCGGAACCGTGGCAACGGATCAGGAGCTTTATGGATGGCACGGGCTCTAATTACGTGTTGGATATTTATAAGAAGAGAGGTGTTGCTCAGACGATACCTTTCTGCCGAGAATAGTAAAATACGTATTTTGGATCAGTATCACAAGGATCGAGTAGCTGGGAAGCAATTTTTCCCTGGATAAAAACGGCAAAGGTGTCATATGGATATTGAAAGAGTCGGTGTCGTCGGCTGCGGTATAATGGGATCTGGTATAGCCCAGATCTGTGCTCAGAAAGGGTATGAGGTTGTCGTGTCAGAGACGGAGGAGGGGGCTCTGAAAAGAGGTCTCGCCACCATCGATGTGAATCTGAACAAACTCGTATCCAGCAGCAGGTTAACTGTAAACCAAAAAGAGGAGATTTTTGCTGGGATAAAGGGAACAACGGAATTGGAAGATATGGTTGTCTGCGATCTGGTGATCGAGGCGGTTACTGAGGACCTGGATCTGAAGAAAAGCATATTTAAGGTTCTCGATACAATCTGCCCATCACATACCATCCTTGCAACAAATACATCCGTGCTGCCTATTATAGAAATATCCCAGGCTACTAAAAGGCCAGACAGGGTATTAGGAACACATTTTCTGACCCCACCTCCTGTTATAAAGTTGCTGGAATTGGTCAAAACGATTGTAACCAGTCCCGAAACGCTGGAGAGAACGAAACAATTTGGTGAGAGCCTTGGTAAGGAAATTGTTGTTGCAGAGGACAGTCCTGGGTTTATCGTCAACCGAATATTGACCTCAATCTTGTTCAGTGCGGTGCGGCTGCTGGAAGAGGGTGTCGCCTCGAAAGAAGATATCGATACCGCCGTTAAAACAGGTTTGGGGCTTCCCATGGGAGCCTTTGAGCTGCTTGATCTGATCGGCATGGATACCATTGTTGCAGGATCGAGCTCTATGTTTAGTGAACTTAATGACCCGCATTATTTCTGCCCGCTCACCATTCGCAGAATGGTTGCAGCTGGGCAACTCGGGAGAAAAACGGGGAAAGGGTTTTACGCGTATCAAGATAGGTAGGCGTTATGAGGGGGAGAACGTAAAATACGCATATTGTTATAAGTAAAAATAAAATTAAATATATAATTAAAAATTGATAGCTTTAATAGAAAATAAGTGATTGGATGGTCGTGTATATGGGGCAAGTGTAAAGAATATATAGTTTAATATTATTTACCATGCAATATTAAATTCGATAGATTGCAAAAGTGCTTGTTCTGACCGATAGGTAGTGCCTGACCGAAAACCTGCAAAATTTTACGAGTACGAGGCGGACGCAAATTTTAAACACAGGCATATAGATGATATTCCGAGGATTAAAATTTACGCCCAACGAAGTAATCGGGTAATTTGGCGGTTTTCGTTCGGGCTCTAGGTAGACGTCTGGCAGGCAGACGTCACTCTAAGTTTTTAAATATTTTGTAGAAGTTATTGCTAAAGGAGGTAGGGAATGCTGAAGAGAAGTGTACGTATCAATGGTTTGATTCTCGCTGTTCTGGTTGGTGTATTCGCTAGTGCTGATCTAACCTTTGCAGCTTCAGATATCATTAAGCTGAGAATGCAAACACATTCACCACCTGAGCAGATGCACAGGTCCTACGATCCATTTGTCAAAGCTGTGTCGGATATGTCCGGCGGCAAGATTCAGATTACCCTTTATCCTGTGGGGGGACTAGTACCTTTTAAACAGGCGATGGAAAGCGTCGGTAATCGGGTGGTAGAGATTGCCACGGCACCGGAAGGTTTTATGCACAAATCCGTACCGGTGTCTGTTTTCGGCCAGGGGCTACCGTTTGCCTTCAAAGATCGTGGGGAGGCCCATTATTTTATGTGGCACATGGGTTTTATCGAGCTATTGCAAAAGGGCTATGAAAAGAAAAACATCCACGTTATCCCCATCGAATCCTACAATACCGGGCTCATGACCAAAACGCCTATCGAAAAAGCGGAGGACCTGCAGGGTATGAAGCTGCGGGCCTTTGGAACCATGCAGAAGTGGCTTACTGAGATGGGAGCTTCAACCGTCTATATTTCAGGGGCAGAGCTGTATACCAGTTTGTCCACTGGTGTTGTTGAGGGGGCCCACTGGGGGGATGCATTCCAGATGTCTGAGATGAAGTTCCACGAGGTGTTGAAAAACTATATGGTCCCAACCCCTCTGGTTGGTTCGTGGAACAGTCTCTGGTTTAACCTCGACGTCTGGAACTCTTTTACTAAAGAACAGCAGGCAATCTTTGAAAATGCTGTCATAGCCCAGGGAAGTTTCTGGGGTGGAACCGAATCACGTGTTCTTCGCGATCTGGCTCTGAAGAATATGAAAAATGACTGGGGCGTCAGCGTCAATGTTGTTCCAGAAGAGCAACAGGAAAAAATGAGAAAAGCCGCTGTCAAGGTATGGGAAGAGATTGCCCAGGACAAGGATCCTCTCTGCAGGGAGGCCATAGATTTACTCTATAAATTCCTCGACGAGATGGGACGACCAGTCCAGTAATAGCAAACATAAACCGAAAGTGGTCTGGGAAAATCTGCCAACCCTACTTCCCTTCTCCAACATAATTCTGTGTAGAAGGGGAGTTGCTTCACAACCATAAGTTGTTGCCTGAACCATAGGTCTTTTGCAAGTGAAGTTATGAGCTGATAGAGGATTTTGCTCTGGTACTGGTCTAATTCTACCGTTGAACGAGGACATTGTGGCAAGCGAAACAAATACACACGAATGGCAAAAAGTCTGGCCGGACTGGGTGAGAAATGAGTTTGATATAAAGAGGCCAATCTCTGAATATCTGCGGGATGTTGCAGAGAACGATCCAGACAAGACAGCCATCGATTTTTACGGAAGGACTTTGAGCTATCAAGAGCTCAACGACAAGATAGACCGGTTTGCCTGGGGATTGGTTGGACTCGGTTTACAGCGCGGCGACCGCGTGGGGTTGCAACTGCCCAATTGTCCGCAGTTTGTTATATGTTATTTTGGTATACTCAGGGCAGGTGGTGTTGTGGTGGCGATGAACCCCATGTTCAAATCCGCCGAGATTGAATATGAGGTTGGTGATGCGACTCCGAAAATATTTATCTGTTCTGATTGGCTCTACAAATATGTGGCGGCAATAAGCAACCGGGACGTGATCAGTCATGTCATTACTGTTGATCTGAACAGCTATGTCCCGGAGAGACCTTCATATCCGCTGCCTAAAGAGGCTGAGTCCGCCAGTGAAGATGTAACGGGAACACTCTTATTTGATGAGATTATCCATACATCGAAATCTTCGTCCATCTGCAGGGTGGTAGACCTGAAAAAGGATCTCGCCCTGCTCCAGTACACCGGAGGAACCACCGGTATGCCCAAAGGGGCCATGATATCCCATTACGGCCTTGCCGTATCAGCAAAGGCGGTGGCAAACTGGTTCCGTATCTCACCTGATGACACCTGTGTCGGAGTTGCCCCGTTCTTTCATATCATGGGGATGATTCCTGGGATGGCGTCAATCTTCGCAACGGGTGCAAAACATGTTGTTCTCTCACGGTTTGTACCGAATACAGTCGCAACTGTTCTTGAGAAACATCGGTGCACGGTCTGGCATACCTCTACGACCATGCTCATCGCACTTTTGCAGACGCCTGATATTGAAAAATTCGATTTCACGTCACTGCGCCTCGTTGCCAACGGTGGGGCCCTCATCAGTGTTGAGGTGCTTAAACGTTTCCATAGACTTATGCCCCAGGCCGAAATGGTTGACGGTTATGGTCTCACCGAATGTATTTCCCATGGCGGGGCTTGTACTCCTGTCGGCGGATATCGTCCGGGCCGCGTTGGTGTGCCGCACATGAACGTCATGCGCATTGTCGACGCCAGCACTGGTACGACAGAGATGCCAAGGGGGGAACAGGGCGAAATTGTGTTGCTTGGTCCCTGCATAATGAAGGGATATTGGCAGAGACCTGAAGAAACGAAAAAAGCCTTTAAAGACGGCTGGTTCTATACAGGTGACATCGGCGCAATGGATGAGGAAGGATACCTGACTCTTCTTGGGAGAAACAAAGACCTTATCAAGTGCTCCGGCTTCAGTGTTTTTCCAGATGAAGTGGAAAACCTCATGTACCGCCACGATGCTGTGGCTGAGGTTGCAGTTGTCGGGGTAGCAGACTCCTATAGAGGGGAGAGTGCAAAGGCCTTTGTTGTCTTAAAACCGAGTTTTAATGGCGACGTCTCAGAAGAGGATGTGAGGATCTGGTGCAAAGAAAACATGGCCGCCTACAAATGCCCTAAAGAGATTGTCTTCACAGAGAGCCTGCCTAAGAGTGCAGCGGGCAAGGTGTTGCGGAGGTTGCTTAAAGAAATACAGTAAGAGGCCGGTTGGGTGTGTTGAGAAGTTGTGGCTTAAAACAGTACATGAACAGCAGGGGAAAACCAGAATGATAGCGCTCATAAAGAGACTTGTCAGAGGTATCGATTCTATTAATAATTGGACGGGGAAGATCGCCAGTTTCCTTATTCCGCTCTTAATCGGTTTTGAAACGTACGAGGTTATTTCGCGTTATGTCTTCGGCCGACCGACTATCTGGATTACCGAGCTTTCCGCCATGATCTTTGGCGCCCTGATTCTCCTTGGCGGTGGCTACACAATGTATCAGGGCTCCATGGCGAACATGGACATAGTTTATATGAAGTTTTCAGAAAGAGGCAGGGCCATTATCGATAGTATCACTTTCCTGTTTTTTGTCATGTTCATCGGGGTGCTCTTTTGCAAGGGGGGGTACATGGCCTGGAAGTCGCTCATCAACCTGGAACACGATTCAACCGAGTGGGCGCCGCCACTCTACTATTTTAAAATGACTTTGCCTGTGGGAGCCTTTCTCCTCTTAATGCAGGGGTTTGCAAAATTCCTCAAAGACATAATCATCGTAATAAAAGGTGAATACTAATGGATGTAGGAATTACAACATTAATCCTTTTTGCCTCTCTTGTGGGGCTGCTCATCACAGGACTTCCCCTGGCAATTGTTCTGGGTGCTATCGCCGTATTTTTTACCTATTTTCTCTGGGGGCCATTTGCCCTGATGGCGATTCCTGCCAACACAATGGGAGTGATGCAGAATTTTATTCTGTCTGCGATCCCACTCTTTATTTTCATGGGGCTGATGCTGCAGAAATCCAAGGTTGCAAGTGCCATGTATGATACCGTCCACAAATGGGCGGGAGGTTTGCGGGGTGGGCTTGCCATGGGTACGGTTGTTATCTGTATGTTCTTTGCTGCGATGACAGGGACAAGCGGCGGTGCTACAGTGAGTATGGGGGTTATCGCGCTACCTTCCATGCTTGAACGAAAGTATAATAAGAACATAGTCATCGGTGCTATTGCAGCGGGTGGGGCGCTGGGAATTCTTATTCCGCCAAGTGTTCTCATGATTGTGTATGCGCTTTTTGCTAATGAATCCGTAGGTGCGCTCTTTGCAGCAGGTGTTTTTCCCGGGCTTCTCATGGGCTTTGTCTTTATCGCTTATATTGCCATTCGCTGTTTTTTTCAGAAAGATATTGGTCCTGCGCTTCCAATCGAAGAGAGAGTTTCATGGTCGGAAAAGTTCAAGGCGTTACGTGGTATTATTCTTCCGGGATTGCTCGTTATCACAGTGCTTGGGGTGATTTTCTTTGGTGTGGCAACCCCCACTGAGGCGGCGGCCATTGGTGCACTTGGCTCAATTATCTGCGCTGCAATCTCAAGAAGCCTTACCTGGACGGTTTTTACGGAAAGCTGTTATGATACCTTGAAACTGTCCTGTATGATCGTCTGGATTATAATCGGTGGCAGCTGTTTCGCCGCTCTCTACACAGCTACAGGGGCTGTGGAGTTTTTAAAAGATATCCTTAACACTTTACCTGTCTCAAAATACATAATTCTTGCTGGAATTCAGTTTAGTTTTCTCATTCTTGGGATGCTTATGGACCCGGGTGCGATCATTATGATATGTACCCCCGTCTTTGTACCGCTGATCAAATCCCTTGGCTTTGACCCGGTTTGGTTCGGCATCCTTTTTATTATGAACATGGAGATGGGCTACCTGACACCGCCCTTTGGCTTTAACCTCTTTTATATGAAGGCCATCGTACCGCCTGACGTGACGATGAATGATATTTACCGTGCAATCATTCCGTTTGTTCTGCTCCAGGCGCTCTGCATCATCATTATCATTATTTTCCCTGACATAGCGTTATGGTTACCCAGAATGCTGATTCATTAATTGTATAAATAGAAGACAGAGTGTGCGGCCTGAACTGGACCTTAAAAAAAGAGGTTCAGAAAGGACAACTACGCCTGGCGCAGGCCCACCAAAATTTTACCACAGCAATAGGATAGAAAAATGACAGTCAGTAAAAATGAACCGGTAATTGTTTCTGCAGTTCGTACTCCCATCGGCGCTTTTGGCGGATCTCTACGCCGTGTTTCCCATGAGCAACTAGCAACGACTGTGCTGAAAGAGGTCTGTGAGCGGGTCGAATTCCCCAAAGACCTTTTAGGCGATGTGTATTGGGGGGTGGTTATGCTGCGCAGTGATGAAAATGGTCTCGCCCGTTGCGCCGCTTTAAAAGCCGGGATACCAGAAAAGGCCTCGGCCGTACAGATGAACCGTGCCTGCTGTTCCTCGATGGAGGCTATCCGTATTGCTTCAATGTCTATCAGGTCAGGGGAGGCAGAGGCGGTTATTGCAGGTGGTGGGGAGAGTATGAGCAACGTGTCCTACTCCATTAAAGACGGACGCTGGGGGATGAAGCTTCGCCATCAGGAACTCACCGACGGGATCTGGGATGGTCTCTTTGATCAGTACACAGGGCTTATCATGGGTATGACTGCGGAAAACGTTGCGGAGAAATACAATGTGACCCGAGAGGAGCAGGATGAGTTTGCCTACACCAGCCAGGTGCGCTGTAAAGAGGCGATGGCGTCCGGTCGTTTTAAAGATGAGATTGTGCCGGTGGTGATCCCTGGCAGGAGGGGGAAACCCAATATCGTTGTTGATACCGATGAACATCCAAAACCAGAGACCACCCTGGAGGAGCTGAGCCGCCTTAAACCAGCTTTCAAGGAAGGTGGCACCGTGACCCCTGGAAATGCCTCTGGCCTTAACGATGGCGCAAGCGCTGTGCTTGTGGTTTCAAAAGAAGTTGCGGATAAGTACGGAATGAAACGTCAGTGGCGCATTGTCGGTTCTGTGGCTGTGGGAGTTGATCCAAGGTATATGGGCATTGGTCCAGTTGACGCAATCAGGAAACTGCTTGAGAAGACAGGATATAGCCTTGATGATATGGAACTCATCGAAATCAATGAGGCGTTTGCGTCCGCTTCCGTGGCGGTTGAAAAAGAACTTGGCCTTAACCGGGAAACTGTCAATGTCAACGGCGGTGGTATTGCTCTTGGGCACCCTATCGGTGATACAGGATGTCGAATTGTGGTGAGCCTTATTCATGAGATGGAAAAACGCGGCCTCAAAAGGGGACTTGCCGCGCTCTGTGGGGGGGGCGGCAACGGCCAGGCTGTAATCCTTGAGCGATGTGAATAACAGGGTGTCTGCATACTATTGAACAAAAGGGTGGAGTTATGGAAAAGATGAAAAAAGTCGCCATTTTGGGTGCCGGAACCATGGGTGCTCAAATCGGGCTCTGTTTTGCTGTAGCTGGCAGCACGGTTGTGCTGAAAGAACCGAAGCTGGAGATGGCCGAAAAGGGTAAGGCACTACTTGAAAAGATACTTGATAAGGCGATAAAAAAAGGACGGTTGAACAAGGAACTGCGTGAAGAAATCCTGGAGCGTTTGATTCCTGCGGCGGACTACGAGCTTTTTGGAGATGCTGATCTGGTGATAGAAGCGGTCTTTGAAAATGTTAAGCTGAAAAAGGAATTGTTGGCAGAGGTGGATAAAGTCTGCAATCCGGGCTGTATTATCGCAAGTAATACTTCGTCAATCCCCATAACGCTGCTTGCAACCTCTGTTGCTAAAGAGCGTCGTCCGCTATTTATCGGGGCGCACTTCTTTGCGCCCGCCTTTATCATGCAGCTTGTAGAAATAATACCGGGACTTGAGACCGCAGAAGAAACAACAGCTGAGGTTCTTGGTCTCTGTGAAAAGATTGGCAAGAAGCCTGTGCGGGTAAAAGACACAGCAGGCTTTGTGGTGAACAGGCTGCTCTTTGCCTTTTTCGCGGAAGCGGTGAGATTGCTCGATGAAGGTGTTGCCAGTTGCGAGGATATTGATATAGCCTGTCGTCTTGGCCTTGGCCATCCCATGGGACCCTTTGCGCTCATGGATATGGCGGATATGACCATGGCACTTGATATCGGCAATCTGCTGAAAGATGCTCACGGCGACCGGTTCCGTTTTGGCACAGCATTACACCAGAAAGTGTATGCGGAGCATATGGGACGCAGATCAGGGCAGGGGTGGCATAAGTACGGCAAGGACTGAGGTGGCTTGTGAGTAAATCATATAGGAAGTCAGCAATAATATTGCCTGCATATCGCTGAACAGCACCAAACGATCCACCAAACGATCCAATGCTGTCACGCACGGTTGGTGGATGAACTGCTTACAGGTTATGCCCCGGATCTTGTCACAGTTGTATTACCAAGGTCCATTCGAGTCTGAACTGAGTACATGAAAAGACATGAGTGTAACGTCTATTTATATCAATATTAATTTAATTAAATATAAAATTATAAATAGATAACATGCTAAAGTTAAGATAAAATATACTGCTCAACGTAGGTGAAAAGGTAAAGGCAAGTTAGTAACTATTAATATGTCATGACAGGAGGAGAGAGATGAAGAAGAGCTTATTTGCGTGTTGTGCCTTAACAGTGGGTTTGAGTCTAGGTGTATGTGCAAACGGATACACAGCAGAAGAGGAGACCAAGGAGCCTCCCGGTAACCTGCTTGAGATGTTTCAGAAGGGTACAGTAAAGGGCAGATTCAGGACATTATATTTCATCCGTGACTTTGATGAAAAAAAAGACTGGGAGACCATTGGGATCGGCGGCAATCTGAACTTAGAAACCGCAGCTCTTTCCGGGGTTTCCCTTGGAGCAGGCTTTAAAACGGGAATGGGGGCTGAGTTCAACAGTGACGATGATGGCGTGTATGGCGGTATGCTGCCTGTTGATGAAAATGGTGGCGCTGAAAATTATGCAGCCCTTGACGAATACTACCTGAAATACAGCGGGTTTGACACCGTGGCCACTCTGGGCGCCCAGTACGTTTTTACCCCGGCCATGCGTGGTCATTACATTCGTTTGACGGAGAAAAAATACAGAGGGTTGAGCGTAATTAACAACAGCATAGAGAAGTTGGAACTCCACGGTTATTATATCGCAGATTACCTGGGCTGGACAGACGAGGAGTTTAAATCTGTGAGTTCCGCTTTTTCAGGAAACGAGTCGGACGATGAAGGCAGCCTGATCGGGGGGCTCATCTGGCGGGCACCTGGCGCTCTTAAACTGCAGCTCTGGGACTACTATTACAATGAAGTTATGAATCAATATCTCGTACGGGGCCAGTACGATTATAAGTTTAATGATGATGCCGGCCTGTTTTGTGATTTGCGATTTTTCGGCATGCAGGATACGGGAGATGCACTCGCAGGTGATATTGATACATACACCGTTGGTGGCAAGGTTGGATTTAGAGGATATGGATTTACCGTTGAAGGGGTTATGGCGACAAACGGTGATGACAATCTTCCAACTCCATTTGATGCGCCACTCTCAATCCTGATGCAGTATGCTGCCAACAGTAGGGCGGAGGAAGACGCCTTTGCAGTAAAGTTAGGATATGATCTGAGCAGGATCGGTGCGACCGGTCTCAGCGCATATGTGTTCTACGGCCATTTCGATACCCCCGATGACGGCAACAATGTCAGTACTGACTACGATGAGATCGATTTTAATCTCGCCTATAAGTTCTCCGGTTGGGCCCAAAACGCCAGTGTCAGACTGCGTTACGCCATTATAGATAAGGATGAAGGAGTTGCAGAGGGTGAAGATTTTAACGACTTCAGGATCTATTTCGACTTTGCCTTTTAAGTAAGATTAATTGCGAATACATTATGTTTTCTGTCTGAGCCTGTTCAGGTCCCCGTACCTGAACAGGTTAACTGGGCTTTGCTAAGCGAATTGTCAAATCACTTTTGTTTTCCAGCGAATTTGACCGGTAAATGATAACAAAACACTAACGTTGACTGGTGGTTATAATAATATCGCGTTGCAGTTATTTATCACAGGCGTAGAAGGAGGAATCATATGTCACAAAGAATACAGGGCGGCAGCTATCTCTTAAGTGTTACTGACCCTCAAAATGTATTTACTCCGGAAGATTTCAACGACGAACATCGTCTGCTAGCCGAAACCGTTGCAAATTTTATTGAAGAAAGGGTTTTACCGAGGATAGAAGAGCTTGATGGTGGTAAGGATGGTCTAATGCGTGAATTGCTCATGGAAGCTGGGGAACTTGGCCTTCTGGGGGCAGACGTTCCCGAGGAGTACGGCGGCATTGAAACCGATGAGATCTGTACCATCATTATTGCGGAGAAGGTAGGTCCATCGGGCTCTTTTTCAACAGGACATGGGGTACACACATGTATAGGCAGCCTGCCCATTGTCTTCTTTGGCAATGACGAGCAGAAACGCAAATATCTTCCGGGCGTTGCATCAGGAAGGTTAATTGGTGCCTATGCACTGACAGAGCCCGGTGCCGGATCTGATGCTCTTTCAATCAAAACATGTGCCGAATTGAGTACAGATGGGAAAAACTACATATTCAACGGTGGCAAAACCTTCATCTCCAACGCAGGAATTGCTGGTTTTTTTATTGTTTACGCTAAAATAGAAGGCGAAAAATTCAGCGCTTTTATTGTTGATGCGGAAAGCGATGGGTTGAGCACGGGGCAGGAAGAACAAAAAATGGGGCTCAAAGGTTCTTCTACCCGGAGTGTCTATTTTGAAAACGTAAAAGTTCCTGTGGAAAACCTGCTTTATAAACCGGGAAAAGGGCACGCTGTTGCCTTTAATACCCTCAATATTGGCCGCCATAAGGTCTCGGCACAGGCAATGGGTGCTTCAAAATATACTCTTGATCAATGCGTTGCATACGCCAATGAGCGTAAACAGTTCAAGGTGCCCATTGCCCAATTTGGACTTATCCAGGAAAAGCTGGCAACAATGGCAATCCAGATATTCGCTGCAGAGAGCATCGTGTACCGCAACGGAGGCCTGTTCGAGGCGATGATCAAAGGTGTCGATCGTACGGCTGAAAATTCCAGTCAGGCAATAGCAAAAGGTATAGGGGAGTATGCCATAGAATGCTCCCTTGAAAAAGTTTTTGTTACTGAGACGGAAGCCTTTGTCGTAGACGCAGGGGTACAGATCCATGGTGGATACGGTTTTATCGCTGACTACCCGGTGGAGCGCTTGTACCGTGATTCCAGGGTGAAAAGAATCTTCGAAGGGACCAACGAGATAAACAGAATTCTCATTCCGACAACGCTGTTGCGGCGTATGGCTAAAGGGAGTTTGCCGCTTGAAAGTGTCATGAAAACGCTGAAGCTATCTCTTGGGCAAGGACTTTCGCCAAGAGAGACAACTGGAAATATCGTTCAGGCGATAAAAGATGTTTATATTTTTCTTTTGTCTGTATCAATGGAAAAATATACTGATGATCTTGGCAGACAGCAGCAGGTTCTGAGCCGGTTGGCAGACATTGCCATCCAGGCGTACGCTGCCGACAGTGTATGGGTGCGTTTACAAAAAAGCGTGGCTGCTGGTGCTGTGAATAGGGAGCATAGAATGAATCTTACCACAGCATTTATCCATGGAGCTGTTGAGACGGTGGCCCTTGCTGCAAGAGAAATCATCGCCACTGTTGCAGGTGGAGAGGAAGGGCTTAAATTACAGAGTAATCTTAATGTATTACTGCAAATTGAGCCCGTAGATATTATCGGTTTGAGACAGAAAATTGGATCTGTGATCTCTGCTGCAGGAAAATACGTCTGTTGAGTATTGCAAGGTTAAAAGGAAAACAGGGCGTGGATGGTCATAAAGGGGGACTGCTAAATTCGTGTTCACTTGACAAGTACCATAATGTGGCATAATTTAGTCCCAATATGTCCTTATCTACAGTGATGTAGAAAACCAAACCTGCTGCGAAACAGGGACGGAAAGCCACGGGTCTTCAATAGATAGCCGAGTTACCATCAACAATGGTGACTCGGCTTTTTTTATTTTTGTTTTAGGTCATCGTTCTTATTTCGTATCCATATTTAAATGTATGGATTAGTGCGGTAGCACTTTGTCAAAAAGCGCTAAGTGAACCTTATTGATAATCCCGTTTACCTATCATTTCAAAGTACACCAATACCTAACTACTGGAGATCGAAGATGTTTTATCCAATGCTTTTGATGGTGTTGCTAACGTTTATTGTTGGGCTAATCGCAATGAAAAACAGAATTGCAAGTGTAAAGAGTGGAGCCGTAAGCGCAAAGTACCTCAAGCTTATGGAAGGCCAGGAGGTGCCAGAAGTAATAACCAAAACTACTCGTAGCTTTAACAATATGTTTGAAGTCCCTGTGCTGTTCTATGCAGGGTGCATACTCTATATTAGATTGGGTATTGAGAGTTTGACTGGGTTGATATTCGAAGGGTGATTATTGCACTGCAGAATAGGTACTTCAGTCATAATCTCAAGCTATGTCTTCCCGGTTCTCCTGCCCAGATCAGCCGAACCGCCTTGGTACGCGATCCGTATGCCGGGTGGTGTGGGAGGGACGGTCAGTGATGGCCGTTCCTATCCCGATAGC
>JAWSVG010000129.1:0-16159 GCA_033852035.1 Desulfocapsaceae bacterium | reverse complement strand
AATAGTTCGAGCCCACTACCGACCTATGTTGCTGGCTGAATATGAATCCGGTTTGAAACCGATCGCTATCTCTGCTTAAATCCAGTTTAAGCTCACCACGAATACAACGTGTTTTTGTCCGGGTGATCGTGTCTTGGGCAAGGTGGTGCAGGAATGATACGTCTGCACCTTGAATAACAATCCCTGAAGGGTTGACAATCCCGATATATGATTAATTGTAGGGTGTTTACGTCAAAGGAAAAATGACAATGCACGACTGTCATGTATGCGGAAATGAGATAGAAAATAGTCGGATAGTATGTCCCTTCTGTGGAAGTCAGGTGGATCGCAGTGAACGCTCTGTAGATAGGAATTTTGCTCATAAAACGGTTAATCTTGAGCGGGGAAGGCCTGTTTCTGAAGTGGCACTTCGCCGAATGAGTGAAGCTATTGAGGAAGCTCACAGATCCGGGACTACTGTACTTACTTTTATTCATGGTTATGGCTCGAGTGGCAAGGGCGGTGTGATCAGGGAGGAATGCAGGAAAAGCCTCGATTATCTAAAGAGTAAAGGCTCGATAAGGGAGGTTATTTCTGGAGAGGATTACTGCAAACGCTCGGGGGTCGTGAAGGGACTCCTCAGGCGTTACCCTCTGTTAGCTTCCGACAGAAACCTGAGTGCTGGGAACCGAGGTATTACTGTGGTGATTTTGTAAGCCAGGCTCCTCTATGCTTTTTTATTTTACCAGCTTGTCAACTGTCATATATTTACGTTTTTTAATAACACTAAATTAGGAGTTTATGATGAAGAAATATTTGTTAACAGCAGCCCTGGGAATGTGTCTTGTAGCACCGGGAGTAGCCCAGTCTGCTGCTGCCCCCGAGAGTTTTGAAGAAAAATTAAGCTATAGTCTGGGTTTTGAGGTAGGAAGCTATTTTAAAAATGCCGGTGGAGATATACAGGAAGCTCTTTTGCTTGCTGGTATCAAAGACGCCTTTAAAGGTGTTGAACCTGCTCTGACTCCTGAGGAAATGCAAGCAGTTCAGAAAGAATTTGCTGCAAAGATGCAGGAAAATCAGAGAAAAGAAATTGAAGAGATGCTAGCAAAGAATAGTGCAGCGGGTGCAGCCTATCTTGAAGAAAATAAAATGAAAGAAGGTGTTACTGTCACCGAGAGCGGCATACAGTACGAAGTGCTGAAAGAAGGGCAAGGTGACAAAGCCACAACTGGAGATACAGTTAAGGTTGAATACACTGGCTGGCTCATTGACGGTAGTGAATTTGATAGTTCTGCCAAACATGGTGAGCCTGCTGTTTTTCAGGTTGGTCAGGTTATTCCCGGTTGGAGTGAGGCTCTTCAGCTGATGAACCCTGGGACAAAACTTCGCCTGGCTATACCTTCTGAGCAGGCATACGGTGAACGTGGAGCAGCGCCATTGATTGAGCCTAACTCTGTGCTGGTTTTTGAGGTGGAACTCGTTTCAATTGAGACAGTTTCTGAGGAAGTCACCGCCCCAGTTGAGTCAGAAGAAGTTCCGGAAGAAGAAAAGCCAGCGAGTTAATCTCCTTTTCGGTTCAATACTCAATTTCAAAAGGCCCTGGAGAGAGCATTCTCTCCAGGGCCTTTTTATATTTATGCCATACGATATCAGAAGCCACGTTAAATACTCGGGCTAACGGTCATTCTTTATCAGTAGAATCATTCCTGCTATCGTAAAAACAATGTGAAGACTTATGGCGGCAATAATTGGAGCGACATAGCCGGCGATCGAGAGAGACTGAAGAATCCCCCACAGTCCCCAGGCAACAAAAGCAAGACCACAACTTGCAGGAATTGCAACAGATAAATCTCTTCCCCACTTTCTGTATGAAAAAAGAAGGATTGGTAGACCTAATAAAAGCAATGGTAAGCCGAGGAAAATATAGGAAAGCTTGCCAAGAAAATTTGTCCATGCCAGCCTGATTTCATGAGGTGCTTGGGCCTTGTCAGTCTCCTGGTAGAGCTCTGTTAAGGATTGTTCCGCGGTTTTATTGGTAGGAATGAGAAAATCTTTCGGTTGTTCAGGCAGTATGAATTTCCTGGTATTAAAATTCCTGATTATATAGTCTTCATCACCGATTTTTTTCTGGACCTGTCCAATCTTGAGGACCCAGCCCCCAGTATCTTCATTCCAGTCAGCAAACTCAGCAGTAATTAGTGAATGAACATTGTAGTCGTCACTCCAGCTGGAATAGGAGAAATCCTTAAATATGTAGTTTGCGGGGTTCGGCCAGCCAAATGAATAGAACCCGCTCTGCCCCTTATAATAATAGCGACCATTTCTGTATATACCCAGCGGTACTTTGCCCTTTAATTGCTCGAACCAGATACTATTGGTTTCGGCAACAGTTACAGGGAGGAGCCACTGAGCTGCTGCAATGAAAAGAAATGTGAAGACAACGGATCCTTGAATAAGAGGTCTAATAATGAGTCGCAGTGGGATGCCGCCTGCTTTAAGGGCGGTTAATTCATTGGTATGATTAAGAATACCTAGAGAGATGACGCCTGAGAGGAGTATGAATATTGGGCACAGCTGGTCAACAACAAAGGGGATTGAAAAAATAAAATATTTGAGAACCATGGACATGGGTTTACCTGCATTAGTGAAGTGGTCGATTTTTTCGAAAAAGTCGACGAGCACATATATGGAGACAAACCCGGCATTAACGGTAAAAAAATACTTCAAAAACTGTACGAGCAAGTATCGGTTGAGCAGATTCACGTAGTACCTCTAAAAACGGATCAAACGGTGACAGAGAAAAAAACCAAGAGCAACCATCGTAAGGCCGATGATATTACTGACGAGAACATAGGCAATGGCTTGGAACGGCTCTCCTGCCTTAAAGAACTGGACTGTTTCTCTGGCAAAAGTGGAGAATGTGGTAAAACCACCAAGGAACCCGGTGAAAATAAAGAGTCTGAACTCATTACTTATATGAATTCGATCAAAATAAGCCCAGCAAAAACCAATCAGCAGCGAACCAAGAAGATTAGTGGTCAACGTTCCGAAAGGGAAGTTGAAAGCAGTGAGTTTATCCGAACCAATGTATAAAAAATACCGTGCCAGCGATCCAAGTCCGCCACCGGCTGCAATGGCTAGTAGCTTTACCATAGCTGTCTTCTCTGTCTTGCTTTTGTATGTAGGATAAAAAGGTCTGTTCGAGCACGTTCAGTCAAGATAAGAAAAACTGTTTCTACGTAGCAGCGGGCAACTGAACCCAGCTTAGAACAGCATTAGCTGTGGGAAATTATCCACTAGTTGCAATGTTTCAATGTAGGTAACATAAAAGCATACATTTTCAAAGAAGATACATGGGCGTAGAGGTTTTTCTTTTTCTGTTTTCCTTGTTTTTTTCATCCATCAGGTAAGCGATAGACTCCGAGGGGTACTGAACAAATGGAAAAATATCATAACCAGCATCCGTAGACAACGGGAAGGAAAATCTATAAAGTTAAGGTGCGGAAGAGGCAGCATAAATAGTCCGTTTAAGCTGTGGAGATCACTTTCAAGGTAGCCTTATCTCAATACAAGATGGCTTCCCCCTCTTGCAATCCAATTATTCAGTGTGGTATAGTCAAAATTCGCTGTGGCTTCCTCAGGACTTGCAACTTATTGATATGTTAAGGACTTGTTGAGGGAAAACCGTCTTGGTTTCATGGTTATTTTTCCATGAAACAGGGCTCTATTTAACTGGAGGTGTATGGCTTTTGGCTGGTAATTAATGGAATTTTTCTCAACTAGAATGCAGATGTGTTGAGCAGAAGAATACATTAGTTAAACAAAGAATGAGCAGCAGAAAGAATGCAGCGGGTTTCTCTTAGAGATAGTGAAATCTAAGCCTCTTTGTACCAATCGCCACCGTTACCACATATGGCTCGGAAACTAAAAAAAACTACATCTGTACAATGCAAACAGACGTACAGAAACACAGCCAAAGACAGGTTACATGCTTTTTGGAACGTGTTCCAAAAAGATGACGATGTGCTGGTTATCATCAATGCTGATCCTGACGCTCTTGCGACTGCAATGGCGGTTAAAAGGCTTCTTCGGTATAAAGTTAAAAGTGTTACAATAGCCCATCCAAATGAAATCCGGAGGCTTAACAATGTTGCGATGGTGGAGCGCCTGAAAATACCGCTTGAACGGCTCAAAGATGTGAAACTTGGCAATTATAGTAAAAAAGTAATGGTTGATTCACAGCCAGACCATCTTCCTTGTTTTGAGAAAATTCAAATTGATGCCATTATTGACCATCATCCTGTGAGTTCTGCCTGGAATGCCGATTTAATCGATTTTGTCGATATTCGTCCAGAGTATGGAGCAACATCGTCCATGGCTGTTGAGTACCTGCGGGCTGCTGGAATGAAGCCTTCAGTTGCCCTGGCAACAGCACTTTTCTACGGGGTGAAAGTTGACACTCAGGATTTTGAACAGAAATCCGTGCTGGCTGACGGCATCTCTTTCCGATATCTTTTTAATATCGCCAATCGTGACCTGGTACGTAAGTTCGAGCTCACCGATCTCAGGCGCTCAGAGTTGAAATATTTCAATATCGCCCTGGCAGCGCTAAAATATTCAAAAGGCAGATATTATACCCATGTTGGCAGGGTAAGAAGCCCTGACGTCCTTGTAATTGTAGCTGATTTCCTCAATCACGTTGGTGAGATAGATTGGGTTTTTGTCTCGGGGATACATGGAGAAAAGCTTGTGGTAATATTTCGCTGTGATGGTTATCGCAAAAGTGCCGGTAAATTGGCTGATAAGATATTTGGTTCACTCGGCTCTGCGGGTGGGCATAAGGGGGCTGCCAGGGCAGAAGTCCCTTTGAAAAATCTTAATCTGGGAGAAAAAGAGTTCACTTCAGATACCTTAAAAAGATTTATTATGCGTCATATGTAATTTCGGTCATGAGGTTTTTACATGTCTTCGGGTAGGAGATGTTTCTTTGTCGGCATGTAGACCAACCAAAGATGAATCTCCCCAACACCCATTTTTTTTCACAGCAGGATCGCCTAACAAAGGTTGCGGCTGTTGACGATTTCTTATACGATAGACAGGAGATACTGTTTATCGTGTAGTGATCTTTAAGCTTATTATCTAAATATTGCAGACGCAAAGTAGAGAAAAAATGATGTATCATTTCAAAACAAGATGTTGCATTTATCATAATCATTTCAGAAACTCACCTGTTCATGAGTACCATTTTTTCTGTTACTTGCTCCCCTTTGGGATTGACAACTCCACCGAATCTGCTTTGTTACCGAAGCTTTGAAGTAGTCAACCGTCTTCAGCTTCGCTGCCTCGCATCTCTGGTGAACTAGTCAATTGCAAAATTTAGGTATCAGCAAAACATTGAAGTACTTCCAAAACCTTTATCTTTTTAAGGTGAGTATATGCTGAAACCTACAACGCTGGCATTGATTCTTGCGGGAAGTCGGGTGAATGAACTCAACGTCCTGACATACTATCGGCCTAAATCCGCAGTCCCTTTCGGGGGAATCGGCAGGGTTATTGATTTTTCCCTCAGCAACCTGACAAATTCCGGTATTGAGCAGGTTGGAATTCTCAGTCAATATCGCAGTTATTCTCTTATCAATCACATCGGCACCGGGGCTGCCTGGGACATGATTGGCCGGTATAGACACGTCTCTGTCTTACCGCCATTTCATAGTTCTGAAGAATCAGACTGGTACAGGGGACCGGCGGATGCCGTGTATAAAAACCTGGATTATGTTGAATATCACGATCCGGAAGAGATACTGATCCTCTCAGGAGATCATATCTACAAGATGGATTATAGGGATATGATAGACTATCACACTGAAAATGATGCAGATGTTACGGTAGCCTTTACCAGGGTTTCCCTTTCAAATGCACATCGATTTGGTGTAGCCGTCCTGAGCGATGAAGGTGACGAGCGCGGTGGCAGAGTTACTGAGTACTGGGAAAAACCCAGTCAACCGGAATCAGATTGGGCATCCATGACAGTTCTTTGTTTCAAACCGGAAATTTTGTATAGCGCGCTGAAAGAGAACCAGGAGGGAGACTCGTATCATTTTGGTAGGGATATCATTCCCATGCTTCTGGCGCAAAATCTCAAAGTTTATGGTTACAAGTTCAGCGGGTACTGGGGCTACACCCAAACTATAAATGAATACTGGCAATCTCATATGGATCTGCTCGGCTCTAACCCACCTATTGATCTTGAAAAATGGGTGTTTCGAACCAATCTCGAACATCGAAAAATCCGCGACAACGAGCCCGTCCTGATAGCAGAGAACGCAACCATTGAGAACAGTTTGATCTATAACGGCTGTAAAATAGATGGGACTGTGAAGAATTCCATTCTTTTTCCGGGAGTGCAGGTAAAAAAAGGTGCAGTTGTTGAAAATTCAGTCCTTTTTTTTAAAAACAAGGTCAAAGAAAACTGTCGATTAAATAAGGTTGTGAGCGACGTTAATAACCGTTTTTTGAAAAATGTAGTGATTGGTCCTGAACGTTGTCGTCCAGAGAGTGAGGTGACGGTGGTAGGCTGGAACAGTGAGGTACCGAGTAACACGAGGATCGGCGAAGGGGCAACAATTTACCCTCGTATCGCAAAAGATAGATGGCCTGCAATTATTAGAGCAGGGGAGGTATTGCGATGAGAAAGCATAGAGAAGCCTTGGTAATTCTTCTGGCTGGCGGCGTAGGTAGTCGTCTTAACATTCTGGTCGATCAGCGAACCAAACCAGCTGTGCCATTTGCAGGCGTGTACAGGATTATTGATTTTAGCCTCAGTAACGTAATGAACTCAGGGTTAAAGAGAATTGGTGTACTGACTCAGTATAAACCCCTGTCTCTGATGAGTCATATAGGTGTGGGAGACGCCTGGGATTTTACCGGAAGAAATCGTGGTATAACTATTCTCCCTCCGCGCACTGGTGAGAAGGATTCTGATTGGTATAAAGGTACTGCTGATGCCGTGAGGCGGAATATTGATTTTCTCAAATCAAACCCCGTCGAAGAGGTTATCATTTTGTCAGGTGATCATATCTACCATATGGATTTTGACGCAATGATCGCGTATCACCAATCCAAGAAGGCCGATGTGACAGTTGCGATGATGGTGGTCCCCAGAAGCGAAATTCATCAGTTTGGTGCGGGCATCACTGATAAAAGTGATAGAATCATTGGCTGGGAGGAAAAACCTAAGGAACCAAAAACAAATCTGGCCTCTATGGGAATATACACTTTTGATTACGATTATTTGTTGGATGCTCTCAGCCGTGATCCATCAGAGATTGATTTTGGTATGCATATTCTGCCTAAGGCTATTGCCAATGACAATGTTTTTGCCTACCCTTTTTATGGTTATTGGCGAGATGTCGGGACGATCCAGGCCTATTGGGAAGCCAATATGGATGTTTTGAAAAAAGAAAGTGGGCTTTCTCCACAAAAATGGCAGATTCGGACAAATATAGAAACTGATGGTAGATCTGCAGATAGAGCGCCTGCTCGTTTTGGTTCAAATTGCACATTGGAGTGCTGCATGGTCTCTGCAGGAAGCAATATCCAGGGGGTTGTGGAAAATTCAATTTTGGCGGCAGGGGTAGTCGTGGAAGAGGGTGCTGTGGTGAAGGACTCCATTCTTTTTGAAGATTGTGTCGTGAAAAAGGGTGC
This sequence comes from Desulfocapsaceae bacterium, assembly GCA_033852035.1. GTDB lineage: Bacteria > Desulfobacterota > Desulfobulbia > Desulfobulbales > Desulfocapsaceae > Desulforhopalus_A. Next base: position 8,476 of record JAWSVG010000129.1, on the reverse strand, counting down.
GACCGTTGATCTTGCCATCTTGGATAAAAAGGTTCATGTTGGCAAAAACTCGATCATTGGGCACGGTGATCACCATGGCGTTGCAAATATTTTGCAACCGAGCCATCTCTATACAGGTATAACTCTTGTTGGTAAGTGTGTAAAAATACCTCCGGGGCAAAAGGTAGGACGAAACTGTATTGTTAACGGTGTACTCAGGGAAGGTGACTTTCCCGCTGGAGGTTTATCTGATGGCGAATCGTTGATCGGGAGTGGGAAGGGAAATAACTAGTGCCTGTCCATAAGTGTCTAACTTAACAGCCGGAGACGAGTGTCCATTTAATGTTCCCCACTTTAAGTGATTCCCACCTTGCTTTGAGGAGCTGCTGACACGCTACTGATTTCTCTTCAACATAGGCTCTGCTCCATCCAACAATAGAATAATGCAAGCCATTGAATCCTTTCGAGCGGTTTTTGTCACTGTGAAGGCTGCGCTCTGAATCAGATTATGCTGAAATCAACCGTAAGGAAAAAGAACAAATTCTTTATAGTGTGCATAATTCTCATTGTATCAATGACAACTTTTGCCTGGGCACAATTCACAGAAACCTTAACATGTAGGGTGAGCCTTGAATTTATCGATGATAGTAACTTTTCAAACACGGCGGAGGTGAAACAGACTGCTTTCAACGGGCTGTCGGGTCTTGTCTTGAATCAGGGTGATGATCGTTTCTATATTATTTCTGACGATCGCTCCCAGAAAAATCCAGCAAGGTTCTACACCGCCCGGATAGAAGTTGATCGTCATCTGAAAATAACCACCGGGGATGTCATTTTTCTTAAGAATAAGAGTGGCGTTTTTTTTCCTGAGAATACAGTCGATTTTGAGGGAATAACAATGCTCGATGAGACCCGCCTGCTGATCAGCAGCGAAGGTTCTGAGAGGCAGGGAATTGATCCTGGCATTGCAGAATTTACTCGAGATGGGATATGGGTTCGGGATTGGGAGTTGCCCACAGGTTTTCTCGTTGAGAAGCGTCAGCGACGAGGTGTAAGAAACAACCTTGGTATCGAAGCCCTCACTATTACACCTGACAAAAAATATGTTTTTGCGGCAAACGAACAGGCTTTGAAGCAGGATGGTGAGCCGGCAACCATAGAAGAGGGTACTGCTGTCAGAATTCTGAAATACAACAGTCAAGGAGAATTGCTTAGACAGTATCCATATATGGTCTCTCCTCTACCTAACCCGGATCAATTGCATGCTCTTGGAGGTCATAACGGGTTAGTGGAATTGCTAGCACTTGATGAATACAATCTTCTTACACTTGAAAGAAGCTGGGTTCCTGCTTTGAATAAGGTATTCGTGAGAATCTACCATATTAACTTGAAAAATAGCCAAGATATCTCTTCAGTTGTATCATTGAAGAGTGAAGAAGTACAGTTTCCTCTAAAAACGCTGGTTCTGGATCTTGATGATATAATTCCACTACTCTCACCTGAAAACAAGACCCTGGATAATCTGGAAGGAATGTCTTTTGGCCCGATATTGAAAGATGGTAGCCGCTCAGTAATTTTGGTTTCAGATGGGAATTTTAACAAACACCAGCGAACACTTTTTTTAGCCTTTAAATTGAAAAGCTGACTGTTGGGTTTCTCTTTTATTTGCGAGCGCATTGTTAATGAGCCGATTTACTGAGATCTCTTTTTTAGTTTTACGTAATATCTCAATTACATACCTGCTGCTGTATTCTACATTACATTCATCAGACAGTGAAGTTGTTGTGGTATAATACGCGATATGCAAGGTGATAGATGGATTTGAATCTCTTTTGGGTTGTCGTATCTGGTGAAAGAAAAATCTTCTGAAATGTGGATTCTCCTTGCCTTTAAGAGTGGTGGTGGTATATTTTCACCTCTCTAAAGGACCATGTACCCCCGTAGCTCAGGGGATAGAGCACAGGATTCCTAATCCTGGTGTCGGACGTTCGAATCGTCTCGGGGGTACCAGTAAAGATAAGGGTTTCAGCTTTTCAGGCTGAAACCCTTTTTTGACTACATTTGACTACATTTCCCAGGAAACAAATAACTCATCCCAAAACCAATCTCTGATAATCTTCAATCCATTGACCAGGAAAGCCTTTTGCAGGGTTTTTGTTGTAGTGATCATCCCAATAGTTGGCAAGAGCAGGAATGTCGTATGGTGGCGGCAGGGGCTCTGGTACTCGCCAATAATGAAGCCTGGCCATCACCGTGGCATAAACAGCATCATATTTTAGAGAGTAGAGATCCGGACCATCCACACCGGTTACTTGCTTAACCAACACTTGTTTCTTGGGCCTGAATGCCAGGTAGTTGTCATAAATATCGACAAGTGTTGCAGGCTCCATCTGATATACACCAAGAGCAGGCCCACCACCGACTTGATATCTGTATTTGCCGAGGTGTGATTCATGGGCAGCCGTGCCAAGCAGGAGCTCTTCGGCTGACTCGGACCACATATGTATTTCCTGCAAGAATATTCTGATTAATTGCCGGAGCAGATCTGGACTAAATGACATGGCGTTCAGGCGTCATTCCTTTTTCCTCGGACAACAATCATTTTGACAATTGTGTATCTCAGCCCAAATATCATCATGTGCTTTTGAGTTTTCAGCCTTCAGGGCGGACACATCATCTTTTCCGGCCTCTCTGTTGTCACGTATTGCACTTCGCAGATCCCTCCACATAAAACATAGAAGGGTGGCCATAGCCCCGACGATAAATGCAGCAATGGGCCAGTCGGCAGCACCTGTAATTGTATATTGCTGATCTGCAATTCTCTCTATCGCCTCGAGTAGTTTTGTAAGTAGCTCTGCAAACTGACTAGGTGTCGTATACATTTGTTATTGTGGTAAAAGGTTTATCTCAAAAACCCTGCTCCGGCAATCTTCTTCTTTCTTCTTGTTACGCTGAAAAACACGAACAGAAACATATGCATATAGCCGCCTAAATGTGCCCATCTGGACTTCTTTTTGGTCTTCACCATCTGTCCATATTTGGGGCATGTCATTAATCGCATCCATCAAACCATCAGCTTTGCACTGCTCTTCTACCGGTAGCAGTGCTCTGTTGATCATTTTGCAAAGAGCATCGTGATAACCGGAAGAAATGATAAAAGACCTTGTGTTGACCGCCCCTGAAGGACCATCCCAAGCAAAGTGGATCTTCAAAGTTAACAGGCCGTCAGGAGAGAGCGAGAACAGAGGCTCATCTATATCGTAACCGGTGATCGTGGTCTGAATAGAGCAACTTTCTGTCAGCTGATAAGCAAGTCTTCCGATTTCGATGTATTTCATGCCGCCCTCTTAGATCAATTGTTAATTTTTGGGAGCCTGGACCAGAGTATCCTTTTTCTTGCCCAGTAATGCAGCAACAGTGGGACCGACCGTAAAGCCGGCATTAACAACAATGAGCCCCAGGATGTACCAGAGGGCATCAATCATGGGTTCTGGCATAGCTGCATAGTCTTTCAGGAACATGCACATTTTCCAGTATAGCAAGAGCGCGTAACCAATCAGGCACATCAAAAACACCTGAGTTAACGCAGGTACCCAACTTTTTTTTACAACTGGTGTTTCTTCTTTTATTTCCATGGTGAACCTCACTGAACGAATGGGAGTTTAGATGCTTCAAGCCGCTCGACAATTACAGTCGGATCAGCACAANNCCGGAAAAATACGCGCACTCACCGTCTTTGGCATTTGGAAAATTTTGGTTGTGCTCGGGGTCTTCGACCACACAGGAAATATTACAGTTCGGCCAGGTAGCTTTGAAAGGAGGCAAGGGTTTGTCTACACCGTTGAACCAATGATGTGATCGGTCATTGACATCCTTACAATCGTCATACTGTATGATGATCTCGCCGGTAGGTGCGTATTCAACAGGGTCTGTGGGCGCCGGGATAGCGGTACCCTCACCGTCTTTTGGATTTGTGATATAAGTTGTGGTGGTGGTATTGCCATAATCGTGTCGGCTATCTACTGGATTTTGGCTGTCCTTGAGGCTGTTGTCCTGTTTTGCCTGAACCCCTTCAACCTCGGAGTCAGCACTTGCCACACCACCCCGTTGAGCGATCGGTGTTGTAAACTCTCCTTGGGCATCCTGCTTGACAGTCTTTGACAACCGTGCGGCATCAGCAGACATATGCTGATTAATGGTCGGAACTGGTTTCCCGGCTGCAACAGCCTCTTTCACTGCTGCACCTGTTATTTCTGCATTTTGCTCAAGTTTGACATCCGTATAATTCACGGTGCAACCACCGAGAACGAGCGCCGCGAGTATTAAAAATGGAGTAAATTTTTTCATACAATTCTCCGTTAATTTTGAATGTTAATACGACTGATAGTGGTTTCTTATCGTGCCCTGATTCCATAATTTCCACCAACACGGTGGGTGGACGATTTTTGCACACTGCTATCGCCACTTTTGAGATACACCATCCTCATCATTTTTTTACTGCTCCAATTGTTTGCTCCGGCCTTACATTGCCAGGTAACATCACCGTCAGTAACCGTGGAGTCTATGACAATTGGCCATGTTGGTGGAGCTCCACCCGCCGTGCCAGCGACCGTCGCGACATAGTAATAGCCATCCAGTTCGCCCGTAACCTCGTCACCTACTTGATATGCCGAGCCTGACTGCCACTCGGCTCCACGGTACGTCACGAGTCGGACCTGAACCACGCCTAGTGCCGGGAAAGTGCCGTTCCAACAGATTTGACGCGCTCCAGGATTATCCCATTCAAGCGCATGGTTTGATCCACCCAAAACCCCATACACAGCGAGCCGGGACTGTTTTGACTCAATATTGACAGACGACCAACTGCCATGCTCGGCGATGTTAGCCAAATTGTAATTAATGCAGACCTGCCCCGATGGAATCTCGACATTGCCGTCGTAGCTTGCCGCGCCGGAATTATTGTCGGCAATATTATAGGTAAAGATAGGGCTAGACGGAGACTCCGTGGCGTCATCGTATGCCGCTGTTAAAGTAAAGTTGTATGTCCCATCTTCAGTATTAAAGGCACACTCGATAATTCCCGGCGATGTTTCCACAGTGTCACAAGCAAGGCTTGCATCCTGATACAACCGAAAGCTAGTAACCTGCCTCTCGTCATCTGGTGGCGTGAATACAAATTCTACCTCTAGTGTCCTTACGGTCGCATTCACATTAACAACCGACAGTAAAAGCATTAAGCCAACCAACAGCCTCCTCGTCATATCGCTGCCTCCTGGTTGTATATCGCCTGTATTTCGGCAGACGGATGGCAGAAACCTGCATAGTCGAGACAACTGTAGTCACTGCCATCGTCACCAGACCGGATCATCGCAACGCCAGGCAGCACGTCACGTACGCCTTCGGCTAATGTCTTTTTTGCAATTTCATACATCCAGCTATTGATAGTATCGAGGCTTTTCACCATCCCTCGCCGTAGCGATAAAAACGCTTTGACAATCGTCTCCTGCAGAACGTCATCAACATCCACATAAAACGGCACCATGAAACGGTCTAGTCGATTAAATAAAAAACCACGAAGCCGCTTACGCTGTTCCTCAAACCAGTCATTGAGAATATTAGTTTCGCCATGCCAGAACTTTAAAAAACAATCAGCAAGTGGGTGGTTGCTGTTTTCTGCCATTTCGATTGCCTTGACGACCAAATATTTCTGGCCGTACCATGTCAAGTTGTCAGCCCTGCAATTTGACCTGTCACCATCAAGAAAAACAGCCTGAAAATCACCATGTTTATTGGAATGAAATGCTCGCAAAACCTCCATATGGACATGTATATTAAAAGGACCGTGTAATGACTCCAGGGTCTCGCGAGGATTAATTTTACGCATCTTGGTTGTGAGCAAAACCTCATCACGCCGCCGAACCGATTTTAATCGACCCATGTTGGAGACCAACACCCCTTTACAGTCAGGCTTATCTATCTCTTTCCATTCTTCGCCAGGAAGATCATGCACTTTTTTTGATTCCAGTGTCCCTGCATGGGTCATTCGGTTCCAGTGCTGCCGACAAAAACCTTTTCCGTAATGAGGGTTGTCGCAACCGTCGACAGAGCATCTTTTTCCACCAAGGTCGATTCCACCAACCGTTGCCTTGGCTTTAAAATAGTGCTCTTTACACAGCCCCTTTGCATAATGCTTTTGGTTGCATTCAGAGCATTTTTTGTCGACTTTTTTATAAAGAGGATCGCCGTGTGTGTTGTAGTTGTAGTAATGCTTACGGCAATACCCTTTGCAGAATGCTGGTTTGTTACAACCGATTATTGAACAAGGTTTGACCTTAGTCACGGCGCACTCCTTAGCCTATACTGCACCCCACTTTTCTCAATTTCCCCATTACTTAATTTGCCTATAATACGGCCAGTCCTCTCTGTGATCCCGGTTGGCAAATCTCCTAGCGTGAATGTCCACTCAACGCCTGCCCCATCAGGATCGTCTATAGTCGGATCAATAACACGGCCCCCTGCTAAAACCTCGGTCACATAGGTAGCAGTGACCAGCAAAACGTCAGGGTCTGTCTGCGTAGCCAGGGTATATGATCCGTCATAGTTCGTGGTGCCACTGACATCGACCACCACACTGCCGGTATAGCCATGAGCTGCGCAGGGTATAGAAACAGTCCCATCGCCATTGTCAGTGACTTGGGCCCCAGTAATCATCACAGTTTCTGTGCCTGCAAACGTTTCGGCCACATATGCTGCAGTAATGATAATGTCACCGTAAGCAGCAGCAGTTTGGTCCGGCAATGTATAGGCTCCGTCATAATTCACGGTCCCTGAAATTGTGACCAAATCACCTATCCTGAACAGATGTGTACCAAGAGTTATTGTTATTGTATCATCGCCGTTATCAACCGCGTCTCCAGCTGCTATGATCTTTTCCAAAGCGAGAGTGAAGGAATGAAAATTTGGCCACTCCGGTTCTGTTGCCCCCGACGTACCGGCTCTACTAGCTTCCATCCAATAGTTACCGGAAGGATAATCTCCTACCGAGATACGGTCTCCTAAGACATATGCAGTTGAGTGCACCCAAGGTCCTGCATATGTAGTTGCAGCGCCTTGGAGCCTCATGGTCTGCTTGCCGTCAAGCTCGACCGAGATATTGGCACTACGGTCGCTTGGTTTATCCCAAACCTCTGCTATTCGCTTTCCACGATTATAAAACCGTACACCGATACGCCTGGGAAGAATTCCGTCACCATCCGAAAAATCAAGATCCATATACGATGTGTCGTTACCACTTGCTATCCATAGCGGACTAGGCTCCCACTCAAGACTCACAGTCTCGGCATGACTAAAAAATGGGCACAAAAATATAACTACAAAAGGAATAAATCTCATACTGTCCTCCTTACCATGTTGCGATTGCTACTCTGAGCCACGTGTCTGCTGCTTGACATACATAAAGAAAGGATGCATCTTTTGCCGCCTGGCCGTCGATACAGGAGCCGGTGGCTACTGTTGGCGCTGCAACCCATTCGACTAAAGCATCAGCTATAATTGTTCTATCAGCAGACAAATCAGCAGGCGCTTTCAAAATCACTACATTCGTGCCGTTGTCTGGATCTTCTGGAAGTCCTATTTCACCAGTGCTACCAGACGGCGGAGGTCCGGTTGTAATGTCGTCAGCAGTAAGGGAGGTAAATGTCGCAGTGCTTGGGGTTGTGCCCCCAATAGGGCCAGGTGACGACAAATCAACAGAAGACTCTGTGCCACCATCCACAAAATCAAGAGTACCTGCACCATCCGTAGCAAGCACTTGACCAGCACTACCGTCAGCAGCAGGCAGTACCAATAGCAAATCAGCAGCAAGCGCGGACGGTGCCTTAAAACCAACTATATTTGTGCCGTTGTCTGGATCTTCTGGCACGTACATTTCACCAGTGCTACCGGACGGTGGAGGGTCTAAAGCCAGGGATTCTGCGGTCAGTACGCCAGATAACGTGAGCGTTTCGCCTGTGGCGTTACCAATGTTTGGATTTTCTCCGAGTTTTCCAGAAACCGTAGCGTTGTTTGCAACCTCTGTATTAAAGTCTGAGATTGTACTCGCTGGCTGCGTCCCTGTGTGGTTTGTCCGGTCGAGGAGAGTTGTGTCAGGACTGTTCACCGTTGCCCCTTCATCGATCCCGGCTAGTTTGGTTGATGCAGATGACGGATAAGAAATTTTCCCGTCATTGGCCGTAATTCGATTTTGAGTTGCAGTATCAAGGCCTAAAGTGACGGAGCCAACAGCACCTCCGCCCGAAAGATTATCTCCAGCAACTACTTCTGTAATGTCGCCAGAACCGCCACCAGACGGTAAAGCAAAAAGTAATGCCTCAAACTTTGCTTGTGTGTTAATTTCAGCGACTTTCAAAATAGTTGAATCTTTAGGCTCGTAGAGAGCCACGCCCCAAAATGTCCACACCGTTTGCCAGGATGCCCCGACACCCGGCTCAGTTGTCGA
>JAWSVG010000128.1:0-5063 GCA_033852035.1 Desulfocapsaceae bacterium | reverse complement strand
TAAATATATATTATGGCACTACCGGGTAACTTCAAAAAACTATATCATTGATATTGCGCGTTTAAATATTTTACAGTTTTTAAAACACTGCGTTACATAGGCGTTTAATAATCTTTCGCAAAAAATTGGGCTAGATTTTCTGTTCGACTTTCCGGTAGCAAGGTATGCACAGAGTCTTATTAGCAAAACGGCGAGTTCTTGACTCCATGAGTTCCTCACCACAATCCTCACAAGTCATTGACTGCAGTATACGTGCTGGCCGGGGTGGTGTGGTTTGCAGTTCTTTAATAATAAACATCTCTTCCAGCGACAGTGACATGAATCTGTTTTCCAGAACGATTAGGAGTTCGGCCAACTTCATACACTTTTCTTCTGGCAGGGTTCCAGCACTTTTTTCCGCCATCATGTTAGTCAGTTCTCTATAATTTTCACCACGGCAATTTGGGTTCAACAGCAACCGAATACCTTTGTTATTTTCTAGATCATAAAAAGAAAAGGCTATCTTGCCGTAATCTTGGTGAATCAGGTTACCTTTGCCATAGGTGCAGCCGATAAGATACTGGATCGCATCAACACCGCACATATCTGTTTCAGTAACACACACAAGAGCTGTCGATGGAGTGTCAGGAAAGGTTTTTCTGATGTATTCGGCCACCCGAATGCCAATGGTAAGTCCCGAGCAGGTATGCCCATGAAAGGCTATTGTATCTTCGATTGTCTGTTTTGGGTAGGTACATGCCATTTTACGCTCCTTTCAATTAAAATGATCTTCCGGAATCATGACCGGACAATTGTCAATATGATGAATTGAGACAGGAAGTCCATACACATTCTCTATTATATCCGCCGATATGGTGGAACGGTCACATGCCGCATGAACATGGCCATCTTTTAGAAAGCAGTAACGATCAGCATACCGTAGGGCACTATTGAGGTCGTGCATGGTCATTACAGCAGCAATCCGGTGATTAATCACGATTTCTTTGATGATCGTTAAAATATGTATCTGGTTTCGTAAGTCGAGTGAACTCGTTGGTTCGTCAAGCAGCAGCAGTTGTGGTTCCTGAACGAGTGCACGAGCAATAGCCACCTTTTGCAACTCACCTCCGCTCAATTCATCTATATAACGTAAAGAGAGCGAAGCAAGATCGAGTTGTTGCAGCACTGAATCGACAACTTTCATGTCCCGTTCGGCAACCCGCCACCTGATATGTGGTTTTCTTCCCATCAGTACCGCATCGAAAACCGTCAACCGACTAGTTTCGCAACGCTGCGCAACATACCCAATACCGAAAGCAATCTCGCTGGGGTTCATTTTCAGAACGTTGCGATCCTCGACCAGAATAATTCCTGTAGTAGGACTATGTATACCATTAATACACTTGAGCAGAGTCGTTTTACCGACACCATTTGGTCCAAGTATTGCCAACAATTCTCCAGCTTCCACATTGAGGTTGATGTCGGAAAGGATACGGTGTCCGTTGTAGCCGAATGCAAGTCGTTGGATGTCGAGAATCATTGGCGTCCTCCTCGTATGATTAACCAGAAAAAAGCTGGTGCGCCAAGAAAGGCCGTCAGGACTGACACCGGTAAAACGTTAGGAGCCAATATTAATCTGGCAACGATGTCTGATACAAGCAGCAACACGGCACCGACAAGGCAACTAGCGGGCAGTAAGAACCTGTGATCTGAACCAATAATCCGTCGAACCATGTGCGGAACCACCAGACCGACAAAGCCGATGATTCCCAAAAATGCAATTATAACCGCTGTCAACATCGAAGCGAGCAGCATACCCGTCATCCGGACACGACCTACCCGAACCCCAAGGCTCTGAGCGGTCTCGTCACCTGCATCAATAGCATTATAGTTCCAACTATTTCCAAAAAAATAGATCACACAGACAACAGTAACTGTAAAAATAAACCCCAACTCAGCCCAGGTTGCTCTGGCGGTATCGCCAAAGGTCCAGAATACCATGGCCGCCAGTTGCATATCATCAGCAAAGAACTGTAAAAACATGGTTCCTGCTGTAAAAAATGCTCCCAGGGCTACACCGGTGAGTACCAAAACTTCCGGTGAGGCATCCCGCGTTCGGGTCACACCAATAATCAATAAAGAAGTGCCAATACTGAAAAGAAAAGCGGATGCGGTGGTAATATATGGATTAGTAACTGAGACAGTACCCACAGTACTTGAGGTCATAACCCCGCCCCCAAGTACCATAACAGATAACGCTGCACCAAAGGCTGCAGCATGGGAGATTCCAAGGGTAAATGGAGAACCAAGCGGATTGCGTAATATCGATTGCATAACAGCACCGGCAACAGCCAGACCAGCTCCTGCGACAATGGCGACTAATGCCTGGGGCAACCTGATATTCCAGACAATAATCTTTGTTTGTGCAGAAGTTGCCATCCCTACCAGACTTTTGGCCACCGAAGACATTGATAAGTTTGCTGCTCCAAGGGAGATGGCCACGATTAAAATTGCAGTAAGGGCAATAGCTACAATCAGAATAAACAATGTTTTTCTACCAATATATCGTTGATATTCCACCGGCACCTGGCCGTGATCAAAATGCATGGCTATTGTAGTGGAATATCTTTGAACGCCAGATTCTTAAAGAGTCCATTCATAGTAGTAAAGAGCGGCTTGCCTACCAGGAAGGTATATATTTCATCAGCTTTCTCGTTTGATTCGATGTCGGCAAATCGCTTTGGATAGAGCAGTGTACCAATGTAGTATGCGTTAGCCAGGATAGATCCGTAATTTTTCGTATACCAGTTATAGGGAAGTAAGCCATATACCCGGTTATTTTTCACCGAGCTGAGGGACTGATACGCCGGATCTGTTTTCAGCTCGTGCAAACCGCCTACTTCATCTCCTAACTGCAAGGTTGACAGGTCAAGAAATAGGTAATCGGGGTTCCAGGTAACAATTTTTTCCTTGGCGATGTTTGAGTTGCTCAACTCACTTTTGGTCATCGTTTGATCATAGGCAAGATTGTGGGCTTTAACAAATTTGAAAGGAGGATAAGTAGGTTCAGTTGACTGGAATCCATGCGGCCCTTTGAAAGCTACACCTCCCAAGTACACTTTCGGACGCTTTTCAGCCGGAACATCTTTGGTACGTTGTTCCAGATCTGAAATAGTTTTTTCAAAAAATGATATAACTTGTTCCGCACGCTCTTCCTTTCCAAGAACTGTACCCATGAGCCGAAGAGACTTATACAATTCAGGACGAAAGTGAGTGAGATTCCCGTAGTTGAGAACAACAACCGGGATTCCAGTTTTCTGCTGAAGCTCTATAGGATTGTACCCCATCTGGGAATAAGTTTTGAAAATAACCTGGGGTTGTGGTGTAAGAGTCAAAATCTGCTCCGGATTATCATGTCCACGAACCTCCCCAAATATCGACATTTTTTTAAACTGTGGATTAGCAAGAGCATACGGACGAGCATCAAACTTCCGTTTCCTGGTTTCGATGCTATCAACTCCTACAATCCTATCCTGAGCCTGAAGGTAGGTGAGCAACCGGAGACACCCAGGGCCTGAACAGATAACATAGTTTATGGAATCGGGAAGATGAACTGTTTCACCGGTAACATCTGTTACAATTTTGGCAGATACCCAACTACAGAGCAAGAAGTTAATGAAAACAACAATAAATAAACGTAGAAACATGCAGAACCTCCATAGAAAACACAAAGTATGAAGAATATTTATTTCGTGTTACTTGCATACATACTTAACAGCCTGTAAAGAACAGGTCAAGAAATAATAACACATAACTCACATTCGTGTGATTCTCTTGGCTTAAAAAATATTAAAACCTGTAAAAAAAGGAGAGTCGAATTGAATATTTTAGAAGTTATATTTCTTACTAAAGAAACAGTGTTTGTCACTTTAGTTGGGTAAAAAAACGAATAAAATATGAAAAGTTGGGATCTTACCCTGTTATCATTCCCGTTATTTTCTCTCCTAAAGTCAAGGTTTTCTACGACAGAAACGACACCCGAGAGCGGTTCTGAGAATGCGCCAAACGTTTGCTCGTCGAACACTCATGACTCTACAGGCTTGAGACACATCCTAGCTCTTCTGAAAGATAGTAGGCCAGCCTTGTGTTTGATGATTGGATTGGTTTTATGCAATAGGAAGGTTTACGTTCAGGTCTGAACCAACTAACACTATTAATAAAATGCTGCACCATCAGCTGATCAACGAACATCATTGTATCGCCTGAACACGAGCCCCTCATCATTCATTTCCAAATTTAACTGCCGCTAAAATCGGATTTTTGTGCACACGGCTCATTTCTGTAGCCCTGAATTGACTAACCTGGCCAAAGTATGAGTCATACTCTGCCAGTGCAGAAGGTCGCATCATGAATTTACCGTCTTACATTTCAATTAAAATTTCTTTGTAACTACTCAGCGTAACTTATTGACGATACATCTATTTTTTTCTTGACAGGGGTTTGCGTGACTTTTTGAAAAAATATCATTAAGCTTGGACGCCAACATAAACTAACCCAGTTCAGCTAACGTAAGTTGACCCGTCTCAGGCGCATTAAATAATAAAATAACCAGAGTAAAAAAGACCGGCACGGGAATCTACCGGTGAATTGAAGTAGGGAGGAAGCTGATGGAAGAAATTTTGACATCAATCCAAAGTCCCAACACCCGATCACAACCCAGAAGGGTATCTTTCTATTCCTCTTCTTGTGCCACACGATACAGTCTTCTTTGCTTTTAAGTACCCTCGCCCTTTGTACAACTGTCCACTCATCCCAAAGGCTATAATTGCAATTATCCCCACGTTTTTTCTCCTTCATAACGTTAGGATTGATATAGCATTCTTTTTGATAGGCCAATGGATCCAATCGTCCTAATTCGTGAGCGATGATCGACCGGACATGAATTTCTATCCTTTCAATAGCATCCATCAATAACTGTCTCAACTTTTTATCAAATAGATAGAGTTTTGTGATGTCATCGAAGTTTATGTTGTCTTGAAAATCGTCGGCACGAATTGGCATTCTGGTCACGGGATCCTTTACAT
>JAWSVG010000127.1:0-1697 GCA_033852035.1 Desulfocapsaceae bacterium | reverse complement strand
TCCGTGTTATCATGTCAATATGATAAAGTCATTCAAGAGCAAAGGTACAGAAGAAATATTTAACGGCAAAAATTCTAAGGATGCGAGAAAAGTATGCCCTCAATCTCTTTGGAAAATTGCCTCAAGAAAACTAGATCAACTTGACTCAACAAGCAAACTTAGTGATCTAAGAGTCCCGCCAGGTAACATGCTTGAGGTTCTCAAAGACGATCGCCAAGGTGAACATAGCATAAGAATTAATAATCAATTTCGTATTTGCTTTGTTTGGTCTGAAAATGGTCCAGAACAAGTTGAGATTACAGATTATCATTAAAAAAAAGAGGTTAGTTATGATAAGAGTACCAACCCATAGAGAACCTACACATCCAGGTGAAATGCTAATAGAAGAATTCCTGGGTCCAATGGGTATAACTCAAAAAGACCTGGCAGATTCTATACAGGTTCCGTATCAACGAATAAATGAAATCATTAATAAAAAGAGAGGTATTACTCCGAGCACAGCTCTTCGATTAGCAAAGTTTTTTGATATGACTGAAGATTTTTGGATGAATGTACAGCTGAGATGCGACTTATACAAAGCAAAACAAAATGAAGAAAAAACATTGAAATCCATTAAGCCTTTCAGCAACAAACCCAAACGAACAAAAAGCAAAAAAATTACACAACCAGGCGTTTGAAGGGACGCGCAAAAAACGCGTGCCCCTCAACTCTAAAACAACAAAAAGTCGAACAAAAAGGTACAAAAAATTCAAAAAGAAACAAAAAGGGTCGGACCACGGCAACTGACTGTGTTTTCGTTGAAAAAAGTCATGGAACACCATTTTTTTCACCTTAGAAGGTCCTTTTAAACCCCAAAAAGGACCTTTTAAGGAATTCGAAATGATTGGAACAGAATCTAGAATAAAACGTAAATATGCCGAGAGCGCACAGACATTACATACCGGGATGTGTCTGGCACATCACACACAGGTGCCATAAGCAGGAGTTTCTACTCAGTTTTGCAAAAGACAGAAAACGATGGCGTCACTGGCTCTTTGAGGCGAAAAAGCGGTACGGCTTGTGTGTGCTAGACTATATCGTGACTTCGAATCATATCCACCTTCTGGTTGTTGATACTGGTAAGGACGTGATTGCTAAGAGTCTTCAGTTAGTTGCCGGAAGAACCGCTCAGGAATTTAATCAACGCAAAAAGAGAAAAGGAGCCTTCTGGGAAGACAGGTACCATGCCACGGCGGTCGAGACAGATGATCATTTGGCTCAATGTATCGTATATATCGATCTAAACATGGTGCGGGCTGGAGTGGTGAGGCACCCGTCAGAGTACAGCTTAAGTGGGTTTAATGAAATCCAGAATCCACCACAACGATATGGTGTGATAAACAGGCAAGCTTTGCAGGATATTTTTTCCATAGACAGTCAAGAGCATTTAGTGCAGGAGCATATCCATTGGGTGGAAACAGAGTTAAAGGCAGATGTAAATGGAAGGAAGAGTGTTTGGAGTGAATCAATTGCGATTGGTAGCGAGAGCTTTATAGAAAAGATACGGCAACAACTTGGATTACGAGCCAAGGGCCGCTCGGTTGCCTCAGAAAAGGAAGGGATTGCTCTGAAAGAGGTTTCAGTCCCTTACGATACGCTTTTGGGGGGCGAAGAGGGGCCTTTAAGGCTTGATAATAGCTATTTTATTGACTTAAATT
>JAWSVG010000126.1:0-8463 GCA_033852035.1 Desulfocapsaceae bacterium | reverse complement strand
TCGTATCGCAATTGAGAAATCTGTTCAGAAACCAACCCAATCATAAATGCAACTATAGATGTAGAAAGAAGTAATGCAGACATATTGGTAAAACGCCCCTGAGTAAAAAATGTGTAGCAATAATAACAAAGGCCAGTACAGAAAAACAGAGTACTAATAGGCAGGAAAATCCGAAAAGGAGAAAACAGCGTAGCAACCTTGGCAATAATGAGAAAGAAGCGAACACCATCTTCAACGAGTCTTATTTTGCTGCTGCCGATCCGTTTCTTCACTTCAATGGGTACGTATTTCACACTTCTCCCACTTCGCAGGTAGGACATGGTGAGGGTCGTCGGATACGAGAAAGTATTTGGCAACAAATAGATATACTGCGCAGCAGTGCTCTTCCTGATCAATCTAAAGCCCGACGTCAGATCGTCAATTTTAAATTTAGTTACGTAGGTAGCGAACTTGTTATATAGATAGTTTGCCAGATCCCGGTGTAGAGCCGTTTCAGATTTTTTTGACCTGGCACCAACCACCATATCATACTGCTCTTTATACTCAAGCAAGCGGTCAATATCTTCGGGATTGTGTTGGCCGTCAGCATCCATCATGACAATCCATTCACCTTTGGCTACCCGTAAGCCTGATTTGATCGCAGCACCATTGCCGATATTATATGGGTGGGGCCAGACATTGGCACCTGCATCCATGGCCACCTGTATTGTATCGTCAGTGGAACCGTCATCTATAACCAGTACTTCAAAATCAGGGTGAAGTTCCTTTACACGACGAACGGTGTTGCCTATACTTTGTTCCTCATTAAACGCAGGCATTAACACAGTGACAAGCACATCGTTACTTCCATTCACGATGTGTTCTCCCTGTACGTACGCTTATACTTGGCTATAGAAGCAATAGTTCTCATCATCTCTCAACTTTCCGTATCAAATCACATAGCTCATCAGCCATCTCATTGATAATTCCTTCATCCTGACCTTCTACCATCACTCGAATCACCGGTTCTGTACCGGAAGGTCGAACTAGAATCCGTCCAGTAGTTCCAAGTTTTTGTTCCAGCTTTGTCACAGTTGCACTAAAATCCGGGATCGTGTCTACATCAATTTTTGAAGAAGTGCGTACGTTTTTCAAAACCTGGGGGAAACTGTCCATAATTGAGGCGAGTTCTGAGATTGGTTTCTTTCGCTTTTTCATGATCGAAAGCAGCTGTAATCCCGCCAAAATGCCATCACCGGTGGTAATGTGGTCTAAGAACACTAAATGCCCCGATTGTTCACCACCAAACGAATAGCCTTTCTTGCGCATGCACTCGACAACATACCGGTCCCCTACTGCTGCCCGAACCATCTTGCCACCCATCTTCTCCATGGCGACCTCAAGGCCCATATTAGACATTACCGTTGAAACCAGTGTTTTCTTTTTCAGCTTGCGCTGCTTCATCAGCTCTTGAGCGCAAATCGCCATGATATGATCGCCATCGACGACTTCACCATGCTCATCGCAAACAATCAATCTGTCACCGTCCCCATCCAAAGCCAGACCTAAATCTGCCCCTAACTCTTTCACTCTGGCGGCCATCTTCTCCGGATGAAGAGCTCCACATTCATGGTTAATATTTTTGCCATCAGGGGTCACACCAAGTGTGGTTACCTTGGCACCCAACTCCTCAAAAACATGGGGAGCAACCCCGTAGGTAGCACCGTTTGCGCAATCGAGAACAATATGAAAGTCATCAAGAGTGTAGTTTTTGGGAAAGGTATTCTTTAGAAAGACGATATATCGCCCCCTGGCATCGTCGATTCTCGTGGCCTTACCCACCTCATCAGCGACAGGTCTCAGTGCTGCCATTTTCTGAGAGAAGATCAGGTCCTCTATGTCGGCTTCCACCTCATCGGGAAGCTTGAATCCATTACTTGAAAATATCTTTATACCATTATCCTGAAAAGGATTGTGGGACGCAGAAATAACGACCCCTGCATCGGCTCGCATGGATGTGGTGATAAAAGCAATCCCCGGAGTGGGCAATGGTCCAACCAGCAGCACGTCAACACCCATTGAACAAATACCAGCCGCTAGTGCGTTTTCGAGCATATAGCAGGACTGCCTGGTATCTTTACCTATTACAATTCGATGCCCTTTAGCCTTGTCTTTAACAATAAAGGCTATCGCCCGGCCAACCTGCATAGCAATTTCAATTGTCATGGGATAGATATTGGCAACACCTCTGATCCCATCAGTTCCAAATAATTTTCTCATAGGTTATTTCTTTATCTTCGTCTTTGATTTTAAAATTTCCTTAATGGTTTGTACCTCTGTCACCTCACTCTTATCGCTGACCTTGTCTGTTGTCAGGACATTTTTCTTCACTTCATTAAAACTAAAATGCTGTTTTTCTAAAACGTGATCTGTAACACTTGCCGCCTCAGGGACAAATGTAGGTACTGTACTCTCCTCCATGAGAAGAACAAAGCCAGGTATAATAGAAAGCACCTCAACTGGAAGTTCGACATTGGCCTTAGGGATGACCTTTACTGCCATTTTCATAACATCTCCCCCGTCCAGTTTAATCGCAGTTACCGATAACAGACTCTCAGGGGCAGTGTTATTTTGGAGCAACAAGCTTGGTATGTTCGCGGTAACTTTAACGGTTCTGGGCTGCACGTCCCTTTTTACACCATCTACGATAACATGAACTTCTACCTCTGCCATTGTCTTGGTGACAGTCTTCAAGTCAACTTCAAGGTCAGCAGTAACAGATGTTTCACCGATAAGTTCGACGATAACAGGATCAAGTTCAAGGGGCACCTGGATTTGTGCAGACTGATTAACCCCTTCCAGGTTAATGCTTTTTGTCACCAGCTCGTCAACCTGAGACAGTGTCGTCAATGGCCCTGTTATGGTAATCATATCCGGATCTGTTTTGATCGCCTTTACATAATAGCCATCGGCAACGCGCCCTACAGTATTTGCTGTGATAGGGAATTTTTTCTGTATGAGCTTATCTAAAGAGAGGATAACTGAGGAAGGCTGCACACGCTGGACACTTACACCTCGAGGAACGGGGATATGGTCATTATCATTTTCAATCACCATGGCTCCAGGGGTGGCGGCAGACAAATCAACCTGTCTCGCCACAGCGCGATTGGTCATCTCAAGAATAAGTGATCTCGGGCCGCTTACCGTAACTTCAATCTCTTTTTTAAACTGGTTGGAAATCACCAGATCCCGAGGAAGATTAATGATCTCTATGGGGACCATAACAATCTTGTCAATTTTGTCCTCTCCTCCGACAAATGACCACAGGACGAAGGCCAGAAGCAGTGAGATAAATTTTAGAATCCAATCCTTTGTAAACAGTCCGGATACGTTGACTTTTGCAGCCAGGTTTGTGAGTAGTTGTTTCATGACTTACTCACCCAGTTTTTTAATGGATTCGAACTCCCATCTTTTACAAGAAAAATTGCCCTCAGGCTTTGAGTCAGGCTGATCTCGTCATCAGCAGTTGTCAAAGCGCCATGTTGAACAATAGATATTTCCTGGGTTTCTTCAGAAACCACCAGCACGACAGCATCAGTTTCTTCCGAAAGACCAATAGCTGCCCTATGCCTTGTGCCGTAACGTTTGTTAATATACGGGTTCTGGGTGAGCGGCAGGATACACCCTGCATGCTGGATAAGCCCCTCGCTGATGATTACTGCCCCGTCATGCAGGGGAGAGACTGGCATAAAGATCGAGATGAGAAGTTCTTTGGTGAGCCTGGCCTCCAGCTTGAAACCCGATTCTATCAGATCTCCAAGTTTTGTTTCCCTCTCAATAACCACCAGCGCACCGATACGCCGCTTTGAAAGATAAAATAAGGTTCGTATTATCTCTTCAAGTTCCTTATCGACAACCTTAGTGTGCTTGTGAAAAGGGGATTTACCAACCTGGGTCAGGGCGCGCCTGATGTCCTGCTGAAAAACAATAATGGTAATCAGCAGGATAGAGCTAAGAAATGTCTGAAGTATCCATTTCAATGTGGCAAGATCAAGCACACTGGCAAGAAAATAAACAAGTATAACAATACCAAGGCCCACAACCATCTGGACGGACCGAGTACCCCGAATAACAGAGATAAGCTGGTGGATGACAAATCCTACAACGAGGATATCAACAACATCCTGCCAGCGAAAATAATTTAAAGAATCAAACATAAACAGTGGTATTCAGGGTAACAACAGGGTTATAGGTTGGTGGTTTCACAGATGTTAGGCAAATAATTGTATAACTTACGTATAATTAAAAGATATATAAAGAGAAATTTCAAATAGAAATATATATTTACCTGATATTTTTCAAAACCAGTGACACGATCTCACCGGCATCCGGACTTTTCAGCACTATCTCGTCAACTCCAAAAAGAATGAGAAATATACTGCAAACCCTCTCCTCCAGCGGAAAGCGGCAAGACTTCACCGTAACCAACAGTGGAGATGGTAATGACTGTCATGTAAAAGGCTTCAAGGATTGGGTAGTCTTCTAAAGGCCAGTTGTATGCGTTGCTGTGGGCTCATATATTATAACAAACACAAGTTATTTATTGTTAAGTATTTCTTCGCTCTGGTATGGCTATAAAAGTATATCACAGCCAATTTCAATAAGAACAGGTCTTTTGTGGTATTTGATATTATTTTCACAAGTCATTGTAATCTGTAATCCATTTCTTCAATTTACAGATCAACTGCAATAAGCTACATATAGCGTGGATGAAATAGGTACCTCATACAGTCTTGAGCTGTTCAGCCTGTCCACATCAATCCCCGAGAGTCGGATATATTCTCATTTAAACGCAATAACAACGACATAATTAAAAAAACATGTCTGATCGTTTTGGTAACATCCCCATCGGCTCTGATCCTGTAGTGAGAAAAGGCGCGACGAAAAAGAACAAAAACGACACGTCTCCCCCGTCCTCTCCCTCTCAAAATCGAAAGGGAACGAGTTCGTCTCCAAAACCGCTATTACTATGGGTTATTCTGCTCGTAGTGTTGTTTTCTATATACAGTGCTCTTGGTTTTCTTGGGGTACCATACTACCTGACGAATCTGGCACCTGAACATTTTAATGAGAAGACAGGACTTACCTTTGAGGCCGGAAAAATAACGTTCAACCCCTTTAGCTTCCGACTCGAGGCGCAAGACAGCCGCATACTGAGCAATACTGGAGAGAATATTGGTTCCGTTCAGGCAGTGTTGCTCGACCTGGCCCCACTACCACTTTTACGTCAGGATCTTGTCTGTCACACCCTCAACATAGACGGCCTGGCTCTCAACATTATAAGAGACGCAGACAACAACTATAACATTGCTCAACTTTACGGCAGTAACCAAAGAAAGCTTCCAACCGGAATTATGCAGTTTTCTGACCTGCCCTTTTTCTTCTCACTTAATAACATAGTTATAAAAAACAGCAGGCTGCTCTTTACTGACCTCCCTACAAAACAGACACATACTGTAGAAGAAATACGTCTGGACCTACCAACGTTCTCGAATATCCCTTACCAGGAAACCCAGTATATTTACCCTCAATTTTCCGCTGTTGTCAATGGCAGCCTCATTGAGCTTTCAGGCGATGCCTACACCAGTGAAATCAGCGGTAGCCAGCTGGCCACAAAGCTCGCCTTTGAGGTACATGCACTCACCCTTCCCAGCTACGCAGAATATCTGCCTTTTACTCTGCCTTTTGCTCTTACCAGTGGTAATGCAGACGGAAACATAGAACTTTTTTTCGACCCGCGCAAAACAAAAGACGATACGTTCTCCATCGGGTTTGATCTCCAGATACGTGATGTAGCAATCGAAAACCACGACAGCTCTATCTCAATTTTCGCTCCATCTGTAGCTCTCAGCGGTACCCTTCAACCTGCGTCCAAAAAAATCAGACTGTCTAACGTAATCGTTAAAAGCCCAGAGCTTCGGTCCTTCGACAATTCATTTTTACAAAATAGCAGTCAGTTTTTTCACACAACGCCCTCCTCAGCGCCATCAGCACATGTTGACAAGCCATTCTCTTTACACATTGATTTAGCCATCATAGATAATGGTACAACCCAGTTTTTCGACTCGACAGAATCCAAAACTCCTCAGATGTCGTGGAATTCTCTCCAGTTCA
Organism: Desulfocapsaceae bacterium; assembly: GCA_033852035.1. Lineage (GTDB taxonomy): Bacteria > Desulfobacterota > Desulfobulbia > Desulfobulbales > Desulfocapsaceae > Desulforhopalus_A. The sequence goes on along the minus strand of JAWSVG010000126.1, from coordinate 2,310 downwards.
GCCTTAAAAAATACAGCTCATTATCAAAGGGACTCCCGAAAAATGACTCGAATTCCTTTAGGTTCAGTGGGGCGCAAGACAAATCACTCACCACCTTCTTCTGGCAGGGGAGGATTCAGCCACCTCACACAATGCAGGGTGAACTGCAGATCAGTAAAATGAGAAGCAGTGACATCTTCAACATCTTCACCCACGGAGAATCACCTCAGACCACCGGCTTAGGTGATCTTCATGGCACGATGATTCTGCAAAAAAGCGACAATAAGGCAACCCCGATTATTCAAAAAGTAATAAACGCTGAAGTAGAAATATCTGATTTTGCATTAATGGAAGGAGATACAACAACCCTTTCAGCGGGCATAGCCACATGTACAGACGCGCATTTTGAAGAAAAACAGTCGGATCTCGGGCAGGTGTATTTACAAAACGCCACCATCAACCTGAACCATGGAGCGCCTCCTGCCTTTTTCTCACCCATCATTTCAGGTGAGGTGAAGTTGCATGGCCTGCACTTCGAGGGGAAGGCCAATATCCATAGTATTTCACAGAAAAAACCTGATATCACAGCTACGGAACTGACCATTAAAGCACATAGCCTTTCCGGCTCAGCCGAAACAGAAAATAACATTTCAATTTCCAGTAAAACAGACACCGGAGGAACTTTCTTAGGAAGCGGCAGTATCAAACTCACCCCCTTCTCGCTCACCCTGAGTACAGGTTTCAATACCTTACCATTACAGTCTGTCCTCCCGCTCTTTACGACGAACGTTCTCAGTAAAAGCTTTCATGGTATTCTTGCGGGAAAAGGTACTCTTAAACTTCCTGAGCCGGAGTTCGAAGGTGAGCTACAAATACAAAAAGGTTCGGCCCTGCATAACCCCAGCACGCCTTTCACATGGAAGAACGCCAGTCTTAAAAACGTAGTACTGAAATCAGAGCCGCTCTCAATACATGTCTCATCACTGGATATTAACAACCTGAATCTTCTCTGGCGTCTGAGCGAAAAGGACAACTACCCAACTCAACACATTGCTCATTTCATACAAGAGCAGATAGGACAATCGACAACGAAACAAAAAGTCCCGGAGTTGAATATAGATACAATAACCTGGAAAAATTCATCAATACAAATTGTTGACACCAGGCTGCAGCCCCATTGGGAAGAGCTGGCCACTCACTGGCAAGGAGAGATACACGACATACAAACTGCCCTCCCTCAGGAGAAAACCATTTTCGCATTCACCGCTCAATTAGGAGGTGCGTCGATTAACAGCTCGGGTAATGGACGCTTTTTTTCCTCTGAACCAAACGGGACAACAACTTTTACACTTAAAAACGGATCATTATCGTCTTTTGGGAGTCAATTGCAGCCCCTTGCAACAATAGATGCCAGTGCAAGTGTCTATGATTTACTATTCAATAGCAAATGGCAGGATGGCATTTTTCGAAATACCGGATCCATACACATAAGTAACCTGGAACCTGTCCACTCACAATCCGAGACCGCTCTTGCCCTGGCTCTTATGGCCGATGCTGACAACACCATTACCCTGCCCTATACAATCACGAGGAACAGACCAATTGGCCAGGAGCCTCTCTTTGAAGAGCTTCTTTCTCAGTTTCAGACACGGATGGTTAAATCTTCTGTATCTCCACTGCTTCTTACAGGAAAAAAGTTTTCCACCCTTATCGACAGGGATTTTGTTGATTGCACACCTGGCGAGACTGGCTTTTCCAAAAAGTATACTGTTATTCTCGCACACTACGCTGAACTATTGAAAGACCATCCTCATATTGCCCTACTATTAACTGGAACATTTAACAAAGAAATTGACGTGGATGTCATGAAGGCACGTCGTGCAAAACGAGAGGAAGCTATAGCTGACACTGAGAATGAAAAGAGTAAAAAAGAATGGCAGCGTAAAAAAGAACTGTATGAGCAAAAAGTTGAGAAATTGATGGAGTCACAGAAACCAGGCGCGGCTATAGTCGAAGAAGATATCCCCTCGGAGGTTCTTGCGGGTTTTACTCCGAAAGAGCCGGCTGCTGTTATAGTGACCCATGAGAACCTTATAGAATTAGCAAACCAAAGAGCTGTCCATTTACGTCAATACTTCATTTCAGATCTTGGCCTTGAACCGAACAGGATTATAGCCAGGAGTATCGATGCCCTGAAGCTAAACAATGAGTCAACCGAGTACGGGGTTCGCATACAACTCTCTGCCGTTGACAGTAGAGAAAAAGTTGCTCCAGGTTATAACCTGTCACGCTGATCTTGCACTAAAGGCTATTCTCGGACAACCTTCTAGT
>JAWSVG010000125.1:0-19865 GCA_033852035.1 Desulfocapsaceae bacterium | reverse complement strand
CGCTCAGCGGGTGGCTCTTTACGTATATACAACTAAAGGATGGTTCTTTGATATTGTAGTAATAATGGCAACATAAAGCTGAAAACAATAAAAGTTGTATATACATATTTGTGGTGGTAATATCAGAGAGAACACACGTATAATTTTACCTAAATTTTGCAATTGACCAGTCCGCTGGAGATGCGAGGCACCGAAGTTGAAGACGTATATATATACTTCAAAGCTTCGGTAACAAAGCAGATTCGGTGGAATTGTCAATCCCGAAGGGTAGCAAGGTAGCAGAAAAATAATGCTCATAAAAAATATGAGTTTCTAAATTCATTAATATGGGTACAACATATCGTCTTGCAAAGACAAATCAATATTTCTCTACTTTGTGTATGCAAGATTTAGGTTTCACTCTAACGGGAGCAAGGGATGCTTACAAATGATCAGGTCGGAAAGTCCATGAAGATCAATCTCGGTACGGTCTTGCCTGAACGGACGATCTTTCAGGAAGGGATCCGCAGGGCACCGAATAGAGGGTTCAGGTTAACTGAGTCTCAGACCACCACAGCCTTGCAGAATGCCCTGCGGTACATCCCGGAGCACCATCACCGTAAAATACTTCCTGAGTTTTTAAATGAATTGAAACACCACGGTCGAATTTACGGCTATCGGTATCGGCCTAGGGATCCCATTAAGGCAAAACCAATCCATGAATACCAAGGGAATTGCCTGGCAGGAAAGGCCTTTCAGTTAATGATAGATAACAACCTTGACTTTGATGTCGCACTCTATCCTTATGAGCTTGTTACCTATGGCGAAACCGGGAGTGTGTGCCAGAACTGGATGCAGCTTAATCTGATTAAAAAATATCTTGAGCAAATGACTGACAACCAGACCCTTGTGATGCAGTCCGGGCATCCTCTTGGACTTTTCAGCTCAAGTCCAGATAATCCCAGGGTTATCATCACAAACGGTTTGATGGTCGGCCTTTACGATAATCCCGACGACTGGGAAGTCGCAGCCCAGATGGGCGTTTCATCTTACGGTCAAATGACAGCCGGGGGGTGGATGTATATCGGGCCCCAGGGCATTGTTCACGGAACGTATAACACATTACTGAATGCCGGCAGACTTGAGTGTGGTGTGCCAGAGGATGGTGATCTGACCGGATTGCTCTTTGTTTCGTCGGGATTAGGTGGTATGAGCGGTGCTCAGCCCAAAGCTGCTAAAATTTCAGGCGCCGTTTCGATCATTGCGGAAGTGGACTACTCCAGGATTGAGACCAGGCAGAAGCAGGGCTGGGTCGATGTGGTGACCGATGACCTTGAGGAGGCTGCCGCCCTTGCGCTTCAGGCGGTACAGGGGAAAAATAATACCTCTATCGCCTTTCATGGCAATGTCGTTGACCTTCTGGGATATCTTGCCAAAGAAAGAGTCAAGGTGGACCTGCTCTCCGACCAGACCTCATGTCATGTCGTATACGACGGCGGATATTGCCCGCAAGGGGTAAGTTTTGAGGAACGGACAAAGCTTCTTGCTGAGGATCGCAGCCAATTTATAGCATCTGTGGATGCGAGTCTTGCCCGTCATCTAGCTGCTGTAAAGCAACTGACAGAGCAGGGTACCTATTTCTTTGATTATGGAAATGCCTTTTTAAAGGCTGTCTTTGATGCGGGTGTAACTGAAGTTTCAAAAAATGGCGTTGATGCCAAAGACGGTTTTATTTATCCATCCTATTTTGAACATATCATGGGTCCAATCTTCGACTATGGTTACGGTCCTTTCCGGTGGGTCTGCCTGAGCTGCGATTCTGAGGATCTGGACAAGACCGACATGGCCGCAATGTCCTGTATTGACCCGGAACGCCGGGCTGAAGACAGGGACAACTACATCTGGATACGGGATGCCAAAAAGAACAAAATGGTTGTCGGGAGTCAGGCTCGTATCCTTTACTCAGATGCCAAAGGCAGGGTGGCGATTGCCTTGAAGTTTAACGAAATGGTACGAAATGATGAGGTCGGGCCTGTCATGTTGGGCAGAGACCATCATGATCCTGGCGGTACCGATTCTCCATTCAGAGAAACCGCAAATATAAAAGACGGCAGTAATGTCTGTGCCGATATGGCAACCCACTGCTTTGCAGGAAATGCAGCCAGAGGGATGTCGCTTGTGGCGCTGCACAATGGCGGCGGTACCGGCATTGGCAAGGCAATTAATGGCGGCTTCGGCCTCGTATTGGACGGCAGTAAACAGGCAGATGACATCATACGATCTGCCATGACCTGGGACGTTATGGGTGGGGTTGCCAGGCGAAACTGGGGGCGTAACCATAATGCCATGGAGGTTGCTGCTGAATATAACCGTGAGAACACCAATGGCGACCAGATTACTCTTCCTTTTCAGGTGGAATATGATCTTGTGGTTGAAGCTGTAAAAGGTGTATTTGAAGCCTGACACCGGTAAACTGGAGGTACGTCGGGACTTCGAACGAGTTTTTAATGAACTCAGTTTTTCATGCCCAACATTCCACTCATTTTCGGCAAGCTGAGCGATTGCTACAATGAGGTGAAAATCAAAATTGGAGCAACCATGTCTTTAACAGTTTTCAGGAATGCACGAATTTACACGCCGGTAGACAGGGGGCAGCCCCACGGAGGGAGCGAGCAGGGAAAACTTGCTGTTTATGAAAAGGGGGCGCTCCTTGTGGAGGATGGTCTGGTTGCTGGCAGAGGCCGTGAAGAGGAAATCCTCAGAGAAGTGTCTTCAAATACGATTAAAGAATATGACTGCGAAGGCAGGTGCCTGGTGCCGGGATTTGTCGACCCTCATACCCATATCTGTTTTGCTGCACTTCGCGAGCGTGAGTTTGAGATGCGAATAGAGGGGACACCGTATCTTGAGATACTTGAAAAAGGGGGGGGCATCCTCTCTTCGGTCAAAAGTGTCGCTGAACAGAGCGTTGATGATCTCTATGCCACCACCAAAAAACATGTTTTGCAGGCCCTTCGTCTTGGAACCACCACTATTGAGATTAAAAGCGGGTACGGTCTTGATACGATCAATGAATTGAAAATGCTGGAGGCAATAGGACGGGTTGCTGCAGATACACCCCTTGATGTGGTTGCAACATTTCTTGGCGCTCATGCTGTTCCCACTTCCTATAAGGGAAAATCTGATGAATTTATCAGCCTGCTCATTGGTGAAATGCTCCCTGCTGTGAAAAAACAGGGGATTGCCGAACAGTGTGACATCTTTTGTGAAAAAGGTGTCTTCTCAATTGAGCAGGGTCGTCGTCTGCTAAAAGCAGCTATAGATCTTGGTCTGAAAGTAAAGATTCACGCGGATGAAGTTCATGACCTGGGTGGCGCAGGGCTTGCCTCAGAGTTGCAAGCCTTGTCGGCAGATCATCTGCTGGCTGCAAGTGATACAGGTATTGCGGCTATGGCAAAGGCGGGGGTTATTGCCAATTTACTGCCTGCGACTGCCTATAGTCTTAGAAAACCCTACGCCAGAGCGCGGACAATGATTGAGAGCGGGTTACCGGTAGCGCTGGCAACAGACTGTAACCCGGGATCCAGTTTCACGGAGTCCATGCAATTCATCATCAGTCTGGCTGTTCTTAATATGCAGATGTCACCCGCTGAAGCTCTTACCGGGGCAACCCTGAACAGTGCGTATGCCATCGACCTGGCGGACAAAGTTGGCAGTCTGGATGTTGGTAAGCAAGCTGACTTCCTTCTGCTTGAAGGTGAGAGTCCTGCCATTCTGGCCTATCATGCCGGTGTTTCTTCTGTGGAAGCAGTGTTCAAAAAAGGGCAACGAGTTGTAAGAGAGCAATCCAGAATCCCATAGGCCTGACCGGTGAGAGGTAATGACGAATATGAAAAAAATAGTTGAGTGTGTGCCAAATTTTTCTGAAGGCCGCAATAAAGAAACAATTGCAGCAATTTCTGAAGCTATAAAAAAAATAGATGGCTGTCGACTACTTGATGTTGATTCCGGGTATTCCACCAATCGGACAGTTTATACATTTGTTGGAGATCCTGAGAGTGTTATCGAGGCGGCTCTCGCCTCTGTACAGGTTGCTAAAGATCTGATTGATATGCGTACTCATAGCGGTGAACATCCGCGTTTTGGCGCAATGGACGTCTGTCCCTTTATTCCGGTGGCCGGGGTAGGAATGGAGGAGTGTGTTGGGATAGCAAAGAGTTTTTCCAAAAGAGCAGCGGAAGAGTTTGGTATCCCTTTGTATTTGTACGAGGAAGCAGCCACAGAGGAGTATCGGCGCAAACTTCCTGATCTGAGAGAAGGGGAATATGAAGGTCTTGCAAAAAGACTTGAAGATTCAAAGTGGAAACCTGATTTCGGGCCTGAAACATTTGTACCGGAATGGGGGATTACCGCCACCGGCGCCCGCAGGTTCCTTATTGCCTATAACGTCAATATCCTTGGTACACCGAATCAGGCTCACCGAATCGCCCTTAATCTGCGCGAAGCTGGTAGGGGTGAGAAGGAGCCCGGGCGTTTGCCCGAAGTTAAAGGTATGGGTTGGTTTGTTAAAGAGTACAATATGGCCCAGGTGACCGTGAATCTTAACGATTACCGGGTGACCCCGCTCCATGTGCTGTTTGAGGAGGTCAAAAAAGAAGCTGAAGCTCTGAATCTGGCGGTAACCGGCTCCGAGATAGTTGGGGTTGTCCCCCTTGAAGCTATGCTTGTGGCTGCTGAGTACTATATCACTAAAGAAAATCTCTTTATCTACGAAGAAGATCAGAAGATACGTCTTGTTATTGAGCGCTTAGGATTGAATTCCGTTAGCCAGTTCAGGCCCCAGGAACGTATCATCGAATATATTACCGAGGAAGCTATTCAGGAGCCGCTGGCAAGTATGCCGGTTCGAAGTTTTGTTGAAGAGATTGCATCTCGCAGCTCTGCTCCTGGCGGTGGCTCAGCTTCTGCCGCAGTTGCGGCGGTTGGGGTTGGCCTTGGCGCGATGGTGGCAAAACTTACCCATGGTGTTCGCCGCTTTGAACATGTCCAGGGGAACATGGAAAACGTTATTCCCACCCTCCATAGCCTCGTTCAGCAGCTTATTCCGATGATTGATGCTGATACTTCTGCCTTCAATGAATATATGGAGGGCTTACGGATGCCAAAGGAGACGGCGGAGGAGCAGCGGCATCGCAAAGAGAAGATGCAGTCCGGCTTGCAAACTGCGATCAACGTACCTCTGAAAACCATGCGCCTGGGAGACACTGCCTGGGAACCGTTATGCGAGGTGGCTCGGCACGGTAACCCTGCCTCGAAGTCAGATACCCTGGTTGGCGCACGGTCACTTGAAACAGGGATATGGGGCGCGTATCAGAATGTACTGATTAACATGGTCGATATTGAAGACGACCTGTTTAAAGAGACAATTTTGGAGGAAGCTGGAGCTCTTGCCCTCCGGGCAAAGGCACAGTGTGCTGCAGTTCTTGCTATCCTTGAAAAAGTAGAGTCTTGAATGCATTGGGAGAGGGCTGTTATCTTTCCAGCAGGACCACTGTCTCAATATGATGCGTCTGCGGGAACATATCGATTGGCTGGATCCTGGTAATACCAAAACCCTCTTCAGTGAGCTTTACCAGATCCCGACAGAGGGTCGTAGGGTCACAGGATATGTAGACCATTCTTTTACGACAAAGTGTCGCCAGGTGATGTGCGAGTTCCGGAGCACCCTGGCGTGGCGGATCGATGACTACACAATCGAACTCAGTATTCTTTGCTACCAGTTCTGCACAAGCAGTATGAACAGGGCTTTTGTAAAAGCTTGTGTTACTGAGCCCTGCCGCTGTTGCATTTGTCTTTGCGCTGCGGATGGCGGATCCTTGTCCCTCAAAGCCTGTTAGCTCTTTTGCGAGAGTCGCAAGGGGGATAGAAAAATTGCCCATACCACAAAACAGGTCCAGCACTGAGTCGCGTTCCAAAGGGTTACAAAAGTCAGCTACGGTATCGATAAGAGCACCATTCTGTGCAATGTTAACCTGACAAAACCCTCCGACCTCCCAGGTAAGTGTCAAGGGAGTTGACGTGCTGTTGAGTTGGGGATAATGAAGGGTCATTGTCCTGCCTGTCCCATCGTTACCAGCGCGTACAGGGCCATGTAATTGAAAGCTTTCACCTGTAAAGAATATACTTTCGATAAGGGGAATATCTCCACATATCTCTATTGCGTTTTTTACATCTGCAGGTCGTGGTTTTCGAGAAAAATGGAAGATGCAGACAATCTTTTCTGAGACAGGATTGACCTGGATCTCCAGCTCCGAGGTCAGCGCTGTAATTTTGGCTGTGACCGTGTGGTGCAGTAACTCTGAGATGCAGCTGTTTATATTCGGGTGTGCGAGGAGACAGCGGTCAATTGGTATAATGTCGTGGGAGCGAAAACGCCTGAAGGCAAAACGGTTTTCGCTATCTATCTGCAGCCGGATGCGTTGGCGATAACCAAATTCTTCCGGAGATGACTTCGGTGCCGCAACTATTTCTGCAGCTTCTCGGACCGTGTCGCTTGGTTGGCCCAGAAGAAGATCGCGAAGTATTCCTTCTTTTATGTTGAGCTGGGTGTTGTAATCGCAGAGCTGCATATCACATCCTCCGCACTCACCGTAATATTTGCACGGAGCAGCTCTTCTTCTGGAGTGGTTTTGTACTAATTGATGTACTTTGCCATAAAGAAGGTTTTTTTTCTTTTCTTCAATTGTTACAGTAGCTGTCTCTCCGGGGAGCAGATGCCGGACAAGAACTACCTTGCCGTCGTCAAGGTGTGCGACACCGTAGCCGCTGTTTATAACTTTTGTGATGGTGATTGTTTCAAATTGCATTTATGATAGATACTCGTGATACTCTTAAATTGTTCCAGGTACAATATGGTTGCCTGGCTTCAGCCGGAAGAAATAATTGCGGCTACACATATATAGTATGGTCTTGCGGCCAGAATTTGATGCGAAACCATCAAACCGGCAATGAAGTTCTTTTTTAATATATCATCCTTGTCCTGTCGAATCATATTCTTTGCTCTGACTTCTCTTCTGGTTGTCTCTGCTGTTTCTTTTGCTGGAGAAAAGATTGAAGTTACCGTCTCCGGGGTAAGTGATGAGCTCTATGATAACGTTCTGGCGCGTCTGACAATTTTCCTGCAAAAAGATAGTGAACGACTTCGGGTCAATGGTGTCAAACTGCTTCACGAACAGGCAGAAAGTGATATCCGCTCTGCTGTAGCTCCCTTTGGTTATTACAATCCGGTCATAAAAAAAAGCCTGCAGTATGTCGATGATGCCTGGCAGGCCAGCTATATAATCGAACCGGGCGTACCTGTGCTCGTTCAGGATGTCCATATGAAGCTGACCGGCGCAGGTCGTGATAATACAAAACTGACCAACATTCTTTATAATTTTCCTCTTAAAAAAGGTGATATTCTCAATCAGGATATATATGAAAAAATTAAAAAGAGATTGGTGAATACCGCTTTTAGTGAAGGCTTCCTCAAGACTGCTTTTTTAGAGCGTTCTCTCAAAATAAACCGAGAAGAGAACATGGCTTCCATCCACCTGGTTATGGATACAGGACCGCAATATGTCTTCGGCGATACCAGCAGTGATCAGGAGGTGATAACTGATGAATTACTACAACGATTCCTGCCGTACCGAAAAGGTGACCCATACAGGCCTGCACAACTCTTTGAACTGCAGTCAAGTCTCAACCAAACAGACTATTTCAGTCGGGTCGTTATAGAAGGAGAGATTAACAATACAACTGACTTTGCGGTGCCGATAGATATAGAATTGCTACCACCCAAACATCTTAATAAATACAGCTTTGGGCTTGGTTATGCTACTGACACAGGAGTCAAGGGAAAAATAGACTGGTCTAACCGTTTATGGAATACCAGGGGACATAAAGTGAGTGCTGCCATCTTGCTGGCAGAGCTTGAAACTTCTGTTGCATTTCGTTACACCATACCCAGAAAAATTCCTCGTTATGATACTTTCGTACACACGGTGGGCTATCAAGATCGAACGTGGGATGATACAAAAACACAACTGCTCACAGCGGCTGTAACCAGAGAGTATTCTAGCCCCCGTTTTAAATTCAGCACAGGGCTGGAGATGCGTGGTGAAGATTATGACGTGGGGAATACCAGTGGCACTTCGCAATTACTGCTTCCATCACTGAATACAGGAATCACGTTTGCGGATGATATTCTTAATACTCAACACGGTATTCAGGCCTCAGTTGGTTTTCTGGGTGCTGTTGAGGGCTTTATTTCCGATGCTACCTTCCTGCAGACTGCTGTGAGCGGTAAAGTTATTGTCAGCCCCGCAAAAAAGTGGCGATTGATCGGCAGGACCAGTCTGGGAATTAATATTGTTGATAGCATCGATTCGCTACCGCCTTCTTTACGTTTTTACACAGGTGGAGACAGCTCTATTCGCGGCTATAAGTATAAATCTATCGGGCCGGAAGATTCCTCTGGTACGGTGATTGGGGGGAAGTTTCTTGCTGTTGGCAGCGTGGAGACGGAGCATGTCATTACGGACTATTGGAGTGTTGCTGCTTTCTGGGACGGAGGGAGCGCAACCAATGATCTGTCGCTGGATTTTTATCAGGGTGTAGGAGGGGGGGTGCGATTTCGTCTGCCATTTGGTCAGATTAGAGCTGATCTGGCCTCGGCAATAACTGAAGACGGCAACCCTTTCAGGTTCCACTTGACAGTTGGGGGGGATTTATAATGAAAAAAATCTTCATTGCTCTCTCTTTTATTCTTCTGACCTATTCACTCGTCATAGTTTTCCTGGGCTATTCATCCGTTGGTCTCAAAATGGTCCAGAAGGGTCTGAATACATTTACTTTTGGTACTGTTGTCATCGAGAAGGCTGACGGACGCCTTCTGGCAGATTGGTCGATGGAAGGGGTTGAAGTGCACATCCCTGGTGTCGATATCTCACTTACACGAATGGAAGGTGACTGGCGGCCCGCCTGGCTTCTGTTGGCAAGGCTGCATATCGAAAAATTTACGGTAAGAGGGCTGGCTTTTCGTTTCAAGGATGATAGCGCCGAAGCTCCCCCTGAAGATGCAGATGGAGGAGGCGTCACATTACCTCCCTTCATTTTACCCATTGCGGTACACCTTGGCCAATTTCTGCTGGAAGATGTCTCCGTCGTGACCAGTATCGGGGAAGAATATACCATAATCGATAAGATGGAGAGCAGATTTGACGGCTGGGGCGGCTTACTCAGTTTTTCAGATTTTTCGCTTCAGGGGCCTGATTATAGTCTTGCTTTTCATGGATCCGTTGATGTACTGAAGGACTACGACCTTGATCTCCTTGGGCAAATCAGCTTTAAAGGATATGGTTTTCATCAGCTCCACGGGACATTCTCTTTTGTGGGGCCTCTTAACAATCCGAAAGTTCATCTGGCAGTCAGTGAACCAGCTGATATAATTATTGATGGCAAGGTCGAGAATCTTTTGAGTTCTCCTAAATGGAGAGGGCTGCTTACCGCCCGTGACGTTGATTTGTCTGAACTCATCGTCTCTTGTCCAGAAATTGACCTGCAGGCCTTTCATGGAGACATTTCTGGAGATACCACCGGCTATCGCGGTCACGTGGAAGCTCGCGGCAGTTACGATACCCTGCATGATCTCGACCTGGTCAGTAATATTGATGCTGACTGGATGAGTATTGATTTCAAGTCACTTCAGATCGGCAGGGACGAAACCTCCGCGGTAGCTGAGAATGCAAAAATATCCTGGTACTCTCTTTTTGAGTGGGAGGGAGAGTTTATCTTTGAAAATATTGATGCATCCATCTTGGATGACACCCTGGAGGGAAGGCTCAGTGCGGAACTGATCAGCAAGGGAGATGTGAAGGAAAATGGCGTGCTCGCCTCTTTTATTATTTCAAAAATAGAAGGTGTTCTGCATGCTCAGGCCGTTTCCGGCGAGGGGAATGTCTTTCTCGATGAAGAGAGGGTGTACACCGATGGATTCACGATTAAAAGCGGAGAGTTTGGCGGGTTGGCGCATATACGGCAGGCAGAACTTTCCTGGGCAAAGCAGCTCGGGTGGTCAGGGGATGTCTCTGTAGAAAACTTTGACCCGGCGTGTTTACATCCAGACTTCCACGGCCTGGTAAATGGGAATTTTCTTGGTAACGGTTCCTTTGGAAAGGATGGACCTGACGCCTATTTTCAGCTCAATGAGATTTCAGGAAGACTGTTGGGTAATGACTTGTCGGGTGGTGGCGAGTTGTGGCTAAATAACAACACCTTTCGAACCACTGGACTGGTCTTGAAGAGTGGCCCCTCCCAATTGAAAATAGAGGGAGGGGCAGACGATTCAATGGACATTGACTTTTTATTAACGGCCCCTGATATTGGTCTTATTTTTCCTGAGAGCAGCGGAAGCCTGAGTGTTCAAGGGAGTCTGTCCGGTGAGCGGGGAGAGCCGGAGCTTGATCTCGTCTTGCGAGGCAACAATCTTTCCTATCAGGAGAACAGTCTTGTCTCAATTACCGTTGATTTGCAAACAGTACTAAAAGATGACTGGAACATAAACGGATTGACCACGGCTGAAAATATACGTATTTCGGGGATCGATGTTGATCAAGGCAGTATTGAGCTTAGCGGAACGCTGACAAGTCACATTCTGTCGATTCACCTGGCAAACAGGAACGAAAAATTATCACTAAAGGGCCAGGGCTCCTATAAGGAAAACTGGCAGGGAGAGCTTGAAAGTCTCAATCTGGACTCCCGGTTTTTGGGCCAATGGTCTCAAGATGGTGTCACGCAGATACTGCTTTCAAAGACCGGCGCGGAAGCGGCCAGTTTCTGTCTGGTGGAAGGTGGCGATAAGGACGGCGGCAAAATATGCCTGGATGGTAAAGTTTTAATGGATGATCTTGTACAGTGGTCAATGGCTGGTTCGTTTCAGTCAGTATCTCTGCAGGCGTTTGATTTTGAGGAAATGCTCTCAGTACCATTGGTGGGTACAGTTGATGGTAGTGTCTCTGTAAAAGGCGATACACTCCGGATTTCAGAAGCTAAAGCGGATATTAAAATACGTGGTGCTTATTTTGACGTAAAAAATTACTTTGAAGAGAAGAGCCGTATAACGTTTACAGAAACTGTCCTGAGTATGGAGCTTTCAGACAACGAGTTGCAGGGCGTTTTTTCGAGTCGGATGGACAACGGCAGTGAACTGTCATTGGGAGCCCGGGTTCGTGGTGTTGGTGAATTTTCAGCAACGCCTGATCAGATCGAACTCGACGGGCTTCTCAAGTTGGATGATTTTGACCTTGTCCTGCTCGATTCATTTACCAGTTACAGTGTGGAACCGACAGGTAAACTATTCAGTACTATAAAACTGAGTGGAACTGTCGCGGATCCGAAAGCATCCGGTGACATGTACCTGGAAAGAGGAGGGGTTGATCTCCCGCTTCAGGGAGTGAGTCTTACTGACCTCACGGTGACACTCAAGGCGAACGAGGCGGGAGCATCTGTGACAGCCAGGGCACAGTCCGGTCCCGGACAGCTGGATGTAGAAGGGCTGATTGGTTACAGGGATTCTGCAATTATAGGAGACTTACGTATTCGGGGGGCTGACTTTGAACTCTTTAATCTTCCCGAATATGTCATACAGATTTCGCCGGATGTACACCTTCTTCTGACTGAGGATGATGTGCGCTTGGAAGGTGAGGTTGATATACCTTATGCGATGATTACTCCTGAAGCTATGCGGGGGGCCATTTCGGTTTCCGAAGATGTTGTGTTTACAGATGGGGGAAATGAAAATAAAGATGAAGGCTGGCCTATCTCCAGCTCTATGAAGGTGGTATTGGGTGATGATGTCAGCATAGACGGATATGGTCTGAAAGGCAAACTAACAGGTGGAATCAATGTGGAGATGGTTCCCAATGAGATGTTGACTGGGAAGGGAGAACTTGCTCTTGTTGGTGGTACCTTTAATATCTATGGACGTCTTCTGGATATTAACCGGGGACGGGTGCTCTTTACCGGTGGCCCGATTAATAATCCCGGCCTTGATGTACGGGCTCAAAAGGAAGTGAAAGAGAGTCAAACCATGGGGTCAGGATACACCGTGGGCGTGGATATCAGTGGCTTGCTTCAGGATCTCAAGTTTGATTTGGTTTCGGATCCGTACATGGATGATGCTGACATTCTTTCCCAGATGATAGTTGGCGGCTCGTTTGGAAGCTCAAGTGAGTCAGAAAACAATCTTGTAGCCTCAGCGGCTGCGGCTCTGGGTATTAGGGGTGGCTCATTTATCATGCAAAGTCTTGGAAGTGTTTTGAGTGTTGACGATTTGCACCTGGAAGGCTCTGGTCGGGAAGAGGATATCTCACTGGTTGTGGGAAAGCGTTTAGGAACAAGATTGTTTGTTGGCTATGATATGAACATGTTCAGCCAGTTAGGCCAGTTTCGTGTGCGCTATGATTTGACTCATGGTTTTGCCGTTGAGACGACCAGTTCAACAGAGTCAACTGGAGCCGATCTGTTGTATTCGTTTGAAAAATGATTTAAGTCGGGACTCTTTTCAGTACTCGCTCGACGGGTATAAGTACCTTGTGAGTGCTTATAACCATATAATCTAAATTTTGTAATTGACCAGTCCACCGGAGATCAGTGAAACACCGAGTTGGCTATCACAATAGAAAAGTGAAACGTTTATAACATGCCGAGGAAAAAAGAGAAGATTACAGTTTTGGTGGTGGATGATGACCAGGTGCATCGCTATATGCTCAACTCTATGCTGACGGAGTGGGGGTGGCGCTGTGTGGAAGCCGATGATGGTACGACAGCCGTGGCTGCTGTTGAAAAAAAACACTACGATGCTGTTTTGATGGATGTCCGTATGACCCGGATGGATGGTCATGAAGCGTTCAGGCGTATCCATGCAATAAAGCCAGCATTACCGGTTATTATTATGACAGCCTACTCCACTGTTGATGCTGCTGTTGATGCAATTCAGGCAGGGGCGCATGACTACCTTACTAAACCACTTGACTTTGAACGGCTGCGTCTGGCACTGATGCGGGCTGTCGACCTTCATGAGGTCCAGGTCGTTGCTCAGCGCCGGAAGACTGAATCTGAACAAACCAGCCTGAAAACCAGCATAATAGGCTCATCCGAACCGATGCTGGAATTGCTGGACATGGTCAGCTATGTAGCGCCCACAGAAGCAACGGTCCTGGTGTTTGGGGAGTCCGGAACCGGTAAAGAGCTTGTGGCAGAAGCTCTGCATAATAACAGTGCAAGACGAAACAAACCTTTTATAAAGGTGAATTGTGCTGCCCTCGCGGAAGGTCTTCTTGACTCAGAACTGTTTGGTCATGAAAAAGGTGCTTTTACCGGAGCGGAACGAAGTCGTGACGGCAAATTTGTTCAAGCGGATGGCGGTACCTTGTTTCTTGACGAGATTGGCGAAATGTCACAGGCCATGCAGGTAAAACTTCTGCGTGTATTACAGGAGCAGGAATTACAGCGAGTCGGTGGGGAAAAGACCATTAAAGTGGACGTACGTATTGTAGCCGCCACGAATAGAAATCTTGATGTTGAGGTTGCAGAAAACCGGTTCCGTGAAGATCTGTATTACAGATTGAACGTAGTGATGCTCACTGTCCCACCGCTCAAAGAGCGCGGCGAAGATGTCCCCCAACTTGTTGAATATTTTGCCAGCAAATTTGCCGAGAAAAACAACCGGGTTCTCGATAAAATCACCAGTGATTGTATGGGGTTACTTGCGAGGTATTCATGGCCTGGTAATGTTAGAGAGCTTGAGAATGCCATTGAACGCGGTATTATTCTTATGCGGGGCACTGAATTGACAGAAAAAAGCCTGCCCCTGCCTATTCAGAACCAGGTATCCACAGCGTCTGTTACTGATGACCCGGAGCCTGTTTCTCTTTTTGAAGCAGAAAAGCAGATTATTTTGAAGACCATTAATAAGACCGCTGGTAACAAGAGCGAAGCTGCCAGGCGTTTGGGGATTACCCGAAAAACTCTGGTGAATAAGCTCACTAAATACGAAGAAGAGTAACTCCTCCCCCTCTTATTGTTCAGGGCTCCCTTCAGTCTCAGCTTGGCCAAATTTTCCCTTTAGCGCCTCTTTCTTTCTTTTGTCTCTCCTTAAGTGTCTGAAAGTAAAGAACTAAAAATATATGTTCGAACTTTTAGATATTGATTTTTCGTTCACTTGACAAGGAAAATGTGGCTACTTATTGTTGGCACATACAAAAATATGGTAATTGCCGGAATTCGGCGCCTAACCCAGAAAAAACTTGGTGGAGTTAGAGGAGAGAGCAGTGAGTGATGAAAAATTAAATGAAAAGCTTCAGGAAGAAGAAATTGAAGTGGTGGTTAATGAAGAGTTGACCGCAGAGAGTCCCGACGAAAAGGGTGAAGAGAAGGAAGAAGTTGAGGAACCTCGGGATCTGGAGAAAGAACTCGCTGCCGCTCTTGAAGAAGCTGCCGATCTTCGTGATAAGATGCTCCGGGCAGCCGCTGAAAATGAGAATTTCAAAAAACGCATGGATCGTGAACGGCTCGCGACTCTTAAGTATGCCGGTGAGAATATTTTCAGGGAAATCCTTCCGGTAGTTGACAACCTGGAGCGCGCAATAGGACAGGGCGTTATCGAGGGAGCTTCCGCTGAAAAAAATCTGGCGGCACTCATCGAAGGTGTTCAACTGACACTCAAGAGTGTAATGACAACCCTTGATAAGTTCGAGGTGAAGTCCATCGAGAGTATTGGTTTGACTTTTGATCCAAAACACCAGGAAGCCCTGACGATGGAAGTGAGTGAGACCGTACCTGTTAATCACGTGGTGAACGAGTTTGAAAGAGGGTACTTCTATAAAGACAGACTGCTCCGTGCAGCCAAAGTGACTGTATCTTCGGGGAAAAGTGATCCTGAGGCAGCGGAGTAACATTGCCTTAAAAGGCAGGGTAATCCCTTGACAAATCTGTGAAGATGACAACTTTAGAAGAGGTTGTGGCTACCAAGGGTAGAGCGATTGAAAAAACATTGAGGAATGCTGGACGGATATACTATCCGTATAGATTGATTTAAGGAGAGAGAAGATGGGTAAAATTATAGGAATTGATCTTGGTACTACCAATTCTTGTGTAGCTATCATGGAAGGCGGCGAGCCAAAGGTAATCGCCAATGTTGAAGGCAACAGAACAACTCCTTCGGTAGTTGCTTTTACAGATAATGAGGAACGGCCAGTCGGGCAGGTAGCAAAGCGCCAGGCTGTTACCAATCCTACCCGTACACTGTATGCAATTAAACGACTGATTGGTAGAAAATTTACTGACGCGGAAGTCAAACGCTCTATTGAGGTCAGCCCATTTAAAATAGTTGAAGGGACCAATGGGAGTGTCTCGGTGGAGGTAGAAGAAAAGGTCTATCGCCCCGCAGAGATTTCTGCGATGATCCTTGGTAAAATGAAGCAGACTGCTGAGGAATACCTTGGCGAAGAAGTGACTGATGCCGTAGTTACCGTACCAGCGTACTTTAATGACTCACAGCGTCAGGCGACGAAAGATGCCGGAAAGATTGCCGGACTCAATGTTCAGCGTATCATCAATGAGCCAACAGCAGCATCACTGGCTTATGGGCTCGATAAAAAAGGCGAAGAAAAAATAGCAGTCTTCGACCTTGGTGGTGGTACTTTCGACGTATCTATACTCGAAATTGGCGATGGTGTTTTTGAAGTGAAGTCTACCAACGGTGATACCTTTCTCGGTGGTGAGGATTTCGATATGAGAATTGTTAACTGGCTCGCTGACGAGTTTAAGCGTGAGCAGGGTATCGATCTCAGAAGCGATAAAATGGCACTGCAGCGTCTGAAGGAAGAGGCTGAAAAAGCCAAGATGGAGCTTTCGACCACGAAAGAAACTGATATCAATCTGCCGTTTATCACAGCAGATGCTTCTGGTCCAAAACATCTCAACCTTAAGCTGAGCCGTGCTAAACTTGAGAACCTTGTCGGTGATCTGGTTGAACGGACCCTGGCCCCTTGTAAAACCGCCCTGAAGGATGCCGGCATCAACCCTTCTGACATTGATGAAGTTATTCTTGTTGGTGGTATGACCCGTATGCCTATGGTTCAGGAGAAGGTGCAGTCAATTTTCGGTAAGGAGCCGCACAAGGGTGTTAATCCTGATGAGGTTGTAGCTATTGGAGCCGCAATTCAGGGTGGCGTTCTGCAAGGGGATGTAAAGGACGTGTTACTGCTCGATGTTACACCTCTTTCTCTGGGGATTGAAACTCTGGGTGGTGTGACGACTAAACTTATCGAAAAAAATACTACCGTTCCAACTAAGAAAAGCCAGGTCTTTTCCACTGCTGCCGACAACCAGCCTGCTGTTTCGATCCATGTTCTGCAAGGTGAGCGTGAGATGGCTCAGGACAACAAAACCATCGGTCGTTTTGAACTCGCGGATATCCCACCTGCACAACGGGGCGTCCCGCAGATTGAGGTTGCATTTGACCTTGACGCTAACGGTATCCTCAGCGTTTCTGCCAAGGACCTTGGTACCGGCAAAGAACAGTCAATCAAAATTACCGCTTCTTCCGGTCTGACCGAAGAAGAGATCGAGAAGATGACTGCTGATGCTGAGCTACATGCTGAGGAAGACAAGAAACGCAGAGAGTTGATTGAAACTCGCAACTCTGCTGATGCTCTTGTTCATGCCACCGAGAAGAGCCTCAAAGATCTTGGTGACAAAGTTGATGATGAGACCAAGGCTAATGTGGAAAAAGAGATTGAAAATGTCAATCAGGTAAAAGATGGTGACGACATTGATGCCACCAAAGCAGCTGTTGAGGCACTCACTCAGGCTTCCCATAAACTTGCTGAAATTATGTACGCCCAGGCTGCTCAGGAAAACCCTGATGGTCCTGATGCAGGTGGTGATGCAGGTGGAGCCGATACTAAGAAAAAGAAGAAAGACGATGATGTTGTTGACGCTGACTTCGAAGAAGTGAAATAGTTGTAAGCAGTTCCTGATGGCGCTATAGCCATTTGAGAAATGAAGGGGAGTAAGGGAGTTTTCCTTACTCCCCTTTTTTTTCATATTGCGTTATGGTGCTTGAAAATTAAACGATGTCTTTATGACACCACCATATCTTTTTCTATTAACCGCTTAAAGAAAACCATGAAAATACTATCAGGAATACAACCCTCCGGCCAACTCCACATTGGAAATTACTTCGGCATGATGCAGACCATGATTTCCCGTATGGAATCTTCAGAACTCTATGTATTCATTGTGGACCTCCATGCCCTGACTTCCGTGCATGAAGGACCCAGACTGGCAACCGGGACACTTGAGGCAGCAGCGGACTTTCTTGCCTTAGGTCTCGATCCGGATAAATGCATATTCTGGGTTCAATCAGATGTGCCTGAGGTATGTGAACTCTCATGGGTCTTGTCCAGTATTGCACCTATGGGCTTGCTGGAGAGATGTCATTCTTACAAAGATAAAGTTGCAAAGGGGATAGCCGCCAGTCATGGATTGTTCTCCTATCCCGTTCTGATGGCTGCAGATATACTACTCTATCAGGCTGACCAGGTTCCGGTGGGCAAAGACCAGAAGCAACATCTTGAGGTTGCCCGAGATCTTGCTATCAAATTTAATAATCAGTATGGTGAAACCTTTGTCATTCCTGAGCCTGCAATAAGCGAGACGACAGCGACAGTGCCGGGCTTGGATGGGCAGAAAATGTCTAAATCCTATGGAAACACCATCCCCATTTTCCTCGAAGGTAAGCAACTGAAAAAGAGAGTGATGGCCATCGAAACGGATGCCACCCCTGTGGAAGATCCCAAAGACCCTGGTGCGTGTAATCTCTATCAGATTATGAATCTCTTTGCTGCTCCCGAGCGGATGAAAGAAATCCACAGCCTCTATGTGGACGGTGGGGCAGCCTACGGGTACCTCAAGCTGGAATTGCTGGACTTACTGAATGATAAATTTGGTGAAGCGAAGAGGAAAAAACAGGAATTTCTTGCTGATCCCGCTGAACTGCGCGTGATTCTCGCAAAAGGTGCGGATAAAGCGAGAGAAAAAGCAACGGTCACCCTTGATATGGTCCGTGAGCGGGTAGGCCTGAAATATTAGTACCTTATAAATCAGTTTCTAGTGTTTTAAAAAGAAACTGATTTGTTTAAGGCACTTACTTGTAGCTTGTCTGCGTTAGTACTTTACTCCGTAAAAGCTGTAACAAAAAACAAGATCTGATAAACCACTCGCTTGCTGTGGAAGCGGTGTTGGTGGCCATGGCAGAAAAACTCTATGAAGACACGGAAAAATAGGGCCTTGTTGGCCTTCTAGTGTTCTCAGCCTGACTTTCGACTCACAAGAGTGAGTCTGTTGCCATCCTGGTAGACAAGGGTGTTGAGCCTGAGTCGTCTCAGTCAGGCCAGCTCGGTAGTTCATAAAAAAAGGGTGATCAGAAATAATTTCTGATCACCCTTTTTTCTTTTTTATCAATCCGCAGTGTTACTGGAAGTTGACAAGCTCAACGTCGAATATCATCGTTGCATTTGGTGGAATTGGCCCGCGTCCTGATGGTCCGTAACCCAGGTGAGATGGAATAATAAGTACTCTCTTTTCACCCTTTTTCATACCTAGAAGTGCTTCGTCCCAGCCTTTGATGACCTGTCCGGTACCAACTGGAAAGTCAATGGGCTGACCACGGTCCACTGAACTGTCAAACTTTTTGCCGTCAAGCAGTTTTCCTGTGTAGTGGACTGTTACCACTGCGCCCTCGGCAGGTGTGTCTCCCTCTCCTTCGGCAACCACAACATACTTCAGACCGGATGGTGTGGCTACTGCATCGGGCCATTGCTTATCAATTTGTTCCTGTTCTGCTTCCATGGCAGAGAGCTCTTTATCACTCTGGCTTTTCTCAAAGTTTACCAGAAGTGCATCAAATGCTTTCTGGTCGCTCTGGAAGTCTTCTGCGGCAGCTCCAACCCGGATGATCTCTACAGAATTAAGGGCATCCCCTCCTTCAATTTTGTTTACAACATCCTGTCCTTTAACTACGTGGCCAAACACAGTGTGCTTTCCGTCAAGCCATGGAGTGGCTACGTGGGTAATAAAAAACTGGCTGCCGTTTGTTCCGGGACCGGCGTTAGCCATAGAAAGGATGCCTGGTTCACTGTGAGTCAGGCTTGGGTCAATTTCATCGGGAAATGTGTATCCAGGCCCACCGGTTCCCGTTCCGAGAGGGCAGCCGCCCTGAATCATGAAGTCAGGAATAACACGGTGAAAAGTAAGAGCGTCATAATACTTTGCTCCGGTAGCTTTGCCACCGCCCAGGTCCTTGGTTCCCTCGGCGAGTCCAACAAAGTTGGTGATGGTGAGTGGGGTTTTTTCAAACTCAAGGACACAGATGATCTCTCCTTTGGACGTGTCAAATTTAGCATAGAGGCCATCTTTTAGTTCTGATTTTGCCATTCCTGATTCTCCAGATAAAATTATAAACGAAAAAATAAATACGAACAAACTGCAGATTCTATACATCGATTCCTTTCTCCTTTAGTCAACCTATGTTCTCCTCTGTACAGCCCTTAAACGCCATTGGTAAGGCAATGTATGTCATAGAGGTTGCATAGTCAATAGGGGGAATGGATCAATGTGTGGATAAGAATTCATATTTAAAAACAAGGTCGTAAAAGCTCGGGCTGGCCGAACATTGAGCTGAATGTTGGAACGTTTGAGATGTGCCTATTGATGAGTGTAACGCGTCGAGATCTTATGGACAGGTACTGTCTGTGGATGCCCTTTCTCGTGAGGAGGAAGGG
>JAWSVG010000043.1:0-14931 GCA_033852035.1 Desulfocapsaceae bacterium | reverse complement strand
TGGGGTGAAATGCATTCTCGGACAAGCTCCTAGTGCACCCCAGGTCTAGTTCGGCCAACTCAGTTTGGTGCGATTGAACAAGATGAAAAAAGTTTACTCTCCATCCTTTACTCCCTTATTTACAGCCAGGTTGATCATAGCAAGCAACGATGTTGAGACTATAAGCAACAGGGAGACCGCATTGATCACCGGGCTCGAGCCGTCCCTGACCTGTAGGTACAGATTGACGGGTAGAGTCGTCTCAGAGCCCACAAGAAAGAGGGTGGTGTTGAAGTTTTCAAAACTCATAAGGAAAGCAACAGCGCCGGCCCCAATAAGGGCAGGACGGAGAAATGGAATAGTAATATATCGAATAACTTCAAACCTTGTCGCTCCAAGATTGAGCGCTGCCTCTTCCAGTGAATGATCAAATTTCTTCAGCCGGGCAGAAACCACCAGCAACACGAAGGTTGATATAAATGAAAACTGTCCCAGAACGACAAGCCAGAAACTTGGGCGCAACAGAGGTATATCCAGGCCCATGCTCTCTTCAATAAAGAGGCCAAGAGCATTGGCTGTAAGCAGAATAGAGATGCCGAGGATTACACCAGGTATCACAAGAGGGGTCAGGGCGAGAAAATAGAGAGCCTGTTTTCCGGGAAATTTTTCCTGCTCAAAAAGAAACGCCCCCATTGTCCCAACGGTAAGTGAGAGCAGTGAGACAAAACATGCCGTTTTCCCACTTACCCAGATGGAGGTAAGATTACTGCTGTCATTGAATATACCCACACGCTCCTGAGTATTGGCAATAAACCAGTCTAGACTGAAGCCTTTCCAGGGCAGCGAGGGGAAATTAGAATCGTTGAAGGCTAAAACACAGGTTACCAGCAAGGGTGCAAAGAGGAATAGAAAATAGAAGAGAATATACAGTCTAAATCCAAGGGAGTATGCTCTGTCCTGCGGCAGGGAACGAATCATGACATTACCCTCCCAAGCTGCTGTTTACTGATCTTGAGACCCGTCCAGATGATGAGTGAAGAGAGCAGAAGGAGGAGGAAACCAAAAGCAGCCCCCTGGTTCCAGTTAAAACTTGCTATGAACTCATTGTAAATCTGTTCGGTAAACCAGAGCGAGTTTTTGCCACCCAGCAGGTTCGGGGTGAGGTAGTTGCCAAGGGCCAGCATAAAAACAACTATTGAGCCGGATGTTATGCCGGGTGCTGCATAGGGGATGACGATTTTTGTGAAAATAATCCATTTGGAAGCACCCAGATCGTGGGCTGCTTCTATAAGACTGTCATCCATTCCTTCAAGGGAGGAAATGAGCGGTACTACCATGAACAACATGGACGTGTAGACCAGCCCCATGATCATGGAAACATCATTATAGAGCATCTCAATCGGCGTATCTATAATACCAAGGCGTAACATAAAATGGTTGAGTACACCACTTTCCCGCAAGAGAATCATCCAGCCATAGACACGTACAAGTTCGCTCACCCAAAACGGCACGAGGAGAAGGATAGTTAAAAAGACACTCACACGGTTTGAAACTATTTTGGTGATATAAAAGGCTACAGGAAAAGTAACGAGAAAAGTAAGGACAGTAACAAGCAGAGCGTAGGTTGCTGTTCTGACGAAGGTGTACCAGTAAATTTCTTCGGTGAAGAAATGGAGGTAATTGACAAAGGTCCAGACAGGTTCACCCATGTCATTTTCGCCCCGTAAAGACATGAGCAACAGTTCAAGGTGCGGTATTACGATCAGCAACAACAACCAGAGGAGTACCGGCGTGAGAAAAATGAACAGCCCTGAGCTAATTTTGAATTTCACTGTGGTTCTCCAGGGTAGCATTTACAAGCATCCATGTGTACACCGGCAGAAACAATTTCTCCAGGGGCAATGTGGGCAAACTGCTGGTTCTGGGGGAGGGCCACGGTTATTTCACTCTCACCGAGCATCGCAAGTATTTTAGTGTTGGAGCCGTCGAACAGGATGGTTCGTACCGTGAGTTCAAAGCGATTGAGATTTTCCAGGTTTGTGTCTGGTTCGAGGATTATCGACTCGGGCCGGATAAAAAGGCGGCATCGCTTGGCCCCTGCCATTTCCTGCATGGCAGTAGCTTCAAATATGACCCCATTTTCCGCGCGCACGGTCAGTGTTGGTCTAAGCCCTTCTATAGAGGCTGTGAATATGTTTGTTTCACCTACAAATCCAGCGACAAAACTGCTGTCAGGGGAGGCGTAGAGATTGCGAGGGGTATCGATTTGTTCAAATTTCCCGGCGTTCATTACTGCCACAGTATCGGACATGACCAGAGCTTCTGATTGATCGTGGGTGATGTAAATAAATGTGGTTCCTATTTCCTGCTGTAGTTTCTTGAGCTCGATTTTCATCTGTTCGCGTAATTTGAGGTCGAGCGCGCCAAGTGGTTCATCGAGAAGGAGAATGGATGGATCCAGCACAAGAGATCTGGCAATGGCTACCCGCTGCTTTTGTCCACCGGACAACTGATTGATATTCTTTGAACCATATCCGCCAAGATCAACACGATCCAGCATGGCCGCCGTCTTGGAAGAAATTTCTTTTTTGGAACACCTCTGTCTCTTCAGGCCAAAAGCGATATTCTCTGCAACGTTCATCATTGGAAAAAGAGCAAGATTCTGGAAGACGAGGTTTACCGGGCGCCTGTTGGGAGGTATGCCGACCATATCTCTGCCCTGTATCTGCAAGTCCCCTGACGTGGGCTCCAGAAAGCCAGCAATCATACGAAGCAAGGTTGTTTTCCCGCAACCGGATGGCCCAAGAATTGAGAAAAATTTACCTTCCTCAACTTGAAAACTGATGTTATCTACAGCGGTAAAATCAGAAAAATCTTTTGTTAGATTTGAAATATTGAGAACAACTGGCATAAGAAAATACTCGCATTAGGACGGCTGATACAGAATACAAAAAGGAGCGACAATACAAAACATACCGTGTTGTCGCTCCATGGGAAGAGAGCTTAGAAAAGTAATTCAGTTCTACTGAGCGGCTTTGACTTTATCTAAGATCTTACCTTCAATCTGCTCAAGTTTTGCAGGAACGGGTGGGTACCATTTGATATTATCTATGTCAGCTGCGGTGAAAGAGCGTTTGAAGTTATCGGCAATTGCTTTATCCAGGAATTTGTCTGCACCTTTTGAAGCGGTGCCGTATTTCTCCATGTTAGTAAATACAGCAGCGTTCTCGGGGGCGAGGATGAAGTTGATCCATTTGTAAGCAGCCTCGACATTCTTAGCTTTTGCAGGGATGGTGAAGGTGTCTATCCAACCAAGGGCACCACTTTTGGGTGCTACGAAGTCGATATCAGGATTTTCTGTATTGAGCTTCCATCCACCATTATCCCACCCCATGGCAACAGTAACTTCACCGCTGCGTACCATTTCAAGAAGGGCATCACCATTTGACCAGTAGTTTTTAACCAGGGGTTTGGCGGCAACCATTTTTTCGGCAACGGAATTCATCAGAGCTTCATAGGCAGCTGCATCACCATACTTGGCAAAAGGATCAACGCCGGTTGAGAAGGCGAGGCCAATCAAGGTTGGGCGTTTGAGGCGGTAGCTGATCCGGCCTTCATAGGCTTTGTCAAGAAGAGCATCGTAGTCTTTTACTTCAGGAGCCAGCTTTTTGTTTACAATTAAGCCTGATGTCCCGTAGCAGAATGGTACACCAAAAGAGCTGTCGCCAACCATGGTGTTCTTTTTTACTGCGTCAAGCATTGAACCAATCAACTGATCTGCGTTGATTTTTGAATAATCCATGGCTTGATAAATCTTGAATTTTTCCTGTACAGAAGAGATTCTGTCCTGACTGGGCTGGGCAAGATCAAAGCCGGCACCTCGGGTGGCGCGGAGTTTGGCAATCATCTCTTCGTTGTTGGAGAAAGTAAGCTCTACCTTGATTCCTGTCTCTTTTTCAAACTTTTCAACCAAGGCTTGGGGCGCATATCCCTTCCAGGTCAATATTTTCAAGGTTTCCTGGGAAAAGGCATTGGACGACAGAGATACTGTGAGCATCACAGCTAAGATGAGGATTTTTTTCATGGCGACTCCTTTATTGAATGAATAATAGACTACTTAAGTGAAGAAACTCAAAGAAAATATCTTACTGTACTTTGCGTTTGTTCGCAAACGTACTTCTCCACATCATTCCTATCATGTGCCCAGAGAAGCCATGTTTGATGCGGTAGAGAGTTCTCTTCCCCGTAGCTGCTCCCCAGCTCTTTCGTCAACCGACCGTAGATGCAAATCCGACTGCGGAAAGGGTATTTCGATATCATTAAGAGCCAACTCACTCATAATGTCCTGGTTTAACTCACTCAGAACCTGCATTTTATCTAGAAATTCTGAAATCCAGACTCTGAGTTCAAAATCGAGAGAACTTGTACCAAAAGCAAGAAAAAGGGCATTGGGGTTAGGAGTATTGAGAACCATAGGGTTGGCCTTTCCGCATGACACCAGAATCTCCAAAACCTTACTGACGTCTGAGCCATATGCGACACCAATAGGGATTTTGACTCGAACTCTCCTGTCAGCCAAGGTCCAGTTGGTCACCTGGCCTGTGATAAGGGTTGAATTTGGGACGACAATCTCTGCGTTGTCAAATGTCTGAATTATTGTAGCACGCAAACCAAGCTGTTTCACTTCCCCCCGCTCTGTGCCAAGCTGTATGGTATCGCCTACTTTAATAGGTCGTTCAAACAGAAGTATCAGTCCGCTGGCAAAGTTGTTTACAATGGCCTGTAAACCAAAACCTATACCGACACCAAGTGCACCTCCCAGAAGCGTTATCTGGTTCAGTTGAAAGCCAAGCACCCGAAGCATAATTATAAAACCGACAGTGAGGATCGCATAATGGACAAGGCGGACAATAGAAATCTGTACCCCTTTTTCGGCCTTGTACCGGGGGAGTATGTCTTGCAACAAAAAAGCTTGTATGGCCTTGGATGTGAGTAGTGCGCCATAGAAAACGAGCACCACTGTAAATATGAATTTCAAAGAGATACGCAGGTCGCCGAGATTGAAGCCGAAGTTGTTTATTTCATAAAAAGCCTTATTGAAAGTAGGGTAGAAATCCCATATAACAGTGAGAATAGTTGTTAATATAAGTAAGTGGATCAATGAAAATATGGGACGAACACTTTGGATAATTTCAGCGAAATTTTCTTTGATCAGGGGGAATGGCAAGAGGAAAAGAACAAGTTCTAATAGACCAAGATGGAACATATACACAACCCAGACTATAAGGGAGCTGATAACAGTAGAGAGGAAGACAGAGAAAACCACTACTGCCAGCTGGTCGTACCCTGCCACTCCTGAAATAATAACAATTGCAGGAAGAATCCCCCACACCTTTTGCAGCCAGACTTCTGATAGTTTCTTGCCCCTGGTTGCTGGAAGCTTGCAGAGGTAGTAAAGAAAAACCACTATGGAAACGTAAAAGGCATAAAGCAGAATCACAATTTGAGGTAGCCCAAAAAGCAGAAGGACCATTGTCATTGCTAGAAAAAATGACAACTGGTTGAGGAGCTTCCTTTTCTCCTTATTCGCGATAAGTTTTTGGGTCAACCGCATGACAGCAAATAAGGTAAATATGTGTAGAAGGGCCTCCCATTGTTTTGGCAACTCGTTGGTTAAGGGAAATATGTTGGTTATTGCGTTTATGCTTGAGCCCATAAAAATTGTAGTCGCAACTGGGCGGTGTGCAAAAAATCGCCACCGGGACCCTGGAGGGGCGAAATTCTGTGACCTGTAGATAATCATACAGAGAAACGTACATGCCAGGCAGCCGAGAAACAGATAGTGAACCTGTTTCTGGATGTTCTTTACAAGTCCTATTGTGAATAGTCTGGTTCTGTTGAAACTCTGGGAAAAAAGGTTGTAATTAATCCGGGAATAAAACTCCCCGGAGAGCATTGAAGGTGCGGTCTGCTGGATTGTAGCTTCTCTTAGTTCAAGATCTAAAGAACCAAGGTCAGAATCAATGGAATAGAGGGCAATCTGGAGGTCCGCTATGTCTTTGCCGACAGTTAGGGTTACTTTAAGCTTTTCCTCTATCAGGCGTATGGCCTCATCAACTGTTTGGATTAATTTTTCATATTGTTCATCTGCCAAAACGAGTGGAATTCCCTTCTCTGTTTTAAGACTGAGTATATTCTCTTTCTTTTGCAACCACTCCTTCCTGCTTTCGGACAGGAAGGAAATGAGTTTGTTGATTGCTGCCGTTTTTTTGTTAAGACGGGTTTCGAACCGTTGAGCCTTCTCCTGGAGACCGGCAACCTGAAAAGACTGCAGTTCCGGGCTTGTCTTGGCGATGGTTGTGTCCCACCTGATTGCATCTATTGCAGCAGATAAAGTTGAGAGGTTTGCTTCGATTGATCGTATCTTTTTTTCTTTAGCTATGTGGTTTTGAAGGTCGATCAACTCTTTAGGGAGTATTGTTGCCCATGAATAGATAGTAATGAGTGTTGTCTTTTGTGCCTCAGTAGCACCGATGCTTGTCTCAGGGGCATTGGTGCGTTTTTCCTCTGCCATTACAGAATGGGAAAAAAGGGGAGCACTAATGAAAACAATAAAAACAAGAAGCAGTTTGAATAAATGAGTTTCTGGTTTCATTGGTTCTTGAGGGATTTATTGAGAAAAAGATTCCATACAGTGTAGATATAAATTCACATATTGCTTTGGCTCTGCATCGACTTCCATGTGCTGATTTCGAGATTGATGGCCTTAAAGAAAGAATACATCCATATAAACCATCTGAAGCTTGAACGGTTTTGGAGTGTATACTGAGTATACATTGGATTTACTGAGAGATCATATACATTTTATGATCTGCTTACAATTTGCCTTTTTTGTAAAGTATGTCTGATTACAGCGAATTTCGATTTAAGCCCATTTTGGGTAAGAGTCCTGCGGCAGAGGTAAAAATAGGATGATTGAGGAGAGCAATTAGAGGTTCTGTTGAGATGTGTGTGGGGGCATGCCGGTACAGCATATCTGGGGGCTGGCTGTATGCGTGGTGCTTTGAGCGAGAACCAGTGAGCCACAGTCCTGCTCAAAACACCCTTCTTCATCGAACTGTTTTTTGTCTCAGATCGATTTTTTAAAAGCTCCAGAATGAGTCAATGACTTCCCCTGGCGTGTCCCACACTACGTTATGCGGTGCGATAGCTTCTTCGTTGAAAAATTCTGGTAGACGATCGTCAAGATTGGTGAAACCGGCTGCTGTATTAAAAGCCCGTTCCGTTTTCAGGATGCTTATGCCTAAATTGGTAACGTCATCTGCGGTCAGGGCAATGCCAAACCTGGCATTGATCATGTCGATGAGTGCCGGCAGACAGGTCAGGTCGTCGAGCGCTGCAAAAGCTATAAACAGACACATGCCGGTGGAGTCGATAGCAGCAGTGGCAATTTGAAGATTCCGCGACAGCTCAACCTGACCTTCCATGCTGAGGGGGTCCAATGTCCCTCCGACTCCGAGGATGTTGGTGGTGATTGTATAACCCATGGTGTGATCTGCTCCCTGAGTCGAGGTGGCATACGTTATGCCAATACCTTTTATTGCGCGCGGATCATAGGCAGGAATTGCCTGATTTTTGACGACAGGAACTCTGGTGACTCCATAGGCATTACCAACGCTTGCTGCACCAGCTCCAATGATTCTTCCCAGTGGTGTGCCCTTGCCGATGTCTTCACGCAGAATACGACACATGGTGGCGCCGTCACCGAACTCGAGTACCCCTGCCTCCATGGCGACACCGAATGCTACTGATGTTTCGATGGAGTCAAGGCCGAGGTCATCCATCATGTAATCAGCTTCTGCAATATGATCGAGATTATCAACACAGCAGTCTGCGCCCATAGCCCAGATTGATTCATATTCAAACCCTGAGGTCTTATACTTCTGGTCTTTGCTGTTGTAAATTTGAGAACAATTAATAACGCACCCGGGGTGGCAGTTGTGTTTGGGTTTACCGCCTCGCTCAACAATGGTGTCGTGCATGGTTTCACCGGAGATTTTCTCGTGGCCCTCGAACTGTCCGGAAGTAAAGTTTCGGGTGGGCAGTCCACCTGATTCATTAATGATATTCACCAGAACATTCGTGCCATATTGACCGAGTGCTTTGCTGATGGGATTATCAACCAGGGCCTTTGCAAAAGCTCGATTGGCAGCCTTGAATTCGTCAGGTTTGGCTATTGCCAGCTTGTTGTCAGTCGGTTCTACAGCAATGAATTTAATTTTCTTCGATCCCATAACGGCACCAAGACCACCCCTGCCACAGGATCGAATCCTTGAACCCGGATCTTTTATGGAGATATTGGCGCCAGTCATCATCATTTCCCCTGCAGGCCCGATGCTGATAGAACCCGTCTTTTCGCCAAACCGTTTATTGACCTCCTGGACTAATTCATAATTGCCCTTTCCTACAAGTTCAGTCTCCTCGTTGACTATGACGCCACTGTCTGTGACCAAAAGGTTGTACCAGGTATCCTTTTTAGGGAGTCCTTCTATTATCAATGCTTTTACGCCCAGCTTTGCAAGCATTTGAGCTGATGTCCCGCCGGCATTTGCTTCTTTAATCGTCCCTGTGAGCGGACTTTTTGATCCACAGGAAAGGCGGCCGGAATTTGCTGCCTGAGTTCCGGAGAGCAGGCCGGGCGCGAAGATCAGTTTGTTTTTGTTACCAAGGGGGTGGCAGGTAGGCTCCACTTCGGCAGCAACCACTGTGGAGGTCAGGCCGCGACCACCAAGCCCCATCCACTCAGCAGGAACCTCTTCAACTTTGGTGCTTAAGTCTGACATGTTCACACGATAAATTTTATCGGCCATTTCTTTTCTCCTGAAAAAATAACAACAATACAGGGTACGGAAAATCCGCACCCCGTACAGTTCATAGGTTACTATTCGTCTTTCGTTTGTGGGTGACGTTATAAGGCTGCAGTGTAGATGGCTTTAACGTCCTCGTCAGTCGGGGTACGGGGATTTGTCATGCCACAGGCATCTTTTTGAGCATTTCCGGTCATAGTCTGGATATCTTTTGCGCTTACATCCTTGCCATATCGCTTACCAAGCTCAATGAGCCCTTCGGGAATACCTACATCAGTGGAGAGCTTTCTGATAGCAACCAGGGCTTTCTCAGCCGCCTCTCTTGGGGAAAGGCCATCAATGTTTTCACCCATTAAAACCGCTATTTTTGTAAAGCGGTCCATTTTGGCAATGAGGTTGAAGCTGCTCACGTGGGGGAGCAGAATAGCGTTGCACTCGCCGTGAGGAAGGTCGTAAAAACCACCAAGCTGATGTGCCATGGCGTGGACATGACCAAGACTTGCATTGTTAAAAGCCATTCCGGCAAGATATTGTGCATAACACATACCTTCACGAGCTACAATATCATTGCCATTAGCGACAGCTGGTCTCAGGTGGGTGGCAATAAGTTCAATGGCCTTCTCTGCTGCAGAATCAGTCATTGGGGTTGCTATGGTTGAAACATAGGCTTCAACCGCGTGGGTGAGTGCATCCATACCGGTTGCTGCAGTGAGAGCCGGTGGCATACCCATCATCAGAAGTGGATCATCAAGAGCGACGCCCGGGGTAACACGCCAGTCAACTATTGCCATTTTCACCTTACGGCTGGTATCTGTGATTATACAGAATCTGGTCATCTCTGAAGCAGTTCCAGCGGTTGTATTTACAGCAACGTACGGAGGCATGGGTTCGGTTGACTGATCAACACCTTCATAATCGTGAATGGTTCCTCCGTTGGCGATAACCAGGCCAATGCCTTTTCCACAGTCATGGGAGCTTCCTCCACCGAGAGTTATAAGGCTGTTGCAGTCATTCTTTTTATAAACGTCTACGCCGGCCTGAACATTTTTATCAGTCGGATTGGGGATCGTCTCGTCGAACACCACATACTGCATTTCGGCGGCATCTAAAAGGTCGGTTATTTGTTGGGTGATTCCGGCACTTGTTATACCTTTGTCTGTAACGATCAGTGGTTTGCTGCCGCCGAGTGACTTTATTTTTGCGGGAATTTCTTTTGCAGCTCCAATGCCTATCAGTGTCACGCTTGGAATGAAATAGCCATATACTTCTTCTCGAATTGCCATAGTACTACCTTCCTTTTGCTTGAGTTATTCTGATGTAGTTATTGTTTCTCCTGACTTCAACGAGTGCACATTGTTAGCAAAGCAATGATCGTGCCATTAATTAATGTGTTGTTATATCAATTAGTTGTTTTGTCTCTCTCGTTTGTTGTAGGGAACCAATAGTCCCGAAGGTCGGGGGTGGATGAAGGAAGTATCAGCTTATCAGAAGATCGTTTGTTCTTAAGTGTCTGATATTAAGCGATGTGTTTTGGTTGGAGTCAAAAAGTCCCAGAAAGAGCTAGGAAGTGACAAAGTGTCCATTGTGCTTTAGGACCTTATAAATTATTTCCTGTTTATCGGGGTTAGGGTATTTCTCACTGATCGTATTTTGATAATTTTCGATAGAGAGTTTTTCTGCTTATTCCAAGGGTTTGGGCTGATTTTTTTCTGCTGCCGTCGTGAAATCTCAGTATTTTTATGATGTGATCTTTCTCTACCGATTCGAGACTAAGAGCGACTTGGTTGTTCCCAGATACCGCGACCAGTTCACGAGGCAGACATCGTTCCGTGATGATATTGTTCTCCGCTAGAATTATAGATCGTTCGATAACATTTCTCAGCTCCCTGACATTACCAGGCCAGTTATATTGAAGGATACAGTCCATAGTGCTGTCGACGATTCGATAGGGGGTGTTGTCAGGGTTTAACCGTGCAAGAAAAAAATCCACGAGCAGGGGCAGATCTTCCTTGCGATCGCTGAGAGAAGGGATCTCAATGTTGAAGGCATTGATCCGGTGGTAAAATGCCTCGTTGAATCGGCCCTGTTCTACTTCTTTTGCCAAGTTACGATTTGTGGCGAAGATAAAACGGATATTGACCTTGCGTTCTTCTTTTTCCCCGACCCTCCTGAACGTTTGTGTTTCCATAATCCTCAAGAGAGATGCCTGGACTCCAAGTGGTAACTCCCCGATTTCGTCAAGGAACAGGGTGCTGTCATGGGCATAGGCCATCAGTCCTTCCTGGGATTCAGATGCGCCAGTAAAGGAGCCTTTTATGTGGCCGAACAATTCACTGCGAGCAAGCTCTTTTTGCAGGGACGCACAGTTTTTGATAATCATGGGACGATTGGCGCTGGTCGATCGCTCATGGATGAGTCTTGCAACCACATCTTTGCCTGCCCCTGATTCGCCGGTAATAAGGACCGGAATTTTGGCTGGTCCTACCTTATTAATTAGAAACTTAATGTCTTTTACTGCCAGTGAGTTTCCAATAAACCGAACCGGCTCCTGATTACGGTCGCTGCTGTGGCGGAGTATGGCGTTTTCTCTTGAAAGGAGTACTCGTTGATGTGCTTTTTCTACTATAATGTCAAGTTGATCGAGGTTGAAAGGTTTTTGGATGAAATCACAGGCCCCAAGCTTCATTGCTTTCACTGCGCTATCGATGTCACCATGGCCAGTGATCACAACTACTTCAGTATGGGGAATTGATTCCTTAAAAAAGATCAGCAGGTCGAGATCATTGCTGTCTGGAAGACGCAGGTCCATGACAATCACGTCAAACCAATGATTTTGAACCATTTTCATTGCCTCGGCTGCACTTGCTGCCACCATAACCTCTCTATGGGGACTGGCGAGTTCTTTCTGCAGAAGCCTTCTTATTGGTTTCTCGTCGTCGATTGCCAGAATAGAGTATCTTTCTTGTTCCATTATTGTTCTATACCCGGGAGGATGACTCTGAACGAAGTACCGTGCTCCCTGTCGCTGGCGACTACAATTTCGCCGTTATGGTTACTTACGATGGAATAACAGGTGGACAACCCAATTCCTATGCCTTTACCGACTGGTTTCGTTGTGAAAAATGGTTCAAATAATTGATTCTGTATCTCTACAGGAATTCCACAACCCGAATCTTCTACCAGTAACATAACACCGCTCTCTCTTCCGATCTGGGTAGTTATTTTGATAACACCGCCTTCTCCTGTTGCATCGAGGGCGTTTGTAAAAAGATTAATAATAACCTGTTTGAGTTGGGATTCATCGCCAAGTATCATTGGCAGATTGTGTTTGAGCTTCGTCTTGACGGTAATGTTATGCCTGTCTTTGAAATGGTGTTTGAGGATAAATAAGGTGTCATTGACACATTTATTAATATCCACTGGACAGAGGCTGGAGGCAACAGGGCGGCTGAAGGTGAGTAGAGTCTGGACTATATCTCTGCAGCGAAGACATTCTTCAATGATGGTTTGAGTATATTCGCTAAAATCCTCGACAACTTCTTTATCTACTTTGCCCTCAATCCGGCCAATTCTTCGTTGCAGTCCCTCGGCAAAACCATTGATAGCTGTTAGGGGATTGTTTATTTCGTGTGCGACACCTGCCGCGAGGGCGCCAACAGTAGCCATCTTCTCTGCCTGATAGAATTGAGCCTGAAACTCCTTGTCCCGTGTAACATCTCTTTTGAATAATAGCACATTTCTTTCAGCTGGAGAGTCTGTTTTCAGCGGTGAGGCAATGATGTCAAAATATCGATACCTGCCGTTGACCTTATACACACAGCGATCTTTAATGACTTTGACCAGATCAAGGGCGCGCAGGGCCGGGCACTCCTCACACTTGCAGCTTTTTCCTTGAAACACTTCATAGCAGTAGCGACCGATAGGATCAACACCTGGGAACCAGTCCGCAAAGACATGATTGACCCTTTGGATTTTCAAGTCTTCAGACAAGATGAGCATCAGGTCGGTAATTCCGTCAAGTACGGCTTGTATTTCCTTGCGTTTTTTTTCAAGTTTTAGGTTGGAAGTTTTCAGTTGCTCGACCTTTTGCTGCAGTTCCTGGTAAAAGCCAAGTTTACAATGTTCTATTCCTACTAGGTCTGCAAGGGTTGTAGAGCGCATTACCATACCTCCTCGCAGATTTGCAGCAATTCCTGCCATGAGGTTTGTCTGGGGTTTGTAAGATTGCAGGCATCATTGACTGCCATCTTGCAGATAGACTCCAGGACGTGCTTGTCTTTCACTTCAATTTCTTCTCGTAGTTTCAGTGAGACATCAAACGAGGCAAAAAAGGCATCTAATTTTTCGATGCCTGCAAGTGCGGTTTCACGGTCTGTTCCAAAAGATTTATTAAGAATCACTCTGCCGATATCACCTAGTTTTTTTTCTGCATGAGATAAATTAAAACGCATAACCGCGGTGAGCAAAATTGGATGCACAACCCCGTGACTCATATCAAAATGCCCACCAAGAGAATGAGCCAAAGCGTGCTCTGCACCTAGGCTGGCATTGCTAAAAGCCATAGATGCAGAAACAGAGGCGATGCTCAGTTGTTCCAGAGAGTCAAGCGACTTGGTCTCTACCGCGTGGGGTAGGTGCCTGATTATCAGGTTTATGGCATTCAGTGACTGAATTTCTGTAAATGGAGAAGCAATTGTTGAGGTATAGGCCTCAATGGCATGGGCTAGTGCATCAACTGCAGATTGAATTATGAGAGTTTTACTTTTGGTTCGAAGGATAAGGGGGTCAACTATTGAGATATTGGGCACCAGAGTGCGAGTTATAATTGACATTTTTACAGCACGCTCAACATCTGTAATGATGGCAAACTGGGAAATGTCTGAACCACTGCCGGCGGTGGTGGTGATCAGCATCATTGGTGGTAGCGGTCTTTTTACCCGATTGGCTCCTTCGTAGTCTCTGATTTTGCCACCATTACTGGCGATTATTGCTATGCCCTTTGCTGTGTCCATTGGGCTGCCGCCACCTATAGCGATGATGACGTCGGCACCATTTTTAAGGTAAAGTTCAGCACCTTGTTCAACCTGGTAATCTCTAGGGTTTGAGCTGACCCCTGGGTAATACACCCAGTCAATACCTTCTTTTTCGAGGATGTCCATTAGGCGCTGTACCCAGCCGGCTTCTTCAATGCCCGAATCACTTACCAGGAATACCTTTTTGGCTCCCAGGCGAAGGGCACATTGGCCAGCGTGGTTTAGACTTCCTCTTCCAAAAATAATTTCGGGGATCGCAAATTTGGTTATGTCCATACGTTTGTCTCCACAGGTAGAGTCACATAAGGCGGAGATTAGCATCCTTTTAGGAAAATCACCTCAGTGATCATGATATTCCAATTATAGCCAACAAATGGTGAAAAGAAATAATAATATTTACAGTACATGTTTTGTAGCATATTGAAAATACGTGAAAAATGGAGTATTTTTCACCGGGAAAGATATCATCATGGGTCATGATGACACAGGGTTTAAGTAGTGAGTAGCAAAGTGATGGGAATGTGGGTGGTGAAAGAGTGATTGGTTTCTATGGTGGGCTCACATTACTACTTGTATTTGTATGAAAAGTCGGAGCGTTTAGAGAAGTGAAAACGAACGAAATCGCTTTTGGGGTCATAATGTCCCAAGATAGCGAGGGAGGGGGCATTATGACACGCTTTTGGTGGGAGGGATTTATTGGTAACTACTAAAAAAAATGGAATACCATATGATATGCAAAGTTGATTTTCACCTCTGAATGTCAACTTTGCATATCAGGAGACCACGAATAGTTACCTTTTCGTCCAACCTCTTCAAGGTGCCAGAAATTGTATCCTCCGAGGCAAGCGATGACTTCGATGTCGTTTATATGGTTGAAGGCAAAAGTTCTGACACCGCTATACTTTGAACGAGTATTCGAAATATTCGAGGTCCCCGAAAGTATTAGTACCTTACTCCTTAAAAGCTGTCATAATAAACAAGAAAACAGGAGTTCGATCTTATATTATATGCTTATTAGCACCCACAAGGTACTTACTTGCAGCTTGTCTGCG
>JAWSVG010000124.1:0-3724 GCA_033852035.1 Desulfocapsaceae bacterium | reverse complement strand
CAATAGTTCGAGCCCACTACCATTGTGAGATTAACAAAAAATATTCAAATTCCTGACACTAACCGTTAGTCTAACCAAAATTACCGTCTGAAGTACGATCTGTTTTTTGTAGGCAAAAAAAGGTTCCCTTTTTATTAGTGAATTCCATTAAACTTCCGGTATTTCACCTGCAAATAATCAATCTTCTAACCACTCTTCGACTTTTTCTGCTGCACGTTGCCCCGACGCTGCGGCAGCCTCAAACGTAGGATAGATAAGGTAGTCACCTGCCAGAAAAACGCCATCGGCTGAAATGTTTTCAAGCGCAAGCATGCGATGGTAGCTACCAGGAGTCATGACCGGTAAACCATGGTTGAATCTGGTTATTTCATGACCGGTCACTGAAGCTGAAGTCCCTGGGAATATTCCATCGAGAGCTGCAAGAACTTTAGTTAAATAATCTTGGTCGGAAAGCTGGGAGAAGTCTTTATCCTGAAATGAAAGTGGTGTGCTATAGACAAGAGTGATGCTAGCGTTTTCTTTTGAATTTGAAGCCGGCTTGAAATGACGTGATACCCAGGATGCATCGTAAATATCCGTAAAAATCTGTCCGTCTTCAACAGCGAGGTCGAAACCTCTGTCAAAGACAGGATGATCGCTGAAAAGTGCCATGGTAATATAGGGGGCATATTCCACTGTAGCAAGCAACTGTTTTTGCTGACCGTTCAAAACGCCGGCCCCAATCTCAAGCGTCACCGGTGCTGGAGTTGCAATAATCACAGCTTCAGCCCGAACTGACGCCTCATTTTTTCCATCTTGGATGTAACGCACTTCAAACAGTTCTCCTGCTTTGGCAATCGACGTAACCTTTGCTCCGGTTTGTATTGATTCTGCCAGATCCTGGGCCATGGCCTGCGGGATTTCAGCTAATCCTTTTTCAAAAGTGTACATTCCAGAAAAGGTAGAGGATTTACCCAGTTCATCGAGCAACTCATTGTTGTCATCTGCCTCCTCGTAACCTTCAACGTCAAAAGCCAGTTCTGGCAGGGCTGCAAGAGCAGAAATTTCGGAGAGATTTGCGCCAAACAGACCTCTGGAGGTGACATTATAGATTTCGTGAAAAATCTTCGGGAAGCGATTTTCATCAAACCACTGTTTTGCAGAAATTGTGTCCAGGCGTGCGAGTTCCCCTTGCAGCTCTATGTCAGGAATTTCATCATATTTGTTGTATAATTTTCTTAGCCGGCTTGCAAAACGGCTCAAATCATAGAAACTGCTTTTGTCTGTCAGCAGCTCGGCTTTGCCCTTTTCTCCATAGTAAAAACGGCCCTGATAATAAATTGCGTCTGCAGGTGAAGGTATCTCTCGCAACTTTAAACCGAGTTCATCGATAATCTCTGACAGCGGTTCTTCTGGTTTTCCTATGTATTCACCACCTTTGGCAAAAAATAGGTTCCCATGTTTCCCAGATGTCACCCGGCCACCGACCGACTTTTGCATCTCGAGGAGTAGAACATCGTGTTCGTACAGATAATAGGCGGCGGTGAGTCCAGAAATACCGCCACCGACGATAATGACATCGTACGTTTTCGGGGGCATGCTTTCTGCCGAGGTAAGGCCATAAAAGGAGCCAAATAAAAGACAGCTAATTGCAATGATAATTCTCACAACGGAACCTCGCATTGCTATTGTTAAGATTCTGGTTGTAGTGCTACTCTTGGCTGTAGCACCAGTGATCTTTCTGGTGGTAATATCGATTGGTCGTCTCAATCCTCAGCAAAGATCACCCTGTTTCGCCCTTCTTCTTTAGCGCGGTAAAGTGCCGCATCAGCTGCTGCCATCAGAGCCTCTGAAGTATCCCCTTGGACCGGCGCAACAGAAACACCAAGGCTAATCCCGACCTGAGCAAACACTTCCGGTTCGACCTTGATTGGTTGCTGTATCTCACCAATAATGCGATGGGCGAGATTGTTTATAGCCAAACGA
Organism: Desulfocapsaceae bacterium; assembly: GCA_033852035.1. Lineage (GTDB taxonomy): Bacteria > Desulfobacterota > Desulfobulbia > Desulfobulbales > Desulfocapsaceae > Desulforhopalus_A. The sequence continues at coordinate 1,759 of JAWSVG010000124.1, read as the reverse complement.
TCGATAAGATCCAGAAGAATCACAAATTCATCGCCCCCTACCCTGCATACCAGCCCTGCGTCCTGCACAGTAGCGAAAAGACGCTCGGCAACCACTTTGATTACCTTATCACCTGCTGCGTGGCCAAAGGTGTCATTAACCTGTTTGAACTTGTCAAGGTCACACTGCATGAGAGCAAAAGGACTGGATGGTAGCCTTTCTAGAGCAGCGGTGAGGGCTCGGGTGTACTGGAGACGGTTTGCAAGGCCTGACAGGGTATCATACATTGCCAGATGACGATTCTGTTCTTCACTTTTAGCAAGAGAAATGGTGAGCCGGCTGATTTTCCATGCAATTACATAGGCCACTGTGCCAAGAATACTGCCAAGTATAACGATGACCGGGATCACGGTGTTCCAGATATGACGACCGGGGAGGTTACCTTGCCATGAAAAATGGCCAAGTGGAGCACCGCTGGGGGAAAGGATTGTATATTTATTATTTAGTTCAGGTGAAGCGGATGCACGCTCGAAATTAATCCCTGTAAAACCAAGTTGATGTCCAAGCTCTTCGACCAGTTCATTGTCGATATACATTGCAGAAATCAGTATGACCGGGTTTCCGTCGGGTAATGCAAAGGCCCCGTCATCGGGAACCACAGCCATGGCATGAACCATTGCTACTTTCTCGCCTTGCTCGATAAATCCATGAATGGGATGTGCAAACTCTTCTCCTAACGGCAGAGCACGCTGTCCATAACCTTTTGCGAGCCGTATCCTGTTTTGAAAATATTGGTCACGAGCCAGTTCAACAAACCGGTACAGATTATTGTCGTTGTCAATTTCACCTGTACCAAATGTGACCTTATCTTCCTTTGAATCGGCCAGAATACGGTTGTCTGGAGCGATCAGCAGATTCTGGTCAAGGCCGAAGTCAAACCATAAGGAATCGACAAACTCATCGGTGACAAAATCTTCATCAAAATCCAGACTGATTTTGCGTACAGATTGATCCCAGCGGGCAAGGCTCCGCTGATCCCGAGTAATGAGAATAAACCTGCCATTAAAAGCAGTTTTCAAAAGCGCCTGCTGATTATCCACCGCCTGACGATCAGCCTCGGCCGAAGAAAACCTGCCAACAAACAGCAGGGAAACAGACGCAAGGATAATGAGAACAGAGGAAAGACTAAAAGCGAGACGAACGATATCTCTTTTCGATGATCGATCGATTACATCGCCGGATCGGCGAAGAGCTGTCTTTAGAGTTGGAGTTTCATTCATTTAATAACTTTCTCATATTCTGTTCTTCTTAGCAAGCAGTTGAAAAAACATCTAATAGTAATCGATGAAATACTAGCATCTCCGTCGGTCAGCAAGCATGATTGCCTGTGCGATATAGGGAGGTACTGGTTTATTTAGATGAAAGTTATCTACTCTCTAAATCGATCTTTCTGATTGTCTCGGAAATATGTTGGTCATCATTCATCGCCTCTGACCAATCCTGGAGCCATCCCTCAATATCAGGGTGTTCTGCAGGTCAACGACACAATGGCAGTAGAAAGATGAAATAAGAGAGACAGGGGGCCAGCGCACAACTGGACATACCCCGCGCAGCCGGAGATGTTCAGGTCGGTGAGTTTCGTTTAACTCAGTGGTTTGCGGGTTAAAAGCTAAATATTCGATTTACCTCGACGCCAATGTGCATTCCTGACTTTCAAAATACCGCCAACCTCAGCAAATCCACTGGAGTGTCTTGTGTGCGCCCGGCATGGGCGTGAACT
>JAWSVG010000042.1:0-14830 GCA_033852035.1 Desulfocapsaceae bacterium | reverse complement strand
TCAGTCGAAAAAGATGATATCACCGGCAATGCCACGAAGATGACCTTCATGAGATATTACTTCATCTTCATGGCAACTTGGATCGGAACTAACGCCAAGCTCCAAGGTATGATTAAATGTATCTTCTCTTGATAGATTACTAGTTGGCTGGCGGATTTCTCTTTAGGTATTTTTCAAAACATTCAAGTGTGTCACACTTGAGCAGAATCTTCTTAAGATAAGCGATATTCTTGTCGATGTTTTCAAAGTAGAGGTTGCGGTCTATCGTATATCTTTCACGGAAGTGACTCCGCATAGCCTTCGATGTTCCTGAAAAACTCGCAGTGAGTCTTTTTATCACGACGTTGTGGTAAAAAGTTGATGTGTGCTTGATCAGTTCCATTGCGGAGTCGTGTTTACTCGTCCCACCAGCTTTCTGTTCTTCGTAAAGCAGCGGCAAACATTCTAAGTAATATCTGTCAGCCATCTGTGCCAGGATATCTGCCGAGCCGACAATTTGTCCTGCTATATGGATTGAGTTCGCATGTTTTTCAATTTTGGCTGGATCTAAAGAGAGGTCAGTATATTTGATAATCGTTGCGCAATCTCGCGCCATATCGTCATTTAAGCCCTTTTGGGCAGCATATCGTTCGAGAAACAGAATGGAGCGAGTTTCGTGTTCTGCAAGATATGTTGTTCCAGTTTCTGCTGTATCACCTTCAAGAAGCAATAGTCCGGTGTCATGAAAATAGGCTGCCAATATTCCTTTCAACAGTGTGTCAGAGGTGATGTGTATTTTGTTACAGTGAAGCCCGTGGAAGAGTCTGACTGTTGCCAGAACCACCATTTGGCTATGACGAAGGTTATGATAGGGAAGAGTGCTTTTTTGGAAATGAGGGTGTGAGCCACTAAAGTATGCTGTCAGATCCTGATGGATTTCACGAATAAACGCCAGGTCTATAGATGCATTAACGGTCTCGGCGAGATGCAAGATCTCGTCGATTGGGGCACCGGATTTTGTTCCGTCAAAAATATGAAAAAGATCTTTATTATCCATAGTTTGTTTCTTAGCGTTTGTTTGGAGCCTTTTTGAAATCCTCAAAACACTCTATTGTCGTAGACATGTCAGGTAAAGATATATTTCAAAATGACTCAATATATTGACGGCTTTTCACTTATGTAAACAACAACAATTGAGAACGAAAAAACATATTGTAGCATCCTGGCCAACCGGCATGCAAGAAAAACCATATGTGATCTGGACTTTATCGTTTTTTGCAGGTATTATTTTGAGAATAGGTAGTCTGCAGTACTGGGGTGGTGGCCACAATGTCATGAAGTTACTACGTATATATAAATTCAATGGAAGATATTAAAGAGCCTGCAGTGGTCTTAATTGTAGATGATGATGACGTGGTGCGCCAGACACACAGCGTCCTCATCTCTTCACTAGGATATCAGGTGCTTCTGGCAAGTAATGGAGTTGAGGCATTAGCCGTCTTGGACTCGATGGCGGTGGATCTGGTTTTATCTGACATTGTTATGCCGGGTATGGATGGTCTGGAATTGCTGTCTCGTGTTAAGGAAAAATACCCTGAGACGGATGTGATTATTTCCACTGGCTACCATGAGAAGGCCAGTTATGCCGAGGTGATAAAAGCAGGGGCAATTGATTTTATTAAAAAGCCTACTGACCAGGCAGAGCTTGAAGCCAAGCTGGCTCGTGCAATGCGTGAACGAGACATGATGAGTGAACTAGAGCGACTGTCGTTGCAGGACAGTCTCACTTCTATTCTAAACAGGCGCGCATTTGACGAGCATTTATTTGAGGAGGTAGAGCGTGCTAAAAGGCAAAACTACCCATTGATGCTGGCAATGATCGATATAGACAACTTCAAAGAATATAATGACAAAAACGGCCACCAGGAAGGGGATAAAGTCTTGGTTAGTCTCGCTGAAATATTGAAAGAGTGTACCAGAGACAGTGTGGATATGTGTTTTCGCCTGGGCGGGGATGAATTTGCGATTTTGCTCCCCCAGGCTACAGCGAATCAGGGTACTGAGATTGTGCAAAGGATTCTGTTCAGTTTTGTTGAGTTAAGTTACGGGACTACCGGCCTTTCTATTGGTTTGACCAGCTGTGAACAAGATAGTACTATGACCAGGGAAGAAAACGAAATCGCCATACAGGCAAGAGCAGACAAAGCCATGTATGAGGCTAAGGGTAGAGGCAAGAACTGTGTTGTAACGGTGGTCTAAACGATCTTTCGTTTGTACGGGCGCTGTTGGGACGGGCTTAGCTTTTAGCCCAGCGCCTCTTTGGTAAAAGACCGGTCTGGTTCAATCGGGTATCTTCCATCAAAACAGGCAAGGCAAAATTTCTTTCTCTCCTTTCCCGTTGCCTTTACCAACCCTTCAAGACTTAAGTAGTGTAACGAATCCAGGCCAAGGTGTTCGGCTATTTCGTTTATCTCTTTTTTATTGGCTATCAGGTTGTTCGGAGATGGGAAGTCGATCCCATAGTAGCACCCGTATCTTGTCGGCGGGCAGCTTACCACCATATGTATTTCTTTTGCACCCGCGTCCCGCAGTGCTCGGACTCTGCTTTTCCCTGTTGTCCCTCTAATGATGGAGTCCTCAACGATGATTACTCTTTTTCCTTTAAGAAAAGAACGCACTGGGTTGAGTTTTACTTTGACATTAAAATCACGCATGGACTGTGTTGGTTGGATAAAGGTTCGGCCCACATAATGGTTACGGATTACACCCATCTCAAGAGGAATACCTGACGCTTGGGAATATCCAATAGCTGCGTAGTTACCTGAATCAGGAAAAGGCATAACGAAATCCGCGTCAATTTTTGCCTCTTCTGCCAGGATCTTACCCATTCGTTTTCTCGCCTGGTAAACATTTATGCCGAATATTTCAGAATCCGGTCTGGCAAAATAGACCTGTTCAAAGATGCAGAAGTGGCTTTCTTGCTTGGGCCATGGGAAAATGGACGTCATGCCTTGTTCGGTAAAGATAATAATCTCTCCCGGCTCGACGTCTCTGATATATTCCGCTTCAATGAGGTCAAGTGCACAGGTTTCAGATGCGATGACCCAACCATCTTTTGCACCATTTTGTAATTTACCGAGGCAGAGAGGACGAAAGCCATCGGGATCACGTACTGCAATCATGGTGTTTTCTGTCATGAGTAGTAGCGAGTAGGCACCCTTGAGGGAGGTGAAGGTGTTCTTGAGTGCTTTTTCCAGGCCGAGATGAGTAGCTCGAGCCATCAGGTGCAGTACGACCTCGCTGTCCATGGTTGTCTGGAATATCGATCCCTGATTCTCAAGCAGCTGGCGAAGCTCTAAGGAGTTAACAAGATTGCCGTTATGAGCGACTGCAAGAGTAGTCCCTTTGTGGGTGACCATGAGCGGCTGAGCATTCGTTATATTCGATGCACCAGTGGTGGAATATCGAACATGCCCGATGGAGAGGTGACCTGTAAGACCCTGGAGGATCTCTTCAGAAAAAATCTCAGGTACGAGGCCCATATTTTTGTGGCTACTAACCTTGTTCCCGTCTGATGACATAATACCGGCACTCTCCTGTCCTCTGTGCTGAAGAGCATAGAGGCCGAAGTAGGTGAGTTTTGATGAGTCCTGATGGTTGAAGATGCCGCATACCCCACACTCGTGTGTGGGTAGTCCTTCTGACGATTTCATACTGTGTTGTTGTAACATCGGGAAAAATTCCTCGGTTAGTTGAAAGACAGTCTAGGAGTATTTATTCTGAATCAAAAAGCTAAATATGCCTTCTGCTGAATGTAATAATGATAAACCTGTTAAAAAAAACCAACACGGAGATGGTTATGTAAAAAACATCCTACCTGCAACAGTATGGCAGTGAGGTGCAGATCTCGGAGAAGGGAGGATCTCCGATAAAGAGATTTGAAACCACCCACAAAAATGAGGAAAGGCACAAAGAGAGTTTCTCTGCGCCTTTCTTGGGGAAACCCCAAAGAAGAAATGTATAATAAGTACTACCTAAATTCAACAAGAAATAGAGTTGAGGGCATTAAAAACAAAACATTAGTGCTGGTCGGTGGCAATAATCAGGGCATGGACGAGCTCGGTTAGACTGATGAGATCATTCAGGTCGAGTTGTTCGTCAATGGTATGTACTTTGTCCATCCCGGTTGCAACGATCGCCGTTGGCAGGTCATGGCCACAGAAGATATTGGCATCACTGCCTCCACCGGCCACGATATACTCCAGCTTCTTGTTGGCTATTGCTGCGGCTTTCTGCACTCTTTTTACAACTGGCGCGTCGTGAGGGATGGCAAGCACGGGGTAGTCCCCTACGATCTCGACCTTCACAGAAGGGCGATGGTCTCCGTTCAAATTATTACCCTGCCAGTCGGAGACGGTTTGTTCAAAGGTGTCAGTGATTGCTTTCGTGTGACTGGCCAACTTTTCAAGAGAGTGGCTGCGGACTTCTCCCTTGAGGCTGATGCGGTCGGGGATAATATTGGTTGCGATACCTCCAGCGATGACTCCGAAGTTCGAAGTTGTCTCATCGTCGATCCGGCCGAGAGGGATTTTGTTCAAAGCAGTCGCCGTTAGAGTCAGGGCGTTTATACCAGCTTCAGGGCAAAGCCCTGCATGAGCTGCAAGTCCTTTGACCTCCACCTCAATCTTATTTGCGGCGGGGGCGCCAAGGATCACCTGGTTGATTCCGGATGAATCGAGCGCGTAGCCGTATTTTGATCGGATCTGATCATATTCAAGATTCTTGGCACCGACAAGACCAATTTCCTCACAGGTAGTGATAACAACCTCTATCATTGGATGAGGTGTATTGTGCTCTTTGATCATGGCAAGGGTTTCGATGATTGCGGCAATACCGGACTTGTCATCTCCACCCAGTACAGTATCACTTTTACTGGTAAAAATATCACCCGTACGAGCCACCTCAATACCTGTTGCTGGTTCCACTGTGTCCATGTGGCATGATAAAAAGAGTCCTTCCTGGTCGGGGAGGTTGCCATCAAAACGAACAATGAGGTTGCCTGATTCTGAGCCAGTTTGTGACGCAGAGTTGTCTTCGTAGATTGATGACGCTCCAAGTTTGGTAAATGTATCTTTAAGAAAAGCTGCAATTTTAGCCTCTTTCCTGGAAGGACTGTCAATTTCACAAAGTTCTATAAATGTCGCGGCGAGGCGTTCGCGCTGGATTTCAATTGTCATTTTTTATTGACCCGTAAAAACTTCATTGAGTTGAGTACAAAAACATTATCCTTTATAAGGTACTTATACCCGTCGAGCGAGTACTGAAAAGAGTCCCGACTTATTTCCCGTTTATCGGGGTTAGGTATATAAATTACACCTCTTTAGGGGTACCAATTACTCCTGTGGCATTCACTGTAGTGCTGGTGCTGGTCGAACAGACTTTCGGTAAAGTTCTTCTGTGAAAAAAGCAGGATCATTGTGTCTGCGTCGTTTCCTGGTGAAGTAGGACGACGGCGTGACAGCTGATACCCTCCTCTCTTCCTGTGAAGCCCATTTTCTCCGTGGTCGTTGCCTTGATGTTGATGAAATCCGGCTGTATATTGCAGGTACGTCCGAGCAGCTCTTTCATCTTTTCCAGGTGTGGCGCAAGGCGAGGAGCCTGGCAAACTATAGTGATATCTGCGTTGGTGACAGCATATCTCTGCTCTTTTGCGAGTTGAATTACGTGCTGCAGAAGAGTGATTGAATAGGTCCCAGCAAACTTCTGATCGGTATCTGGAAAATGTCTGCCAATGTCGCCCTGTCCCAGTGCTCCAAGGATGGCATCACAGAGAGCATGGGTGAGAGCATCAGCGTCAGAATGACCAGCAAGGCCTCTGGCGTGTGGCACTTCTATTCCGCCGAGGATGAGTTTTCTGGTTTCAGCAAATCTATGGGCGTCGTAGCCATGACCGATACGAAGTTGAGGCTGACTCTGTTGTGCTAATATGTTTTCTGCCAAGAGAAGGTCCTCGGGACGGGTGATTTTAATATTTGTCTCAGCTCCCTCCACAATAGATACCGGGATTCCTGCTTTTTCGAGGAGGGACGATTCATCGGTGACGTCTTCATCGCCGTTCTGAGCGAATGCTTTTTCCAATAATATCTTAAGAGCTGCCTGGGGTGTTTGGGCTTGCCAGAGCAATGTGCGGTCGACGGTTCCACTGACTGTAGCATCAATGCTTCCACGTTTTAAGGTGTCTTTCACTGGAACAGCAGCAATGGCTGCTCCACTATCGGCAGCTGCACGGTAGCAACGATCAATAATGGCCTGGCTGACCAATGGCCGTGCCCCGTCGTGGACCAGGACGATAGCCTGGCTGTTGCTAACAGCTTTCAGGCCGGCTTGCACCGAATCCTGCCGTCTCTTTCCGCCTTGCACTATTACAATCTTTTCAGTATCAAGTTCAAACTCAGCAAACAGTTCTCTTGTTTGATGAAGACGATCTGCTGGGACCACTACAACAATTTCATCGATATGGTTGTTTGACGCGAAGGCGCGGACCGTATGGACCAGTATGGGGACTCCTGCGAGCAGTTGATATTGTTTCGGATGATTAGTTTTCATCCGAGTCCCGAATCCTGCCGCAGGGATTATGGCGGTAGCTGAGAGTGTCATTGTAAAAAAAGGAGCGGGCTATAAGCCGAATTCTGTACCCTGTTAAGGGCCATGATCATTTCACTGGGATGTTGATTGCTCAACAGCTCTTGCAACCTACCCGGAGATTTCGGACGGGCCGCCCTCAAACATCTCCCTATTTGGTCTTGCTCTGGGTGGGGTTTACCGTGCCTTCCATGTCACCATGGAAGCGGTGAGCTCTTACCTCGCCGTTTCACCCTTACCTGATAGAACCAGGCGGTCTGTTCTCTGTGGCACTTTCCCCCGGTCACCCGACGTTCGTGTTACGAACCACCCTGCCCTGCAGAGTTCGGACTTTCCTCTCCGGTCCAAAAACCGGAGCGATCATGCGCCCGCTCCGCCTCCTAATGTAGTGCGAATCAGAGAAAGAAGAAACCAAAATGTAGACAGTGTGGGAAAAAACCAGCTCATCTACAGTCTGGTGGCATCTTGACTTCAGTAGGCAGGTCTTAGTTTTCCTCTACAGGTGGTGTGTAGTACATTAAACGCTGACATGTCGGGCAGGAAAAAATATCATCGCCTCTGAGCAGCATATTATATTTTTGTGGGGGAATCGCCATGAAGCACCCCTGGCAAACACCATCAACGACATTGATTACTGCCAAACCTTTTCGACGCTGGCGGAGGGTATCGTATTTTTTAAGGAGAGATTTTTTAATCTTTCCCGCTTCCTTGTTGCGTTTAGTGTCTTTATCTTTTTTGCCCTTGTTGATTGCTTCGATATTGGTTCGCACCTTTTCCGTTTCTTCGGCAACGAGCTGCTTCTCGCCTTTCAACATATTTTTTTCTGTGTCGATCTGAGCGGTAAGCGTTTCTATAGACTCCATGATAGTAACGATCTTTTCTTCGTTATCCTTAGCGTTTTTCTTGGCGTCTTCGATTTCCTTGAGCAAAGCGGTCTGTTCACGGCCGGTCTGGACCTGCATCATTTTAGACTGACGCTCTCTGACGTGATCAATTTTATCAGCCATTTCTGCTTCTAGGGTCCTGCTTTCAGTTTGCTGGCTGTTGATTTTTTCCTGCAGCTTTTCGATGTACTCTTCTCTTTCGGCCAGGGCTGAAATGCGCTCGTCAAGCCCGTTCTGTTCTGCTTTGATAGCATTGTCGATCTGATCGATTGTCAGATCAATGGCCTGGAGTGAGACGAGTTGGGCTAAAAGTTCGTTCAAGGTAATTCTCCTGTGGTATCTGTTGCCTTCCGGCTGGTCATTATTTATTAATGAAGACGAATGGGGGACGTTCCGTCTCTGTTTGCAATATCTCGATTTTCCAATTTTCTTTTGTGCTATTTTCTTTGAGCTTCTCGACCAGGAGGCCTACTGCCGGTTTTTCTGTGGCATAGTGCGTTCCGTCGATAATGCAAAAGTCGTTTTCATGAGCCCATATTGCCGTGCTGTGTTTTATTTCTGCCGAGAGATAGACATCAACTTTGCGTTTAAAGGCAAGGTCAGCAAAATCTGACCCGCTGCCACCGCAAACGGCAACATTTTGAACTGTTTTGGGTATTTTTCCAATTACCAGGACATGGCTGAGTTTAAGTGTGTCGAGGACTCTTGCCATAAAATCGGCAGAGTCAATTGGGGCCGTATAGTGTCCAATCCGTCCAATTCCGGTTGTTGACTGTTCATCGCCTGCTGTCGGTACCAGAGGGGTCAAAAACCCGAGGCCAAGCTGTCTGGCGAGAATGTCACTGACGCCGTCAGATGCACTGTCGAAATTGGTGTGGCAGCCAATGATGGCAATTTTGTTTGAAAGGGCAGTTTCCAGCAGTTTACCGCCAGATTCGGAGGTGTTGATTGTCGGGAGTGGTTTGAATATAACCGGATGGTGAGTAACTATGGTGTTGACACCGCGGTCTATTGCTTCCTGGACTAAACTGTTGGTGGCGTCAAGTCCTGCAATAACTGCTGTGACTTCCTGCTCAGGATTGCCAACCAGAAGGCCTACATTGTCCCAGGGTTCAGCGAGGCTGAAAGGGGCTTCTGTGTTGAGAATGTTGAGAATATCTTTTACTCTTGCCGTCATAGTGATCTTTATGTCGGGTAACCAGTAAAACAAAAAAGGTACACTCCTGTGGAGTATACCTTTTCGTTCACCTCGCCTGTTCGGGCAATCCTTGCCCGAATTTAAGCATATGTATCAGGGGGGCTATGCTTTCCCCCTTTTGTATGAATAATGTGAATTTTTCCAATGATCTCGTCGTTTTTTTCAGACGTTGTCCTAGCAATGGTGGGCGCAGTAGGATTCGAACCTACGACCGATCGGTTATGAGCCGATGGCTCTACCAACTGAGCTATGCGCCCTTGTCTCTATAAAATAGAACAGTTTATATAAAATGACCTTGGTACTAAAGTCAATCAAAAAGATGTGTGAATGTGAAAAAAAACGCCTTGTTTGAGCACAATGGTAGTTACCTACCAATTCTTCTGTGTATTGCCAAAGTCGATAATGTAACTATTCTACTCAATATTGTTATATAAACTCACAGAATAAACTGTGAGGCTGTTTGTTTTTACAGAGGTGATTTCTTTTGATGTACACGAACCTATTACTCTTTTTGGTAGCTATCTTCCTGTTTAGCATAGATGCCGTGCCCGATGCCACACAGTTACCCTGGTGGCAGGCATTGTTGCTGGGTGGGTTATTTCTTGCTGTCTATGGCCGTATTTCGGTAAAGCTATTCTCACGATCGAGTGCTTTACAGTCATCCGAGTATTTTCATACGGAAAAGCAGTTGTCCATTGCAGCTCTCTGTTTTTTTGGTGCCACGCTCTATTTGTGTGATTTGAAATATTATCTCACCTTGATCTTCTTTGGGGAGACAATGCCGGCACTGGTTAATATTGCCGGGCTTTCATTTTTCATGCTGTATCTTTCCATAATGTGGCGGGCCGGACGTAAGAATTATGAACGGATTTTCGGCAGGAGGTACAGTGTCAGCTCGTTCATTATCTCAAATGTTAAAGCGAACCTCCCCATTGTTCTGCCGTGGGTTGTCCTTTCCCTGCTTTACGATGTGGTTGCGATATTGCCATTTCCCGGAGTTCAGGATCTGTTCGCGTCTGAATGGGGCGACGTCCTCTTTTTTGGGATATTTCTAATTTTCGTCATCGTTTTCTTCCCTCCTCTGGTCAGAAGGCTCTGGGGATGCAAACGATTGCCTGATGGCTACCTGAAAGAATATCTCGACACATTTTGCCTGCAGCAGAAGTTCTCTGCCAATTTCTTTCTCTGGCCCCTCTTTGAGGGAAGAGTACTTACCGCTGGCGTTATGGGTATTGTGCCGGGATTACGGTATATTCTTCTTACTCCTGCTCTTATAGAAACCATGTCTCGCTCGGAGATTGAAGCAATTATGGCCCATGAGATTGGTCATGTGAAAAAATACCATCTGCTATTGTATCTTTTTCTGATTGCCGGATTCAGCCTGATTGCAGGAATGGTCACAGAACCCTTACTGTATCTCCTGTTTTCACTGGACTCTGTTGCTCATCTGATCGTCACAAGCGGTGTGACTGTGGAAACAGCCCTTACTGTGACAGGTGGGGTGCTGTTGCTCGTTTTTATGCTGGTTTATTTCCGCTATATATTTGGATATTTCATTCGGAACTTTGAGCGTCAGGCAGATCTTTTCAGTCTTGCTGCAATTGGCAATTGCCAGGCCATGGTTTCGGCTTTTGAAAAGATAGCAGTACTGAGCGGTAATATACGAGATCAGCCTAACTGGCACCATTTCGGAATTGGTGAGCGGATCGACTGCCTGGAGAAGGCGGAAAGAGAACCTGTTCGCATCAGCCGGCATAATAAAAAAGTCTGGCTGAGTCTTTTGACCTATATCGCGGTGGTGTCAGCCTGTGTTTTGTTTGTACGCCAACTCCCAACGGAAGAGCTTGCCGTGAGATATCAGGAAAACCTGGTGGAAGCTGTACTACTGCAAAAGGCCAAGGCAGAGCCGGATCAAGCGCTATGGCAGAGATTGATCGGTGATCATATGCTGGCCAAAAAACAGGAAAGAAAGGCTCTGGCCGCCTACGAAAAGGCACTCGGCATTGATTCTATGAGTCCAGAACTTATGAATAACCTCGCCTGGTTGCTGCTCACAAGTGAAGACCTGTCCTTAAGAGATCCGCTCAAGGCTCTTACTCTAGCAAGAGCAGCGGTAGTTCTTCAGCCAAAAGGCTACATTCTGGATACTTTGGCGACTGCTTACTGGGCCAATGCCCTAACAGATGAGGCGGTTCGTATCGGCAGGCAGGCAGCACTTGCTGATCCTGAGCGCAGACGGACCTACGCCGAGCGTGTAGCGATGTTCTTAAGCCAAAGTTATGAGGAGTCGTTACAACAAATGGATGTAAGGCAAGATGAGAACGTTAAATAGGAGCTTGTCCATAAATGGCCATTTTCCCCTACTTTTCGTCTGCAAAATGTAGGCACTAATTAATTGAGGTTATAATGCCCTTATTAGGAGCACATGAGTCGGTCGGTGGTGGCTTGTACCTCGCCTTTGAGAGAATTGAGCGGGCCGGTGGCGAGGCGCTGCAGATCTTTACCCGCAATCAACGTCAGTGGAATCCGGCGAATCTGAAGGATGAGGAGATTGAACTCTTTAGAGAAGCTCATGATAAAAGCGGGAATATGCCTGTTACTTCCCACGCGTCCTATCTGGTTAATCTTGCAACAGGCAAAGAAGAGCTGCTTGAAAAATCGATCAATAATTTATCGCTGGAGTTGCAGCGCTGCGCACAGCTTGGTCTACCGTCTGTAGTGTTGCACCCCGGATCACATGGTGGGGATGGTGTAGAGGTTGGCCTGGATCGAGTGGTGTCAGGGCTTGACAGAACCATCGAGAAGGCGGGCGTCGAGGTTCAGATTTTGGTTGAAACGACCGCCGGTCAGGGGACCGGCCTGGGAAGCCGTTTTGAAGAACTCGGTTATATCCTTCAAAATAGCAATTATCCAGATTTGTTAGGTGTCTGTGTTGACACCTGTCATGTCTTTGCAGCGGGATACGAGTTGCGGACTGAAGATGGCTATAGAGCAACAATGGCAGATCTTGATAGAACTGTGGGGCTTGGTAAGGTTATGTTCTTTCATCTGAATGATTCAAAGAAAGATTTGGGCTGCAGGGTTGATCGCCACGAACATATTGGCAGAGGCGCCATTGGACTGGATGGCTTCAGGAATCTTTTGAATGACAGTCGATTTGCCGATCGGCCAATGACCCTGGAGACGCCAAAGGGCGATAACCTAGAAGAAGACCGAGAGAATCTGCGTGTTCTGCGCTCTCTTATGTAAGCTGAATTTAAGGAAATATCTTGCAAAAACATTGTTAAAGAAGGAGTATAGGGGGAACGACGTTCTACGCATGAAAAGGTACCCATATGAAATTTTTAAACAGTGAAACTCTTCTGGATGTCCTGGTTCAACACAAGGTGCTGAGCCCGAAACAGCGCCAGTTCTTAACCCTTGAGAAAGGGAAAATTCGCCAAAAATTGATACGACAGGCAGCTAAAGAAGGCGTAGTTGAAAAAAATTACCCCGATCTTGTTGATATTATTACAGCCTGCAACTTTAAACTGCTTGGCGGAGATGGGAAGCTTGTTGATGAAGAGCTTGTCATGCGAACTGTGGCCGTGGAAAAAGATTTTCCTTTTAAGAAGCTTGATCCTCTTGAGCTGGATATGGATGTTACCACCAAGACTATTCCTCGTAACTTTGCGATCAGGCAACTTATCCTTCCTTTTAAACTTTCTGATGGTGTGCTCGATGTGGCCATATATCACCCCGATTGTCAGGTGGCCTTAAACGATATCGAACAGGCAAATCAGATCAGAGTCAAAGCCCACATATCCACCAAGTCTGATATTAAACGGATAATTACTGAGTTTTTTGGTTTTCAAAGATCTATAAGTGCTGCGGAAGACCAGTTTGGCGTACCAGGCGGAGGACAGAGCTCAATAGATATTGGTAACCTGGAACGTTATGTAAAAATCACCTCATCAAAAGATATAACTTCGTCTGATCAGCATATAAAATCTGCGGTGAATCATATCTTTCATTATGCTCTTGAGCAGAGGGCCAGTGATATTCATATCGAACCCAAACGTAATATCACTATGGTGAGGTTCCGTATTGATGGTTCACTGCATACCATCTACAGCCTGCCCAAAGCTGTCCATTCCGCTATTATTTCAAGGGTGAAATTCTTGTCTCGCCTTGATATTGCAGAAAAAAGACGGCCACAGGACGGCAGAATAAAGATTGGTGAGAGTAACGGGAAAGATGTTGAGGTCAGGGTGTCCACCGTGCCAGTTTCTTTTGGGGAAAAGGTGGTGATGCGTATTCTCGACTCCGAAATGATTTTCCAGAAAGTAGAGAGCCTTGGCTTTTCCAAACGAGACATGGATGTCTACAACTCTTTTATATCCTCTCCCCATGGGATTATCCTGGTGACCGGTCCGACTGGAAGTGGTAAGTCCACTACCCTGTATTCAACTCTCAAGGAAATTGCCACACCCGAAAAAAATATCGTTACCGTAGAAGATCCTGTTGAAATGGTGCATGAAGAGTTTAACCAGATCGCCGTCCAGCCACTGATAGATATCACTTTCTCCACGATCTTGCGGAACATTCTTCGGCAAGATCCTGATATAATAATGATTGGTGAAATCCGGGATCATGAAACGGCCGCCCATGCGGTGCAGGCTGCCATGACTGGTCACCTTGTGTTCTCAACCCTACATACCAATGATGCAGTTGCCTCCATTGCCAGGCTTCGCGATCTTGGGCTGCAGCCATTTATGATTGCATCAACGCTTTTGGGGTGTATGGCCCAGCGTCTTGTGAAAACGATCTGTTCAAGCTGTGCGGAAAGTTTTCAGATGAAGACAGAATCACTTGCCAAAATGGGATTTACCGTTGCGGATTCTGGGGAGATTACCCTTAGAAGAGGGACGGGATGCAGGGAGTGTCGCGGAACTGGTTATAAAGGAAGGTGCGGTATTTTTGAAATATTTCCAATGACTGGCCAGATTAAAAAAATGGTCGCTGATGATGCTCATACTTTAGCTATGAGGCAGGTTGCAATCCGGGAAGGAATGACTACATTACGCGAGGACGCCTGGGATAAGGTCAGGCAGGGGATTACGACCTACGAAGAAGCCATCCGGGTGACTTCATCTTGATCGTGTTGAAATATCGTGGATTATTGAGAGATAGAGGGCGATGGGAATCAAGATAGTAGCCAAGAATAAGAAGGCTTTTCATAACTACCATATTGATGCCACTTATGAGGCGGGTATGGTATTGTCCGGGCCGGAAGTGAAATCACTTCGGGCGGGTAGGGCAAACTTACGTGATGGCTACGTTCGGATTGATGGGCGCGGTGAAGCGATGCTGCACAACGTGCATATATCGATGTACTCTTTTGCAACCCATAACCCCAACGAACCTCTCAGGACACGGAAACTCCTGCTGCATAGAAGGGAGATTAAAAAGCTTATTGGCAAACTCAATGAGAAAGGCCTTGCCCTGATTCCTTTGAAGATATACTTTAAAGAGAATGGTAAGGCAAAAATTGAACTAGGTCTTGCCAGAGGAAAGAGGCAGTATGACAAACGGGCGACGCTCAAAGAGCAACAGACCAACCGTGAAATTCAGCGGGCTATGCGCCATAACAGAGATTAAATTAACGAATTACTCCAAGAAATAGGATAAGGGGGCGAAACGGATTCGACGGGGATGTGTAAGCTCATCGTTGCATGCCGAGCTTCTATTAGCTCGTAAAACCAATAGAACATAAATATAATCGCAGACGATTATAACTACGCAGTAGCAGCTTAATAACTGTCATACTGCCGTTCCACCAGTCTTCGCCCGTAAGACTGGACTTGGGGCGTCGACTCAACGGGCTGGTTCTCTGACGGTCGCCTGTCTTTCAGAGAACGAGATCTTACAGACTAGTACCTTGAAATCTATGTTCCGACAGAGTTCCTGGTATGAAAACTAAAGCACGGAACTAAGCATGTAGATACGGGAGGGGAGCCTTTCCGGACGCGGGTTCGACTCCCGCCGCCTCCACCAATTAAATAGCCGAAATCATTGAGTTTGTTACTCTTTGGTTTCGGCTATTTTCTTTCCCAGTTCTTTCCCATTTTGTTTTTTTATTTCAACC
>JAWSVG010000123.1:0-527 GCA_033852035.1 Desulfocapsaceae bacterium | reverse complement strand
ATCTTATTTATCTTTTTTTGCGCTCAGCCAGGTTGCTCGGTTACATGAATTTCGAAAATCCATTTCCCCGCGTCACCCTCGCCAAGGGACGCGGCAAACTCCTTGATCAGCTGACTTGCGTCAACAATAAAATTGTATTATTTTTCATATTCTCTATTCATCACTTTTTCCAGGTAGCATAGTTTTGCCCAGAAAGGCCAGTAGCCTGAACACCAGATAGAAACATACCACTGCAGCAGCGATGCATAGAGCAGCCTAAAGTGGTGTGATTTTATCCGAATGAATATACTCAATAAGAGGCGCCAACACCTCCGTCTCCGAAAAGACCCAGAAAAAGAATAAAAAACATAGGACCGTCAAAAACGGTAGTGCAGTTTTCAAACGCATGATAACCTCGCCCGCCTTGTGTGAATGATTTATTGCCCTCACTGTATATCAATATATTGTTACCTTCTTCACCTCAACTAAAGGGACTTCCCACCTATCACCGAAACATCGTTCTTTTTGTGCCTCATCACGATTATCTT
>JAWSVG010000122.1:252-7594 GCA_033852035.1 Desulfocapsaceae bacterium | reverse complement strand
TCAAACAGCCCGGTGCCGAAACATCCAGGCCGCAAGAGGTAGGGTAACCAAAGCAATTATCAATAGCGGCCACAGATGTGGCCAGGTCATCGAAAGATCGGCTCCTTCCAGAAAGATATTTCGCAATGCAATGATGATATAGCGAACAGGATTTATAAGATTGGCTTGCTGTAGCCAGTGCGGCATATTTTCAAGTGGGGTGGCAAAACCGGAAAGTGTTACTGCTGGCATAATAAAGAGAAAGGAGCCAAGTAATCCCTGCTGCATGGTCATTGAAAGCGAAGAAACAAGCAGCCCTATGGCAACAATGGTGATAATAAAACAAAGCAGGGCAACTATCAGCGCTGGAACAGTGCCTCGAAATGGGACCGAAAACCAGAGTACCGCTCCCACTGCAAAAATGAGTGCATCCAGTAAACCGAATATTATACCCGGTATTGACTTGCCAAGTAGAATTTCTCCTGGTGTAAATGGTGTGACCAAAAGCTGATCAAAAGTACCGAATTCTCGCTCCCGTGCCACAGATAGACTGGTGAGGATCATTACTACCACCATGCTGATAATACCACCAAGTGCGGAAACGAAAAACCATCGGCTGCGCAGATTTTCGTTAAACCAGGAACGTTCCACCAGCTGTATTGCCGGCCCGTCACGTTTGGCTATATTTTGCTGTACAAGCTGCTGATTAAATTCCTCCACAATTGTAGCAAAATACCCAAGAGCAACGAGGGCTACGTTTGGGTTACGTCCGTCGGCAATAACCTGCACATCGACTGGTCGTGAGCTCCGCACTCTATCTTCAAAGTCTGACCCGATATGGATAACTAATCGTGCCTTTTCACTCTCCACATATTCCGTAAGTTGTTTACCATCAGCCAGGTAACCGGTGAGACGAAACTTTCCAGATCCTTCAACCTTGGCAAGCAGTTCTCTTGACAGTACTGAGCGGGATTCATCGAACACAGCATAACGAACATTCTCAAGATCATAGGTTGCTGCATAGCCAAAAATGAAAAACTGGATAATTGGTGGCCCAATGATAACAAAGCGGCTTTTCGGGTCTTTCAGAATAGTTACAAATTCTTTTATCACCAGTGCAAGTATTCGTCGTAATGATTGCATTAGCCCTCCAGTCGTTTTGAAATTTTTCGAAAGGAAAGGCCGAGAAAAACAACCGACATAAATGCAAGAACAAGTCCATTGGGAAGCAATACAGACCATATATCCCCAGCCATAAACAATGTATGACTGATTGCTACAAAATATCGTGCAGGAACAAAGAGACTGACAATCTGGATAAACTTCGGTGTGGATTCCAGATCAAAAATCAGGCCGGAAAGAAAAAATGCTGGTAGAAATCCAGCAACGATTGAAACCTGTGCAGCAACAAACTGAACACGTATTGCCGCAGACAGCAACAGACCGAATCCGAGTGAAGCTAACATGAATAGAGAACTGAGTACAAGTAAAGCCGGGATAGAGCCCCTGAACGGTACTTGAAATACCGTTATCGCAACAACTACCGACATACCCATTCCAAGCATTCCAAGCACGTAATAGGGTAGGATTTTCCCCAGAAGAATGTCCAGACGTCTCAAGGGTGTTACCAGCATCGCTTCCATGGTTCCCCGTTCCCATTCTCTTGCGACAACTAAAGCTGTCAGGAGGATACCGGTTAAAGTCATAATCAGGGTGATCAGTCCGGGAACCATGAAATTACGGCTCTCAGCCCCTTCATTGTACCAGATTCGCTGGGATATCGAGACTAGAGGGACAGCAACTGTTTCATTTCGTGCTCGCCGAAATTCGGCCCACTTACCAATAACACTCTGAACGTAACTTTCGATCAACCTGGCACGATTGGCATCTATACCATTAACAATCAGTTGCATAGGTGCCTGTAGTTTGCCATCGGGGGCACCGCCAAGCACGCGTGCTGAGAAATCAACCTGTAATTGAATAAAAGCATCAATATTCCTGCTCTGGATTAACTCCTCCGCAACCTTTACGCTTCCCACCCGGTAGACTTCAAAATTGGTCGATAGTTCAAATCGTTTAATGAGGTCTCGTGAGATTTCGCTTTGGCTGTTCGAAACTATGGCAATGGGAATATGCTCAGCATCGAGGTTCACGCCGTAACCAAAGATAAAGAGTAGCACCAGCGGCATCACCAGGGCAAGAGCAATACTGCTTGGATCTCGAAGAATCTGCAATGTCTCTTTTTTCAATATACCGCGAAGTCGCATCAGAAATAGGCTCATAACGCTGCCCCCGCCAGATTTCTGGCAGTCCCTTCAGCCAATCCGATAAAAGCATCATCCATGGTAGGTCTTGGATTCTCTGAAGACTTAACCAGATCTCTGATTTCGGTAGGTGTTCCCATTGCCAATGGCTCTCCCTGACTCATGATGAGCATATGGTCACAATATTCAGCCTCTTCCATAAAGTGCGTGGTGACCACGACAGTTACGCCCTGTTCTGCAAAGCCGTTTATTCGGAGCCAAAACTCTCTGCGGGCAAAAGGATCCACACCCGAAGTTGGCTCATCAAGAAAAAGGATGTCAGGCTCATGCAGCAGAGCTGCAGCCATGGCCAGACGTTGTTTATAGCCACCAGGAAGATCGAAGGCAGCCTTGTCTTTCCAGTCGCTTAATCCAAATTCAGTAAATGCCCAGTTGATACGCCTATTCAGTTTTTTTCCGTAAAGACCATAGACTTTGCCGAAAAAACGTAGATTTTCCATTACGCTAAGCTGGCCATACAATGAAAACTGTTGTGCCATATAGCCAAGGTGCGCCCTGGCCCTTGCACGGGACTTCAACAGATCGTGGCCAGCCACAAGGATATTACCGGAACTGGCTGGAAGTAGTCCACAGAGCATACGGAATGTCGTGCTTTTACCTGCTCCATTGGGCCCCAGTAGCCCAAATATCTCGCCGCGATTCACCGAAAAACTGAGATTTTTCACTGCTGTAAAATCACCGAACATTTTGCAAAGATCTTTTGCGTGGACAAGGGGGGCGTTCGTCATTTTCTGTTCTCTTTTCTGACTTACCCTACAATTGTTTTTCTCTGTGTCCATACCAACTTGGAGATGATCAGTTTCCCTGGGGATAAGGGCCATAAAAGCATCTTCAAAATTTGGTGCAACGGGTTCAACGCTTACGTTCAGCCAGGTAAGCGACTCGGTAATTATAGTTGTATCTTCATCTTCAAGAACAATCCTCACTCTGCCGGAACGAATGGTGGTATCAACGATTCCCGGAATCCCGGAGAGGTGGGTGTAGATTTGACGGGAAGTTGTAGTTTTTGACGGTGTAACCAAAGAGACACGTCCTGCCATATTGGAGATGAACTGTTCAGGAGCACCCTCGGCAAGGAGTTTACCATGGTGCAAAATCAGAAGATGGTCACATTGTTCAGCTTCATCAAGGTAGGCAGTGGAAACGAAAACTCCAATCCCGTCATCCTCAACCAGTTCGTATACAATTTTCCACAGCTCTCGCCGGGAGACTGGATCAACACCAACTGTTGGCTCATCCAGCAACAACAGTTCTGGTGATTTGATCAGCGCACACGCAAGACCCAACTTCTGTTTCATTCCACCAGATAACGCTCCAGCCGGTCGATCGGTGTATTTTGCAAGATCAGTCATCGTGAGTAAGCGATCATACCGATGATTTCGCTCCTTTTTTGGAACGCCCTGTAAGTCAGCATAGAGAGTCATGTTCTCCATAACAGTGAGATCCTGATAGAGGCCGAATTTCTGAGGCATATATCCAATCCTGCTCTGAATCTCCAGGCTGTTGGCAACGCTGTCCAAGCCAAGCAGGGTCACTCGTCCTGAGCTTGGAATAAGTAAACCTGCGGTTATTCGGATCAGGGTTGTTTTACCGGCGCCATCCGCACCGATCAGACCTGTAACCTTCCCTTTAATTGCTTGCAGCGACACATCATTTAGTGCCTGTACCGCAGGTTTCCCTTTGACACCAAACTCTTTGCTCACATTTTCAGCGGATAGAATAACCTGTTCAGTCATGGCTAGCCCTAAACATCATTTTCCTTTGAGTCGTCCTGCACATTCCGGTTCTTTGTTCCATCATCATTAACAATAACTGTCACAGGCATTCCCAGCCGCAATCGATCCTGTTCATCTTTGACGAAAATTCTCGCCTCGTAGACCAACTTTGTTCGCAGGTCTTCAGTCTGCACTGCCCTCGGTGTAAACTCAGCAACCGGTGAGATGAAACCGACCCATCCGTTAATTGGTTGGCCAGGGAAAGAATCACTAAAGACACGGGCTTTCATACCAAGATTGATTCGGCCAAGATGTGGTTCCGGCACATAGGCACGAACCCACTTGGGGTCGGTGAGTGCCAGGGTGAAAACGGGCTTTGTTGGCCCGGCCATTTCACCTTTTTCAAGAATCCTGCTTTGAATAATGCCTGCGGAGGGAGAAATAAGTGTCATGTCTGTGAGTCGGACATCCTGTAAAGAAAGATTGGCTTGCAACGCTTCCAGCTGATATTCAGCAGCTGCTATATCTTCCTCTCTTTCTCCTTCAAGCATCAGGTTAAGTGCTTTTTCTCGAACCTTTAGCTGTGCCTGCTCCACCTTCAGGTTTGATCTGGCATCGTCAAGATCCTGTTCACTGGTGGCTCCGCTGCCAGAGGTTTTTTCTAGCCGTGTCATAACCTGTTCGGCATTACTGATCCGAACCAGAACCGCTTCAACTTCTGCACGAGCCTGCTCTATCTCCTGCGGACGGTTTCCGGTTCGCAACCGCTTTACCACTTCCTGCTGTCCCTTTATTTTTGCCTTTAATTCAGCAATGTCAGCCTTAATCCTGTCGTTTTTGAGATGGGCCAATACCTGCCCTTTCTTCACACGCTGGCCTTCCTCTACCAAAATCTCAACAATACGTTCCTGCTCATTGAATGCCAGGGCTGCATCTCTGATATCAATGGTGCCGTATATTTTCAAAAGGTCATTGCTGTTGGCCTGGTTTATATTTTTATACTGTTGGTGGCCATAAAATCCTGCGGAAATAACAAAGATTAGAATGACAACTCTTACGATTTTTTTTCTCATACCTGCAATCCTCCTCTCTATTTATTGGCTTGTATCTTTTCATTACGTTTCTGTTTGACCTGATCTTCCCATCCGCCACCCAGTGCCCGGTAGAGAAAAACTACCTCCGAAAGAACTTGCTGCCTGGCAAGCAGTAGAGACTCCTGAATGGTGACAAGCTGCTTCTGATTATCCAGCACCTGGAATAAATCACCTAATCCGGCAAGATACAGATCATTCGATAGAGAAACGCTTTTTTGTGCCGATTCTTCAGCATTTTCCAATTCCGTTACCTGCTGTTGGGTTCTTAAAACACCTATGGATGCATTCTCAACCTCGGAGAGAGCGGTAATAATCTGTTGTTCAAGGGCAAGGCGCGCCTGCTCTGCTTGTGATTCCCGAACAGCAATATTGCTTTCAATGCGTCTCCCGGTAAGAACCGGAAGTTGTAATTCTGGTCCAAGAGAATAGATCAGGGAATCGGTATCAAAGACCCCGCCAAGACTATCACTGGACAATGTTAAGGTTCCCGATATCGAAAGTGCGGGGTATTTTTCTGCCTCCACAGCCCCAATGTGGGCCACACTGCTATGATATTGGTGTAGAGCCTGTCTAATGTCTGCGCGTCGGGTAAGAAGGTCTGCCGGGAGTCCAATGCCAATCATCGGTGGCACAATTGGAAGTGAACCGGGAGTGAGCAATTGCTCTTTTGGCGGCAAGCCAAGTAGAACATTGAGACGGTTTTTGGCAACAACAAGACCTCTCTCCATCTGGGGTAGTTGGGAGCGGGTATTACTGAGAAGCCGCTCAGCCCGGACAACTTCCAGGGCAGAACCGTTTCCGGCATCAAACCGTGATCGGGTTAGCCCCAGTGTCTTATTTTGCAGTACAATGTGTTCCTTTATTTTTGTAAGCCGCGCCTCAAACGTCCGTGCTTCGATGTATGCCAAAGTTAGTTCTGCTGAAAGTGAAACCATCATTGCCTGGTAGCCCGCATACCCGGCACGAATATCTTCTTCTCCTGCCTCAAGAAGTCGGGTTGTACGTCCCCAGAGATCGAGTTCCCAACTAGCCACAACTCCTGCAGAATACACGTCAAGAATTTTTCCAGCCGGTATCCCTTGTAAAGAGACAGCTTCGTCACCTGCTTCTGCTCGCGAATATCCAAGTGCTGCTGCTAGCTGAAGTCTTTTATCAGCCTCAGTGACACCCTGACGTGCAGTTGTCTCAACAACTCGCTCTCGTGCTTGTGCCAGAGCCAGGCTTGAAGATTGAAGCCTAGTTACCAGATTGCTCAACACATCATCGTGGAACTGGTTCCACCATGCGGTATCCGGCTGCTTGAGATAAGCAAACTTATTTGAAGAATTATCTGCCGTCTGCCACTCATCTTGCATTACGGCAGATAATTCAGGTTGTTTAAAATCTGGCCCAACTGTGCAACCAGAAATAAAACCAAACAAACATAGCAGTATTAATAGCGTATACGCTATATCTACCCTGTAGATTTGTGTCATAGCGGTTCTCTTTATGCAATAAAGCTCAATTTCACATGATTGGCCTAAGAGTATTACGGATATTCTGGAGAACTATCTCCTGAATTTCCCGCATCTCTTCAGCATTGTAGCCCTCTAAATCCAAGGAACGAACTATCGTCTCCCTAGCCACCCGAAAGACCAGTACCTGTCCCATGATGGTCATCGCCAGCAGTCTGGCGGTACGTTCCGAAGGATTTCCTGTAATCGCAATGATCATGGTGGCAAGTGAATTAAGAACAGGCTCCATAAAGCCGTGGTAAATTAGATCGTAGGCAGGAGAAGGATACATCTGTTCCCGAAGAATGATTCTAGAAATGCGAGGTCCCTCCGAAGATCCAATCATAAAATTGATCATTTTCATCACCTGCCTCTCAAGCATCCTCAGAGCTTTCTCTTTCTTGTCTTTCCCTTCAAAAATCATTTCACCATTTGCCTGGCCCATGTCAGCCACCTGCTGCTGTATCATTTCCACGATACGACTGATTATCGCTCGATACAAACCTTCCTTTCCCTTATAATAATAAGGAATGGCAGCAATGTTTACCTTGGCAGCTTTGGCAATTACCCTTGTGGTGGCAGTGTCATAGCCGACGTTACCGAATATATCAATGGCCGCCTCAATCAGTCGTTCCGGTGCACCTGCCACTTCTTTACTACTATCCTGTTCCATTATTCCACCTGTTGTTGATTTTCAACTAACGAGTGATAATTCAATCAAGTGATTAAATCAAGTG
>JAWSVG010000122.1:0-227 GCA_033852035.1 Desulfocapsaceae bacterium | reverse complement strand
ATCTTCAATCCATATATTCTTAAACCTATCAATTCCTCCTGTTTATCAACGGATATCATTATTGTTTCCGTGCTGGAAGGTACCGTGAAATTAGGCATGAAAACCGTTGTGATACCTTGCTTTGACTGTTTCGTTGTTGGAAATAATAAGTTGGGTACATGTGCTGGATTTGACAACCAATTGTTTTGTCGGAAAAGTCTCGATGAGGCGATTGTGGTATGAGAAAT
>JAWSVG010000041.1:0-31570 GCA_033852035.1 Desulfocapsaceae bacterium | reverse complement strand
ACAACAGCTAGCCCAACAGGCCAGTCACTATTCAACTGTAACACTTTTGGCCAGGTTACGAGGCTGGTCAACATCACATCCTCGTCTTGAGGCTATTTCATAGGCAAGCAGTTGGGCCGGAATAGTGTAGAGGATAGGGTTCACTGCATCGTGGACCTTAGGCAAATAGATAACATCATCTGTTATATTTTTCAGATGTTCGTCCCCTTCTGTGCCAATAAGTATAATACGCCCCTGCCTGGCTTTAATTTCCTCAACGTTGGAAATTGATTTCTGGTAAACATGGTCTTGAGGGACCAGAGCCAATATTGGCATATCTTTATCAATCAGGGCGATAGGTCCATGTTTAAGCTCACCCGAGGCATAGCCTTCGGCATGAATATATGAGATTTCCTTTAGCTTTAGCGCTCCTTCAAGCGCTATTGGAAAATTGAGCCCTCTGCCCACAAAAAGAAAGTCGCGACTGTCATAATAATCTTCAACAAGGTTATCGATTTCCTCCTGCAAACGAGGCAACTCCTGCTCAATAATCCCTGCAACATTAATGAGTTCTTTGCCAAGCTGCATGGAAGTCTCAAGGCTGAGGGTCCCTTTGGTTCTACCCAAATGCAGAGTCAGCATTAACAGGGCTGCCAGTTGAGAGATAAATGCCTTGGTAGAGGCTACACCAATCTCAGGCCCGGCATGGGTATACACTGTGCCATGGGCCTCCCGCGTCATTGTTGAGCCCACCACATTACAGATAGTGATGACCTTGGAGCCTTTTTCCTTGGCAATCCTTATACCTGCAAGGGTATCTGCGGTTTCACCAGATTGGGAGATCGAAATTGTCAACACTTTTTCATTAATAAGAAGGTGTCTGTATCTGAACTCGGAAGCGATGTCAACTTCCACTGGAATATTGGCAAACTTTTCAATCCAATATTTGGCAACCAGCGCCGAATGCCAGGAAGTACCGCACGCAACCAGAAAGATCCTATCAATTTTTTCAAGATCGCTCGGTGAAAGATTAAGTTCAGGCAATTGTATTTCGCCAGACTCTAGATTGATCCGTCCACTGACTGTATTTGTTATAGCCTGGGGCTGCTCATATATTTCCTTGAGCATGAAATGTTTGAACCCGGCTTTCTCAGCCATCGCTGCATTCCACTCTATGGTTCGAACCTCTTTTTCCACTATTTCTCCGGTTTCAAGGGAGAACACCTGGGCCCCATCTGCCTTGAGAATGGCAAGTTCCATATCATCCATGAAGATGACTTCTTTTGTATACGGAAGGAGCGCCGGTATATCTGAGGCGAGAAATGTCCCATCCTTCTCGCTCACACCAAGGACAAGAGGGCTCTGGTTTCGTACCGCAACAAGAGTATCCGGCATCCCGGCCCAGAGCACACCTACTGCATACGAACCATCAACCTTTTCAATGGCTTTTTTAATTGCGGCAATAAGATCTGTATCAAGGTACTCTTCTATAAGGTGTGCAAGTACTTCTGTATCTGTATCCGAACTGAAGGTATGCCCTTTGGCTTTGAGTTCTTCGCGAAGAGAGTGATAATTCTCAATGATACCATTATGAATGACCACCAGATCACCGGTGCAGTCACTATGAGGATGGGCATTTTCGGTTGTCGGTGCCCCGTGGGTTGCCCATCTGGTATGACCAAGCCCTATGTGGGAGGGAGCAATAATTGCGTCATCTATAATCGACTCAAGATTTGACAGTTTCCCTTTGGATCTATGCTTGATGAGTGCGCCATCTTCCAGGTAGACGATTCCTGCTGAGTCATAACCTCGATATTCAAGTCGCTTAAGACCTTCAAGCACAACAGGCACAACGCGACGTGGTCCGCAATATCCTACAATCCCACACATAAACACCTCCTTTATAAAAAATTGAGGAAAAACCTCACATAGGTGACTGATTTGTCAGTAATCCGACGACATACTACAATCCTTTCAATTTCTCAGCCTAACATTTTCAACGGGAAATATTCTAGTTTTTTCTTCCAAAGTTTTGCAAAAAGTGGTAATTTGTCGTGTCGCAAAAAGTGGTGCTATGAGATGTTGCAATCACCAAAAACAGTGCCCAGTATCCAAAAACCCACACTCACCAATTGGATTAGAAATGAAATGCAAAAGCTGTACAGGTAAACTCGTTGTACATCGCAGCTGTCGAAGAGTGCGTATGCAATGCACCAAGTGCAAGCAAGAGTACCAGATACACGAGGTTGCTGACCAGCTAGACAGAGAGACGGAAGAAATACTTGAGAAATACACTGCTATTGTTTACGACTAGTAGATGATGGTCTCCTCAAACAACTCCCATAAAACATGGCGTTTTCTTTTCGAAAAAAGGCCTGCAATTTTTAAAAGAAACGTGACAAATTCTACTTTTATTTTTTTATGCTATAATAAGCCGTACTCTTGAAACAATATATGAATATCCATTACGTTACTATCTATGACAACAGAGCAAAAAACAACCAAAGCATTCATTACTGCAGAGAATAAGGCCCATGTTGTATGTCCCTTCTGCGCGCATGCTGCCACCATAAAGGTCCAGGTAGATAAAAAGCACAAGCACATCTTTAAGGTAAAATGCAAGTGCACTAAGACGTTCCCGCTGCAACTTGAATTCAGGCGACAGTATCGTAAGCCGACAGAATTGCCTGGGTCCTATGAACTTGAGGACACCACAACCGGCGACAACACAATTCAGGTCATCGACCTTTCCTTGAGAGGTGCCTGTTTTGAGGTGACGGGTGTACACGACATCAAGCCGGGCCAAAAAGGCACAATCAATTTCACCCTCACTAACCGCAAACAGACTGTACTTGAGAAAAATGTCGTTATCATCTCTGTATCCGGTAAGAGAATAGGATGTAAATTTATCGATGAAATAGCCTTTGAATCAGACTTAGGTTTCTTTGTCCGCCCCTAAGGATCACTACATGGCCTTTCCAATCATATTCTCTGCGCGTATCAGGAATTCATGCAGGGTCTCAGGAGTTACTGCACTAATACTCAAGTCATCTTCACCTAAAATACTTTCGAGTTGTTCTTGATCTTCAAAAAGGTCGATCTTGTTGTATAAGGTGAGCATCGGTATTTCACCCAGTTCCAGTTCACTGAGCAGTCGCTCAACCACGTGCATCTGATCTCGAAAGTTGGGGTTAGAAACATCTACCACATGTACCAACAGATCGGCTTCTTTTAGTTCCTCCAGAGTTGCCATAAAGGCCTGAAGAAGATCAGCAGGCAAATCCCTGATGAATCCAACCGTATCGGTAATGATGACCTCAAGCTCTGCAGGAAACCGCAACCTTCTACTCGTGGGATCGAGTGTTGCAAACAGCTTGTTTTCGGCAATAATGTCGCTTTTTGTCAGAGTATTAAGCAGTGTTGATTTTCCCGCATTAGTATAGCCAACCAGGGACAGGACGGGTAAATTCTTCTTTCTGCGCTGAGCCCTGCGTCGGTACCTCTCCTTGCTCACCTGTTTTAATTCTTTGGCAAGACGAGCCAGCCTGTCGTTAATACGGCGTCTGTCAATCTCGAGTTTTGTCTCTCCAGGGCCTCTTGCACCAATCCCTCCCGTTAAACGCGACAAAGCATCATCTCTTGAGGATAGCCGAGGCAGCATGTACTTTAACTGGGCCATCTCAACCTGCAGCTTACCCTCCCTGCTCATGGCACGATGTGCAAAAATGTCAAGAATGAGTTGGGTCCTGTCAATAACCCGTAGATCGGTAAAATCTGTGATAGATCGTATTTGCGATGGATTGAGTTCCTGGTTAAAAATCAGCAGATTTGCATCAAGCTGCAGTGCCCGAATGATGATCTCTGACAGTTTTCCCTTACCGAGAATTAATCGAGGGTTTGCTTTTCTTCGTCTCTGTAGCACAGTATCAAGAACAACTACATCATCGGAGCGAGCAAGTTCCACCAGCTCAACAAGTGATTCTTCTGCCATTATTTTCGTCTCTGTACTCACGCTGACCAGGATAGCACGATCCTGCTTGTGGTCAATCCGTCCGGACTTTTGACTGGCCGAAAACTCCCTTTCGAACGAAGCAATCAATTCTTCAGCAGAATCGACCTGGTTTGCGGGATGAACGGGCTCCAGGAAATCCCAGCTCTTCCCTTCAGTTCCACCGGCAACAAGGTGAGCGGAGTACATTTTCAAGGGCAGTCCATCGGCTGCAACCTTTATGACCGAGAGCAGATCGAGACGTAGAAACAGCAGATCCATGAGGTCTTCATCGCTTATATCTTCTCCAGCCAAGTGGGTATGGATAAGACGTAAGCCTTTCAATCGACCACCGGAGGCACGCTCTCCGCTCAGTTGCGGGATCATTATTTGTGCAAATGTGCCAACAATTATGCTCTCTACTTTACCGGAACGGTGAACCAGCATTCCGAGCTGCCTGTTCAGTTCCAGAGAGAGTTGGCATAGAGCTCGGGCCATTTCAGGATTGATAATCTGGTCACGCTGCACTCTTTTACTGCCAATCCGTTCAAGCGCTTTCAGTTGATTATTTTTCAGCCCATCTGTGTTGCCTGTTACTATTCCGATCCTCTTTCCTCCCTGTTTCTTTTATGGGCGGCTCTACCGGCCCATTTCCTTTCATCCATTCTTGTGCACACAGTGTCAACGGTGTAGTTTTGCCATATTTTGTCTGTGTACTGATCATGGCACCTGACGCAGAGTCCAACCCTCAATATTGCGGAGAGTTCTCCACCATTAAATGGTCGTAAGTCAGGCCGGGAGCTGTGTTGAAGGGCTTCCCCATCAAGGGTTACATATGCATCAAGGGGAACAGTCTGTCCAGCATTTGTGACCACTCCTTTTTCAGTACCTTCAAAGATCATCACCCCATCTTTCATACTCAGCCTCCCCTCCCCCAGCCCGACCGTCTTGGTAGAGGTATGGCAATCAATGCATGTTCGTCCCTTCGCCTGTGTGGTGTGAGGATTAATAGCGGCCATGGTGAATCTGTCAAAATGCATATCGATCTCACCTTTTTTGTCTACGACAGTAACCATATCCTGGCACCCCGGAGTAACGACAACAATATCGTCCTTCCAGACACCGAGCATAGGCCTTTCATATCTGATATAGGAACGCCCTTCAGTCCACAATCCAGGAGTTTCAGTCTGGTTCAACTTATCCAGATGTTTTTTAGCATCGTCCCTTTTTACGTGACAGCCGTAGCACTGTGCCACCCAGGTAGAGTGACAGGCTTCACAACTTACCCGTTTATGGGCCGGAAAGTCACACACTCCTTTTTTGACATTCTTCACCTGATGGCTTTTGCCGCTGACCTTGCTGACCAAGACGTTCTCTTTTTCACCAACATGAAAATGAGTCAATGGTTGTTTTTTTCTGGTCACCCCGGGATTGTTCGAATGACAGACTTCACAGGATATTTCAAGCTGATCTTCATAGTGGGCATAGCTTGTGCCATCGCCCATTATTTCATCTCTGGTGTGGCAATCAATACAGGCCATTCCCTTGGCGTGATGTACATCATCAGCGATTTCCAGGTAAAATCTCGAACCAGGCAACTGCTTTGAGCTTACACCTCCCTTTTCATAAGGAGTTCCATAGCCTTCTGATTCGAAGATCCCCATATAGGAAATCCCGATTCTTCCGGAGCGATTATGGCATCGCACACAGTTATTGTTGTGTACACCTTTGGTGATCAGTGGATGAATTTTTTTTACAGGTTCTTCATCGTCGTTCTGGTCATCACCAACAACAACTGTTTCCATCTCCTCTTTACCGGGAATATAGAAGTGACAGGCACTGCATCCTCCGCCTTTTTCGTTGAAGAACTCAGGTGCTCCAGGCATATCGTTTTTCTGTTTCCACAAATGACAACTACCGCAGAGCTTTCTAAAATAATCGAGGGCAAAAGAGGTCTTACCTGTACGGATCAACTCTTCCACCGTGAGATCACTGTCCTGAACGTCGCTTTCCCCCCAGTAATAGAGAAGAGTCCCAATAATCCCCCTGTTGGTAGCCATCAGGGAGTTTTTTACCTTATGGGCATCTGTTGGATGACAACCTTCGACAGAACATGTTTTTTCAACAACTCGTAAGTCACCGGGATTTCTAACTATTCCCCTATGCCCTTCCTTTTCTGTGACGGCGAGAGGATTCCCCAGGTGGCAGGGGGCACAGCCAATAACAGACGGATCATGAGCGGGATCTAGTTGTACGTCTTTGTGACAGCTCAAGCACATATCAACACTTCCAGAGCTGGTGACAAACAATTTTTCCGGTCGTTCAACACCCTGTTCGCTTATGATGAGCCAGGCGAAAGAACAGACCGCAGTCAACAAAAAAAGCATTTTCAGAAGCCGCAGATGGTGCCTGACTATGACTCTTTTTATAAATGACAATCGCTGTTACCCCTGATAATTCTGAACATTCGGGAATCGTCGACCATAGCCAAAGGCCTTGCTTGTTACCTTCAGCCCCATTGGAGCCTGTTTGCGCTTATATTCATTGAGGCGAACTCTCCGTACAATATCGAGGACCATTTTTTTATCATAACCCAAATGAGCAATCTCCTCTACACCAACACCTTGCTCCAGATGCAGTTCGAGAATTTGGTCAAGGAGATCGTAGGGTGGAAGATCATCCTGATCTTTTTGACCTGGCTTTAATTCAGCTGTTGGTGCCTTTGTGATTGTTCGCTGAGGAATCAGCTCTCTCTCCCTATTGACATATTTTGAAAGCTCATACACCAGCTGTTTCGGTACATCAGAAATAACCGCCAGACCGCCACACATGTCACCATAAAGAGTACAGTAACCTACTGCCATCTCACTTTTATTGCCGGTAGCCAGCAGAAGATGGCCAAATTTATTCGATAGGGCCATGAGGAGGTTGCCCCTGATTCTCGCCTGAAGATTTTGCTCAGTCAGGTCCTGATCGCGCCCGGTGAAAAGTGGGGCAAGGCTCTCCTGAAACGTTTCAAAAAGAGGGGATATCGGGATAACCTCAAAGCGGCACCCCAAATGAGCGGCAAGTTGTTGTGCGTCTTCAAGGGAGTCGTCCGAATTGTACTGAGAAGGCAGCGCTACGCCTAGTACGTTTTCTTTTCCAAGGGCTTCTACTGCTATGGCAGCTGTTAATGCCGAGTCAATCCCCCCTGACAAACCCAGGACAGCAGATGAAAAACCACATTTTTTCACATAATCTTTGACTCCCATCACCAACCCTTCATAAACAGCAGCTGAATCAGAGATATCCGCAGCACCATTCAGCTCTCCCTGCCATGTAAGACTATCAAGGACAATCATATCTTCATGAAAGCCAAGTGCCTGGGCGACGACCTGCCCCTCACTATTCATAGCGAGGCTCCGCCCATCAAAGAGCAGTGAGTCCTGACCGCCGACTTGGTTGCAATAGAGAAATGGAAGACTATATTGCTTGCAGGTATCAGTAAAAATATGTTTTCTAACCGCTTCTTTTGCTTGTTGGAAAGGCGAAGCCGAAATATTTATTATTCCGTGTATTGTTATATTTTTCCGTTCGGCAAGGCGACACACGTCTCGGACCGGATCGACCGAATAGTCGGCTATCTCTTTGCCCCACACATCTTCACAGACGGTAACACCAAAATTCTGCCCTTTTATTGAGTACAGCTCCGATGGTGGGCCAGGTTCAAAATACCTTGTTTCATCAAAGACATCATAAGAGGGCAGCAATCGCTTCCTTGCTCTGAAAATAATTTTACCCTGACGAGCCACGAAGGCTGAATTATACAGCTTTTTCCCATGAAGTTCAGTGCGATGCTCAAAACAACCAAACATCACGTCTATAGCAGGGAGTTCTTCAAGCATTTCTGCTACTGCCAGGTCATGATCATCGAGAAATGTTTTTCTCTCCAGCAGATCCTGAGGGGGGTATCCAGAAACCGCCAGTTCAGGAAAGATAACAAGATCGCAGCCAGCTACTTCAGCACGCCTTGCCCACTCACAAATCTTAGCACAGTTCTGTTTAAAATCACCAATTGTCGGATTTACCTGCACGAGGGCAATCTTCACCTTGTTCTCCCATAGTTCACACATTTGTTCTACACCACAACTATTCAACCATCCAAACTACTTACCTTTTTTATCAGATTTTTTCCTCTGATATTTTTGCACGGCGCGATTATGCTCCCGGAGAGTCTTTGAAAACTGATGGGTTCCGTCATTTTTAGAGACAAAATAGAGGTTTTTGGTGGCCTCTGGATGAAGAACTGCCTCCATGGCCTTGAGGCCAGGATTGCAGATCGGACCAAGAGGGAGCCCTTTATTGGTATAGGTATTATAGGGGGTTGGCGTTCGCAAATCAG
This sequence comes from Desulfocapsaceae bacterium, assembly GCA_033852035.1. Lineage (GTDB taxonomy): Bacteria > Desulfobacterota > Desulfobulbia > Desulfobulbales > Desulfocapsaceae > Desulforhopalus_A. Next base: position 23,219 of record JAWSVG010000041.1, on the reverse strand, counting down.
TCTTGGTTATTTTTCCTGAAAAACTCTCCAGCCCATAAACAACTGTAGGATCGGATTGAAGGCGCATCCCAATCCGCAACCGGTTCAGAAACACCCCGGCAATCAACGGCCGCTCCTCGGACGTGGCCGTTTCTTTTTCGACAATAGAAGCGAGAGTGACGGTTTCTGCCATAATTATATCGTGGCTGCTCCCTTCGGCTAGTTCTGCCCACACCTCGAGGAATCGTTTAACCATAATCGAAAGTATCTTCTTGGCACCTTTGACGTCTCTGGTGAACATATATGTGTCGGGATAGAGATATCCCTCCAGGCTGTTCACATTGGCTAGTCCCAGTTTTTCAATGAACGATTTTTCCTGAACAAGCTCTTTGAACGTCTCTGGATCTATCCAGTCCCCAGAACTGAATATTTCTGCAATTTCTGTTGCTCGAAGTCCTTCAGGAATGGTGATTGAATATTGAACGGGCCTGGCTGTAGCCAGTGTTTTTAAGATTTTTTCAGGATTTTGCCTTGTCTTCATCCTGAACTCCCCCGCTTGCAGATGCTTTGCCAGACCGGAAAACTTTGCAAGAAGGAGAAAACGAACATCAGAATAAATCAGACCTGAGTCGGCAAGAATCTCGCCGATTGCCTTTACAGAACTTCCTCTTGGGATTGTTACAATTACTGAAGGTTCAGACTTCACAGGGCCGGGTTGGTAAACATAGGAATAGTACCATCCACAGAAAGCGAGAGGCAGCAAAACAATCAGGAGAATTACCACCATGGCAATTCTCCTGATCAATGTGCTATGTGATGCTGTTGTTTCTGAATCCGAATCAGTCAATGGTTTGGCTCAACTGTGCAGTTGCCTTTGCTGAAATTCAGGACTATACTTATGAAAAGGCAATTTTAACAACCTCGTCCATGTCTTTCACAGGAAAAAACTCCATTTTTTCACGAATATCTTTAGGGATTTCCGCCAGATCTTTTTTATTCTGAGCTGGAATGATCACCTTATGGATATCAGCACGAAGAGCAGCCAGTGCCTTTTCTTTGAGCCCACCGATTGGAAGCACTCTACCTCGCAGGGTCACTTCTCCTGTCATTGCCAAATGGCTAATAACCGTCTTTTGGGTTATGGCCGAATAGAGAGCAGTTGCCATGGTTATACCTGCAGATGGCCCGTCCTTGGGAATTGCACCCGCAGGGACGTGAACGTGAAGATCGATCTTGTCAAAATAATCTTCGGCAACCTCCAGTTCCTCGGAACGGCTCCGGCAGTAGGTCAAGGCCGCCTGGGCGGATTCCTTCATGACATCACCAAGCTGCCCGGTGAGAGTCAGTTTCCCTTTACCCGGCATAATATTGATCTCAATCTGCAGAATCTCACCGCCAACTTCTGTCCAGGCAAGCCCGGTAACAAGCCCAGGCTGCTCAAGCTTTTCTAGCTCTGATTCTGGTATCGTCTTTGGCGGTCCAAGATATTTATGCAGATTTCTCTTGGATACGCTATACGGTCCCTTGCCGCCTTCCGCTACTTTTCTTGCTACTTTTCGGCACACTTTACCAATCTCACGCTCCAGGTTTCTAAGACCTGCCTCATAGGTGTAATGAGTTATTATAAGTTGAAGGGTCTCGTCTCGCACACGTAACATTCGAGGCTTGAGTCCATTCTCCTTAAGCTGCCGCGGCACGAGGTATTTCTTGGCAATCTCCATTTTTTCTTCAAGGGTGTAGCCGGAAAGACGAATAACCTCCATTCTATCAAGCAGTGGCCCGGGTATGGTATCACTCATATTGGCAGTAGTGATGAACATTACCTTCGACAAGTCAATGGGCAGATTCATATAGTGGTCAGAGAACTCAAAATTCTGCTCAGGGTCAAGAACTTCAAGAAGAGCAGAAGAAGGATCGCCACGATAGTCTGAACCAACCTTGTCAATCTCATCCATCATGAAAATCGGATTATTTGACCCGGCAGTCTTCAGCCCCTGAACAATCCGACCAGGCATTGCTCCTATATATGTCCGGCGATGTCCACGAATCTCGGCTTCATCACGCATGCCGCCAAGTGACAGGCGATGGAATTTACGCCCCATAGCTCTGGCCACAGACTGCCCGAGGGAGGTCTTACCAACACCAGGAGGCCCGACAAAACAGAGAATCGGACCCTTGGTTTCTTTATTGAGCTTTCGAACAGCTAGATATTCAAGAATCCGTTCCTTGACCTTATCAAGCCCGTAGTGATCTTCATCAAGCACCTGTTTAGCACGCACCAGATCAAGCTTGTCTTTCGTACTTTTTTTCCAGGGGATATCCAGAATCCAGTCAATATAGGTTCTGATAATGGTGGCCTCAGATGAATCCGGGTGCATCATCTCCATCCTGCTCAGCTGTTTCTTGGCTTCCTTACGAACGACCTTTTGCATCTTGGTCTTTTTCAGCTTCGCTTCGAGCTCATCAATCTCCTGTCCACGTTCGTCAGTGTCACCCAGTTCCTTTTGCAGAGCATGGAGCTGCTCCCTCAGAAAATATTCACGCTGAGATTTTGACATCTCCTCTTTGGCATCATTCTGAATTTTCGCCTGAACCGTTGAAACTTCAAGCTCTTTTGCTAAAAGTTCGTTAACCAGTCGTAAACGACTGACGGGCTCAGTTTCTTCGAGAATTTTCTGGGATTCAGAAATCTTAAGACGTAGATTGGAACCAACCAAGTCAGCGAGTCTACCCGGATCCTCAATGTTGTTTATAATCATCATCAGATCGGCCGACAGTATACCTCGAAGTGACATAATCTTCTCTGTCTGCTCACGAACTGTCCGCATAAGCGCTTCCACTTCTACACTTACACTTTCTTCAGCCTCAGCGTCCTCTATAACATCTACAGACACCTGGTAGGACGGTTCTGTGCGCTCAAAGCTTTTTATTCTGGCTTTGGACATGGCTTGAACCAGAACCTTCAAACGCCCATCAGGGAGTTTAAGGGTACGCATGACCATACAAACCATCCCAACTTTATACAGGTCATCTTCTGTTGGGTTGTCTTTAGTGGCATCCTTCTGAGTTACGAGCATCAGTAATTTATTCGCTCCCAAAGCCTCATTAACAGCCTCGACAGAACCTGGCCGACCGACGAAAAGGGGTATGATCATATAATTAAATACAACGACATCCCTCACTGCCATCATCGGTAAGATATCAGGTATTTCCATATCTTCATTGTTCGAAAAATCGTCCATACCTATGCTCAACGAATCATTAAATTCCACAAATTCCTCCTAGCCCGATAAATCGGAAAAAGCACCCTACTAATAGTTACCAAGGTACCAAAACTCTCACGAGAAGTTTAGCCCACAGCGCCAATTGGGCCTGAAACGCCCCGTCACCTTCTTATAATGTCATGTATAATCAAATAGATAGCTCCACCCAGGAAGCAACAATAATTTTCCCGAAATACTAAACATCCAAACAACTTAAGTCAAGGAAGCTTCCAGCTCTACACCTGACGTACTCCTTTTTTTTACTGCAGAGAACCGGAATGTGGAATGTATTGAGCCGTTGCTTTATTATGCTCGTATTTTATACTAACCATGAAGCTTCCCTTAAACCCGATTACAAATTCTCCCATTACTATATGAGGACTATATGTTAACCATTGAATCGTTTTTTGACCTTTCTGATTTCTCCCACAGCGAACTATTCAAAAAAGACAGTTTTGCCTGGCAAGCGCTTAATGAATTGAAGAGCTATATGGATAACTACCTCTATCCTCAATATGACCTAATCCAGGATGGTATTCCACTGTCAGCCCATATCATTATTCACGAAGGAATAACCCTGTCTGCCGAAAACACCCACATTGAGTATGGCGATACCACAAAAGGTACACTCAGGGTAAGCAAAAACGGGGAGACACTTGAAGGTGCTTCGGTGGTAATGGCAGGAGCCACCCTAATCGGCAGTAGAATTGCCATTGGCAGGGGAGTACTGATAGAGTCCGGGGCAATGGTAAAATCACCAACCATTCTTGGTGATATGAGTGAAGTCCGGCAAGGTGCATATGTTCGCGGGTATTGTGTGGTCGGCAAGCGATGTATTCTGGGACACACTACTGAGATTAAACACTCAATTTTTTTGAATGATGCCAAGGCCGGCCACTTTGCCTACCTGGGAGACTCCATTCTCGGCAACAACGCAAATCTTGGTGCAGGTACAAAATTTGCGAACCTCAAATTTTTACCCGGCAACGTGTTCATCAGCCACCAGGGAGAGACGATAGACACAGGCAGGAGAAAATTTGGAGCTATCCTGGGGGATAATTGTCAGACAGGCTGCAACTCTGTTACCAGTCCGGGGACACTTATGTCACCGGGTGCCATGCTCCTTCCTAACACCACAGCACGAGGCGGGTACCACACTATGAAAAAAATAATCCGTTAAATTGACTAGGAGCTAGTCCGAGAATGGCCTTTCACCCAAACTCTTCGTTATTTCCAAAAAATAATGCTCGCAATATTACCTATATGGCTGTGCTTATTTTTTTAAAATGCCTTGATTTTAACCAAAATCCCTATTCTCGGACAAGCTCCTAGGAGCTAGTCCATTGGAGATGCGAAGCTAAAGAGCACCACCGGAATTCGCTATTTTCTCACAACCATCGTTGAGAAATAGTGAATTTCTTTACCGACAGTCTCTCTGATATCCTTCCATATTTTTTGATCTTCCAGACTGCAGCGCTCGACAAGAACTGCCTTGTCAACCAGGCCCAGTTCGTCGAGCAGTCCAACCAGACGTGGCATGACTTTATGTACCTTCATAAAAACCGCTACGTCGCAGAGAGCAAGGATTTCCCTTATCCTGCTATTTTCAAAGGTTGCCGGAATAACAACAAGACGCTCATCTCCTAGACAAAGGGGCACTTCAGATACCGCTGAAGATGCACCGATGGCTGACACTCCGGGGACTATTTCAACGGTGCAAGACACACCATTTTGCTGCAGAGTCTCACAGACATAAAAGCCGGTTGAATAAATTGCGGGGTCACCAAGGGTTGGAAAAACCACATCCTGACCGCTTTCAAGACACTTTGTAATGGTGGCTGCGGCCTCCTGCCAGGCTTTTTGTACTTCCGGGTCCGGGGATTTCCCTCTATGTACCTGTTTCATAGGAAAATGATGACTTAAAATTTCTTTACCGTCACTGTTTACTGCACCCGAGGCTATTTTCAAGGCCATACTTCCACCATTTTCAAAAGCAGAGGGGACAAACCAGACATTGCACTTGTCAAGAATGCTTGCAGCTTTCAGAGTCATAAGCTGAGGATCTCCGGGACCAACTCCAACTACATAAAACGTACCCTGCATTACCCACCTTCAAAGTAGAGTTTGCTCCAAAACCACGAGAAACAATCCGTCGTTATTTCGCAAGTGAGGTCATACAACGCGCTTTAGGCGCTATACAACACGCTTCTTGGTTACCGGCCGGCTGCACCAATTGAGAGCCAAACCGCAAATAGTATTGAACGGAGAACATAAAAAAACCCCGAATCATGAATTGATCCGGGGAGTCCCTGTTTTTCCTCGTATCGATAAAGGCGTCCTTTTCCACGGGAGCACCACATCCTTAATTTCAGGCAGGTTTTCTGACTTCCGGATCATACATTTCTCACACCTTCCCAGGAGACACCTCCCAGTGGTCGCACGTGAAATCTGTCCCCGGTTACAGCGGCGGGCCCGTTCTCGAATTACACGAGATTCCCTCTAACGCACTCTTCTGTGCACCTGAAATCTAGTACCATTAAAAAGAAGCGGAAGAAAATGTCAACATATTTCTTGCGCTACAGCATGGGCACACTGCACAATCAGAAGCGACTCTCTTTCAATGGATGGTGATGGCAATATTTTATTTTCTTTCCCGTTCTCGGGGTGTAGTATCGCCTGAGACCGCATTGAGAACAAAGACGGTTGAACCGAAGTAACGGCTTCAATACATTATAGCAGCATACACGACAGCATACACGACCCTTTTGCACATACGTCATGGAACCTGAGTTCATTTCACAAATATGGCCGCAGATCATCTTGCCGATCGCCAGGATCACCTTTTTCATTGTCCTTGGCCTGTTCATCGCCAACCTCATTGAAAGTCTGAACTGGACCCACAGACTGGCAACTCTCTCCCGGCCCCTGATTCGATTGGGGAGGTTATCGTCAATTACAGGAGCAAGTTTCTCCGTTGCTTTTTTCTCCGGGGTTTCCGCGAACACCATGCTGGCCGAGGCGTATGACAAGGGGCAACTGAGCAAACGAGAGCTGGTAATGGCCAACCTTTTCAATTCCTTACCCCGATTTTTCCTCCACCTGCCAACAGTCTTTTTCCTGACAGCACCACTCATTAAAGGTGCCGCGTTTATTTATGTAGGACTTACCTTTGCTGCCGCCATACTCCAAACCTTGTTCGTTGTGCTCGGAGGAAGGTTACTCCTCCCGGAAAGAGATGTCATAGAGATAGAGCTACCACCGGAAAGAGTAAAAACTGGCTGGAAAGCTGCTGTACAAAAAAGCACTAAGCGTTTGAAAAAACGAATAGTGAAGATTCTGAAGTTTCTTATCCCCGTGTATATTCTCTTTTTTCTTTTGAACAGATATGGTTTATTTACCACCATAGAAAACTTCATCTCCACCAGGGCCTGGTTTCTATCCTGGCTTAACCCGCAAAGTCTTGGCATTGTTGTACTGCATGTTACAGCCGAATTCTCTGCAGGGCTGGCGGCTGCCAGCGTTCTGCTTGCTGAAAACAGCCTTACCTACAGAGAAGTCGTCCTTGCGCTGCTGGTTGGCAACATCCTTGCCGCGCCAATACGAGCCTTACGGCATCAACTCCCCTACTACTCCGGCATTTTCAATCCAAAACTCGCTGTAGAGCTTGTAGCCCTGAGCCAGATGACGAGAGCGCTCTGTGTGATTATAATTGCCCTTTGCTATTATTTTTTGACTTAAGACGGAAACTTCTTTTCAGACATCCCATGAATCGACATTACGACAAAAAATTCATCCTCATAGCGCTTATACTTGCAGTTACAGTGCTCTTTGCGATCATCGTCTCAACAGGAATGGGATACATTCAGATTTCTTCAGGTGATATCCTGAGAGTCGTCACCGCAAAAATACTCGGCAACCAGAACGCTCTTGAACATATGTCGAGCACCACACCCTATGTGGTGATTGATGTCAGACTTCCCCGTATTTTAACAGCTCTGTTTGTTGGAGCAGGTCTTGCCATGAGCGGCGTAATCTATCAGGGTATTCTTCTTAATCCTCTTGCTGACCCATACACGCTTGGTATATCGAGTGGCGCCGCCTTTGGGGCCTCAATTGCCCTTCTTGCAAACATCAGTATGCTTGGACACTTTTCCACTCCTTTTTTTGCTTTCACCGGAGCAATCATCACCTTGTTTCTCGTCATGCATCTTTCAACTTTTAATGGACAGATTTCTGCGAATACGCTCATTCTCTCAGGAGTCATTGTTGGAGCAATTCTTTCAGCCGGGATCAGTTTTTTAAAATATATAGCTGATGAGCAAGTTGCTGTTATCATCTTCTGGTTGATGGGAAGTTTCTCTTCCAGTACCTGGGGTGGTGTCATGCTGGTTGGCATTACAGTATTTTTTGGAGCCTGTGTTACATTGTTTTACAGTCGTGACCTGAATATAATGAGCCTTGGTCGACGATCTTCAGACTCCCTTGGAGTAGATACAGCCCGCATACGAAAAATACTCCTGGTGACTGCCTCGTTTGTCACCGCGATCTGTGTAGCAGTAACCGGTATAATAGGCTTTATCGGTCTTATTGTCCCCCACCTCATGCGATACATTGTTGGGCCGGACAACCGTAAACTGCTCCCAGTCTCTGCTTTGGCTGGAGGAATTCTTCTTCTGGCAGCCGACACCATTACCAGAGCCGTCCTCCCTGTTGAAGTCCCTATAGGAGTGCTTACCGCTCTTATTGGCGGACCTTTCTTCTGTATCATTTTCAGGCAGAAGCAGAAAGGTAAAAACTATGACTGACCGGCGATTGTATACCATATCCCGAGTATCATTTGCCTATACCTCCAGTCCTGTTCTAACCGGCATTGATCTCTCCATCGAACCAGGGAAATTCTACGGTATCGTTGGCCCGAACGGCTGTGGTAAGACAACCTTTCTTGATCTGCTGATAGGAGGGAAAGTACCGGCAACGGGGACCATATTATTTAATGAAAAACCTCTGCAGCACTACTCTAAAAGAGATCTGGCCCAATATTTGGCCCTGGTTCCCCAGGAGTTTGATACCGGTTTTGGCTTTACCGTTGAAGAGATCGTACTGATGGGTCGCCATCCCTACATCGACCGTTTCGGCTCCCCCACTACCCATGACTGGACCTGCATAAATCAGGCCATGGAAAACATAGGTATCAGCAACCTTCGAGACAGGTACACAAATACCCTGTCCGGCGGCCAGAAACAAAGAGCAGTGGTAGCAAGAGCGCTTGCTCAGGATACCCCCGTTCTACTCTTTGATGAGGCGACCTCAAGCCTAGACGTCCAGTACACTCTGCAAATTTTCAATATAGCCAAACAACTGGTGCAGAATGAAGGACGGACGGTCATCGCCGTTATCCATAACCTGAACCTTGCGGCAGCCTACTGCGACGACATTATATTTATGAAAGACGGGTCTATTTTCCTGGAGGGCCCCGCTTCTCAAACCCTCACTGCCGAAACAATACAACAGGTTTTTGGCGTCCAGGCGCAGGTAACCAAGGATCCTTTCAACAAATCGTATCAGGTTAGCTACAAATACTGGGAACAATAAAAATCAATGCAACCCACTACCCCGAGAAAAAAGTGTCTGCCTTCAAGCACAGCTGTCATTGTCTCTTTGACATTCTGTTTGACATTCTCGTTAGCTTTCATCTTTTTGATAAACACTGCCTATTCAGCTCAAGCCGAAAAAGCAGTTATTGACAGCTCCGGGAAAAAAATACCGGTCACCAAACCGTTTCAACGCATTATCTCTCTCTATTCAGCACACACAGAAAATATTTGCAGCCTCGGAGCAGGTAAGCAGCTCATAGGTATTTCAAGATCCGATGATTACCCTTCCTCCATTACAGCACTGAAGAGATACTCCTACCGCGAAGACCCAGAAAAATTCATTGCAGCCCAGGCAGACCTTGTACTTGTTCGGCCAATGATAGAGAGGTCGTATCCCGAATTTATAAAAAAATTGCGCCAGGCTGGGATTTCCGTCCTTTCCCTGCAGCCCAATGGTGTAGAGGACATGTTTTCCTATTGGCGCAATCTTGGCATCCTTACCGGCAAAGATTTACAGGCAGAGGAGATGATAACTATCTTCCAATCTAGCCTTAAAACGATGAAAGCGAAGTTGCAAAAGGTGCCGGCAAAATCACGACCAAAGGTCTATTTCGAATCCATTCACACCAAAATGAAAACCTTTGCCCTGGACAGTATCGGTATTTTTGTTTTAGAGCAGGCTGGAGGAATGAACGTTGGAGCCGATGCCAGCCAGGTCAGGACAACCAATATAGCGTTTTACGGCAAAGAACGGCTCCTCAGCCATGGAGACGAAATTGATATTTTTCTTGCTCAAAAAGGCAGAATGAATCCTGTAACCAGAGAAATAATTCAAAAAGAGCCAGGTTTTCAGGCGATCAGAGCAGTCAGAGAAGGGGATATTTATCTCATAGAGGAAGCCCTGGTCGCCCGACCTACCCTACGAATCCTCGAAGGAATTAACGAGCTTCACCAGATTTTCTACCCTTCTGGGAAACTTCCGAAACAAGAGACAAACGAATGAAAAAAACGCCTCCCGCATTCATTATCTCAGGGACCTCCAGCGGCTCTGGTAAGACCACTGTTGCTCTCGGACTCATGGCAGCTTTCAAAGCAAAAGGCTACGATGTCCAACCCTTTAAGTGCGGCCCAGATTTTATTGACCCGGGTTTGCATAAACTTGTCACGGGCAAGGTCTCACGTAATCTGGATATATGGATGTGCGGCCCTGACTTTGCCAGACAGACATTATGCCGAAACAGTACAGGTGCTGATATTGTCATAATAGAGGGCGTGATGGGCATGTTTGATGGCGGCATCTCATCAAGCGGCGCACTATCAAAAGCCCTCAATCTCCCCGGGATACTTGTCCTCGATGTACGCTCAATGGCAGAAAGCGGGGCCGCCATTGTAAAGGGCTTTGAGACTCTGCAGCCGGATGTTGCCCCCGTTGGTGTCATCCTCAATAGAGTTGCCAGTGAAAGGCATTTACAGCTGGTAAGCGATGCCATTAAAGAACACTGTGACGCTGAGATTCTCGGCTACCTTCCAAGAACCATCGAATTCTCTATTCCCAGCCGCCACCTTGGTCTTCTAACCGGCGATGAGTCACCACTGGACGCGAAGGCGCTGGAGCTTCTTGCAAAAACAGTGACCGATCACATCAGGCTTGACAGGATCATTGAGCTTTGCAACAAAATCCCAGCTGCCAGCCAAGCAGAACCTGGCAGCCCAGAAAAAGTTCTGTGTCGTTTGGGAGTTGCACGTGACAAGGCCTTCTGTTTTTATTATGAAGATAACTTCGACCTGCTAAAGAAAGCTGGAATGGAGTTGGTTTTCTTCAGCCCCCTCGAAGACAGGGCTATCCCAGCTCACCTGGATGCACTGTATCTAGGTGGTGGATACCCTGAACTTTACGCAGAAACATTGAGTGAGAACCGCTCGATGAACATCTCTATCAAAGAGTGGATAGAAAACGACGGACCTGTCTACGCTGAGTGCGGCGGTTTTATGTATCTTACAGAGGGGATCGTTGACCATGACGGCTTCTTCCACAAAATGATTGGAGCCTTCCCGGTGAAAGCACGGATGCAGAAAACCCGAGCCAGCCTCGGATACCGTGAAGTCCAAACACTGAAGAAATGCTGCTTTGGTGCCGCCGGCACGACACTCCGGGGTCACGAGTTTCACTATTCAAACATAGATAAAATGCCGGAGTCAATTGATCGTATATATGCGGTAAATAACAACCGCAGCAACGAAGGTTATTGTTACAAGAAGGTTCTGGGCGGCTACATGCACCTCCATTTTGGCAAATCACCAGATGTGGCGGATGAATTTATAAAATTTTGCAGAGAGTAACACTATGGCTGTAAAACTACAAAATGTACAACCATCTGAAATAGAGGCTGAAAGTTTTAAAATCATTGCGAGTGAATGTGGTCCATCAGAATTCGACGACCAGACCTTTAAAGTCGTCCAGCGTGTCATTCATGCAACCGGTGATTTTGCCTTTAAAGATAATATGCGCTTCTCAAAAAATGCTATTGAAGCTGGAATCATGGCCATTCGAGCAGGAAAAGACATTTTCACCGATGTCTCGATGGTTGCCTCCGGGATAAGTGAGGTACTCCTGGGCAAGTTCGGCGGTTCAGTACATTGCATGATCGGAGACCAGGGCGTCGCTGCTCAAGCAAAGGCTGAGAACAAGACCAGATCAGAAGTGGCAATCGACATGGCTCTGAACGATAATATAGGCATCATTGCCATAGGTAATGCCCCGACAGCCCTTATCCATGCAGTGAGAAGTCTTGCCTCATCTGTCCCCGACAAGTTGCCCTTAATTATTGGCGTTCCAGTTGGTTTTGTGAACGCAGCTGAATCCAAAGAGCTGTTAGTTGAGCAAAACAGCTGCTACATAACCAGCCTCGGCAGAAAAGGCGGTAGCCCTGTGGCGGCAGCAATTACCAATGCTCTGATAAGACTGGCGGCAGAGTAACCATGGCCAGACGTCTTCGCAGTGGATTCACAACCGGCTCCTGTGCTGCAGCAGCCGCAAAGGCTGCAGCTATCACTCTGACAAAGGGGACATGTCCCAAGAGTGTTGAAATACCATTTCCTGACGGCAGCAGAATACACTTTGCCGTCCACAATTGCAGCTGCAGCGAGATATCTGCAACCGCCTCGATTATAAAAGATGCCGGAGATGACCCTGATGTAACGAATCGTGCAGAGATCGTTGCGACTCTCACTCATGGTCATAATTCCGGAGAAGCTACAGACTGCGTGACCCTGGACAATATCCGTTTGTGCAGAGGTAAAGGGGTAGGGCGAGTCACAAAACCGGGTCTTGCCATTTCGGTTGGAGAGCCGGCCATTAACCCGGTCCCTCGACAGATGATCTGCGAGTCTGTTCGGGAGGTAACAGGAGACCAGGCTGTCACCGTCTCCATTTCCATACCAATGGGTGATGAACTTGTAAAAAAAACGCTGAACAAAAGACTTGGTATTCGTGGCGGCCTCTCTATTCTCGGAACAACTGGCGTTGTTCGACCCATATCAGCCGATGCATGGACGGCCACCATTAAAGCATCTCTCGATGTGGCAAAGGAAGCCGGCCTGACTGAAGTAGTACTTTCCACAGGCCGTACCTCTGAAAAAGGGGCCCAGGTACACTTGAACTTACCGGATGAAGCCTACGCCATGATGGGGGATTACCTGGAGTTTTCACTCAGAGAAGCGGCTCAGCGAGGATTTGACCCAATCCACCTCTCTGGAATGTGGGCAAAAATCATGAAAGCAGCACTTTGTATTCCCCAGACCCATGTGCGAAACGGTGTGCTGGAAACTTCCGACGGGGCGAGGCTCCTTGGTGAGCTTGGAGCAACAGGAAAACTTCTCAAGCAAATGGAAGATTCTAATACCGCCCGAGAAATGCTGGAACATCTCAATAATAGTGGCAGGACTGATATTATTGAGGCCGTCTGCTTAAAAGCCAGAGAATACTGTGAAAAGATCACCACAACCAGAGTCAACATCTATCTCATCAACCATAAAGCGGAAATCATCACCCATGTCTGAGATATTTGTCATTGGTATATCCGAGCCTCAACTTTCAAAAGCGCAGCGTACACTTCTCTCTCAGTGTGATCTTGTGGTCGGAACAAATCGATTTTTCAAGCTTTGCAATGATTGCACACCACGCTTTCAACCGATTGCTCCCCTAGCAGAAGCCATCACAGCCATTCGCTCCGCTCTCACGAAAGGTAATGTCGCCGTGCTTGCCAGCGGTGACCCGTTATACTATGGGATTGGCAAAAAACTGCTCAATGAGTTTTCAGCTGAGAAGATTCTGTTTTACCCTGCGCTCTCGTCACTTCAGAAGGCGTGTGCACTTTTCAAAACACCGTGGAACGATGCCGCAATCATCAGCTTGCATGGACGGAGCAACCTCCATATAGCCGGACTCATTCTTCCTCACAGGAAAAGCCTGGTTTTTACAGACAAGACAAACTCTCCATCCGGAATAGCTGCTAAAATCATTGAGTATCTCAGGCTCATCGACGCACCTGAACTCATTGACAGTATCAAAATATATGTTGCCGAGGACCTTGGTATGGAATCTGAGAAAGTCAGCTTCGGTAGCCTTACTGCAATATCTCAACAGAGTTACTCTGCACTCAATATCCTCTGTTTCGAACGCCCAGAGAAGAGTACTGGCACCTTTGCCTATCCTTTTGGCCTCAGCGAAGATGATGTTTGCCATAGCCGGGGCCTGATAACTAAAAATGAGGTCAGGGCTGCTACATTGCATCAACTACGCCTGAGACAAGATGGTGTTTTGTGGGATATCGGCGCAGGAAGTGGCTCTATCTCTCTTGAGGCGGCGAGACTGACGCCAGGACTCACAGCTTACGCCGTAGAGCATAAAGAGGAAGAGATTTACAATATTAAAAAAAATATCTTGAAGTTTGGCTGCTATAATATAGTTCCAGTTTTTGGCAGAGCACCTGATAACCTCAACAGTTTACCCGCCCCAGACTCTGTCTTCATTGGCGGAAGCAGTGGATCACTTCCAGAAATTGTTGCTTATGCAGCAAAGAAATTACAACCTGGAGGACGACTCGTCATAAATGGAGTAATTGCAAAAACCATTGAACAAGCCCCGGTTCTGATGGCTGAACACGGCTTGTCGGTGACGTCAAGTGTGTTACGTGTCACCCGAACTGAATCAGACGGCACCATACGTGAATTTAATCCCATAACCATACTGACAGGAACAAAATGAACAGGAACACAAATGGCAGCCCTCTTGAAATGATATCAGACAATATGGTGCATTTTGTTGGAGCCGGCCCAGGAGACCCGGAGCTGATCACCGTCAAAGGCCAAAGACTACTCCAAGAGGCTGATATTGTTATCTATACCGGAAGCCTGGTACCAAAGCCGCTGGTCACAGGTTTGAAGGCAAATGTTTACGACTCTGCCGGTCTCAACCTGGATGAAGTTTTTGCCTTAATCCTCCAGTCCTGGAGGAAGGGAGACAAAGTTGTCCGGCTCCACACTGGTGATTCTTCAATTTATGGTGCAATAAATGAACAGATAGCACTCCTTGAACAGCATAATATTCCGTTTAAAGTGATTCCCGGCGTCAGTTCAGCACTTGCTTCTGCAGCCTCCCTTGCCACCCAGCTGACCCTGCCAGAGGTGTCCCAAACTGTCATTTTCACCCGTCGCGCCGGCAGAACTCCTGTCCCTGAAAAAGAAGATCTCATCTCTCTTGCCGCCCACCAGGCCACCATGATGATTTTTCTTAGCGTCGGTATGATAGACAAGGTGGTAGATGACCTGCTGACTGGCGGCTACCCTGCACACACCCCTATAGCTATAGTTGAAAAAGCAAGCTGGCCAGATGAGCGACAGGTAAGAGGTACTCTGGCAACAATTGTCAAACTGGTTCAAGAGGCGGGTATCAATAAAACCGCAATGATTGCTGTAGGTCAAGTACTGGCTGATGCACCTCCACCTGCCCTCTCCAAGCTCTATGACAAAAACTTCAGCCACGAGTTCAGGCAGGGAGTAAAAACGGCATGAAGGTCGGGGTCATTGCCATAACCAAGGGTGGCAAAGCACTTGCTGCAACTCTGGTTAAACAGCTTGATCAGGCTACACTTCTGCAGGAGGAGGGGAAGGTGGCCGATAAACTTGCCGCCCACTGGCGGCAGTTTGATGGCTTTATCTGTATTATGGCTACAGGGATTGTGGTACGTTCCATAGCTCCACTGTTACAGCATAAACACCGGGACCCCTGTATCATCGTCATGGATGAAAAAGGCCGACATGCCATCAGCCTTCTTTCAGGGCACATTGGCGGCGGGAATGATTTGGCCAGATTGGTTTCGCGGCTCACAGGGGGTACAGCAGTAATTACTACCAGCTCCGACACACTTGACCTGGTACCCCTCGATTTGTGGGCTATACAACAAAATCTGGTCACAGAAGACCAGGATGCGCTGACAAAGGCTTCGACGAAGCTGGTCAATCAGGGCTACCTTACGGTCTACTCCACATGTAACATCCTTTCGCTCCCACGAGGGTTGATTCAAGTCAGTGATTCCCGCCAGGCCGATATCATCATTGATTATGATAACCCCTTCCCCAAAAATGCGATTTTTTTCTCACCCTGCAATCTTGTCATAGGTACCGGTTGCAACAGAGGTACACCTGTGCGCGAGTTTGAACACGCGCTTGATGAACTCCTTACTGAACTTAGAGTCAGTCGAGCAAGTATACGAAACATAGCCTCTATTGATAAGAAAAATGATGAGATAGGCCTGCTTGAATTTGCAGAAAGCAACAATTGGCGCATTGATTTTTTTGACAAAGATTCAATAAACACACTTACTAATTTAGAAATTTCCTTTGCGGCACTCAAGGCTGTTGGAGCAATTGGGGTCGCTGAACCCGCAGCCCTCCTCAGTGCCCGAAGCAATCTATTACTCAGCAGGAAAAGAAAATGGAAAAATGTAACAATGGCAATAGCCCAGGCACCCTTTATGTTATCGGAACTGGTCCAGGGTCAGTAAAACAGATGACTATTGCAGCAGGAGAAACGCTGCAGAGTGTGGATGTCATCATCGGCTACAGAACCTATCTGGACTTAATCCCTCAGTATTTAGAAGGCAAAGAGGTCATCTCTTCTGAAATGATGAAAGAAGTTGATCGATGTCGTCAGGCCATGGACATGGCCTCGCTAGGCAAAAATGTGGCCCTGGTTTCCGGAGGTGATCCGGGAATATACGCCATGGCCGGCCTGGTTTTTGAGATGGCGAAAGAATCTGGTTACAAAGGTAAGATTGAAATCCTTCCCGGCCTGGCTGCTATCAACTCATGTGCTGCTCGGTTAGGTGCTCCGCTGATGCATGATTTTGCAGCGATTAGCCTCTCAGATCTTCTCACTCCATGGGAAGTCATTATAAAACGGTTAGAGGCTGCAGCTGAGGCTGACTTTGTCACCGCCATCTATAATCCAAAGTCGAAAAAACGCACCGAACAGATTGTAAAAGCCAGAGAAATCTACCTTGCTCACCGCAAGCCAGACACCCCTGTAGGCATAGTTACAGCTGCCACCAGAGAAAATGAAAAGATCGTCATCACTACTCTGGAGAAAATGCTGGAGAGTGATATTGGTATGCAATCAACGGTGATTATAGGGAACAGTCAGACCTTTTCCTGGAACGACCTCATGGTAACTCCTCGTGGATACAGTAAAAAATACGAACTTTAAAAAAGTAGTGCAGCGTATCCTGTGAACTATGCGCTGCACTGTTGAGTGAGTGTCAAAAAGCATCAGCCAATTTTTTCGCCTACAGCTTTTCCATAGTTCTGACAAGCCTTCATCCCCTCGTCACTTTCTACCACAATTTCAGTAAGGTTCAGCGCGCCTAGGTCTGTCATATCCATTTTAAATACATGCATCATGGTGTCGTAGATCATGGGAGCACTCTCCCCACTATGGGTATGTGAGCCAAACGCCCCACCTATCTTGCCAACGAGATTTGCCAGCTGGGCCTTAAACAGAAATTGCTTCATTCCGCCGGTCATATCCTTGTGATATGTGGGACAACCAAACAGGTACCCATCGTAGCCAATGATATTCTCTTCGTTTTCAATTGCTGAGATTTTCTTTACATCCACTTCTTTACCGGTCATACGAAGTCCCTCAGCTATATAATTGGCCATGGCTCCTGTTTTACCGGTTCGACTTGAGTAGGCGACGAGTACTTTTTTCATGTAAATCCCCTCTGTTGATGTTTGTTTGTCGGGCCCAAGAATGACGGCCCACTGATTGGAGTTGCTAGTGATACTAGGAATCAATATCGACTACAATGCGTATGTTTTCCCAGTTGTCAATAGCAAAAAAATCAACACAGTGTATTAGGCTAAGACTATAATATACAGAACTATTTTGGTCTGTGCAGCTGTACCCTCATTTTAGCGGGCCGGGGAGCGTTTGACCATCGATCCATTAGTGAGGATATGCATCTACAATGACCAGGAAAAAGGGGGAAGGGTCATTGTTTGAGCTAGGTAAAAGACCGCTCATCGTATTACACTTCAGTGAAATCGGATGGTGCTTTTCTAAGGTAAGGCAAGAATCTTGCTTTTTCCACAGCATTTGAATATGCATCATCAGGGCTGATACGTTTCTTTTCGAGGTGTATCATAATTGCATCATCCAGTGTCTGCATACCATACTTTTTACCAGTCTGCATAGATGACAGGATCTGAAAGGTTTTTGCATCTCTGATCAGGTTTCGCACTGCAGGTGTTGCAATGAGGATTTCGAGTGCTGCACAGCGACCTTTTACATCAACCCGTTTGAAAAGTGTTTGCGACACAACCGCCTTCAAGGCATCAGCAAGAGTAGAACGTACCTGGCCCTGCTGGCTGGCTGGGAATATTTCAATAATACGATCTACTGTTTTCATAGCATTGATCGTATGTAATGTGCCAAAAACCAGGTGACCTGTCATTGCTGCTTCCATTGCAAGAGAGATAGTTTCAAGATCACGCATTTCGCCAACCATGATGATATCAGGATCTTCACGCAAAGCACCACGCAGTGCCGCTGAAAAACTGTCTGTATGTGTACCGACTTCACGATGATTTATGATACATTTCTGGCTGCGGTGAACAAATTCGATGGGATCTTCAATTGTGAGAATATGATCTTTTCTGGTTTTATTACATTCGTCGACAATAGCAGCCAATGTCGTTGACTTACCAGAACCGGTTGGGCCAGTCACAAGTACCAGCCCTTTGGGTAAGTGTGCGAGTCGACCGACAACCGGAGGCAGGCCAAGCTGCTCAACTGTCATAATTTCACTGGGAATCTCTCTGAATACAGCACCAACTCCATATTTTTGCTGGAAGTAATTGCACCTGTATCGTGCAAGGCCAGGAATTTCGTAGCCGAAATCAATATCACCGGTCTCTTCAAACAACTTGATCTTCTCCTCAGGGCAAATTTCATATAACATTGCCCGCAGTTCTTCATTTCCCAACTTTTTAAATTTCACCCGCTCCATGTCGCCGCGAATCCGAAGCAGCGGCTGCTGGTCTGCCACCATATGCAAATCCGAAGCACCTTCATCGTTCATCAATTTAAAAAAACCGTCAATTTGAGCCATAGTAATCCTCGGAATCTAAAGATAGTACCTAAATCTTGCATACGCAAAGTAGAGAAGAATGAGTTATCATTTCAGAAACTCACCTGTTTATGAGTACCATTTTTTCTGTTACTTGCTCCCCATCGGGATTGACAATTTCACCGAATCTCTTTGAAGTAGTTATCCGTCTTCAGCCTCGATGCCTCGCATCTCCGATGAACTAGTCAATTGCAAAATATAGGTAGTAGAAAATAGCTGTAAGCTGATAGATATCGATCTACGGTGGATCCATGGTGTTTTTTAAATATTTTATGACCTCATCAGCATCATCAAGTACCAAAAACAGATCAAGATCTTCCTTACTGATATTGCCGTGGTCTAAAAGTTTTTCTTTCAACCAGTCAACCAGCCCACCCCAAAATTCACTCCCCACCAGCACGATAGGAAAGGGCTTAATTCTCTCAGTCTGGATGAGGGTAAGCGCTTCAAAAAGTTCATCTAAAGAGCCAAAGCCACCCGGCATACAGATAAACCCCATTGAATACTTCATAAACATTACTTTTCTAACAAAAAAATACTTAAAATCGAGGGGGAAATTTGCGTAAGGGTTCCCGTCCTGTTCATGGGGCAAATCGATATTCAGGCCAACAGAAAGGCCATCCGCTTCGGCTGCTCCTTTATTGGCCGCCTCCATAATGCCAGGACCGCCACCAGTTATTACGCAGTATCCAGCCTTGGCCAGGCCTGATGCTATCTTGTCAGCCAAAATATAGTATTTATCATCAACCGGAGTTCGAGCGGAGCCGTAAATAGTTACGGCAGGGACATCGATAGCCGACATTGCGTCAAAACCATCAACAAACTCAGACATTATCCTGAACATACGCCACGAGTCCCCTACCACTGTATTATCAAGGCAGTATTTAGGCTCCTTTATGATCCTTCCATTCGTTTTCTTCACCATCACCCTCACTCGTCCCCGGTCATTTTTAAGAAACAGCATTAACAGACTTTTTCGCTTCTTCTAAATATATTTTCTTCACATTTTGCTGGGTCAGTACCTTTCGGTACCACACCTTAGCCTTCTGATTTTGTCCTTGCTCCAGATAGCCTCTTGCCATTTCAATCTGGGCTTCATTTTTGAGTTCCTTTCTTCGTAAACAGCGCCGTAGATTATCTCTAGCCTCCCCAAACAGACCACATTTCCTTTGAGCTCTTGCAATATCAAGTTTGTAAACAATATTTGAGGGCTCCAGTTCAACACTCTTTCTACAAAGTGAAAGGGCAATATCATCACCCTGCTCCTCTTCCAGATAGAGTGTACCAAGCAGATTCATAGCTCTATCATCATACTCGTTGAAGCGTAAGGCTCTTTGTAGCCACGCCATGGCTTTTTTGTTTTCTTTCAGGTCATAATACGCTTTACCCAGATAGTAATGGATGCGCTCTGCATCCTGGTTCTTTTTGTTTTCTTCGAACCAGGGCAACAGGTGGAAGACGGCCTGTTTACATTTACCAATATCACAGGATAAGATTCCAAGTTGAACCTTCAAGTCGTTGAGTGCCTCTTGTCCATCCTCGTCATTTGTGTGATTTTCCAAGGCCTTTTTCATGTAGGAGTATGCTTTTACATTCTCATTGCGAGCCTGCTCTCCCAATCCAAGATTATATAAAGCCATAAAATTCTTAGAATCAAACTTTAACGCCTGTTCAAAACAATGCATAGCCGTAGGCAATTTATTCATCATTACCAGAGCGACGCCAAGACTATTGTGAAGATTCACATCTTGAGGATCGCACTTTATACCCCTTCTATACTCCTTTACCGCTTTGGCCAAATCACCATCACTGAAATAAATATCACCACTTATATTGAGGCTTACAGCGTCAAAGACAACCCCGCTGGCATTCCCGAAAAAGGCTGCGTGCAGAAGGGCTTTCTGGCAATTGAACAAAATTTCGGATTTCTTAAAGTCGCCATAGGGATAGCAGCTCACACCTGCAGAAATGGTGTCCTTGTCAGGTGTGCTATCAAACACATATTTAATTGTTTCTTTTGCCCAGTCAAAGGCAATATTCTTATCAACGCCATTTAAATAGACCAAGACATCATTATCATATTCAACAATAATAGTTTCAGGGAGCAAGTTCGGTTCTATAAGGCTCCTGACAGAATCAGTTTTTTGGTCGCTTTTAAAGTGAACAAGGCTAAAACGATCAGATTTTGCCCACAAGCGGGCTAACTTGCGAGTGATTTTTTTATCTGGGGTAGAGAGGGGGCCCTTCTCAGGGTGTGCCAAAGAATTATAATTACAAAAACTATAAGGGCCCTTCTTGGCAGCATGATGCAATGCCGTCCATGCCTGATCGAGTAGTATCCGACCTTCGACAGGATAGGCTCCTGGAGTATTCAGACCCCCACTAAAGCTCGAACCGATATGGACCCGATGGCACCCTGCTTTCTTGAGGTGGGCGACAAGTGATCCCTCTATCTCCTTCCGGCCTTTTTCCTGATCGTTTTGCAGAACCAGCACAAAAGTAGATTGTCCAAGATGATGCAAGGCTATATCGCCTTGGGTAAAATGCCGCAAGAGCGCAGAACATTTTTTCGATTGGCGAAGAATATACTCAAAAGACGACCGTTGAGCTGGTAACTCTACAATAACCAAGTGCAGATTTGTGGTAAGACTGTATGTATCCAATAAGTAAAAAAGATTAGAAATATTCAGCAGACCTGTGAGCGAGTCAACCCGAACTTGTCTCAACAACTGATACTCGTGGGTTATTGTAGATGTGACGTCAGAAAGCCAGTCCTCGCTTACTTTTTGACGAAAAAGTTCATCTGGTTGATCCAAAATCGCTACAATTCTCCCTCCATCCGCAATAGGAAACGGCAGCATCAGACACAGGTCATGAATGACGTAATCTCTCTCTCCTGATATGACGTCAGTCAGGAGTCTCTCCACCTCTTCTTTATTCTCATTCTCACTATACAATGTGGACAGATTTGCGTTGTTGTGAACGAATACAACTCTTTGGACTGTAGGAATATGCTTGGTTAAAATCTCGATGTAGGACCTTGAAAAGCGTATAAAATCCTCTGAGGAGAGCTCAACGAAAGGGGAAGACAAAGGAAACGACTTAATCACAGTATTCTCCCTGAAAAAATCCTGTAAGGAGTGCAGAGATCTCCGGGATTTCCTGATCCTGAATGGTACGAACATCAAGTAAGAATCGATCGTTTTCGATCCTGCCTATGATGGGAATGTCTATTTCTCTCAGTTTTTTTTCAAAGATGTTCAACTTCATTTCTTCAGGTTCTAAATCGATTGCCCAGCTTTTGATAGTGTATTCTGGCAGAGCACCACCTCCAACTTTGGACTCAGTCGAAACAATTTTCACCTTGCATTGATCGCCGATGCGTTTCTTGAGCCTTCTCTGAATTTTTTGCGCTCTTCTTTTTAACTCTACAGAGGAGATAGTCAACATGTTGAGAGTGGGGACTGTCTTCACAGCCTTGGCCAAATCATAGTACTCCCTCAGCACACTTTCCAGTGAAGCCAGGGTAAACTTATCAATTCTCAGAGCTCTATTGAGTGGGTTCTTTTTAATCCTTGCTATCAGATCAACCTTGCCTACAATGATTCCCGCTTGGGGCCCTCCAAGCAATTTATCCCCGCTAAATGTCACGACATCAACTCCCGCCTGGACTATTTCCTGAACTGTCGGTTCTTTTGGAAAACCAAATTGCGATAGATCAATCAGGGAACCACTTCCGAGATCTTCCATGGTCTGCAACCCCTTAACTTTGGCGATAGCCACCATTCTTTCAGCGGATACTTCAGAGGTAAAACCAATGAGCCGAAAATTGGAAGTGTGAACCCTGAGTAATAAGGCTGTATCTTCGGTGACACCATTTTCATAATCATAACCATGTGTTCTATTAGTGGCACCAACTTCTACGAGCTTTACACCACTCTTTTCCATAACATCAGGAATCCGAAAGGAGCCGCCAATTTCTACGAGTTGGCCACGGGAGACTATTGCCTCTTTTCCTTTGGCTAGTGTTTCCAGAGCTATGAGAACTGCAGCTGCATTATTATTAACAACTATAGCGGCTTCTGCACCAGTCAAATCACAGAGTATCTCTTCAACATGGCTGTAACGGCTCCCCCTCTTCCCAGCGGCAAGATCAAACTCCAGGTTAGAATAAAAGCCTCCAGCCTGGGCCAGTCGGTCAGTTGTTTCTTTGGAGAGAATTGAGCGTCCTAAATTAGTATGAATCACCACACCGGTACCATTAATTACTCGTTTAAAGTGCGGTGCATATTTAACGTGTATACCCTGCCTGAAAAGCTGCTGCCATTCCTCCGAACTTCGAATGTGACAACCAGTATAATCCTGTAATATCTTCTGGCGCTCACTTTCGATCGTGCTTTGAATCACCATCTTTGCTACTGAGATCGGGCCGTTGTACGTATCATCATTTTTAAATTCGGCAATACACTCATCAACTTTTGGCAAGGACCGAAGCAATTTATTTTTGGAAATCATTTATAGTGTTGAGCAAATAGCAAGCTGAGATTGATTAAACTGGACCGGGAAGTTCCTTGTGAAAGGAAGGGAGTGTAATAACTATCCCTAAGCTAGTCCAAAAGATTTTACTTTTGTAACAATTTTCACAAACTACTTTATCATAATGGCATATCAGAAAACAAAAAACAAAACAAACA
>JAWSVG010000121.1:0-1681 GCA_033852035.1 Desulfocapsaceae bacterium | reverse complement strand
TTGCTGATCTAATAAATGAGCCCATGGCATTTACAATTGCTTCTTACGATAGTGACGACCTTGAAAGCCCTCGATCAAATATCCTGCTTCTTTACCCAAATGACTTTCCCGAGCTTTTCCTTAACCAAGCAATATCTTTCAACTGGGACTATACGGATGGTGTTAGTAATGAAGCCGGATTTCGTGCCTACCATAACGGGGACCTTGTTTACGAAACTTCTGACCCTTCTGCCAGGCAATTGAACTATGAAGTGAAACTCTCAGGTACGACGCATGTCTTTTCATTAACTGCTGTAGACTCAGTTGGAACTGAAACTTTGTTTTCCAATACGATAACATATACTGCGGCTGTTGATGGTGAAGAATTACCCCCAGTAGTTTCACCTGATCCTGAGCCACTCAAAGCAGTGATTACACCGACATCACTCAGTGGAGAGGTGCCATTCGATACTTCCCTCACTGGTACTGAGTCAACGGGGGACATTATAAGTTACAACTGGGAGTTTGGAGATGGATCAAATGATACAGGCTCAGCGGTTAGTCACACGTATACGATACCCGGTACGTATACTGTCACTCTACAGGTCGAAGACAGCAGCAGTGTCGTGACTCAAACGACAATAACTATCACGGCCCAGTCAGGGGTTATTGAGCCCTCAGAGCCTCCTACCGCAATCCTGTCTTCTTCTGCAACTGTGGGGGACTCTCCATTGTCTGTGGAATTTGATGGGACTGCGTCCACAAACCCGAACGGAGAAGTCATTAGCTACAGCTGGGCTTTTGGAGACGGTGCTCAAGCAAATGGCGGCACAACATCTCATGTATTTACCACTGCAGGAACATACTATACTGAGCTCACTGTAACAGATAAACTTGGATTAACTGCGAAAGTTGACACTCCCGTCATTGTCACTGGGACCACCACCCCAAACTTAAAACCAACCGCCGTCATCTCCACAACATTAAGACAAAACAATAAGTCGGTAATCGTCTCATTCGATGGTTCACAGTCCTCCGACCCTGATGGCTCTATTACCCTTTATAGTTGGAATTTTGGAGACGGATCTACAGCCGTTGGCCCTCAAGTACAGCACATATACAGCACCAGTGCTGTATATACTGTGTCCCTTCAAGTGACCGATGACCGTGGCGAAACAGCCGATGCGACAAAACAAATATCCAGTAATGTCGAGGAGGGGGGGCCGTTTAATTTTGAGCTTGGCGAAATAACTATTGACAACGAATGGGTGAAAGTACTCTTTGAGAATAGCTACAATGAAGCGATTGTCGTCGTCGGACCGGCAACATACAACGATGTTGACCCGCTCACTGTACGAGTTCGTAATATTGACCAGGATGGCTTCGAGGTTCGTCTGCAAAAGTGGGATTATCTTGGCAACACCCATACTAAAGACTCTGTTAGTTACATTGTAATGGAGAAAGGAACGTTTGTTCTCCCGGATGGAACGAGGGTCGAGGCATCACAATTTTCGGGGACATCAAAGTTCAAAAAGATAGCATTGCTGCAAAGCTACAACTTAGTACCGGTAATCCTTACACAGGTGATGACAGATAAAGAAGTTGCTGCTGTCACCAGCAGGATCAGAAATATTGACCTCAACTCCTTCGAATACCTTCTCCACAAACAGCAACAAACGAAAACAACATACGCCTCGGAAAC
>JAWSVG010000040.1:0-15801 GCA_033852035.1 Desulfocapsaceae bacterium | reverse complement strand
TCTTGACGGTGCTCCATGAATGCGATTCAACCAGATTACCGAAGTAGTTCTCAAGTTGCTACTTACTCAATTTATCTGGACAACAGTCGTAGCGGTTCCGTATCCTACGCACTGCTCTTGAGTAGGCGTTGATGGTACTTGTGGCCTTGCCTTGAAGTTTGAGTAGTTTTTGATGCCGTTCGTAGAGCGATGCAAAACGTTTTAGTTCTGATTTCTTCATGATAACCGGAATTGAATAGATAAAGGGCTCTTGTAAAATATGAGTGGGTAAATGAAGATCATCTCTTGTAGGATCAAGCGAAAACACTCTACAAAGGATGATATGATGGAAGAATTATTCCAGAATGCTCTGGGGATTGAATCTCCTTGGTTTATAAAATTTTTAGCGATGCGCAGAGACGCCGCCAGTTGTCTCTCAAGCCGGTACCTGTATAAGCTCTTCCTTCTGGAGCGCCGGTGCTATTCCAAATAATCGGTGCGGACTCCTTCATCGACAATCCGCATCGTTGACGCTGCTTGATATACACCCGCAGTTCAGCGTCAACGGTACCTGAGAGGGGAATGAGACGTTCTTTGTGAAACTTTGTTGAATGGATGAATAGCGTTGCTTCCGAAGGATCATAATCTCCTACTGCCTAATGTCAAACGCAGGAGTTCTCCACGGCGCAACCCGCTGGTATATAGTAGAAGAATGGCTAATCGAATCACCTGGGCCCTTAAAGGGCTACCCGGTACGGAGGGAAGCTGCTGGGCAGCACAAAGAAGACGTGCAACCTCGGCAGCTTGAACGCTAATATAAAGTGACCCGACAATGCTAACATTATCTGACCCACCTCATGCGCAAGAGAATCAGAATGATATAGTGATTTTAAGACTGCTACCAGCCGCATGAAAATACCGAGCCATCTATAAGTTGTTTGTATCGTGTTTCATGAGCAGAGAGGGGATACGTGGGATGGGCACGGATCGTTGTGTCGACCAGTCCTCTGATCTCCTTTAGATAACAGGAGAAGAGCTCTAATTCATTCTGCATGCGAGTCTTAGGCGCGGATGGTACTGCTGGAAGACCACGGGTCTGATCAATGAATTTTTGAATATTTCTGACAGTTCCTGCAATAGATGATCGATTATGTTGAACATGATGCCAAGCAGCATCGAGATCACCATGTGTAAGCTGACCGACGGTTTGTAAATTTTTTTTCTGTAAGAAATCGATAAATTGACGTGTTTCTGCTAGTTGATTTCGAATGCTCCACGCGTGAAACCGCGTTGATGAGGCCATTCTGCAAAATCGTCGATGATTGGGCCGAAAATAGGGAGGGCAAGGTATTTCTTGTAGGATCGGGGACGAATATCTCTAATCATACTGAATCTCCTTAGAAGGGTTTGTGTTAAGGAAATTGTAATATGATCAGAAATTAATGTGGACTGATTAGGCTATTTACCCTCTCTTTTCATGGTGTTGACGTCAACACTCAACATTTATCCAATTATGTGGATCTTCACATATTTGGATGAACTTGGCTACCTGCCCATTGATAAGCATGGAGCGGACCTGCTTTTCCAGGTCATCAGCTGCCGCTATGAAAAAGGAGCTATCGTCATTACATCAAATCGAGCATACAAGGACTGGCCGGAGATTTTCAAAAATGGCGCAACACTTACTTCCGCTATCCTGGACAGGGTTTTGCACCATGCCGACACACTCGTTATCGAATGAAAGAACAAGTCCAGCTTTAAACTCATTGAAAAACTCAACTGCCGCACTGAAAGAAACCTTTGGTGCGGTAGAAATCATCTCACAATCGGCCAGCATTTTAAAATCGCCAGTTTTTTACATTATTAAGCCGCTGCTAACAATACCAAGATTGTTGAACTTTTTTATTTCTCCTGGGAAGATTCCTCGTTGGAAGTGAATAGCATGACGAGGGCATCACACTGATGTTTCAGGTGGCGCTTCATAACTTTTTCGGCCTCAATGACGTTTTTTGCCTGAAAGGCTTTCAATAAATCTCTGTGTTCCTGAAGTGACTCCTTAAAACGACCGTCAATAAAGAGTTGTTTAGACCTATACAGCAGTATCTTATCTCTCAATGACTCAATAATATGAGATAAAGTCTCATTGCCGGCCATTTCTTGTATTAATCGGTGGTAAACAAAATTAACCTGTAAATATTTTTCAACATTATTATTTTGAAAATGGGTTTCTAATGCATCATGCATGGCCTCTATTTTGCTGAGATTTGTTGCCGTCAGATTTTTAGTAGCTAAGCTAGCAGCTTCGCCTTCCAACAAAGCCATAACTTCTAGCATTTCCATGATTTTTTCAATCGGTGGCTCGGAGACAAAAGCTCCTTTTTGGGGCACGAGATCGATTAAGCCTTCAGATCGCAAAGTACGCAAAGCCTCTCGTACAGGGGTGCGGCTCACACCTAATGTTTTGCATAAATCGATTTCTTTTACCTTTTCACCTTTTAACAAAATACCTTGACGAATCATTTCACGAATACGAAAAGCTACTTGTGAATCAAATGATTCTGAATTGATTGGTTTCATTATGTTGCTATTGTAAAATAATTGAGATTAAATATAATGTATTCATTGTACATAAAACATTCATTTGTCAATGTCAATTTCAGCACATTTGAGCTAACAGGACAGTTAAACAGATTTACCAATGAACTTAAAAGTCTTTGAGGTGTTGACAATAAGATTAAACCGTCCAAACTTTTGTGTTAATCTTCACCGTTATACGGGTTACTTTTTAGCTAACCGTTTTTGAACCCAGCGATGTTTGAATTGGTGACTCTTCATTGCTGAATATTGGATTATAAAAGACTTAAGATACCTGGTATGCAACGAAAGTGGTAGGCAATTTCAGTAAACAATTGAAATCAGATATGAGAATTTCATTACATGACGTATAAATTATTGGGCTGTTGTAGCGGACTACGAGCTGCACTTAGTTGAATGTTTCTCTTACCTATCTGCACAATAATATGAGTAATTATTGATCTTCAAAGTGGAGCTACTTGTGAAACGTTTTTGTCACACACAATTATCTTGTCATTACTGTGTTGCGAAAAGTGCAACATAATATGCCAGACATGTCACTTGACGCAAGGGCTTTTGCTAAATATAATCCGTTTATTGATGATTTTTAGCCAATTTTTGGGGACGATGGGACATGTTAGTCTTCATTCTTAAGACCTGTTTCTCTGCTCACGCGCATTTCGATAGAATGCACTTTTAGGATGTGGTTCATCGAAAAAGACGTTTTACCGACTGATCTACGGCCTCGTTTCTTGAGGATGACAGGACTGATAGATCCAATGAGGCCCGGCTTTGAAAACGGAAGAAAGTTAGATAACTTAATTGAATAGTAAATCAAAAGGAGAATTTAGTAATGGCAATCATTGATTTTGGCGGAGTAAAAGAAGAAGTTGTGATGCGGGAAGAATTTCCGATGGAAAAGGCGCTTGAGGTTTTGAAAGATGAAACCATCGCTGTTATTGGTTACGGTGTACAAGGCCCAGCTCAGGCTCTGAATATGAAGGACAATGGCTTTAACGTCATTGTCGGTCAGTCGAAGGCGTTTCCACAAGATTGGGATCGAGCAGTGTCCGACGGCTGGGTTCCCGGCGAAACACTGTTTGAGGTGGAAGAAGCTGCCCAACGCGGTACTGTGGTACAAATGCTCGTATCAGATGCTGGTCAAAAAGCAATCTGGCCGATGATTGTAAAATGCCTCAACCCAAATGATGTGCTCTATTTTTCGCATGGTTTTTCCATTGTGTATAAAGATCAAACCGGCGTAATCCCCCCTGCCAATGTTGACGTGGTGATGGTTGCGCCTAAAGGTTCTGGCACCTCGCTGCGTCGCAACTACCTCTCTGGTGCGGGGATCAACTCCAGCTTTGCCATTGAGCAAGACTACACCGGTAACGCCAAAGATCGCTGTATTGCTTTGGGCATTGCCGTTGGTTCTGGCTACCTCTTCCCCACATCGTTTCAACATGAAGTCTACTCTGATCTCACCGGCGAGCGTGGTGTGCTGATGGGCGCTCTGGCAGGCATTATGGAAGCACAATACGATACACTTCGCATCAACGGCCACAGCCCGAGTGAAGCCTTCAACGAAACCGTCGAAGAACTGACCGAAAGCTTAATCCGGTTGGTCGGTGAGCAAGGAATGGATTGGATGTACATCAACTGCTCGGCTACGGCTCAGCGCGGTGCGCTCGATTGGAAACCGAAGTTCAAAGAAGCCGTATTACCAGTCTTCAAAGATTTGTATCAACGCGTGACTAGCGGGAAAGAAACAGAACGCGTCCTCAGCAGCACTAGTTCTGAAAACTACAAAGAAGAACTGGGCAAGGAATTGGGTGCATTGCGTGACTCTGAGATGTGGCAAGCTGGCGCAGCTACACGCAACCTACGCCCCAAAGAAGAAGCAAAAATCGTGAACTCGGCTACAAAAGGTGTTGCCGGACGGGAAACAAACTAGAATACTTGTTCAGGGTGGAACCATCCTTTGGTAGCCCCTTTGAGTAAAGAGTTTGAACCTCTTGTTTGCAATTGAGTTGGGCTGGTAATTAAATTAAGAAACCTCTATAGACCTGGAGCAGAACTATAGGGGTTTGGAATAGCTTCCTTATCCATCGCTGGCCAAGCTTGATTTTTCATCGCGGACGATATTCCAGAAAGCCTGGACCACAGGTTTCTTGTTGTTGGATGAAGTTCTAAAGGCCCCAACTACAAAGGACTTGATGTTTGGTTCAATATCGACAAGCGCTACTTTGTTTTTCAAGCTGCTCTTACTCAGGACAAGTCTGGAGACAATTCCAACTCCTGTTCCCATGCTGACTTAGTAAACTCTCACCTATGAGGTCTTACAGAAAAACATCGCACAGTGTACATGATTTAAAAGTCCATCTGATTTGGATAACAAAATATCGCTATAAGGTTATGAACCCTGCGATTGGTATCCGAATTCGTGAAATTATACGGCAAATTTGTGATTCAAAAGATATCCAAATAATCAAAGGCAATGTTAGCCTAGACCACGTACACGTATGTATCATATCCTCCCAAAATATCAGTAAGTGAAACGGTACGTTTTTTCAAAGGACGGTCCTCGAAAAAAATTCAGGAAGAATTTCCACAATTATCCAAAAAGTATTGGGGAAAACATTTTTGGGGAATTGGGTATGCTGCATTTAGTTCAGGTCATGTTACGGATGAGATGATTAAACATTACTTGGAAAATCATAAAAATGATCCAAACCATAATGATGATGATTTCAAAGTTGAGTAAAGACTTTCAGTCCATAGTGGTTGAATTTCTCAAACCATTTTTCCGCACGTATTCTGCTGAGACCCTTTAAAGGTAGAATAATCGGTGTTGGCTTTCACTAGGTCTGCTTGTTCTTTTTGACAACCATTTCGGGAAAATAAATAGAAGCGGGATTTCCAGCAGTTCTATAAATTCGAGACCTGCAGGCTGTCAGTCAGGTAGAGCGGCGATGGCGATATCGACCTCAGCGGTCTGCAGTTTGGTCAGTGCTTTTGCCGTATCCCCTGTCTGTACTTGGATCATCACCTCGGGATAGGTACGGCGAAATCTTTTAAATATTTTCGGCAGAATGGTGAGGATAGGGGCACGGAGCAATAAAGGACTAATTCTCCTTGGAGCACAGCATCAGTGTTGAGGCTATTTTTTTAAAAATGGAACCTGGCAAGGGTGTCTTTGCAGTATTTTTTAAAATGAATACCTGGGGGAGTGAGAGTAACCTAGCGGTTATCACGGGAAAACAGCTGTTTGCCGATATTCCGCTCAAGTCGCTGGATGGTACGGGTAAGACCGGAGGGTGAGATATTACACTCCAGTGCTGTCCTGCCGAAATGCAGACTTGTCGGCAGATGTTGGTATAGTTCCATGTCTTTGATATCCAAGTTTAAAAAACCTGTTTCACTGTGGGGCGAAAAACCATATCGGCTGATAAGCAGCTAATGTGGCCACCACGGGGCTTGCGTTGGTAGTTGGAATAATGCACAGTGTTCCTCTGCATAAAGGGCAGCCAGCCTTTTGCTGTTGATCTGCAAGATCAACGTCTATGCGGTGGAGAAGATGAAATAGTTTGGTTGCTTGAAGTACTTCTGGTAACATTTTCCTGCCTTAATGTTTTAGGCAGGAGCCCTCTATCTGTATTTGCAAGGTACGTGAGGGGGCTCCTTACCTTTCCATCATTTATCTTGATCACTCACAACTACCAGTCGGTTTCCTTCGGGGAGGCGGCTTTTTTGTTCTCTTTTTTTTGTGAGGCAATGAAATGGCAATATCATACAGAAATATGAAATAAAGTAGAGAAACACACATGAAAATTATGTTTTTCAGGTTTAAAAATCAAAATGAAGTGTTTTTCCTTGATAATTATACAGATAACCCACTGTATAATTGTGTGTTATGGGCTAACTTATCAAGTGAGGGTACATGAAACACGAAACATTTTGTCGCAGACATCCAGTTTTCACGAGTGACGACCAAGAGCCATCAACTCTAGAGCAATTACAATGATCAAAAGTGATAATGCTAATTTTACTTCGTCTCAAATAGGTGTTGCAGGCATGACGCACGAGGATCGAATCCGGTTACATCATTGTATTCTCGATTCAACCTATAACCCTATTTTGGCTATTGATGCCGATGGTAAAATTCTCTTCTGCAATCAGGCAATGGCGAGGAAGGTACGCTCTGATGTTGAGAATATGCTTGGGAAAAATGTTGAAGAGTTTTTTTCAGCGTCAAGACTGAAAACGGTACTGCAAAGTGGTAAGAAGGAAACTGTTCAAAAGACCAAAATAGGTGGCAAAGTGTATGTGTCGAACCGAACACCGATCTTGGATGAAGGCAGGGTGGTCGGGGCCGTTGCTGTACTGCAGGATGTTTCTGAGTTAGAAGCCATCGCTGACGAATTAGAGCAGACAAAACTACTTAACTCTGAAATGAAGGGAATTATCGAATCATGTTTTGACGGTATTTACGTAACTGATGGTAATGGGCGAACCATACGTGTGAATACGGCTTATGAGCGAATTACAGGTATACGACGTGATGACGTACTCAATCGCACTACTGAGGAACTGGTGAATGAGGGCTTTTTCAGTGAATCTGTTACCCAACTTGTACTGGAAAGTAAGCGGCCTAAGACGCTCATGCAGACGGTGAAAACCGGGAGAAAGGTTATGGCAACCGGAACGCCGATTATTGATAAAAACGGTGAGATTTCTCTGGTGGTTACGAGTGTTCGAGATGTTTCGGAACTCTATAATTTGCAAAAACGGTTGATCAAGGAAGAACAACTACGTACAGAATATCAATACGAATTGGAAAAATTACGGCAAACCCAGGATACCGAGTCCAAAGTCGTGATTAAATCCCATAAAATGCAAGAGATTTACAAGTTAGCAAAACGTTTGGCCCAAGTGGACACAACCATAATGGTGCGTGGAGAATCAGGGGTGGGCAAGGAAGTTTTTGCCGACTTAGTGCACAAACATAGTCCCCGTAGAGATAAACCATTCATAAAGATAAGTTGCGTGACCATTCCTGAACATCTTTTTGAGTCAGAACTGTTTGGATATGCACCTGCGGCCTTCACGGGGGCGAGTAAGCAGGGTAAAATTGGTATTTTCGAAGCGGCGAAAGGTGGGACAATATTTTTAGATGAGATCGGTGAGATGCCTCTGCCTTCCCAGGCAAAACTATTACGTGTACTGCAGTCTAAAGAAGTGACCAGGGTGGGCAGCCGTACTGTAGTTTCCGTAGATGTACGCATTCTCGCAGCCACGAATCGGGATCTGAAAGAAATGGTTGATTCCGGGAAGTTCAGAAAGGATCTGTTTTTTAGGCTCAATGTGGTTCCTGTTGTGATACCGCCATTGCGGGAGCGTAAGGAGGCCATTCCTACCTTTATTTACCATTTTCTCGAAAAGTTCAATCAACTGTATGGTTTTAGCAAACAGTTATCACCAAGAGCCAATGCGCTGATGTATGATCATAACTGGCCCGGTAATGTTCGGGAATTAATCAACACCATCGAACGTATTGTTGTTACCACACCGGGCGATATCATCAATGTAGAAGACCTGCCAGAGAATATGCGCATCGGCCAGGCGCAGTTAAAAACATCAGTCGTAGATGGTTCGCTGCGGTCCACCATGG
Organism: Desulfocapsaceae bacterium; assembly: GCA_033852035.1. Classification (GTDB taxonomy): domain Bacteria; phylum Desulfobacterota; class Desulfobulbia; order Desulfobulbales; family Desulfocapsaceae; genus Desulforhopalus_A. Next base: position 7,577 of record JAWSVG010000040.1, on the reverse strand, counting down.
AAAAGGTGGAAAAACAAGTAATTGAGGATGCTTTGAAGATTCACGGGAGTACGCACAAAACCGCGCGATCCTTGGGTGTTAATCAATCTACAATCGTTCGCAAGATGCAGCGCTATGGCCTTTCTTAGTGTAACAACTTAGTTTCAATCTTAAGCTATCAACATACTCTCCTCTGCCGAGTCAAATGTCGCTCTATTACGCGTCGTTTTAATGATTGGCATATTACCATAGAGCAAATTACAACCCTCCTCGACAAGCAGTTCATCTCAGCTTGTGAAATGTTTAGGTTAGAAAAAATGGAAAGGACAGTGATGCCTCGGTGCATCGATGCACTTGTGCATCGAGTTGCGCAATTACCAGCTATCATTGATTAATATTTTATGTTAAACACTATTGATGCTTTTGTGCATCGATTCTCTTCAACCTATCAAATTCCCAGTCAAACGGTATCCCTATACATAACAAAACGTTTTTTTTGCTATCCCAATATTGTCTATTTTTGTTGATAAAGCGGGGGGGGAGCCGTTGTATTATGGGTAAAATAGCAATGATCTATTCCTGTGGTTTGCATCTATAACGTCGTATTGCCGCCTCTGAAATTATATCAATTTTATAAAAATCTCACCATACGCCCTAATATACGTTATGTATTCACATTTCTTGGTGCTATTTGTTAGTTTCATCCTGATTGATGATACCCTTTTTGAAGATATTGTTCATGAGTGTTAGTGCTCGAAATTATGCAATAAAGTAGTGACAGTGGTTTTTTGCTAGTCCTTTACGGCATGGTTATTGCGAGTGTGGATGTGTCTAGACAGATACAACAGCTGATTTTTCTTCGAAAATGTGACTAACCGAAATTTTTCAAAAAGGAGGCGTGTAACATGAGACAGAAGCGTGAGTATGGTGGGATTCAACCTGGTATCAAGCTGGGCCCGTTGACCCTAAGGCTACCATTTATCCACTATCGTTTTGAATTTGCGGATTATTTGCAAGGGTTGTTGATGTGTACGGTTTGTCTGGCAATTATTCCAGTATTGACCGGTAAATTAGGGATGTCGTTTGAGGTGGCATTGGCGATCGTCATTTTAAATGGAACGTTTTATTTGGCTCATGTTACATTTGGAGACCCTGTGGTTCCTGGCTGGGTTACCCCTGCGATTCCATTGTTAATAGTTTATGTAGAGACCTTTGCTCCCGGTGTCGAGCGAATGCAGGCACTCATCGCCTTTCAGCTGATGTTCGGTATATTTTGCATGTTTATAGGGTTTTCCGGATTAGCTAAAAAAGTGATGCGTTTTATTCCCAACGCTGTCCAATCCGGGATTTTACTGGGGGCAGGGTTTGCCGCAATTATGCTGGTTTTCAAACCGGGAAATGGACTAAAAAGCTTCGATAGCTTTCCTTGGACTGTTGTCATCTGTGTAGGGCTTGCATTTTATCTCCTGTTTTCTGAACACTTCAAAAAAATAAAGCACAAGAATAAGGCGCTGTACTATCTCTCTAATCTTGGGATGATGCCAGCTCTTGCGCTCGCCATTTTTGTTGGCCCTTTGACTGGTGAAATTCCATGGCCAACGTATGATGGTAATATCTTCAATACCCCTGATTTTGCAGGACTCTTTAGAGATTTTACTATGCTTGGTGCTATTCCTGTGCCACCACTGAAGATGTTTCTTGCATCAATTCCCATGGTAATCAGTGCCTATATCGTGGTTTTTGGTGATGTTATTCAAACCCAGGCACTCCTGGAAGATGCAAATAAATATCGTCCGGATGAAGACATTAATTACAACCCGAATCGCTCTCACATCATTTTTGGTGCCCGAAACACTGTAATGAGTGTTATTGGACCAGATATCTCCATGTGCGGCCCGCTTTGGGCGGCAATGCAGGTTGTTATCTGTGAGAGGTATAAGCATGGCCCTGCGGCTATGGATTCCATCCATGGTGCTGCTGCGTCATTTCGCTTTGGTACTTGGACGGGTTACTTCTTGGCTCCGATAATTTCCACGATCAAACCCATTCTTGGTATTGGCCTTGCCTCGACCATGTTAATCCAAGGCTATGTCAGTGTTCGTATTGGTGTACTGAAAGCCAGATCGTTTAATGATTTGGGTATTGCTGGTGTTTCAGGTGCAATTCTCGCAACCCGTGGTGCTGCATGGGGATTAGGGGCTGCAATCCTCATGAGTCTGCTGATCTATCTGGGTGGCAAAAAAGACAATGCCTATATGGTGGAAGAACCTGTTTTCCCAGGTAATTCACCAGAAAAGATCAGGAAGGAAGTTGAGGAAGCAGCGGCAAGAAATCTAGCGGGAAGTGAAGACAAAAAATAATGACAAAGTGGCAACCAAAATACCTGCATAAATATTGTTATGACTGGTTGGTGCTATCCATTTCATCCTGAGGACAAACCGTTCCATGCCGTTCTTTTTAGCGGTCTGGGACTGGGAGAAAGGTTATGGCAAATGTTTTAGGAAAATTAGAACGTAAGGGGCTCAAGCAGGATCTTGTTCCACTGGGAATCTTACTCGCTGTTCCTTTTGTTGTGGTCAGCATAATGTTCGATAGCAGTAACGAAACAATGGCAGAATTGATGACCGTAGGAACAGTGGGAGCTGCGCTGACTCTGTTGCTGGTTTTTGTATATGCCAGGATTAATCCAAGATCTTTTCAGCGTATTTTCCAACCAGCAGCATATGAACGTTGCCTGTCTATGGATAAGAGCGTTGGACAAAAACTGCAGCAATTAGACGATAGCTATTACGTGTTTAATAATTTTATATTTGAACTATGCGGTGTTGAGCATCTGGTTATTTCCAAGAAAGGGATTTTTGTTATTGCTAAGGTTACCCGTGAGGGTGCACTCCGGATAAAAAACAACGTCCTCTTCGCAGGCGACAACCCTTTGGAAACATTGACAGGTAACACCTGGCGTATCTGTCATCTTGTTAATATCATATTAAAAAAATGGTTTAAGATTGACTATATGCCTCAACCAGTTCTCATATCTTTCAACAATAATCCATCAACTCTTTGCGACTTTGAAAGGATACCCATTGTTGCTCTAACTGAATTAACCGCCCTTATCAAAGAGCGTTGTCAGGACCTTGAACCTGAAATTGCTGATGGTTTTGCAAATTTTGTAAGGGCGCGATATGTCACAAATAAATAAAAAAGGATTTAGAGAAATGGCAAAAAAAGTACAGCCTGCAAAGATACTGTTACCACTTGCATGGATTGTATTTCTTGTCGGACAATGTATCACCGAGGGGACGATTTCTCTGGTACATTTAGGGGTCGGTGGCCTGTGCTGTATGCTCGTTTTGAATGAGAGTCGGTGGGGGCGTTTGTTCTGCGCCATATATAATATTTTACTTGTAATATCCATGTGTTTACAGGGTAAAATCGTTATGGCGTGGCCCTTTATGGATGATATAAGCACTCTTTTGTTTACAGTGGCTACCATTACACTTTTTTTGCCGAAAACCTGCATAGTTATCGGCAGAAAACAGACAATGCTTTCCAACGAAAAATAACGCTATAGGCTGTTAGGTTGCAGCATAACGGCGGCGTGATACGAGCGGTCAATCATCTGCCAGATAGGTGGCTAATACATCCTTGTGGCGCACAGTAGCACAGCAAGAATTGGGTAAGTACGTCAAAAATCAATTAGATTCTATGTATTTTTATAAGATTTGTCGGGTTCATTTGTCTGATTCCTGACTATTAATAGACTTGGAGAACCATTATGAGTACGACTCAGATATTTCAAACTACACCACGCATCATCATGGGCGCAGGTGCGCTCAAAAATATTGTACCGGAAATTGAACGACAAGGTAGCCAGAAGGTGTTTATTGTCACCGACCCAGGTATAGTATCAGCAGGCATTGCAGGGCAATTGGAGACATTGCTGAAAGAGGGCGGTATCGCCTTTGATTGTTTTGATAAGGTGGAACCGGATCCCCGTGTCGAAGTCGCTATCGAAGCGGCTGTTGCGGTCAAGACATTTGGTGCAGATATCGTTATTGGCATTGGTGGTGGTTCCGCCATTGATATTGCAAAGATATCTGCTGTTTTGGCAAACAATGAAGGGTCATTACACGATTTTTTTGGTATTGATCTGGTGCCAAACCCTGGTCTTAAAACCATTATTATACCAACGACTGCAGGTACAGGGAGTGAGGTTACACCCATCGTTATTCTTTCAGATGAGGCTGAAAAACTTAAAAAAGGTGTGGTCAGCCCATATCTGTTTCCAACTCTAGCATTACTTGACCCGGAACTCACCGTCGGTTTGCCAGCAAAGGTGACGGCGGCGACAGGAATGGATGCCCTGATTCATGCTATTGAGGCGTTCACGTCAAAGAATTCATACGGCTTTACAGATATGCTGGCAAGAGAGGCAATTTTACTTATCGCTGGGAATATCCGTACTGCCTATGCCAATGGAACGGATATGGAGGCCAGAACCAAGCTCCTTGAAGGGAGCCTACTTGCGGGAATGGCTTTTGCCAATGCCGGTGTTACTGCTGTGCATGCGTTTGCGTACCCCATTGGTGCAGAATTCCATATTCCTCATGGCGTTGCCAACAGTATGATGCTTGTTCCTGTAATGGAGTTTAACATGATTGGAAATCTCAATAAATTTGCGCAACTTGCAGATTTACTCGGAGAAAAAACGGACAACATGAACCTCCGGGAAAAGGCACAAGCTGCAGTCAATTCTTTACGATCACTCAATGAAGATCTCGAAATTCCACAAAGTTTGAGCCAATTCAAGATTACCGATTCTGATCTGCCAATGTTGGCCGAAGGGGTAATGAAGGTTACCAGGCTACTTGCAAATAACCCGAGAGCCATGTCCGTAGGTGAGGCGGAAGAGATATACCGTCAGGTTCTATAGTTGTAATATTGAAAGAACTGATATTGGAAGAATCATTACAGACAACAAGACAGATAAAGAAGAGGGTGTTATGTACGGGTTTTTTAATAAGTCTATGCGAATTAACTGTTCTCAACAATCATTTGAGGAAGAGACAATAGATGACGCAGTATTGCGCCGCAGTCTTGGGGGGAGAGGGCTTGCCACCTATTTGCTGCTCAAGCATAATCCTGCGAAGGTGGATCCTTTGAGTCCGGAAAATAATCTTATTTTTGCAAATGGTGCCACTGCAGGCACTTCAATTTGGGGTTCCTCACGTTATGGGGTGTACACCAAATCGCCACAAACCGGATATTATTCAGAATCTTATGCTGGTGGCAAGGTCGCAGATCATATCAGCTCTACAGGATATGACGCGATTACTTTGCATGGTGCCGCGGAAACGCCAGTCTGGATAGAGGTATTTGAGAACTCCATTATCTTCCATCCAGCAGGTGAACTTTGGGGAAAATCTACCTATGAAACGGAAGATTTCGTCAAAGGCTGGATTAAGGAAAACAGGCCGGGAAAAGGCAAGTGTGGCGTTGTCTGTATTGGCCCTGCCGGAGAGTCTTTGGTCACTTTTGCCGTGATTGAAAATGACTATTGGCGGAGTGCCGGTCGAACTGGCGTTGGTACAGTAATGGGCTCTAAAAAAATAAAGGCTATTGCTTTTCGGGGTAATTGCAAGAAGGTAATCGCAAATCCGGCAATAGCCAAAGAGTTCAATCGAGTGATGGGCCAGCGTTCCCGGAATGATCCTGGAGTAAAAGCCTATAAGAGCCAGGGCACACCGATGTTGGTTGACATAATGAACCATGTTGGGGGCTTTCCTTCAAAATATTGGCGAAAGGGCAAATCTGACCATGTTGAGGGAATTAACAGCACAGCCCTGCATGAGCGGTGCGATGTGAAAACAAGTGCCTGCTCGAAATGTTTTATCGCCTGTGGAAGACTTTCTACGGTTAAAGAAGGTCCGCATAAAGGGCTAACCGTAGAGGGACCGGAGTATGAAACTATTTATGCCTTTGGCGGTTTGTGTGAGATTAAAGATATTGAAGATATCGTTTATCTTAATGATCTCTGTGATCGTCTGGGGATGGATACGATCACTGCAGGCAATCTTGCGGGGCTGACCATTGAAGCTGTACAACAGGGAATTGTAGATTACTCCATAAGCTATGGTGATACAGAAAGCATAGCTCAACTATTAAGAGATATTTCTGCACGACGTGGAATTGGTGACATCCTTGCCCAAGGCATTATACCCACCGCCAAAGCTTGGGGAATGGAGGATCAGGCGATCCATGTCAAAGGTCTCGAACCTGCCGGGTATGATCCCCGGGTTCTTAAAGGTATGGGTCTTGCCTATGGTACTTCTGCGAGAGGTGCCTGCCATCTGCGTGCGACATTTTATAAGCCTGAACTTGCTGGGATGGTTGATCCTGAACAAATTGCAGGTAAGGCTGCTACCTTTGTCCAGTGGGAGGATCGGCTGACCATCTTTGACACTTTTATTCTCTGTCGCTTCTTCCGTGATCTCTACCAGTGGGGAGAACTGGCAATAATAATAGAAAGTGTGACCGGCCTCAAGTTGAGTGAGGACGATATGCGGGAAATAGCACGTAATATTACTGACGACACCAGATGTTTTAATCTACAGGAAGGCTTGACAATGGCAGATGATCACCTGCCAAAGAGATTTTACAAGGAAATGCTTCCCGAAACCTCCAAGTTGATAACATCTGATCAAATGGACCAGCTTCTTCGGGAGTATTATGACGCAAGAGGGTGGGACACCCTGGGAAGGGTCAAGGGCAGGTAGACGATGATATTTATGAGATAGAAGATTTTCCAAATTAATTTTGTCAGAATGGCTTGGACCGCAGGGTAGATGTCTTCAAAAAGGATTACGAATATGTTTAGGATCACATGCGACGCTCTTGATTATATAAAGAAAAAGGGCACTGATGTTACAATTTGGCTTGAAACATTCCACTCTGGTGGAGGCTGATGCGCTGCGCGGCAAGTAACCACCCGTACCCCCGCGGTCCGTAGGGGAAAGCCTGGTCTGACTGAACAGTATGAGACTGTATTGGTTGATGGTATCACGGTTTGGTATCCACATAATCTTAATATTGGGCAGGGTGGTTGCACTATAGGACTGGAAAAAAGGTGGATTTTCAAAGAATTGGTTCTTGAGGGAGTAGAGTCTGAAATTTTGCTTGGTTAGTCCGTAATATTTTTTTTCGATACATGGCTGGGCAATTTAGCCCCATAGAACGAAAATCCATTGAGCCTATAGCCCTTGCTGTTGAAGGAGCTAAGGTGAGAGTTGTGCAGCGCTTTGTGTCTGGCGCCCCGTGGAACGACGAGAGGATCATATATACCTATCGTAGTTTAGTTAATGAAGACATCGGCCACCAAGACGGTGCTATCGTTTTCGACGAAACTGGTTTTGTGAAAAAAGGTGATGATTCGATTGGCGTAGGGCGCCAATATTGCGGTACCATAGGAAACGTGGACAATAGCCAAGTGGGTGTCTTTGCCGCCTACACGTCAGCTTTTGGCTATTCCCTTGTAGACAAACGACTTTACATTCCAGAGCACTGGTTTTCAGACGATTCCAAAGACAAACGTAAAAATG
>JAWSVG010000039.1:0-19649 GCA_033852035.1 Desulfocapsaceae bacterium | reverse complement strand
GTTTTTATTCCATCAGTTGAGGCAGTTTGTCAACCACTTGACTTATTATGTCAATCACCTGATGCAACTTGTCCATCTGCCTGCGATTCACTGCGCGTAACTATCAAAAACATAACAAATGAAGATATTGAAGTAGATTGGGACAAGACACTGTTTATCGAAAACGGGAGTACGTCAGGAACATTTATGTTCGATGGCAGGTTTTACAAAGACAAAAAGAACCGTGAACCAAACGATGTTATATTTGCCAACAGCATTTTTTCCAAACAAATTTGGCCAAGTAATTTAATCGAATTCAATGTGAGCAGATATAGTGGGTGGGAGCACAAAGATCTAAAATTAGGCGAGAATGGTGTTTATGTAACCATCAATGCTGGCGGCAAGGTATTGCACGAGAGTGTGTCGGTTGATATCTCCAGGGAGGTTGTTCAGTGAAATAGGTGCTGATTGCTATCAGATCCGTCTTTGATTATGATCTCAGCTGATCTTGTACTATAGGTGTATTTAAGAAAATCCAAAATTTAGGGCGGTTGGGTACGCTTGGTAATAACGGAATATAGATCAATAGCATTAGGATTCAAGTCTTGGCTTCTATTCAAGGAAACGTTCCATTTTTAATGATGGGAGATCTATGATCATAAAGTGTGTTTTGTCTTTGTTTACATTCTGCCCTGGCTGAATACAGACCGTATTCCCAATTTTCCCTCGCCACTTGCCAGTCACCAGGGGGCTTTCATGAACATGCCCGTGCAATGCCAGAAGAGGTTGGTGGTCTTTCAGAAAAGAATATACTGCTTCTGATCCAATTTCTTTTTCTTGCCTCTTTGGCAGATCTCCATTAGTCGGTGCCTTATCGACGTCTAAGAAGATCGAACCGAGGCCTAACCCCTTTGGTGGATGGTGGATAATGTACACAGATTTTTGCAGTTCATTGGTTTCCGGGAGGGCAAGCAGGTCTTCCAATAGTGTTGGGAGAGACATAAGTTGTTTTTCCCAGTCTTTGATTGGGACCCACCCTTGCTCTGTGACTCCTATGGGTTGGCCAAACTGCTGGTCCATTTTGCAGCTTTTGGTGTCACGTCGGCATCGATTCTTTGGTGGGAAAGGAATATCGACTACGTTTCCGGTCCCGACAAACTCATACCCACCGATTCTAGCGATTTGGTTCTGGCAATTATGAAGATATTTACTCTCCTTACACAGTGAGGTGAACTGCTGATCAAAAATCTCTAAGTCATGCATACTGAGAATGCAGGCCCAATGGATTTTTGCATCTTCGTACTTTTTTAGGTGGCCTGGAAGGAATTTTGTAAACAAGTTTTTTTGGGCTTCAATTGCCTTATCCCAAGGAGCAACAAATAAATCTGAGAAATTATCTCCGCCACAAATGACTGCTTCAACACCATGATTTAAAGCTGCCTGAAATACCCGTTCAAAGCGCTTTGGGTATCCATGTAAATCAACTACGTAGAGAATTTTCATTTTTTGTCCTTTTGGTCTTGTGTCCGCCTCATTCTATCCCCATTGCCATTAAACGATGGGCATACTTGCCCAGAAAACTGAGGATTCCAAAGAATAACTTATCATGAGTTCTACTTCTGGCTAACGGTTTAATAACCTGCCGCAACAATTTGTGCAGCCTGATGGTTGAGTTACTTGTATACTGCAGGGGCAAACTAAATTTTTTAAAATACCGCAATCGTGTTGCGGACGGTATTGATTTGGTGGTTATCTTTTTAATTTAGTCATTTAGCTACACCAAAGAAAAACTTTTCTTCATACCAGTAATGAAGAACCCAGCTTTTTTCTTTTGGCCAAATAGAAACATCATCACTTGCAGGGCAGCAAAATTCATCCCAATATCTCAGGAAAAGATCTGTATTTGTAATTACTACTGTATCAGTAGTTGCCATGATACGATAATTTCAGCCAGAAGAAATCTTTTTAAAAACCAATTCGTTGCAGCCTTAATTTGAACGAAACCTCCAAATCGCTCTTAAGGCTGCTGTTCTCAAAGCACAAATAACCAAAAGAGCAACTCCCCATACTTTTAACATGAGACTTGAACTTCAGGTCAGGCTATAGTGGAAGTATGTAGACTTTTGATGAACCTCATCTCCACCCTTCATTCAAAGAAAGGGCATAACGACAGTATAACATATCATTCCATTGGATTGTCACTCTACTGGGCTCCAATAAAACCGGTAGGTCACAACTGTTATGTAAACAAGAGGGGAAATAGAAATGTTAACAGGTATTCATATACTCTTAACCTATCGATGCAACCTTGAATGTGATCATTGCTTCCTCTACTCAAGTCCCCGCGCAAAAGGCACAATGACGCTACCACAGATTCGTAATGTGCTCGATGAATCACGCAGGATTGGCAGTGTAGAATGGATATACTTTGAAGGAGGTGAACCATTCCTTTTTTATCCGACAATGCTTGAAGGGATCAGAATTGCACGAAACATGGGATTTAAAGTCGGTATAGTAACCAACGCCTATGGTGCAACTTCTGAAGATGATGCGGAGGTTTGGCTTCGGCCTCTCGCCGAACTTGGAATAGCAGATCTTAGTATCAGCGACGATTTGTTTCATTATGGAGAAGAAGATAGCCCCGCCAAGCGAGCATTGGCGGCCGCAGGCAAACTTGGCATCCCAACTTCAACAATTTGTATCCAGAAGCCTTTTGTGGAGGCGACACCCTGCCAAGTACTAAAAAAGGGCAAACCTGTGATCGGTGGCGGAGCCATGTTTAGAGGGAGAGCTGTTGAGAAGTTGACTATAGGGGTGCCAGGAAAGCCCTGGAGCGAACTAGTACAATGTCCACATGAAGATCTGCATTCACCATCAAGGGTACACATAGATCCATATGGTCACGTCCATGTATGTCAGGGGCTGAGCATAGGCAACATTTGGCAACGCCCCCTTTCAGTCTTGGCACTCGAATACCAAGCCGGTTCGCACCCGATATGTGGTCCGTTGGCTGAAGGAGGTCCTGCGCTTCTGGCAAGACAATATAATGTGGAGCACGAGAAAGAGTACGTGGACGAATGCCATTTCTGCTACCTTGTGCGCCGTGCCCTTGTCGACAAGTACCCGGAGTATCTTACTCCCAGGCAGATTTATGGGCTCAAAAAAAAATGACAACGCCTAATAACTCAGAATTTACACTCATATAAAATGGCAGCACAAATTTGTGAACGTTTGAAATGGCTTTTTATGTGTTTGTGTAACTAATTCTCGATGTAGATTACATCAAAAGTAATCGAGAACAGGTTGTAGCTAGAGGTTTCAAAAAAGATACGCAACCGCCTTAGATGTTTCGCTATCAGTTACCACTTAGTGGAAATATGTTGACTCTCAGCCAAGCTGATTTGTTGCGTATACTGGACACAGCAACCTTATCGGGAATTAGCTCAGCTACAGCCACCTCACGTCTTTGGCAAAGGTGTTCATGGATAAGGTTAACTCTCAGATTGAATAATTTCCGATTTTAAGATCTTCAAGTAGATTATCTGGCTACTTATTCGATCACCAAGACAGCATACAACAAGTAAAATTCAACACGATTAGTCACAAGTAATTTGGGAGATATTTTTATGAAGTCAATTGTCACAATTATCAGCCTGTTTCTTCTCAGTATAACTGTAGCAAGTGTTTCGTTCGCTCAGAAAACTGTCATTGGAGAAACTGCCTGGATAGGAGTTGAAGGTATACCTTTTAACTTTCTTGCCAGAATAGATACAGGAGCCCGTACGACATCAATTCATGCAATTGACGTGAAAGTTGTGGATGGGAGTATCAACCCAGAGGAAAATGTTGGAAAAACAGTTTCTTTTCGAACACTGAGTCGTGAGGGCAAATCAACAATACTTACCAGGCCGATCGTTAAGGTAAGTACAGTCACAAATAGTCAGGGAACCGAACAACGATATGTGGTTAGCCTACTGATAGCATGTAATGACGTAGAAAAGGAAGTGGAGGTCAATCTTCGGAATCGTACAGCAATGACCTACAAGCTTCTTATCGGGCGTAACTGGCTCACCAGGGATTTCCTTGTAGATGTGGATTTGAAAGCCGATGATAATGGAGGAGCAAAATGAAACAATTATTCTTTTTACTGCTTAGCACCATATTGATCCCTGCAATGTCATTTGCAGCAAACAAAGGTAACCAGACGCTGCCTGTGATCGGCGCTGTGGAAACACTTACTGTAGTGAAAGAAAAATTGCGACTTCCAGCCCGAATTGATACCGGTGCTGAGACCTCTTCTCTTGGAGCAGTCGGCATACAGCCTTTTGAGCGTGATGGTAAAGGTTGGTTACGATTCCAGGTAAAAGATCCGAGTAGCGGCAAGCTGGTCGAGCTGGAAAGGCCCTTTGAGCGCAAAGTGAAAATTAAGCAACATGGTGAACTGGCTTCTGAACGGTTTGTTGTCTCTCTTCTGGTATCCATCGGGGATGTAATAGAAAATTGTGAATTTAGCCTTGTTGATCGTACTGATTACGAATATCCCGTACTAGTTGGACGAAATTTTCTAAGTGGCAACGTGATGATTGATATCAGCCGTGAACATATTACTCATGCTCTAGATCAAGGAAAAAAAAATGCAGACTAAAACTCAGCTCAGGCTCATTATTTCACTTCTTATCATCGTTGGCTTAGGAGCTGCAATTTATAAGAATCAAGTCCTTGGGTTCTCTTTTTTTCCAGAAACAAAGGTAAAAGTGTGGACCATTGAAGCCAAGATAGAGTTCATGGCCGATGGTGGTCCAGTGAAAGTGACCCTCAATAGTGCTGATAACTCCGGGAACATGGTGGCTCTCAACCAGGAAACGGTTGGAGAGAAATATCTTTTTTCCAAAGAATATAATAAGGCTGGTGATGTAACCAGTGGTGTCTGGGAAAAAGACTCGGCTGAGGGAAAACAGGTGATTTTCTTCCGGACTTCTGCATACCGTATGGATGAAAATATCGAAGAACAGCCTCCCGCTGCCATTAGTGATGCGGATCTGATTATTTTCGAGGGGGCTTCTGAGAAAGCAGCAGAGTTGCTTGTCAAACAGATCAAAGAATCTGCTGGTGATGAGCCTCTGGCTCTAACCCAAAACCTCTTGAACCACCTAAATGCTGCCGAAAAACAAAGTGTCCAGGTTCTATTACAAAACAGCAAAAAGTATGGTGGTTTTCTAGAACTTATCAGAGGGCTCTTGGCAAGAGCCGGGGTCAACGTTAAGAAAGCCCAGGGTTTGTTCTTGGAGACTGACAGCAGAGGCCAGAAATTGGATAGCATGCTATTAGTGTACGATAATAAGAAATGGCAGCTTGTTGATCCAAAAACCGCAACCATAAGAACTAACGAAAACTTTCTTTTATGGCAGTCCGGAAACGAGCCCCTTTTTGAAGTTATAGGAGGCAAGAACTCCTCCGTCACTTTTGCTACAAATTCCAGCAAGGTATTTGCGAGTAAAGCTTCCATTGCTGCCGGAAAAAAGAGCGGGGCAACACTCATCGATTTTTCCATTTACTCATTACCGCTAGCAGAACAAAACACCTTCAAACTCCTACTGTTGATTCCTCTTGGTGCCCTGGTTGTTGTAATTCTCCGAAACCTTGTCGGGGTCCAGACTTCAGGTACGTTTATGCCCATTCTCATCGCCTTAACTTTCTTGCAAACAACTTTGCTCTGGGGACTAGCTCTCTTTCTTGTGGTGGTGAGTGTCGGACTCGTAATGCGATCCTATCTTAGTCACCTGAACCTGCTCCTTGTTCCACGTATCTCCGCAGTGCTGGTTTTTGTCATAATCATCTTTGTTTTTATTAGTGTACTTTCAATTAAAATGGATTTTGAAAGAGGGTTACAGGTAACATTTTTCCCAATGATTATTATCTCTTGGACTATCGAACGAATGTCAGTTCTCTGGGAAGAGGAAGGCCCACGTGACGTCTTAATACAGGGTGGGGGCAGTCTGTTTACCGCTTGTATCGTGTATCTCGTGATGATCAATAAATTCTTAGGGCACTTAACATACGCGTTCCCAGAATTGTTATTGGTGTTATTGGCAATTGTCCTGATTATCGGAAGTTATTCCGGTTACAGGCTCACCGAGTTACGCCGTTTTCAACCTATGACCAGGGAGTCTTAATCATGTTTTTGACTACACCGGGGAGATTAAATAAGGTTGGGGTTGTCGGTATGAATAAACGAAATGTTGTTTGTATCGCCCGTAACAACCCTCGTCATCTCTATCCACGAGTTGATAATAAACTGCAGACAAAGATACTAGCAAGAGATGCAGGGATTAAGGTCCCTAATCTCATAGGAGTTGTAAAAACCCAGGGACATGTTCGTGAGCTAAAAGACTTTCTTGCAGAGGATAAAGCTTTTGTTATCAAACCGGCTAAAGGGAGTGGTGGAAAAGGTATTCTTGTTATCACCGACAGGGCTGGAGAAGATTATCTGAAACCCAGTGGTGAGCGTGTTAGCCACCAAGAGCTATGCAAACATGCTTCAAATACTTTGAGTGGTCTTTTTAGTCTTGGCGGAAACAATGATGTCGCAATGATAGAAGAGCTCGTAGATTTCGATCCGGTTTTTGATGGTTTTTCCTATCAGGGTGTGCCTGACATTCGGATTATTCTCTATAAGGGCTACCCGGTCATGGCTATGACCAGACTTTCCACGAAGGACTCCGATGGAAAAGCCAACTTGCACCAGGGTGCAGTTGGACTGGGTATCGATATTCGAACAGGCAAAGCTTTGAAAGCCATACAGCATGGAAGACCGGTTACTCATCACCCAGATACTGAGAAAGAATTTCGAAATTTCCATGTACCCAAATGGTCTGAATTTCTCGAGCTATCCAGCCGTTGCTATGAAATTACTGAACTCGGGTATCTTGGGGCTGACATTGTTCTTGATGCAAAGAAAGGTGCTTTGGTCCTTGAGCTTAATGCCCGGCCAGGCCTTGCGATACAAATGGCCAATGGAATAGGCATGCAAACGCGCTTTGATGCTGTTGAGCCGGAAGTTGGGAAAAATCGAAGTCCTGAAGAGCGAGTAGCCTTTTCGCAAAAACATTTTGGTATGACGCAGTAGGAAATGGGCCCCTAGATTAACCAGCAAAGATTTTGCGAGCATTATTTTTTTACAATTCCGAAGAGTTTGGGCAAAAGGCCATTCTCGGACAGCCTCCTAGACCACGTACACGTATATGTATCATATCCTCCCAAAATATCAGTAAGTGAAATGGTACGTTTTTTCAAAGGACGGTCCTCGAAAAAAATTCATGAAGAATTTCCACAATTATCCAAAAAGTATTGGGGAAAACATTTTTGGGGAATTGGGTCTGCTGCATTTAGTTCAGGTCATATTACGGATGAGATGATTAAGCATTACTTGGAAAATCATAAAATGATCCAAACCATAATGATGATGATTTCAAAGTTGAGTAAAGACTTTCAGTCATTACACACTGACTTTAAGTCAGGGGTTGTAATCGGCTTTAGCCGAAACAGCGACTTTTAGTCGCATTGCATTCGATGGACTTTCAGTCCATAGTGGCTGAAAACAAGAGAAGTGAAACAACGCCTATTTTAACTGATTGAAATATTTTGTGATTATGTTCTATTAACCTCAACACTCATACAGAGTGTACAGCTGTAAATTCAAAAAAATAATGTGAGGGAATGATGATGAAAACATATTTTGATCAATGGATCAAAATAATTATTGGTTGTTGTGCACTGTTTCTTTCCTCTGGTGTGTCAGTTATACCTTGCATAGGAAGCGTACAACACGTTACCCACAAGATATCAAATGAGAGCAACGATGCTCTATTGCAATTCCGCTCAGGTGATCATGTGCTTGGCTTTCACGCTGATCATGTTTTACTGGTTGGTATGGGGTATGCTCTTATAGAAAAGTTTGTTGATCCACACGAAGTAAAACCAATAGTCAGTGACACTGAATCAACCACATCGCCATCACTAACAAATGGAAATTCTACATTTAGGCGAGTTGGTTATCATGACCTTTGGGATGGAATTTCAGTGCAATATGATGTTACCGTCGATGGCTTAGCTGAGAGCACCTATATTGTTTCCCCCAATGCCAATCCTGAAAACATACAACTTCAATATAATGCTCCCTATTCCATCGAAACCGATGGAACCCTCCTGTTTAAGCACCCTACTGAAAAAGGTTGGTTCACTCAAACTGCTCCCATTGCCTGGCAACAGATCAATGGGAAAAGATTGATGGTGGAAGTCGCTTTTGAAAAACGAAAAAACGACGTCCTTGGATTCCAGTTAAAAAACTACAATCAAAATTATCCGATTAACATAGATCCTGTCTATCAATGGCACACTTTTTATGGGGGAAATGGTAATAACCGTGGATTTGCCATTGCTGTAGATGGTGATGGCAATATTATTGTCGCCGGAAGCAGTAGCGAGAACTGGCATGGAGACGGAGAGACAGCGCCACTTCGTGCTGCCAGCGGGATCTATAATATTACAATACTTAAACTTGACGCAAAAGGGACTTACCAATGGCATACTTTTTATGGGGCTGGCTCTGTAGATCATTGTAATGCCTTAGCCGTAGATACAAAAGGGAACATATACCTGACAGGTGAAAGTCAAGGTACTTGGCTTGGTGACAATAATGAACAACCCCTTCATGCATACACTGGATATAGTGACATTTCGGTTCTGAAACTCGATACCAACGGTATCTACAAATGGCATACTTTCTATGGGGGAACCAGTTTTGATAATGGTTACAGTATTATCTCAGACAAGGATGATAATATCTATATAGCTGGCGTTGGCAGTGACCCTTGGCAGGTAGATGGTAATACAGCTCCAATTCATCCCCATAGTGGATTTACCGATATGGCAGTATTCAAGCTTGACACTAACGGTACTTACCAATGGCATACTTTTTATGGGAGTGCCGGACATGAATTTGCTGCTGCGCTAACCATTGACAGGAATGATAAAATATTTGTAACCGGTAATAGTGCTGGAACCTGGTTGGGAGACAATTCAACAAGTCCTTTGCATCCCATGAGTAGTGGCAGTTCTACTGATATTTCGATCTTGAAACTTGATCTGGATGGAACGTACCAATGGCACACTTTTTACGGAGGATCTACCGGTGGCGACCTTGGAACATCAATTGCTACAGATCAAAAAGGAAACATATATGTAGCTGGAGTTAGTACGGAATTATGGCAGGGAGACAATAATACGGATCCTCTTCATGCATTCACCGGAGGAGGGGAAGATCTGGCTGTACTCAAACTTGACTCAAGCGGAAGCTATCAATGGCACACCTTTTATAGTGATGGTGATGAACCAGACCCATCTATTGCTGTTGATAGTAAAGGAAGTGTGTTTCTGACGGGGCAAATGAAAAGTTGGCTTGGAGACAATGATACTCCTCCTATTCGTGAGAATAGTGGTTTATTAGATATCGTACTACTGAACCTTGATACTAACGGTGCATATCAATATCATTCTTTCTACGGAGGAAGCGGTTATGACATGGGAGAAGCCATTACCATTGATAGTAAAGATAACTTATTTATAGCAGGATTTGGAAAGTTAACATGGCAGGGAGATGACGACACATCGCCTATTCACGATCACGCTGACGATTATGACATGATTGTTATGAAATTTCTAGCAGACAATAAATTTCCATGGCCAATATTCCTGCCAGCGATGACGGGAAGTAAATGACCACCTTGTTGCAGGAATTAATTATTATCTTGGGGTAATAGGATCGTAATTAATGTAGAGAGTAAAGCTACTTCTCTTGTTCGGTAATTACCTTTGCATGACTAGCCAATGGTAAGTTCTGATGATTAAGGCAATACTAAATCATTAACTGCCTACTGTGATGTTAAAGGACTACGCGTTGCCAATAATAAATTGTAGCAATAACTATCTGCGTGATGCTCAAAAAAAGAATTTTAGACTTAAAAATCTATCGGCTGCGGTAAATAAAAAAGAGGATAGCATGAAAAGAGTTTTTGCTTGCCCCTCCTAACAGCAAAAGGTACTCACCTCTATTAATCCGGCGGGCATTTATGTCCAATTGCTTGTTTGCTAAACGACGACATTACACGAACGTACCATGTTTAATGTTCGCTGAGAATGCCCCTCTGGTTAATAATATTGTAAAGTAAAGACCTCTCCTATCAATATGGATTACGACTAGAAAGTAATCAGAAATAATTTTTTGCTGTAATTCACGACATAGCGACGGCATTACCAGTACGTCAGCACCGTCAGTAAAACACAATACTAATTTACCTATCCTACTTGCCGCTTCAACCAGTTATACAGGTTCCTCTTTATGCTCATTCCAACCTGCGACCTACTGATTAGAAGTCTTTGGTACTAGACAACTGAATATCTAAAAATAGAATTACTTATATAATCGGTACAGGCTCCAAGAAATCTGAACATAAAAACAGTTTCTTTTTTGTTTATATTCAATTTTGCTTCTTCGTAGTCTTATGTTATAGAGAAACTATCTAAAAATGACTTGTTTTACTAGCCTATAGCTAGCCTACAAACAACAAAGGACCCACAGCAAAACGCTGTAAGTCCTTGTTTTTACTGGAGCCAGCAAGCGGGANNGGCCTGCGCTTTACGAGAGCGCCGCTCTACCGACTGAGCTATGCTGGCTAAATCTTAGATATAGAGAGGCCTATATATCAGGTAATTATTGAAAATTCAACAATTATGAAACATACGATGAGACTCCCCTTACTCCCCCTCCTTTTCATCTTCATCCTTGCTGGGTGCCAGGGTGAGGGCAATCAAGTTACCGAGGTCTCTTCATGTGTACCATGTCATAGCCATAAATCGCACCTCGACTCAGACCACCAAATAGAATGTACTTCATGTCACAGGGGAAACAAGGCTGCCACCGATAAAAATATGGCCCATGAACAACTGGTCAGCTCCCCTTCCCATCCGGATAATATGGAGATGGCTTGCGCCCCCTGCCACGAGGAGCACGTTTCAGGTATAAAGGCATCTATTCATTTCACCCTTCGCAACAGCGTTAATCAATTTAGAGACGCATACGGTGCGGCTGATGCTTTACAAAACTTTTTAGAAACTCCTTTCTCACCCACCCCTGATAACATTTCTGAACTTGCTGACGACCTCCTGAGGCGCAGGTGTTTTGTCTGCCATCTATACAACAAGGGTGAAGAATACCCAAAAACACGTCATGCAATGGGGTGTGGTGGTTGCCACCTACCTGTAACAGACGGCAGCCTGACAGAACACAGATTTCAAAAACCTCAAGATGAACAGTGCTTATCCTGTCATTATGGCAATTATGTAGGGTTTGATTATTATGGGCGATTCGAACACGATCTCAATGATGAATATCGGACCCCATTTTTTAAAAGTGATAGTCCACCACCACCCTATGGTATTGAATACCGCCAATTGCAGCCTGATATTCATCAACGAAAGGGCCTCATCTGTATAGACTGTCATTCAGGTACGGAATTAATGCAGAATAACGGTAACAAACCTTCCTGCAAAGGGTGTCACGATATAAATTCTTTACAGCATGTTCTCCCCTCCCTGGTTACGTTCCGTGAGGTTGGTACTTTTATTTTACAGGCACATAATGGCAAGGATTACACTATCCCGCTGTTATCAGACGCTGCCCATTTCGATAAAAGTGAAACTGTTTCCTGCCAAGGGTGCCATGCTCAGTGGACATTTAATGACACTGGCAAGCATTTTCTCAGATCTGACACGGATAATTTTGACAATTGGTATTTTTTGTCCAATCAAGGCAGTAAAGAAGTTCAAAGAATCATTGAAAACAATACAGATTATGATAAAGATGAACTTTCGCCTCAGATGACTGATAAATTAACAGGGGAATTACGAAATGGTCTCTGGCATAAAGGATATACCATGCGACGCTGGGAAGTCCCCCTTCTCGGCCGGGATACAAATGGGATAATTACAACGATGCGCCCTCTATTGGACTATCAGCTTTCCTGGATTGATGAAGACGATGAGGTTCACTTTGATTCCGTTCGGCCTGTCAATGGTGGTTCCGGAATACGTGCCTATTCTGCTCACACCATCGGCTCTGCGGGTTTGTTTTATAGAGAGCGCATTGCCCTGTTTTTAGCCTCTGAACGAACAGAGGTTGAGAAGTGACAATCTCACCTATGGACAGGCACTCATCCAGTCGCAGTTACGGCACTTTTATTTCGAGCCTTTGCCTCTCGCTCCTTATCTTTTCTTTTTTCCTCACCGCAATTGCAGAAGCTAAAAAATCTACACCAGCCACTCAAAAGCCATATGTTGTCAAGGGTAAGAAATATTATCCTATTCCATCATCTGACGGTTTTAGACAGAAGGGCCTTGCTTCCTGGTACGGAAAAAAATTCCACGGCAGGAAGACCTCCAACGGTGAAACCTACGACATGTACAGCTTGACAGCGGCTCACAAGACCCTGCCTATGCATACCATGCTACTGGTGAGAAACAAGAAAAACGGCAAAGAACTCGTTGTTCGAGTGAACGACCGTGGCCCTTTTGTCAATGGTCGAATCATAGACCTCAGTTATACGGCCGCCAGCCAGCTAGGAGTTATAAAGAGCGGTACGGCTAAGGTTGAGCTCGTTGCTCTGGCCGAAGGAATCAAAAACAAGAAAGGCGGCCCGCCGATACTGGTTTACACTGACCTGGCTGTTGGGGAGTTCTATGTGCAGATTGGAGCCTTTGCCCGAAAGATAAATGCGATAAAACTACAAAAGAGGTTCACTGACGCTGGTCACACAACAGTGATACAGAAATATTTCGGCCCTGAGGAAGTGTTGTACCGTGTGCAGGTTTATGTAGGGAAGACGCTCACAAAAGCGCAACAGGCAGAAAAAGCGCTGCATGATCACGGTTATGCGGGGGCATTTATAATTGCTCGATGACGTTTGGAGTTTGACTCTACTGGGACGCAACCAGGTCCATCAACTTCATGATATGACCATGATCTTTTATTCCGGGTGCCTGCTCAATTCCTGAGTTCACATCCAGGCAATAGGGCTGCACATCGGAGATTGCCTGGACCACGTTACCTGGAGTTAAACCACCTGCCAGCACAACGGGCAACTCCAACTTCAGCTTCTTGATTATGGACCAGTCAAAGACGTCTCCTGTCCCGCCTTTTGCACCCTTCACATAGGTATCGAGGAGAAAGGCATCTACGCAGTTTTCATACACCGAGAACTCTTCCGCAACAGTGTCTTCACTTACCCTGAAAGCCTTGATAATCCGACAGTGAGGTAGTCGCTCTCGAACCTCTGTGCAGAAATCAGGTGACTCATCTCCATGGAGCTGTATACACGACAGACCTGCAGCTGCACAGCGAGCAATCTGCTCTATAGCTGTATTGACAAAAACACCGACTCTGTCAACGAAAGGCGGCAGGTCGGCAATGATAGCCGTTGCTTTTGCAGGAAGGATGTTTCGAGGACTCTTCTCATAAAAGATAAAGCCCAGGGCATCAACACCGCACCGCGCGGCAAGCACTGCATCTTCTAAGCGGGTAATACCGCATATCTTCACTCTTGTTCGCGCCATGGTTCTCTATTATGCAGCCCGCAGTGACTTGAGTAAAGAACTCTCAGCGCCTGCACGCATAAGGGTTTCTCCGATGAGGGCTGCAGCAATACCCTCACCACGGAGGCGCTTGAAATCTTCCTCACTCTTCAGACCGGACTCACTCACCACAGGGATATCTTCCGGGATATGCTTTTTAAGTCTGAACGTGGTCTCAATATCCATGGAAAAGTCTTTGAGATTGCGGTTGTTAACGCCGATAAGCGTGCTCTCAGCTCTAAGAGCCATCTCTGTCTCGCGCTCGTCGTGTACCTCAACAAGGATGTCCATACCATACTCTCTGGCGCAAGCCTGGTATTCCTGCAGCTGATTCTGCTCAAGTATGGCGGCGATAAGCAAAATGGCGTCGGCACCATGAAGGTGTGCTTCTTTTATCTGCAGCTCATCGATTATAAAGTCTTTTCTGATTACGGGTAAGCTGATTGCCTCCCTGGCCTGCATCATATACAGCAGTGATCCCTGAAAATAGTCAACATCAGTGAGCACTGAAACCGCCTGCGCACCATTATCCTGATAATTCTTCACGATTGTTGCGGGTTGAAAATCTTCGCAGATAACACCTTTTGAGGGTGACGCTTTTTTTGCCTCGGCGATTACAGCAACGCCTGAGAAATCGACCAGTGCCTTTCGAAAGCCACGAGGTGGGTCGAACTCTTTACCTTGAAATTCTGGTGGAAGGTGTATGCCTTTGCTTTTTAGGTTGGCTACTTCTTGTTTTTTGGTAGTAACAATAGTATCTAGAATCATAACTGGTATCGTCCGAAAACTGTGCTTTTGTTCCCTCTCTGCGTTGTGCTCAAAATTTCGTCCTCGACATATCAACTATATGTCTGCGGGGAAATTCATCCCACGCCTTGATATCGAACAAAATCCCGATTTTTCGAATGGAAACTAGTTTAATATTTATTAATAATTATTGAGAAACGGATTTAGAAAAGGCGACGAGCTGCTCAAGCTTTGCAAGGGCAGCTCCGGACTCAACTATCTCACGAGCCTGAACGACGCCATCTTTGATGCTCTCTGCCATTCCGGCGGCAACCAGTGAAGCACCGGCGTTGAGAAGTACGATATCAAGTTTTGCGCCTTTTTCGCCACCCAGTACTGCTCGAACCTGCTCTGCTGAGGCCTCAGCTGTATCTCCACCTCGGATATCTTCAATATCGGCTCGCGTGAGACCGACCTCCTCGGGTGTGATTGTGTAGGTGCTGACCTTGCCATTTGCACCATCGGCGATGTAAGAAGTTCCTGTGATTGTGAGTTCGTCGAGGTTTCCTTCACCCCAGACAACGAGGGTACGCTTCATCCCCAGTCGGACAAGAACTTCAGCCAATGTCTCGATCAATTCCTTTGCAAAGACCCCGGTAAGCTGAACATTGGTACCTGCCGGGTTGGTCATTGGCCCAAGAATATTAAAAATAGAGCGAATGCCAATCTCTCTGCGGGGGCCGATGGCATGTTTCATCGCACCATGGAGCATAGGGGCAAAGAGAAAACCGATACCAATTTCCCTGACACTGGCGGCAACCTTGTCTGCCGAAAGAGTGAGATCGACGCCGAGTGCTTCCAGGACATCAGCACTGCCACAATGGGACGACACGGCTCTGTTTCCGTGCTTGGCCACCGGGATGCCTGCTGCTGAAACAACGAAGGCGGTGGTTGTAGACACATTGAAAGTTCCAGAACCGTCACCCCCTGTGCCGACAATGTCCATCAGCACATTTCCAGCACTGGTGTCAACACCTGTGTCCACGAATGTGGCCTTTTCTCGCATAACTCTGACCGCTCCGACTATTTCGTCGATGGTCTCGCCTTTCAGGCGCAGGGCAGTAATGAAGGAGCCGATCTGGGCCTCGGTAGCTTCCCCGCTCATGATCTCATTCATCACCGAGATCATTTCAGCTTCATTCAGATTGTTTCCACTCACAACCTTTGATATTGCACTCTTTATTTTCATATTCTATTTAATGGCATTTGTTACCTAGCCATCATCCCTCTGAGTATTTTTGGGTGACAATTTTTTTAAAAAAGCAATCAAATGCTACAGCATTTGAAGGTAGTCGTTTGACATAAAGTTTTTTAGCAGTGTAATCCCTGCTGGAGTCATGATCGACTCGGGATGAAACTGAACCCCCTCTATGGCAAGTTCCTTATGCCTCAGGCCCATAAGTTCACCTTCATCAGTACGGCAGGTTATCTCCAGGCAATCAGGCAAATCAGTCTCCTCAACAATTAAAGAGTGATAACGCATTCCATCAAAAGGGTCGGCCAGGCCTGTAAAGACACCTTTATTATCATGATACATCGGACTGGTCTTGCCATGCATTATGCGCCTGGCCCTGACGACCGTTCCGCCAAAGGCATCGCCAATAGACTGGTGCCCCAGACACACCCCAAGTATGGGCACTTTCCCGCTGAAATAGTTTATGGCCTCAATGGAGATGCCGGCTTCCTTAGGCGTCTTGGGCCCTGGAGAAATAAGCAGTCTGTCCGGCTGTAAGCGCTCAATTTCCTGAACGGTGATCTTATCGTTTCGGAACACTCTTATGTCTTCAATAACATCATTTTCCAAGCCATTGGCAGCAATAGTCTGAACAATGTTGTAGGTGAATGAATCGTAATTATCTATGATAACAAGCATTGTCTAAAAACCCTTTTCAGCAAGTTCAACAGCCCGGCGCAGGCCCAGTGATTTATTCAAAGTTTCTTCATATTCTTTTTCAGGGTCAGAATCTGCAACTATGCCCGCTCCCGCCTGAACCCAGAGATTATTACCCTGCATAACAAAGGTCCGGATGGTTATACAAAAGTCCATGTTCCCGGAAAAACCAAAGTAGCCGACAGAGCCTGCATAAGCCCCTCTTTTATCTGGTTCCAGTTCATCTATAATTTCCATGGCGCGGATCTTAGGTGCCCCGCTGACAGTGCCTGCCGGGAAACAGGCTGACATCACATCAAACTGATCTTTGCCGTCGGCAATTTCGCCGTGCACACCTGAGACGATATGCATAACATGGCTGTAACGTTCTATGACCAGCAGGTCATCCACATAAACCTGGCCACCTTTTGCTACCCGCCCGACATCATTTCTACCGAGGTCAACGAGCATGAGGTGTTCTGCTGTTTCTTTGGGATCTGCCAGCAATTCTTTTTCAAGGGCCAGGTCTTCTTCCGGTGTCGCGCCGCGCTTTCTGGTACCAGCAATGGGGCGTAGCTCTATATTATTACCATCTTTTCGAACAAGGATTTCCGGAGAGGAGCCAATCTGCACCACATTCCCGAGCTTGAGATAGAAAAGATAGGGGCTGGGGTTAATATGTCGAAGGGCCCGGTAGAGCACCAGAGGAGACAAATCGGTAGTGGAGTGAAATCTCTGGGACAACACGACCTGAATAATATCACCCGCCCTGATATATTCCTTGGCCTTCTCAACCATCGCCTCAAAGTCCGCCTGTCCCATATTGGAAGAAAAGACGTGGGGGGCGCTGCTCCCTGCACCGCTCTCCTCTGCCAGTGTCGTTGATACAGGCTGCTTGATCTTTTTAATAACCTCGTTGATCTGAGCCACTGCTTCATCGTAGAGGGATACTTCTGTATGTACATCTACACGAACCCAGCAAACGATGGTAACAGTCTGTTTAAAACTGTCGTGGACTAAAACAATTTTCGGGATCATAAAGGATGAGTCCGGCAGGTCATTACCGGGCTTTTGGCCGTCATCCGGCAAGTCCTCCATAAAACGAACCATGTCATATCCAAGGAAACCAACTGCGCCGCCGCTAAAACGTGGCAGGTTCTCATATTCGGCGGCCCCGAGCTCATCTATCAGATTCTTAAGTGCTACCAGGGGGTCAGAGGTAAAGGTACGTTCGCTACTAAACCCCTTACCCAGTTCTTTTACAGTAACAGCATCAGCTTTCGAGCTAAATGTCACCAGGGGGTCGTATCCTATAAATGAAAACCGGCCCCATTTCTCACCCCCCTCCATACTTTCAAAGAGAAAAACATGATTACGGTCATCCGCAACTTTTGAAAAAAGGGTCAGCGGTGTGTCGAGGTCAGCAACAATTTCGGTACAGACCGGGATAAGCCGTGAGTCTGCAATATCCTCTTTGAATGTAGTCTTGTCCGGGAAAAATACTCTATTGGCCATATTGTTTTATAAGTAGCACTGGTTGTGTCATCCCCAATATAACATGGCATGACAGTACATCGGAATTTTACCAGGATCTGAAATCTTGTCTGAAACTACAGCGTGATGAAATAAACAGGGCACCAGAATACCGTTGACGTAATAATTTGTCAATTGTCCAGTCCCTAACCTGCATTTCCATGAGTTTTTTATATACAAAATCACATGTATGGTTTAGTACCTTAGAAATCCAGTCGAAGTCTTCGCTTATCTCTTGTTTTTTATGAATGAATTTCGTGAAGATACTTACTTACCGTTACTGGTGTTAGTTGGTTACTAACATTTCAGACAATAAATATGTTGGCTGTTAACCTCATACCGGCTCACTCCTAAGGCAACCTATATAATTTCTCATGAATTCAACGATTAAAAGACAGACTCCAGGTTTAACGGCGGCATTCTTCGTCTGGGGCTTTGGCGCCTTGTTTTATCTCATTGGTTTTTTCCATCGCGTTGCCCCGGCTGTCATTACCAATGATCTCATGCTCGATTTTCAGATAAGTGCAAGCGCACTTGGAAATCTTTCAGCATTCTACTTTTACAGTTACGTGGCGATGCAGATTCCAACCGGAATCCTTTCTGATCTACTCGGCCCCAGACGCCTTCTCACCATAGGAGCCCTCGTCGCTTCACTGGGTGCTGTCATCTTTGGCCTTTCCAGTAATATAGCCTGGGCTTTTGTTGGACGACTTTTGATTGGGGGCTCGGTGGCGGTGGCCTTTGTAGCTCTGTTAAAACTTGCCTCCAACTGGTTTGCCCCCAACCGCTTTGCCCTGGTATCTGGACTTGCTCTGTTTTGTGGTATTATTGGTGCTGTCTTTGCCGGTACCCCACTTCGTATTTTCGTTGACCAGTTTGGCTGGCGAACAGTCATGTTTTTTTCTGCTGGCTTCACCGTGATTATAGCTCTGGGCACCTGGGTTTTCGTCCGAGACTATCCTCACGAAAAAGGGTATGAGGATCATCTCCCCCCACCTCCAGCCGTTAAAAGAAAAAAGAACAAGGAATTAGTCGCAGATATATTCAGTGTATTAGGTTATCGGAACACCATCCTGCTCTACATTATTCCAGGGGGTATTGTTGGTTGCGTTCTTACCTTTTCCGGTTTGTGGGGTGTCCCCTATCTGACCACTCTGCATAATATTTCTCCAGCCAGGGCCGCATCTCTCACCTCTACAGTTCTGGTCGCCTGGGCCTTTGGTGGGCCGATTTTCGGTTGGCTTTCTGACAGAGTTCAAAACAGAAAAAAACTCTATCTTGCCGGCTGTATCACTTCATTGCTCGGCTGGATGGCAGTTATATTGATAAGAGACCTGTCATTGAGCCTTCTCGTACCAATACTTGTGATTACCGGATTTTCATCGGGATCCATGATCATCAGTTTTGCCTTTGCCAAAGAATCAGTACCAGCTCGTCTGGCTGGGACCGTCTCAGGAGTCATCAATATGGGCGTTATGATGGGGCCGATGATATTGCAGCCATTGGTTGGTCTTGTACTGGATCGGTTGTGGGATGGTACAATGGAGTCGGGGGTCAGGGTTTACAGTGTAGAGGCCTATCGTCAAAGTTTTTATTTAATGCTTGCTTGGTTACTCCTGTCGGTTTTCCTGCTGTTCATGACAAAAGAGACGCACTGTCAACAAATGAACGAAGACCCATGAGTCCGTTGGTTTACTGTTTTTTTGCCCAATATCGGCGTTATTCGAATAAAAACAATCCTCGGAATATCAACTATATGCCTGTGGTTGTTTTTTCCGAATGCCTTGATCTCGAACAA
>JAWSVG010000038.1:0-165410 GCA_033852035.1 Desulfocapsaceae bacterium | reverse complement strand
TAGTTCGAGCCCACTACCGATTTCGATTGTTACAAGCTATTCACACAATTTCAGTCCTTCAGTGATTAAAAAAGATAAATCTCCAGAAGAGATGTGGTCTCTTCCAAGTTTCATTGGTTTACCATCTGACCCCAAGAGCTGCGGGCCAATACTTTCCACCCAAGAGATCGCAGGTCCATTCAAAGCATATGATCCATGAGAGGTATTAACCCAAACACGTTTTCTTTGACCTACTTTTTTACAATGAAGGCCAGAAACTGGGAAATCATTAGTCAACTGACGCTCCGATTCTTTTGACAGCATTGAATAAGTATCTGTGAATCCAATCAACGAAAAATGAGGGTAAGACTTTACACCTTTACTGTCATAAAAATGTTTATTGATTTTCAACAAGCCACCTTTTTTCAACGAACTAACTAAATCATCAAATGTTTGTCCTTTGTAAATTAGTTGAGATCCATTTACTCGAACAAATCCATCAATAATTTTACCATCTATTTCAACTTCAACTTTTGAATTTTTTTCCCCCAAAAGAATATATCATGCTTTACTAGTCGTTTCCCATTGTAGAGTAAACATGGTTCGAGGTCAAAAGTGAAATATTTTTTATATTCAGAAAGCGGTATAAGCGCTTCGATTACCATTCCCTTTTTAGTCAGCTTAGGAACAACAAAAACAGACCACTTCTGATCGTCCACAGATTTATAAATAGAATATATATAATTATCTCGTTTATTGTATTCCCATTCGCTACTAGCTTTTACAACGCCAGAAAGGAAAGGAATCCCAATTAACATTAAAAAAATAATTGTTTTTCATTGTGTCCCCTCTATTGCTATATTTCTAGGTATCAGCAAACCCAAGCAGCTAAACGTTTTATTCAAGAGAATCCCAAATAATACTTGTTTGCATGATTATTTGCATATCTACAATACTGAAAGCAGAACTTCAAGGGTGGAGAGCGTTAGGAAACTTTTTGTGGGTGTTGTGAAAAAACATGGTCGGCTTTTGCCGTAGATTACAGCCTACGCCTTGTCAGTTGTTTGCAAAATCTTTGCAAACAAATAAAAAAGGACCTACAGCCTAAACTGTAAGTCCTTGAATTTCTTGGTACACCAGACAGGATTCGAACCTGTGACCCCCTGATTCGTAGTCAGGTACTCTATCCAGCTGAGCTACTGGTGCATGGAGAGTAGCTATATACCCTAGATCGGCTCGTAACTCAAGCCTGTTTTTTGGCTACTTGCTGTTTTTCTGCTTTATGAAAAATGAGTTCATGATCAGCCGGCTTCATGCTCGTTTCCGCGACAATGGTAATGAGAACCTCATAGCGTTGTTCTAGCTCATGGATTTCGTGTCGTTTGTTGTTAAGCAGGTAGGAGGCCACATCTAGAGGAAAATGGCATTCGACGCGCTCAACAGGTTTTCTGGTGGCTCCAGTCTGAATACGCCTCATATAATAGAGAGCCAAAGTTTCAACGGATCGGACAGTGCCCCGACCTTTACAATGTTCACACCTTCTATAATTTCCTGCCTCGATAGGCGCGCCCAGCTTCTGGCGCGAAATCTCCATAAGACCAAACTTTGATATCCTGCTGAAATCAACTTTAGCCTTATCCTTTTTCATCGCCTTCTTCAGCGTCTTCTCAACTGACATAATGTTCTTCTTACTGCGCATATCGATAAAATCGACAACTATCAAGCCACCAAGATCTCTAAGTCGGAGTTGTCTTGCCAGCTCCTCTGCTGCTTCCATATTGGCAAGAAATATAGACGCTTCAAAGTTCTTTCCCTTGGAAGTAGAGCCGGAGTTCACATCAATTGCCACCAGCGCCTCTGTGGGATCAATAACAATGGACCCCCCGGAAGGTAAGCTTACCTGGGGTTGATAAATCGACTCAATCTGATCCTCGACACTGTACTGATTAAATATCGGTCTTGCACCGCGGTGCAGACGAACCTTAACATTCTTTTTGTGCTGCTCTGGTAACATCTCGACAAAAGCCTTCACCTGACTAAGGGCGGTTTTATCATCAACCAGAATTTCTTCAATGGAAGGGTCAAAATGCTCTCTTAAAAATCTTAATACACTTTGCTGCTCCTCATATACCAAACCAACACCAGAGAGCTCCTGGCCACGTTTTTTAATATCACCCCAAAGCTTGAGCAGGTAATCAACATCCCGGGACAATGTTTCCTGATTTATATCAACGCTTGCTGTCCTGACAATCCAGCCTATGCCCTCAGGCATTTCAATAGACTGCATAATGTCACGCAGCTCGGTTCTTTTTTCTCCACCGGAAATTTTTCTGGAAATTCCGGAAGAGTCAGAACCGGGCATCAAGACGACACAACGGCCAGGTAAGGAAAGATAGGTCGTCATATTCGCGCCCTTCTTTCCAATCTCTTCCTTTACAACCTGTGCCAGAATTTCCTGCCCCTTTTCGACGACATCGATAATGCTCAGTTTTTTCCACTGCTGGTTTTCAACCAATCGCCGGTTGGCCTCGCTGAGATCCTGCTTGTAATACTCCGGATGGATTTCACTAAAGGGCAAAAAACCGTTTTTCTCAGTACCATAATCAACGAAAGCGGCCTGAAGGCTTGGCTCTATAGCAACAATCTTCGCCTTATAGATATTGTTTTTTCGTTGTGCCTTGTTGCTGGTTGAAACATTTATGGACTCTAACCGCCCATCCTCCAGCAAGGCAAGACGACACTCCTCAGGCTCCTCAGCATTAATGAGTAGTTTACAAATTTTGAGAGGGTCATCTTTGGCCTGAGCAACCTCAGGGGCGATTGATTCTGTAATTTTTTCTGTCTGTTCGGCAACGGCAGCAATTTCAGCTGTATTTTCGCTTTGTTTACTTGCCTTCTCAGCACCCGTATCGACCTCATCACTCTTGTGACCGATGTCGTCTTTCACCTCCTGAACTTTGGGAGGTGATTTTCTGCGCCCTCCTCTCTTTTTCTTTTCAGGAACAGAACTATCTAGCGGCACAGCTGTTTCTGCATCACTTAAGGCACTCGATTCAATCTTGTTCCCTGCACAATCCTCTGCTACTGGAGCTTGTTGAGGCTCATCAGCTACTATATCGGCGACCTCAACAATTAGTTCCGGTTTAGAATGCTCATCTTGAGGAGTTTTAGCAGCAGACAGCTTTCGGCGAGGGGTAACTCTTTTTATCGGTTTTTTTGAAGAAGAAGAGGCCTCTTTCGACTCAACAGAACTACTTTCGTCAGTCTTTTCTACAGTCTCTTCTATTGTCTTTTGACGTGGCCGTATTACAGGATTTTTTTTGCGGGGCAAACTCTTTGCTGCAATCGGTGTTTCAGGTGCCGCTTGAGGTATCTTTTCTTGTTTAGGAACTACGGGCTTCTCTACAGTCTCTTCTGCAACAACGGTAGTGCTTTTCCACCAGGCTCCTGTTTTTGCCTTTATCTTAACGACCTTTTTCTCATTTTCTTTTTTTTCAACCATATTCCATCCTTTTCTCTGAGTGCAAGTATACAACATGTACACCCAGACATTTTCAGGCATTGTCCATCAACAGCTAAGAACCAGAACTTATCAGGCACCACTTACAGCATTCTTACTGTGCCCATTCTGGTTCACGGTTCAATAATTAACACCCTATTGACCGTTGTACAGCCTTGACAAACTCCATTTCACACAACTCATTCAGTACACATTCAGTAAGCCAAATTCCCATACGGCGCTGGCAACCTACTGCTGTTGCCCTGTCAATCTCATATGAAAACTATAAAGCTACACTCAACACATACCTCTAACTTTTATTGGAAGTTTCTTCCTAACAACCCATTTAGGGGGGCGACTATCCGCGCTCCAGCCACATTAGAATGTGGTAACGCCATTTCTGTATTCCCCGCAACACTACTACTTACTATTTAATAGAAACACAAATAGAATATCTCATTTCACGAGTAAAGTATAACTTTTTTCTCAATATGGAGACATCTTTTGATTATATTTCTATTGGTTATGTTCAAAAGCACTCTACTCGCTGAAAGTGCAGTTTTATTCACATCCTGTTGATTTGACCGTGACTTTAGTCTTGACAGTGTTCTCAGAGAACCGTAGACTTCGGGCTTTGTTTATAGGTCATAAATGGTCAAGCGTAGAACGTCCTATTGATAGCTTTGGATAGACTTATTGCCAGTATAATATTATAAGAAGAGTGAAAGCGTTTTTCCCAAGGAAATTACACTCTGGTGTGATAATCAATAAAGATGATTTCATGCACCTAACAACAATACTCTCAAAGGAGTCTGCTGTGTCCTTACGTCAGTCGCAAGTCTGCAGTTTACCAACCGTTTTTACTTTCATCTTCGCGTTGATGCTGTCAACTCTTTTTCAAGATGCCAGAGCAGAGAACGTCTCAACCGAAGAGTGGAACATCGCCGCCGACAGTGTAGTAAGGTATGAAGACCCAAGCAGTATCGTCGCACAAGGTAATGTTATCCTTGAAAAAAAGGAGAAACTACCACCTAAGCCACCACAAACGTCTACAATTCTCAACTCCTGGAGTGACCTATTAGAAGAAGAGTCCAGGGAAGAGATTGAAGTCACTGCTGATGAAGCAATTGAAATTTCAGAGCCAACATACGAAACCACCGTCGTAATAAAAGCTGACTGGTTGGTGTATGACGTGGAAGTGGGGACAATCAAAGTCAAAGGGAATGTTCATATCAAGACAGCAGAAGATGAACTTTTCGCCAAAGAAGGCTCGTTGAGTCTTGAAAACGAAACTGGTACGTTTACAGATGCCACCATTTTAAGAGAAGAACTCTCTATGCACCTTGAAGGGGCCTCTATTGAAAAAACTGGTTTCGACACATACCGGATTGTTGATGGTTGGGTTATAACCTGTAAGCTTGAAGAAGGACAGACTCCTCCCTGGAGTTTCTCCAGTTCTCAAGTCGATGTCAGGCCAGGCGGATACGCGGTTCTCAAGCACGCGAAGTTCAATATCAAAGACGTTCCTGTTCTATATTCGCCATATCTTATTGTTCCTGTGAAAAACACTCGCCAGTCTGGTTTTCTTTTTCCTGAATTTTCCACCTCAGACAACAACGGATTCGGATTTAATCTCCCGTACTTTCTCAACATTTCTGAATCAACTGACATAACATTCTACCCGGAATATCTTGAAAAGCGTGGTTTCAAGCCAGGACTTGAATTTCGGTATGTCGAGAGTGTTTCTGGTAAAGGTGCCTTTAATGCAGAGTACCTCGACGATGACCTGACCATAGATGACCTGAATGACAGCGATTTCACCCATGACAACAGTAACAGATACTGGGTGAGAGGTAAAGTTGACCACACCTTTGGTTCTTCATGGCAGTCGCGTCTTGATGTTGATATTGTTTCTGATCAAGATTACCTGACAGAGTTTGAAGGTGGGATGACCGGGTTCAACAATAGTCAGGAGAAGTACCTCGATGTTTTTGGCCGTGGATTCCAAAATCAAACATCTGAATTCAGGGAAAATACCTTTAAAACTCTGCGAACATGGAGTGGCATGTCACTTGAGGCAAGCCTCTTTGGAATTAATGAAGCAAACACTGATGCCAGTGAAAACAACACTCCACTCTGGGAGTTACCACGTGTTGACTTTTCCGGTGTTGTTCCCATAGGAGATACGAATTTCGACTTTGACTGGAATGCTGATTATGTTGACTACTGGAGGGAGGATGGGATTGGCGGCCATCGCTTCGACCTTCACCCTACCGTCGCAGCTCCGATACCGCTAAGCGGATATTTAGAGTCCCGTGCTCAAGTTGGGCTTCGAGACACATTCTATATTGTTCAAACCTACGGCGATGCTGAGTGGAATGAGGACGATACCCAAAACCGCCTTATCCCCGACTTCGAAGTTGACGTGGCAACAACATTCGAAAGGGATTTCTTTTCAAATAGTGGAGATACAAAACAATTTTCGCATCAGTTCAGGCCCTTCGTTCAGTATAATTACATTCCTGATGTAGACCAGGATGACCTCCCTTACTTTGATAGCGTCGACGATATAAGCGAGCAAAACACGATCAGTTACGGTATTGACAATTTTTTTGATATCTTCAATACCAGTTCTGATAACAAAGAAAAATCTCGCGACTTCGGAGAGTTTAAGATCGAGCAATCCTATGACCTGATGAGCTCTGCTTCAGATGAACCCTTCTCTGAAGTTTTTGCCAAGCTTCGCCTGTATCCTCTCGAAAAGATGTCCCTGTGGTTTAAAACTTATTATGATGTCTACGATAAGCTCTTTACGAGTCATAATGTAGAAGCGAATTATACCAATAGCCGAGGCGACTATTTCATGCTCGAATATAGTTTTAAAGAAGCTGACGACATTGAGAAAATCAATGAAATTGAGCAAATCAACGCTAGTGTAAGAACTCACGTAATTGGACCATGGTTTGTTGGTGCAGAGATTGAGCAATCGATTTCAGAAGACGAGACGGTTAAGGCAAATGGTTCGCTCATCTACCAGGCACCTTGCTGGTCAGTCGAATTTGAGACACGTTACACGCCGCTCGACACTACCTATTACCTCATGTTCAACCTTGCAAATATTGGTATACCAATTGGAATAAACATGTAATTACAGCACCGTGACAACACTATAACACCCATGCAATATGACATTTTCAATGGAGATGCGGATGGTATTTTTGCTCTCCATCAATACCGTCTTGTTCACCCCGAACCAAGTGCACACTTGATAACAGGTGTAAAACGTGACATTTCTTTAGTGTCCAGGGTTGAGCGGGTTTCAGATTGTATTCTTTACGTATTCGACCTATCACTTGCAACCAATCTCAGCGCCCTGGAAACGGTGTTGCAACAAAACAACACTGTTCACTATTTCGACCATCATTTTTCGGGCAACATCCCTGTGAGCCCATTACTTCACACCTGTATCGACCCATCTGCTGAAACGTGTACCTCAGTGATAGTAAACAAGGCCGTAAAAGATAAAGTCAACCCATGGGCTATCTGTGGTGCCTTTGGAGACAACCTCCACAAACTCGCCCAAGATATGGCCAAGTCCATTGGCCTTTCCAAGAACCAGACATTTGAACTCCATGAACTGGGTGAGCTTTTCAATTATAACGGCTACGGTTCGACCCTTGCTGACCTCCATTTTCACCCGGCAGATCTTTACAAAGCGGTCAGCCCCTACCATAACCCTTTCGATTTTATTCATAACGCAGCACAGCTTGAAATTTTGCGTGACGGCTATAAAGAAGACCTTGAACTGGCAATGCAGCAGCTGGAAATGCAGGGATCAGGACAAAACAGGGTTTATTTTTTCCCAGATACCACCTGGGCACGCAGGGTCGGTGGCGTATTTTCCAACCTCAAAGCCCAGGAGAGAAAAGATTGTGCCCACGCCCTTATCACAGAAAACAGCAACCGCACCCTGAGAGTCAGTGTCCGTGCACCGCTAAAAAACCGGACGGGTGCAGATACCTTATGTAAACAGTTCCCTACCGGTGGTGGCCGATCTGCGGCTGCAGGCATCAACTATCTGCCAACAGAAATGCTGGACAGCTTTCTATCGACATTTCAGTCCACTTTTACCTAGGAGTTTGTCCGTCTAACAACTTCAGAAAACACTGATCCCATGCAATGTACTGCACACCTCATGTATAAACTCAAGACATATCGGCAATGATCACCCGGCACATTAATTTTTTACCAATCGCCATTATGTTCCTTTTTGCCGCTGCAACCTGTTCCGTCTGGTTGACAACGCATGAAGCATCATATCAACAACTTCTTTATAAATTAGATCTCCAGCAATACCCTCATTTTGAAGACGACTTGGACACTGAGTCACTCGTTCGCTGTGCCGTCAATCAAATACACTTCCTAGAAAAGCAGCCACCAGATACAATGGTTCATTATGGTAAAGATTTCTATTCTATTAACTGGCTGACCCAATCAACAGAAGAGCTCATTAGGCAATTTCGAAAGAGCAAAAATGGCGCGGAACTCAACGACTTCATCAAAAACAATTATATCATTTACCAGGCAGGGGGCAGAAAGGACCAGCCAAACCGTGAAATGTTGATAACTGGTTATTATGAGCCTGTTTTTGAGGGGAGCCTTATGAGGCAAGAACCATATCTCACCCCGATATACTCTCGTCCTGATAATCTTATTACCAGGCGTACTCAAGATACAAAGACTGCAATCACAGGTCGTTATGATGAGAACAAGGTACTAGTAGATTACTGGAGCCGGGAGGAAATTGAAACCAAAGGCCACCTTCGAGGATACGAAATGGCCTATTTCCGTGATCCGTTTGATGCCTTTCTTCTGCATGTTCAGGGTTCAGGGAAGATTCGACTTCCTGATGGTTCGATGAAATCAGTTGGCTTTGCAGCATCCAACGGACGTACCTATAACAGTATAGGAAAGTTGTTAGTAGATTCAGGCATCATGCCGCTGGAGGAAGTCACAATTCCTGCAATACGACAATATCTGAACGAGCACCCTCACCACTTGCAACGGACACTCCATCATAATCCCCGCTATATCTTCTTTTCCTGGAGCGACAACCGTGGTCCTCGCGGAAGCAGCGGCGAGGTTCTCACCCCAGGGAGGTCTGTTGCAATAGATACGTCATCGCTTCCCATGGGATCTACAGGATACATTACAAGCCAGAGACCTGTCACCAATTCAAACAATGAGGTAACAGGCTGGACACCAATGGCTCGATTCGTTTTCCCCCAGGATTCCGGCGCTGCCATAAAGGGAAGCGGCAGGCTCGACATGTTCTGGGGCCATGGTGACTATGCCCGAATTGCTGCAAACCACATGAAGGAGAAAGGAAAGCTTTTTTTTCTCGTTAAAAAGGGCTATCTCAGCCAGTTACAATAATCGATTTTTGCCTCAACAGAACCGAAAACCAAACAGTTACTAGCCTGCGGTCAAACTGACACAATGTTCATGAGAAATGCGGGTTAAGACGACACCAGAGATCAGGCACCCAGAAGTGCAAATCTCTGCCAGAAATCAGGAAATGATTTAGCCACGCACTTCTCACCCGATATCCGCACCCCTTTCACGCGAAGTCCTGCTACAGCCATACTCATAGCCATNNCTGTGGTCTTCATAGGTTTCAATGACAGCACCCTTGAGCCGTTTCCCCCCGTCACCATGGATGATCATTGCATCCTCTTGTTCTTCAACTTTTGCTCCCATTTTACTCAGTTCAGTAACGACTGCAGATAACCTGTCACATTCTTTTATCCGCAAATGAGCAATGTTTTTGATTACTGTTTTTCCTTCTGCAAAAGCCGCAACAACCGCCAGTGTTGGGACCACATCAGGCATATCACCCATATCTATAGTTATCCCCTCAAGTTTGGCACTTCCCTGCAAACTTATACCTCCGCCAGTCTGTGTAACCTCACACCCCATTCGACCAAGAAGAGGCACCAGCATGGCGTCGCCTTGTAAGGAAGGAACGGGAACATTTGTAACTGTTACTCTACCGCCTGTAATTGCAGCAGCGGCCCAGAAGTAGGAACCATTCGAGGCATCTCCTTCAATCTGGTATGTTCGTGCTCTATAACAACCCTGCGGAATAGCAAACTCACTGAAATTGGGTGAGTTCTCCACCATTATTCCAAAATCTGCCATCACCGCTAATGTCATAGCGACGTAAGGCTTGGAAAGGACCTCCCCTTCAACCTTCAAAAAAGCGGGTTTGGCAGCATAGGGCGCAACAAGCAACAATGAAGACAGGTACTGACTGCTCTTTCCTTCAGGCAATATGGTTTCTCCGCCGGTTAATCCTTTTCCGACTATGTCTAAAGGAGGGCAACCGGTTCCACGAGTAGAAGAGATATCCACCCCCCAGCCTTGCAATGCCTGCATCAACGGTCCGATTGGCCGTTCATACATCCTAGCATCACCATCTATAGTAAAACCCGAGTGGCCAAGTGAAGCGACAGAAGTTAAAAACCTGGTGGCGGTTCCATTGTTACCAAGGTAAATTGGCTCATCCGTTGGTTTTATGAACCCTCCGTTACCACGAACTTTCCACTCAGTTCTTTTTTCAATCTCTACTCCCATCTGCATGAGCGCTTTGGAGGAATATTCAGTGTCTTCACTTGCCAAAGGACCAAGAAGTCGGCTCTCACCCTCAGCAAGGGCTGCTGCAATGAGTGCCCTCTGAGTAAGACTTTTTGAACCTGGTACTTCTATGGATACATCTAGATCGGAAACGGGTTGTATTTCTATCATGATCTCTCTTAAGTGACGATTTTCATGGTGTAGCGTCTACTTGACAGGTACGAAGCTGCCAAGCACCGCATTCTTCAAACAATTGATGTAGCCATCCGATTCGGTGTAACAGGTACCACATCTTGCGAATGAATCAAAAAGTGGGAATGGCTGGGTGTATAACTATTGCTTTTTCCGGCTATTATGACATAGTTACTCATAGGCTTCGTTAATGAGACTACACTATAATCTAACTATTTTGAACTCAAACTCCATACAGCTCTTATGATAATAGAATCGACCATTCTTATTGCTGCGGCATTTTTCGGGGCAATTGTCGGTAGTTTTCTCAATGTTGTTATCTTGCGGCTGCCTGAAGAAGATCAATCCATTGTCTTTCCAGCTAGTCACTGCACGAACTGCGAAACACCTCTCCAATGGTATGAGAATATTCCCTTACTGAGTTATATATTTTTAAGGGGCAAGTGCGGTCACTGCTCTGTTCACATTTCTATTCAATACCCATTAATTGAAGTCATAATGGCAATACTCTCAGCAGCCTTGGTATACAGGTTTAGCTTAACCATTGAAGCCGCCGCCTATTTTTTATTCTCAGCGGCTCTTTTAGTCATAATTGTAATTGATATTCACCACCAGATCATACCTGATATCATAAGTCTTCCCGGAATCGCGATTGGTTTTCTATTTTCCTTTTTTAATAGCCTGGTAACATGGCAGAGCTCACTCATTGGCGGGATTGTAGGAGGCGGCGTCCTCTATACCATCGCCTTTGTTTACTTCATGCTTCGTAAAGTCGACGGCATGGGGGGCGGTGACATCAAGCTTCTTGCTATGATTGGCGCCTGGCTAGGCTGGCAGTCTCTGCCATTTGTCATTCTCTTTAGCTCATTAACCGGAACCCTCATTGGTTTAGTCGCCATGGCAAAACAAAAAAAGGGTGGTCAAACACGAATTCCATTTGGACCTTTTCTTTCCAGCGGAGCCCTTCTCTATACATTTTACTCCGATAGGATCCTCTATTTTTACAATCTCTACATTACAGGTCAGTGGTAATCGCCAGCTCCGGTTACCTAGTATTCCAGCAATTTTTCTGCGAATGTACGCCCCGTCTCAAATGCCTTCTGAACCTGCTCCTTGCTGTGGCCATATCTTGGATACTGTTTCCGAAACCACGATTTCTCTTTTCTCATCATTTTTCCACGTAACTGAAGAATCAAACCTATTATTCTCCACGGCTCTTTTGTAGGATGCTGAAACACAATAGGGGGCTGAACATCTGCGCCTGTATTCCTAAGTTCGTGCTTAATAGTCCAGTAATGTATTCTCCAGTAGGAACGACAGGATATTAAGGGAAGAACCCGCTGTCCTTTACAGAGTGTACTGCCATGTGTGTCAAGAAATGTCAGAACGGGTCCACTTGGATTATAGGACCACGTAGGTCCCGCAATAACTATACAATCCCATTGTGACATATCATCCGGATTGAACGGCTGGATCTCCATTCTTTTTCTTATAAAAGTCTGAAACATTGCCCAAGCCAGATTCATGTTGTTTGTAAAGGGAAAATCATAGGGCTTTACAGGTTCCAACCGTTGCAGAGCCACGGTTACACCTTTATCTTCCAGGCCGGCCATAAACTGTTTCACCAGCAGGCGCGTTTGCTGAGTGAAGGAATAGAAGACAATGAGTACTCGCTTTTTCTTCAATACAAACCTCTGGATGTCAGCTTAATTGGTGAAGGATCTCCTCGTTGTGCATAATAGTTCTAACAAAAAAAAAAGCCCCCGACAAGTCGGGGGCTCAATGTACAGCGATAAAGACAAAAACTAGCCTTCAACCTCGTGCTCTACACTCACAGCAATCTTAAAAAACATGGTAACAAGCAGGAAGCCAGTGGCCCAGATTCCCAAGGTAATACCGATTTCATTTGCCGCTGGGTAATACTCAACAATCTCATCCAAAGGACTGATAGCGAGGCCGCCCATTACGAAGCCAAGACCCTTATCAAGCCAGAGTGCAATGAAAATCATGGCACAGCCAATTCCTACCATGAGGTCAGTGCCGGTTTTCCGTATTTTCATATAGGCAAAGAGTCCAAGTCCGCCGAAACAAAAGAGAACAGAAGTCCACATGAAAGGAACAAGGTTATTGTACATCACGCCATGATGCTCTAAGCCAAAAAACAGATACTGAAGAGAATGCTTATGTCCGGGGATGTTTGAGTAATACCCGACAAAGAACTCGAGTCCGACAAAGAAAGCGTTAATCAAAGCCGCATACATAATGATGGTGGTCAGCTTGTTAATAGCTTCTTTACCCGCATCAAAGTTTGCAACCCTCTTCATAATTAAACAGGCAATAACGATCAAAGATGGTCCAGCAGCAAACGCAGAAGCCAGGAATCGCGGTGCGGTTATAGCGGTAAGCCAGAAATGTCTTCCGGGAAGACCACAGTAAAGCATAGCGGTTACAGTGTGGATAGACACCGCAAAAGGAATAGACATATATACAAAAAAATAAACCCATTTTGGCGGCTTAACCTGCTTGCGCTCTGCGGTCAGAATTACCCAGGCACAAATCACATTCAGACCAAGATAACCCAGTAGAACTACCATATCCCAGAACAACATGGAATTGGGGGTCGGGTGTAACATCATGTTTAAACCACGCAAGGGTTGTCCGATATCTGCCATGATAAACATCAGGCACATAACGATGGACGCAATTGCGAGAAACTCACCTAAAATGGTAAGTCTGCCAAAGGTTTTGTAGTTATGGATGTAGTATGGAAGGACAAGCATCAACCCTCCAGCCGCAACACCTACTAAGAAAGTAAACTGAGAGATATAGAGTCCCCATGACAAGTCACGGCCCATACCAGTCAAACCCATACCGTAGAGATACTGTCTCAGATAACAGATTGCTCCGACTCCGACGAATGCACTCAAGAAGGCGAGCCACATCCAGTAATTAGAGTTGCCTTTTAATACTTTTTCAATCATGACTCCCTCACACTATGTAAAAGACTGACGGTTTAGTTCCAAGGGACGGCTTCCGTTGGATGGTATGTTCCTTATCAAGAATCTGACGAATCTCAGACTGTGGATCATTGAGATCTCCAAAGACAATGGCGCCTACGTCCTTGAGCGCCTCTACACAGGCTGGTTCCAATCCCTTCGCAAGACGTTCTCCACAGAAGTTACACTTCTCGACAACTCCTCGCATACGAGTAGGAAATTCAGGATTATACTCTTTTACATAAGGCCTTGGATCCATCCAGTTAAAACTTCTGGCACCGTATGGACACCCCATCATACAGAAGCGACAGCCAATGCAGCGATGGTAATCCATTGCTACAATACCGTTCTTTTCTAATACGAACGTAGCCTTTGTTGGGCAGACCCGAACACAAGGTGGTTCATCACAATGATTACAAAGAGTAAGGAAATCATTTTCCTTGGTCTGCTGTGAAGAATGGTAGTGAGTGTGCTCTACAAATACATTTTCATAGGGCATTTTCCAAATCCACTTAATCTCAGTCCTGCTATCGTCAATTTGTGGAACGTTGTGCACTGTGTTGCATGCGTTAACAGCCTTGTCCATCAATTCAGGTTTACCGTATAGCTTTCGCATGTCAATGACCAAGCCCAGGCGAACTCCAGTTGCTACTTCAGCAGCATGACCACCATCGTGCGCGCCAACTGCTGGAGTTGCATGGGGATCAGGAGTACCATGAGCAGGTGCTGAGGCCAAAGCAGGAGATGAAGTCAGTTGCACGACTGCAGGAGCAGCGACCCCTGCAAGCACCGTGGCACCGGCAGCTTTCAAAAATTTTCGTCTTTGCTTATCCATTAGTGTGTCTCCTTCTTTGTCGCCGCTAAAGTCGGGCTCAAATGACAATCCCAACAGTACGGTTTGACAGATACGTATACATGACAGGAGTCACAGAATTTTTCCTTATTGGTATGGCACTCCATGCAGGCCATCTGCAAACCTCGTCGATATTCTTTTCCACCTACAGTAACAACGTTTCGTTCACCATCTCTGAGAACTTCATCACGCCATTCGTTCAGCAAGGCCATATGGTTTCCACGCATTTCAACTGCTGATGCGACACACTCTTTTTCTCCACCCGGTGGCAGTTCCGGCTTCGGTACCGTGCTAGCCGTCGAGAACGCGTTGAACCAGAGTGGGAAAGTTACAAACAGGACGAATATAGCAAGTCCCGGTATTATTGTTCCTTTGTTGTACATTACGTTAACTCCTCTGTTCTGTTCAGGATATTCTATAGCATGGTACGGAGGCCTTCATCAAGCTCACCGCGATTTTCGCCCTTTTGAATAAGCGCATTAGCTACAAGCTCAGTCAGACCACAGACTTCAACTTCCGGAGTCCAGTAGTTCATGAGCGATGTCAGTGTCGCGCGATCAATAGCGCATACACAAGCCAACATATTTACAGCATGCTTATCGCGAACATACTTCACTGCATTAGCGCGAGGCAATCCTGAACGCATTCTCAGTTCCATGATTTCATCAGTGTTCAAACCGGTTCCAGAACCACAGCAAAACGTCTGCTCTTTAATGGTATTCTCTGGCATTTCAACCCAGTCAACGACGTGATCCAGAATATAGCGAGGCTCGTCAATAAGTCCCATAGCCCTGGCTGTATTACATGAGTCATGCCAGGTCGCTTTAACATGAGAGTTGCGACTTTTGTCAAACTGCAGTTTGCCATGCTTGATAAGGTCGGCGGTAAACTCGCTGATATGAACCATTTTGGATGATGCCGCATTCTCAAAGACGGTACCGGTAATGGGTGAAACAGGTTTTTCTAGAAAATCCGCTGGTCCGTTCATGGTATCCATATACTGATGGACAACACGCCACATATGACCACACTCACCACCGATGATGTATTTCACACCAAGCCGCTCAGCTTCTGCGTACATCTTCGCGTTCAACTTCTTCATGGTCTCATTGTTGGTAAAGAGACCGAAGTTTCCACCTTCAGAAGCATAGGTAGACCAAGTGTAGTCAAGGCCAATTGCATCAAACAGAACCATATAGCCCATGGCGGTATACAAACCAGGCTCCGCGAAAACATCTGCTGATGGAGTAATGAACAGAATCTCGGCGCCTTTTCTGTTGAAAGTGATATTCGGCTTGACACCAGTCAATGCCTCAACATCCTCAACGAGGAATTCGACATTGTCTTTAAAGGTATGAGGCTGGAGCCCCATGTGGTTACCGGTACGGTTGGAATTCGACGCAGGTTCGAGAATCCAGTTGATCCCGATACCTACAAGGTGCAGTAGCTCCCGCAGCATCATGGTAATTTCAGCCGTATCAATGCCGTACGGGCAAAAAACCGAACAGCGACGACATTCAGTACACTGGTAGGAGTACATGAACCATTCTTTCAACACACCGACAGTCATCTCACGAGCACCAGCCATAGTACCGAGGATCTTTCCCGCAAGAGTAAAATCATTTCGATACACAGATCTAAGCAGCTCTGCACGAAGAACTGGCATATTTTTTGGGTCACCGGTACCAAGAAAGAAGTGGCATTTATCAGCGCAGGCACCGCAACGCACACAACAATCCATGAAAATCTTCAAAGAACGAAATTTGCCAAGACGTTCTTTGAGACCTTTTAAGATAATCTCTTTCCAATCCTCTGGTAACTTCCAGTCATCATCTTCTGGAGACCATTCCCGGGCATTAGGAAAATGTAATCCCGATTGACTGTTGAGATACTCAACTTT
The DNA here is from genome assembly GCA_033852035.1 of Desulfocapsaceae bacterium. Classification (GTDB taxonomy): domain Bacteria; phylum Desulfobacterota; class Desulfobulbia; order Desulfobulbales; family Desulfocapsaceae; genus Desulforhopalus_A. The sequence goes on along the minus strand of JAWSVG010000038.1, from coordinate 149,355 downwards.
TTCAGCTTTGGCAGGGTAGGCATAATTCCCAGGCTTAAACACAACTGGGATATCCATCCAATCCATGGTAGGAATTGCTCCTGTCGCCAAGGATGGTCCCTGCACCACGCTTTTCGATAATTGTTCTAATTTTGGAACTGACATCGTTATCTAATCCTCTTAAGCTAGTTTTGGATCAATAGTCCTACTCTTCATCCTTTTTAGGAGCCAGCTCCTTTTCGACCGGAAGCCCGGCATCAACCATAAACTCACGAAAATCATCCTCATATCCAGCATAGGAGTGAGGCTTGATTGCAGGATTCCAAGGATTGATGTGGCGTTCCGAGCGACTGGTGTTCTTCATGTTTCTGGTAGGAGAGAAGAAGACGCCCATAAAATGCATAAGTTTGCTGAATGGGAAGTAGACCAGTAGAGCACAGACAAGGAAAAGATGAATGTAAAAGATCGAACCAATTTCAGCACCAATGGCTGGTGAAAATGTAACGAGCCCAACAGTCAACTGTTTGATATTGACGATATCAATATCAGTGCGCAAAAAATAACGCATCAGTATGCCACTTATTGCCACCCCAAAGATAAGTACCAATGGAAAATAATCGTTCACCAAAGAAATGAAACGAACGTGGCGGGTAATAAGCCTTCTTCCAAACAGCAGTACACAACCTGCAACCAGGCCAATGTCTGTCATGTACCAGGTAGGCGCACCAACCTGAAAAAGACCATCCCCAAATTCAAGCCAGCCAATCCACGCAGGCACCGGATCTAGAAAGAGGCGCATGTGTCGTACCACAATGACAAGAAAGGAATAATGAAAAATCAGAGCAAATCCCCACAGCCATTTGGATGACTCATATGTTATCTGGGGTCCGTCGTGAATTTCAGATTTGGTGTTCCTGAATAGTGACCGGAAGGTAACAATCTCAAGAAACATTCTTGCCACAACTTCAGCCGTGGTGTTGGGGGCCTCAAGCTTGTTGTGCTTGATAAAATCCAATGATTTTCCTTGGCCGCAGGTTGTCTGAATAGGGAATGGCACTGGAGAATTCCCCCAGTCCACAACCTTATAGACAACGCCACCAATGAAGATCATCATGGCCAGATACGGTAGGGCGACACCAAACAAATAGGGCATCCCCGGTATCTGAGATCCGAGCCAAGCAATCAGAACCAGCGCTATGACTGCCAGGAATGAGAAGGCGTACTTCATTTCTAACCTCGCTTCAGTTGAACTGTTTTGGAAACCGCGCAGCAGGAAACAAACCCGCTCTCCTCTACACGGAGACCAGTTAAATACCGTTAACCATTTTTCAAAACATTTATATTTTTGTCAGACAACAACTTCGAAGGACATTTACTGTCTGTCAAGATATGACTGCCGGACCTGATTTCATCAATACGAACTTGATAGAGTCTTTCCCGGAACTTCATATAGATATCAAACGCAGCGAGTACGGCTAAATCCACTGCAAATTCAAAATCGTATAAATCAGCGACTAATTCTTTGCGCTCTTTGTCAGCGATGAAGACCTCCCTGACAATGTGTTTAACCGCATTCAACGGAGCAATAGCCTGAGACGGCGTGAACTCCTGAACAGAACGGATACTCATAACCTGCTCAAGAGCTGGTGTACATTCCTGGGACTCGGCCCCTTTTGTTAGAAGCAGAAACAGTTGGCCTAGAGCTTCCCGGATATTCCCGCCTACCGGGTTGGCAAACGTATCACTCTCTTTAATAAAAAAGCCTGATGAATTATAGGTCGAAAGGGTATATTCAACCCATTTATTGACAATCTTTTCTTGGTGATTCCTGAAGCCTTCAGCTAAATCCATTCGATTACAACCTTCTTGCAACTCATAACGGCTGCCTCTGTTATCTCAAAAAACGAAAGACTTCAGTGACAACAATTTTTATCAGTTGCTTTTCCCATTTAAGGGCTTAATATTAATAATAAGTTGTTGGATGAACATTCATTTCAGAAATGAATGACTATTCACAAAAGGTCATTTCTAGCACTTTTCCTTGTCTTTTTCAAGAACATTTTTCTGATGCACAATGAGCTCAAAAGACAGTAAAAAAGGGGCTTGCAAATAGTTACTAGAGCCCTGATGACTGTATAATATCACCTATGATATTAGCGGCCTCACGAATATATGGATCCTCATTCACATTTTTGATCCAGATCTCTTTAGGGTCCGTATTTTCATCTTCGGAACTATCATCTCTAGGCTCACCGTCTTCCTCTTCTTCCCGGTACTTTCTATAATGTGCACCAACTTTCTCCCTCGTCAGTTCAGACTCCAGTCGTTTGAGTCGCATATCATTAAATGTAATGGAAAGCGTTGTATCTTTGCTTCGCTCCGCAGCCTTCTCCGCCTCTTCCTTAATAATCTGCAGACCTTCATCTTCAGTCACTCTCTTCTCACTTTTTTTGCTCACTTTCTTGAGGTCAAACGGTTTGCCCTCCCAGGGCGTATACTCCACTGGTTCAATCGAATCCCACGGTAGACTGTAATCTAAATATCTCTCTCCGGTTTTAATGTGTTCGAAGAGGTTCGGCAGTACGATGTCGGACTCAACACCTTTGTACTGTGTAGAACTGCCATTTACCCGGTAAAATTTCTGAATCATGACCTTCAAAGCACCAAGGTCTTCATACTTACGTAAGTGCAGCAAAGGGATATTGTCATTGAGATTCAAAATCGTCTGGACAGTACCTTTACCATGTGTATGAGTCCCCCCTACAATAACAGCCCTTTTGTAGTCCTGGAGCGCTGCTGCCACAATTTCCGATGCAGATGCAGAGAACTGGTTTACCAGTACCACCAGCGGTCCATCGTAAAAAATATTATCATTCTTATCCTCAAGGACTTTTTTATCCCCAAAACTATTTTTGACCTGAACCACAGGCCCGCCTTTAATGAAAAGACCTGCGATATCAACTGCGTCAACGAGGGCACCACCGCCGTCATCGCGTAGATCCAGTACCAAACCATCAACCCCTTGTTCTTTTAATTTCTGGATTTCTTTTCGCGTATCATCTGTAGAATTCCTTCCCTCTGAACCATTCCTGGTGCCTTCGAAATCCCTATAAAAGCTAGGTATGTATACATATCCTGTCTTCCGGCCATCCGCTGATTCAAGGATGGTGCTTTTCACGAAGGTCTCTTCAATCTGAACGACATCACGAACTATCCTGATCACCTCTTTGGTACCATCAGGTTTTTTTACCGTTAGTGAAACGACTTCACCTTTGGGCCCTCTGATGAGGCGGACGGCATCCCGCAGTCGCATGTCGGTTATATCTACAGGTTCTTCATCCTCCTGAGCAACCTGTAAAATTATATCCTCAGCCTTCAATCTTCCATGGAGAGCCGATGCGCTTCCTGGAATTATTCTTACTACTTTAATAAAACCGTCATCCTCTCTCAAAAGAGCGCCAATACCTTCAAGACTTCCCCGCATACTGATATCAAACTGCTCTTTACTGGCCGGAGGAATATAGTTTGTATGAGGCCCAAAGGCCCTGGTCACTGAATTGAAAAACCGATCATAGTGATCTTGCAAAGTCTCCTGGTGCAAACGCAGGAAAAAAGACGTATTCCGCTTTTTTATTTTGCTGACGGCATCTTTCCAGAGTTCGTTGTCACCCTTTGGTGTTCCGCCCCCCCCTACATCTGCAGTTTTCTTCATCTCTTTTTTCTGGCCAGCTTCAAGGTCCAGATATTCGGTTATTATCTGCGTCTTGAGTATCTTTCTCCACCTGTCTTTAAGTTCATCAAGGTTCTTGGCAAACCCCACTTTTTCAGGGTCAGTTTCATATGACTCTTCACGCTGCAAATCAAATATCCCGACCTTGAGTTCACCCCCGGCACCTGTATCAGATTTTTGAAGGGCATCACCCGAGAGCATTTCTTCCGTAAAACCTTGAACCAGATCAATCTTTTCACTGAGGATGTCATATCCAGCATCCGGCAAAGCTGTTCTTCCGTTTATCAAAGCCTTTCCAATGTAAGATTCAAATGCCCGCAGATGGTCCACATCTCCCTGGAGCAGAAAGCGTTTTTGGAAATCTAATTGTTTGACATAAAGGTGAAATATCGCATGAGAAAGTTCATCGTCAAAGTCCTTGTCGCTAAAGTGCAAAGTTGGTAATTGCTTACTCAGGATATAGCCGATAAGTTGGTTTCTTTTCTGATCAACTTCTTTTTTCTGCTTCGTTTCAGCGAAAGAAGACACGGGAAAGAAAAAACATAGTACAAGCAATGTAGCAAAAAGGTTCGTCGAGATTTTTTTCATAATAAGCTCTAAAAGGAAGAGTTGATACTGAGGGTGATGCTGCAATAATGTAGTATCGAGTATGATTTACTGACGTAGCAATAACAGAACAGAAAAACAAATACCACGACAAAGGCAATGTATGGAAAAATTACATCAGGAAATCAGTGCGTTTATAGAAGATCGCAATTGGAGCCAGTTTCACACTCCAAAAAACCTGGCAATGGCTCTTAGTGTGGAGACAAGTGAGATACTTGAAATCTTTCAATGGCTGACGGCTGAAGAAAGTCTCAAGCTCAAGGGCAGACAGTTGGTTCACCTTGAAGAAGAAATCGGCGACGTCATGATCTATCTTTCAACGCTTGCAGCGTCACTTGGCCTCGACCCTCTCACTGCAGCCCATAAAAAATTGAAGAAGAACGCGGATAAATACCCTCTGCCCGCAAAACAACAGAAATAAACCATTCAATCTCTTTGCGCAGTCGGACATCTCGTTACAATCGCTGCAAGGTCGTCATTTAACACCAGCCCCAATTCTACAGCATATCTTGCTAGCTCGTCATAACTGCAATCGATTAATGACGGCCTCTCACCGTCCTCGGTCTCTCGAAGTTCCCTTTCAATAAATAGCTGCAGGGCCTGCGCTGCTTTATTTTTCACAGCCACGACACTCATGTCCTGACGCTGACAAAAGGTCTGAAACCTTTGATAATTCACGATCGACCGACTGACTCCGCGATAAACAGGCGTATTGTGATTTTCGTGAATAAGATCTCGAACAATTATTTCGATATACCTGTCCACAGCAGCCGATCGCAAGAGCTCAACCTGCCCCTCTTCCAATATCACTCCAGGGCCCTGCTGAGATCTGCACAAATAATATATTGCCGCATTGAATGCAATTTCGGGGGTCTCACCCGAATACCTGATCAGGTACCATTCATTTTCAAATATTTCTTCCAAACTACTGCTCCCCGTCCCCATTAGTCAGCCCAAAAAGCTCCCGAACAATGGTTACCTTCATGTCGCTGTTGTCCCGTCCCGCGCACGACTCGCTTTTCAGATAAACCATCGGGTTATGCAGTATTTTTGCCCCAATAGAACCAACCATTTTTCGCATTATTTCCCTCTCCTTTTCAGACATATCAGGGACTTTTGCAAAAGTCTTTTCAATCTCATTCTGACCGATTACGTCAATCTTCTTCCGCAGGGCCTGAATAGTGGGAGTCACTGCCATCCCTCTGTACCAGCGCTGGAACTTCAAGGTTTCTTCATCAACAATACGGCTGGCCTTTATCGCCTCTTTATCCCGTTCTGTCTTGTTCACTTCGACAACACTTGAGAGATCGTCAATATCATAAAGGTACACATTTTCCAGTTCAATCAGTTGCGGGTCCAAGTCTCGTGGAACAGCAATATCAATAAAGAAAAGAGGCCTATTTTTCCTGGACCTCATAACCGACTTCACCTGCTCTTTATGTAAAATGATATCCGTTGCCCCTGTAGAACTGATTATAATATCAACATGTTCAAGCTGAGAAACCAGTTCATCAATAGAAACGGCACAACCACTAAAACGTTTGGCCAGATCAACGGCTCGTGCCAGCGTACGATTGGCCACAACAACCTCTCCAACCCCCTGGCCGACGAGATGTTCCGCTGCGAGCTCTGCCATTTCCCCTGCACCAACTATCAGCACTTTTTTATCTTTGAGGTTACCAAAGATCTTCCTTGCAAGCTGAACAGCGGCGTAACTGATCGACACCGCAGAGGAACCTATGGCAGTCTCAGTACGTACTCTCTTTGCAGCCGAGAACGACTTGTGCAAGAGTTTATTGAGTAATGGTCCGGTACAGCCCAAATGTGAGGCATGACGATATGCCTCTTTTAACTGCCCGAGAATCTGTGCCTCGCCAACAACCATAGAATCAAGGCTGGCTGCTACTAAAAAGAGATGGTGGACTGCGTCCCGGCCGTTCAGGATATAAAGATATTTCCTGCAATCTGTAATCGATACCTGACTGCCAAAAATAAATTCAATGATAGCTTCTTCGACAGAGGCAGCAGCATCTGTAACCAGTAAAAACTCAACCCGGTTACAGGTAGAGAGAAGATAGTATTCTCTCAGGCCTCGAATACTCTTGAGAGCCATAAGCGGCTTCTCATAGCCTTCAGATAAAGCAATTTTTTCACGTATTTCAACCGGGGTTGTTTTGTGATTCACCCCAAGCAGCATAATCTTCTCAGCCGGCATAACTATGAACACCTCCAAGAAGGTAGGATACTCCCCACAATGAGAAGGTTACCGCAATAAAACCAATAATAGCCATAATTGCAGCCCTTTTTCCTCTCCAGCCGACAGTGAACCTTTGATGAACCTGTACCAAATACAAAAACCAGGTAATCAACGACCAGGTTTCTTTAGGGTCCCACTGCCAATAGGTCCCCCAGGCCTGACGAGCCCAAACAGAGCCTGTAACGATGCCCAATGTAAAAAAAGCAAAACCTATGGTAAGACAATGGTTATTAAGCTGATCTAGGGCATCGAGTGAAGGGAGGCGGGAAAAGAAAAAGCCAAACCTTTTACTTTTCAGTTCGTTTTCCTGCAGCAGGTACATCAGAGCTCCGCAAAAAGCCAAAGAAAAAAAGCCATAGGCAATGATTGAAACACCAGCATGGACAGGTAACCACAGACTTTGCAATGCAGGCACAAGTTGTACAATGTCTCTTGAAGAAAAAGTGGATACAAGAAGGAGCCCAAAGATCAGCACTGAGACAAATGTGCCAAAGTTCTTAACTGTATAGCGCCACCTGAAGGAGAGATAGGCCCAGGTAGTCGACCAGGCGAAGAACACAACAGTTTCATGCATCGAAGTGATCGGGGTATGACCGGCAAGTATAAACCGAGATCCGAGATAGAGCGTTTGCAGGACACCGGAGACCATCAGGATAATGCGGGCGACCTTGCGCACGCGCTTGTTCTGGCTGACAAAGAACACAACATAGGCCGCCATCGCCAAAAAAGTCACACCCATGGCAGTCAGAAAAACGAGATAGCTGATTTCATCCATAATTATACCTGTCCTCTTACCTCATTCAGCAAAATTATAATACGATGATGTTGTGGCGTACCGGATTCTCGCACTCAGCGAGGTGCTTTTAGCAACCTGCAACCGCTCTCTGTCCGACGGGGAATCACAAACCCGTCCGCAAAACACTCCTCTTTTGGAGAAGAGGCGATTCGCCAAAGTATTACTCATCTTGGCCACTTATGTCATGTTTTTCCAGAAACCGTTTCAGCAGAGCCACCGAATCAATATCTTCAGGTAATTCCTGCAAAAGCACCATCTGCAGATCAAACCAGTTTTTATTTAATACCAGTTGAATAACGCCCTTGCCAAGAAGCGCTCCGAACAACTCCCTGTTTACCAAAGAGTCTCCGTCCACTCCAACGACTTCTGCCCGAATCATAGCCATCAAATCGACAACAGCTTCATATTCAGCTACAATTGTTTCTTCGAGCTGCTGTCTAATGATTTTTGAAAGAGCCGGGCTCCCACCACCGGTGGAAATAGTCAGTAGCATCTTACCCCGTCGGAAATGAGCAGGTACATGAAAGTGGCTTTCCTGTGGATCATCAACACAATTAAGCAGAACAGAGTATGTTGCAGCATCCTGCCGAATGAGTTCCTGTGCACGATGGTCATTTGTTGCGGCAAACGCAAGAAAGACTCCTCTTAAATCACCTTCGGCATAGCCGCGCTCAAGCCATTCAACTTCTTTCTTTCTGGCCATCGCAAATATTTCGGGCTTCACCATAGGGCTGATTACCCGGATAGACGCACCACAGCTTGTTAGACTTCGTATCTTCCTGAGAGCGACATTCCCCCCGCCAACCACCAGGCAGAGTTTCTTTCTGATTTTCAAATTAACGGGATAAAGAGACATAAAGGAAGAAAAATTTAGGTGTTATTTTTTCTTGTGCCGTAAGCGGTTGATGACAATGGTGACATCCTTGTCTGACTGCTTGATAACCTGCTCTTTCCAGGCGATATCAAAATCATTCTGGGCCAGTTTTAAAAACTTAGGAAGGCTCTGGCGTTTTTTATCATGGGCCAGATAAATCATACCATCCTGCTTAAGATATTTTTTAAAAACGCTTAAGAGAGGTTGCAAAAATTCATCACGAAAAAGAATTTCAGCCCCAGCCAACACATCAAACGGTTCCATTTCAGGAGGATTAAGCCAATCGAGATGTGCGAATTCAACATTTCCCAAGCCGGATGCAGCGGCACTCACTTTCTGAAAATCCATGATGATGTCTTCATAATCGCTGATAGTGACATCATAACCTGCGGCAGCAGCGGCAAGGCCGGGTGCCCCAAGGCCAGCGCCTAATTCGAGCAAACGTTCCCCCTTTGATACAGGCTGTGCCCCAAGTACATAGGCAAGTAACATTGCCGCATCCCACAGTCGGATCCAGAAAGGAAACTCTGTCACATCGGCGAAAGGGTCTTTGCCGTCCAAAAATTCTTCCAGATCAGCAACCTTCAGCAACCGTATTTTATGAGTGCCTACCGTCAGCCTGTCGAAGGTCAATTTGTGTTTTTTACTGATACGGTTATATATTTCCCTTTCCAGCTCAGGGAGAGTTCGAATATCCATTAGCTAACACCTAAGGAGCCCCTGCTCCGGTAAATATGAATTTGCGCAGTACTTTTTAGCACTAACACCGGTAAACGGTAAGTAAGTACGTTGTGGGTACTTACTTACCATATCAATATAAAATCGAATCCGTATCTTCTCGGAGTCTGCGCTTACCTGTTTTTTATTACAGTTTTTACGGAGTGAGGTACTAACGCAGACGTACTGCAAGTAAGTACCTTCACGAAATTCATTCATAAAAAACAAGAGATAAGCGAAGACTTCGATTGAATTTCTAAGGTACTAAACCGCAAAAAAGAAATGGTGACCAAGGCCAACTCCGGCAAGCACCAGGCAATAGTAGCCAAACCACTGTAACCTGTTTCTGCGAATCACATCCAGCAAAAGCTTAATAGCAAGGTATCCAGCTATTGCTGCCATGACAGTACCCGCCAGAATATGTACGATAGTATCTCCCTCGATTGGATTTTCTAAGAGCCCTCCAATTTGCAGCACGGCAGCACCAAGTATCGCAGGAATAGACATAATAAAGGAGAATCTAGCTATTTTTTCACGAGCGATCCCCAACGCCATACCCATAAAAATAGTTGACCCTGAACGTGAAAGCCCAGGCAGTATTGCACAAGCCTGAGCGCAGCCGACCAGCAGACTTCGTGACCAGTTGATCGGCACATCTTTTTGTGGCAGGAATCTGGATACGATCATAAGCAAGCCTGTCACAACCAGCATACAGTAAGCGATAACAAGATTACCAAACAGATGCTCAATCGCATCTTTAAAAAATAAGCCAACCACCACCGCAGGCAGGGTCGCCAAAATAACAAACAGATCCCAGAGAATGTACTGGTGAACATCTTTATCTTGATTCCCGCTTAAGTACTGAAATGGTGCCAGAATCATTGCCCAGATATCTTTTCTAAAAACCACAATAACAGCAATAAGGCTCCCAAGGTGGAGAAAGACATCAAAAAGAATCCCCTGTTCCTGAAAGTTCAACAGTTCAGAGCCTATTACTAAATGGCCTGAACTTGACACAGGAAGAAATTCCGTCAACCCCTGAATGACACCAAGCAGCATTGCCTTCAACAATTCCAAAATACACCCCTCACTCACCTGAAGACCTCACTCAGGGAGAATATGAAATAAACAACACTGTATGACGGTACGTTGTGGATAATCCGCAATCGACGCCGCTCTCCTCTCTGTTTCTTCCCTGCCGGGCTGGATGCAGGTATAGAAAAAAAAAGGTCGGTTGATTTAAAAATCAACCGACCCGACAAAATACTTAAAAACAGAACTTATGTCAATTAGCAACCCTCAATTGCTGCTTTCTTGGCTGTAGACACTTTCACTTTATCGCCAGCTTTCATCTTGTCTGCCTTCTTACAAGTCATGGTGACCTTGTCGCCGTCAACTGCATCTACGGTACACTTCACTTTAGCTGCAAAACCAAGGCCTGCAGTGCTAAGAGTAAAAACCATTGCCAACGCCAACGATACAATTTTTTTATTCACAATCATTCTCCTTTAACTTCTAGCTCGTTTCCGGAGTCACACTCCGGCCTTAGATAAAAAAACAACTGACTTAACCAAAACGCCCGCCTAGTCTATTGTATTTTCCAGTTAAATGCAACAATGATCAATTAATGCAACAGGCTCTGTATATCTTTGTTCAGAGCCTTATAGCCAACATAGCCGGTATATTTCTTCACAACATTTCCGGATTTATTAACTAGAAAAGCAACGGGGATACCATAGACTCCACCAAAATCCATTGCTGTCTTGGATTCAGCCAGAAGTACGGGATAGTTTATTTGATTTCTCTCTACAAAGCGGGCAACGGTGGAGACACTCCCCTGATCGACCGATAAGGCGATAACCGAAAAACCCTCGGCAGACAACTCGTTTTGCAGTCTTACCAGGATGGGAGCCTCCTCTTTACAGGGAGGGCACCACGTCGCAAAAAATGACACAAGAAGCACCTTATCCTTGAAAGATGTTGACTGCACAACGTTGCCGTCAACAACACTTTCAAGTGCAAAGGAAGGCATTTTCGTACTCGCGTATGCACCCATAACGTCAACGCTAAAGAGTACTGGTAGTACCCATAATACCAGTGATATGAAAACAGTTCCTAATTTTTTCATCGATCTGCTCCGGGATAGATTTCAATATTTTCGCTTCTATGATATACTCTCGCGACAAAATATTCCACTATTTAAGTGTATCGATTATAATCGACCGATATACTTGTATTTGCAGCCACTTAAAAGGTCATCGAACCACCCCAGATGAATTCAATCACACGTAACCGAACAGCGTTTGGTCTTCCCTCCGCTGGCAGGGAAATATCTCAATCTATGCTTTAAGGATCTCCATGAAACAGATTCCAACCTTTTTTCGAAAGTATGCGCATCCCTTTCTGACTTTACCAGTTTTATTTATTGCTTTGGGCTTTCATCACTCCGTCAAGGCAGAACTCGTTGACAAAATCGTCGCAGTTGTAAATAGTGATGTTATTACTCTCTCAGAAGTCGAAGAACAGTCAACGGGTCTGTACAGGACTCTTGCAAGAAAACAAACAAACGCATCTCCCTTCGAATTAATGCAGCAAGCTCGAGAAAACACGCTTAATTCTCTCATCAGTCAGCTTCTGATCAGCCAAAAAGCCAAACAATCAAACATTCAGGCCAGTGAAGAAGAGATAACTGCTGCATATGAGACAACCCGCTCACGAGCGTCACTGAACCCGGCAGAATTTCGAAAGAAGTTACAAGAATCTGGAACCACAGAGGAGTCATATAGAAAAACACTGAAAATGCAGATTCTTCAGAACAAATTGCTCAACAGCGATGTTCGAGCAAAAATCGTCATCACCGACCAGATGATTCTTGACTATTATAATAGCAACTACACAGCAACAATAGAGGAAGGCAGTTACTATCTTTTGCAAATGGGTTTTTCCTGGGACAACACAGGCAACGATCTCTCTGCATCCAAAGAGGCTACCTACAAAAAGGCCAAGAGAGTGTACAATCTTGCCAAAAGCGGGCAGGAGTTCAAGGCCCTGGCAAAGCAGTTCTCCGACCTCCCTTCCGCCAGTGATGGTGGGGATATTGGAACCTTTACCCTCGACGACATGGCTCCGGCTATGCGCTCAGCCGTTGAACCGATGAGCCCAGGAGAAGTGAGTGAAATTATTGAAACGTCTTCCGGGTATCAGTTCTTCAAACTCCTTTCCGGTGGAGGCGATGGCACAGTTACGACCTCGTCATACGAGGCAGCTAAGGATGAAATCAGGGAAAGACTCTACCAGGAAAAACTGAAGGAAGCATATACCGTCTGGATTCAAGAACTTCAAGACCAGGCATACATACAAAAGTTATAACCTGAATCTTACATACGCAAAGTAGAGAGAAATAGAAAACATGTCCCAATCTTCCATAGAAACTGAGTTCATTACTCCCGGTGCCCTGCTTCGCGCCACGAGGGTCAAGCAAAACTTAGATATGACAGACATTGCTGACGAGACCAAGATTTCACTCAAAAATATCAAGGCCATGGAGGCTGACGATTTTTCGGCCTTGCCCGCGGAGGCGTATAGTCGCGGATTTTACAGGTTGTACGCAGAGGCGCTCTCACTTTCTCCAGGTGAAATATTAAAAAAATACATGGAAGAAAAATTAAAATGGGTGAGCCCTGCAAACCCACTGACTGAAAGCCCCAAAGCACTAACCAGTCAGGTAAGTGAGATGGCGGCAAGGTCAAATAACATGTCCCTTACTTATATTGGTCTGATTCTCTTTATGCTTTTCCTTTTTGGAGCCTTCTTTTCCTGGTATTTTTCCTGGAGTCCTGCGAAATATATAAGTGAGAGGTTACGAGGCGTACAAAACAGCGAACAGTTGGAGCACGCCCGGGAAAACGGTAGGCAGCCTGTGTTTTTAGAACCTTCATTAGGATCCGCTCAGCACAGCCATTTTACCGGAAAGACCACGGCAAAAACAATCATCCCTGATACTCAATACTTTCTTCGCTGATATGGTTCAGCACTCCGTGGATACAGATGCAATTGTTTTGGACTGTATCGACCACGGAGAATCAGACCTCATTGTCACCTTTTTCTGCCGAGACCAAGGCAGGGTGACGGCAATTGCCAAAGGTGCCAAAAAAAGCAAAAAACGCTTTGTTAACAAACTTGAGTTGTTCACCTTTCTGCGAATCAACTACCAGCAAAAGAACACACAATCCCTGGCCTTTCTTGCAGAGGCAGAGATCCATACCAGCTTTTTAAATATTCGAAAAAAGCTGGACCTCTATACCACCGCATCTGTTATTCGTGAATTTCTCCTGATCGCCATGCGAGACGGAGAGGTTGACATTAAAGTATTCCGACTCAGTCTCTGGGCACTACATCACCTTCATCTCGCCAACCAGCCCAAAGCCATACTCTCCCTTTTTTTGGTTCGATTTTTCGATTGTGTAGGATACCGGCCTGCCCTAACAAACTGCCACATTTGCAGCTCTGCAGTCTCAATCCATAGGTCCTGCAATTTCGACATTATCGGAGGTGGGCTTATCTGCTCAAATTGTTCGAGATACGGCCAGAAGACTCTACCTGTTTCCAGCGGCACAATTAAATTACTACACGCAGCCCAAGACCAGCCTCTCGAAAAACTCCACAGACTGAAACTTTCAGGCCCCCTTTTGCGAGAGGCTCTTACCCTCCTTCATAGCTACGGCCGACAACTTTTCCAGCGCGACATAGCCTCCTGGAAACTTCTTTACAGCCCTCTGACTCGTCATCAATAACAAAAATTGACGGACACTCTTCTGCTTAGGCTGGTGGACGATGTTTACAAGACACCTAAGTTTTGCATACGCAAAGTAGAGAAGAATAATGCTTCCACCAGTGAGCGACCTCTCACACCGCTCAGTTTCGTTCTCCGGACTTAAATGTAACGGACTTCACCACTGTATTCTATTTTTTCGAAGCCATCCTCAAGCTGCAGCCTCAGTCCACCAGAATCATCAATCCCCACTACTTTGGCTCTATATTGTGGAGCGCTCATGACATCAAATCCGTACAAGACATTCTGCCCCACAGTGTCTGACAGATTTAACCATTTTTCCAGTAATAGATGAACCCCATCCTTTCCACTCAGAGACTCACCGCGTAATTCACAATTTTCTTCATGGTAGAGTATGCCAAAGTTACAGGCCAGCTTGGCCAAAAAATGTGCTGTGAACTGGCTCAGATCAATTTTCTTTTGCAAGATGTCGCACAAAGCTACAGCGAGGCCGTTTAACTCAGCTGGAAAAACAGAGTTATTTATATTTATTCCAAAGCCAACGAGGGTAAATTCTTCACCATAGGTTGGTTCAGTATACGCTTCAACCAAAAATCCAGCCAACTTCATTCCTCTGACAAGGACATCATTGACCCATCGTACGCTCGAGTCCGCAACACCATAACCGCGCACGACTTCACAACAAGAGACTCCAACAGCAAAAGGGATAAAAGAACGTGATTGAGGTTGCAGGGTATTGGCATGAACCATACAGCCCCATACCCCACCAATCGGAGCGTGCCATGATCTGGTGAATCTCCCTTTGCTTTGGCTCAGTGAGTCTGCCAATATTACCATACCGCTGGGAAACGATTTACCTGATTCTACGGTCGAATTTATCAGGTTCCGGCCGTACTCCATAGCACGGGGAAGGGTTTTATGACTCTCTATAACAGAACCGACAAACTCACCAAATTGACAGATTTTTTCTGCCTCATAGAGAGGGGGATAAAGTTTTATATCGGCTTGAAGAATATCCAAGACCCCTTTTGATGTCGGGCAGTTTTCAACCATATGAAGCCTTTCTCTCAAGCACTAGTTATCTATTACTCCTATACCAATCCGCCCTCACTTTGGTAATTATCTTTTCGATAACAGGTAGTTTATCATGGCTGCAGACTCCAATCAAAGGTTCCCCTCGCTCAACAGTAACACCTTGCTTAAAATAGACAGAATGGATCACACCTTTTTCACCGTCATAATACACAGGTGCATCCCGTTTCATGAGTGACATGGTAAGAACCTCATCTCCTGGCTCAATCGTAACAACTCGTGCACCTTTTCTATCAACCTGCCTCTGAACATCTACGGAAAAAAAGTAGCTCGCAGTTTCCGGAGCGGGAAAGAAAAAGAGAACATCTTTGAGTAATTGTTCAATTACTTCCTTCTTTTTGAGGGGATGCTTTATGGTCATGAGCGTTTCTCCAGCCTCGACAAATTGCCCATCAAACTCAGTGTGAACCTTTTCGACCGTACCATTATAGTGTGCCTTGATGAGCTTATGATTTCGCTCCCGGGTAATTTCATAAAGGACGGTTCCTGGCACTTGCATCCATTCACCACTCGGAGCAAAAACCTCATCTCCTGCCGCCAGCTTCATAACAACTCTACCGGTATGAACGGCCTGCACATCGATGCATTCAAATGGAGCCAGCACACCTGTGTTCAACAGTTCTTCCAGGTCACGTTCCGTTGAAATACCATGTGATTCTTCTTCTCGATTTTTTTTGAATAATTTCGATATAAAGTTCTTCAATAATATAATTCAAGAGTAGAGTGTATGTTATCAAGCAAAAAGCCAAAGTGTGACCTCAACGCCGTCCGGACACGTCTCGTTACGCCAAAAGCAATGTACCTCAATTTGCCATGCAAGTCCCAACCAATCCGTTTATACTGAAAGGCGAAAAACAAGACAAGCTCACTGTTCCATTTATTTCTAGCCTTAACTGGCGTCAATTTAGTACCTTATAAATTATTTTCTGCGTTTTATGACAGAAAATAATTTGGTAAAGGTACTTACCCTGACTTATTTCCCGTTTATCGGGGTTAGGTATTCATAATGTGTTTCAATTATCGATGAAAAAAAAACTCTACATTTTCGGGATATTTTTTTCCCTTCTGACACTCTTCACGTGCTGTATCTTTCTCCTTCTCCCTTATCTATGTGACACATACCTCCTGCCACGACTTGTAAAGAATCTGCCATTTTCTGAAAAAGAATTGAGTATCTCACGAATCTCTCCCTGGAAAACAAGAGCAACAGTAACGCTTGCGGATACAAACAGAGAAGCATTTTCCATCCCAAGAATCGAGTTACATTACAGCCCAGCTTCTCTTCTAAGAGGGGCCATAGATACACTACTTATTGATTCCGCTTCCTTCCACCTTGGGACGACAGGCGGCATTCCAGCTATTCGTGGTTTCTCAGTCAGCCCACAATCAGGCGGCCGCGAAGAAACAACACCCGGCATGGTCCTGCCATTCACGGTTGAAAACATTCTTATCAAAAACTGCACCCTGACCTTTTATTCAGATAAAGGTGAAACAGTCAACCTCATTACAAACAGTCGTTTACGCCTTGAATATCATAATCAGGGAGCAGATCAAAAAATCCTGACGGATATTTCCGGAGAGATACTCACACGAGGTGATCTGAACCTGAGCGGCACAATCAAAATCTACAATTTCGGAAAAAAACAAGAGGTTCACCTGCAACTTGAGGCCGCTAATATTGAACAGCTAGCCGAATTTCTCCCACAGCGAAACAACCTGAAACTAACAGGAAGTGCTGCAGTTACATCCACAGTCCATCTCGAAAAGTTAACACAAGTCAAAAACTTCCAGGCCAAAGTTGAGCTATCAAGGTTCCGCTTCAACGACGATCAAATTCTTATTGAAAATAGATCGAAGGAAACACCCATCGCCCTGCAACTCAAAGGGAACCTGGATGAAATGGAATACAGTCTTACGGAAGTGAGTGTCGCAGCGCCCGAACAAAGCACCTTGGATCTTACGGGCACATTGAACATCTCTGAGCGAACCTTTTCCGGCAATGGTCAACTGATGGTCGAGAGAACCCAGTCTCCGTTTACTGTCATTTTTAATGGCATCCACACGGACCAAAGCACACAACTCAAATACGAACTTCAATCAACAGCCTTTCAGCTTCTTGACCGTTTCTCCTTCACACCTGTTGCTGTAGTCGGAAACATCGATATTAAAGGAACAGACTTCTCCGGGAACTTCGATCTGCAGGTTAGCAAAATCACTGACGACAAGAACCAAACCAGCCTTCTCAACACCTCACTGCATATCCCATTTGAATACCCAATCCCCGAAGATTCTTCTCCACCAACCTGGCATTTTTCTGTAGAAGAGGTATCTCATCAAGGAGTACAGAGTGGTCATTTTCAGGCGGCTTTTACTCCTTCAGCTCAAGGTATCGCAGTCACCAGTTTTTTTTCCAGCCCCTTCGGCCCTGATCTCAAGGTGTCCTGCAGCGGTTCCTTACGGCAGCCTGCGCAAGGGACTCTGACATGCAGTGTGCCTCAAACCAATATAGTCTCATCGAAGCTCCCTCCTTATCTCCGACTCCCTGGAGATGTAAGTTTTACCGGCACAATCAAAGCTAAGGCCATATTCAATTTGAATAAAATGAAGCCAACTGGAATTCTGACATTTGGCCTGGAAAACGGAACTCTCAACAACAAAGAGAACACACTCTCAGATATCAAATTCCAGCTCACTCTCCCCAATCTTCCGCTTGTTGAGAGCCGTCCCAGCCAGGTTTGCACCATCGGTTCACTGCAGTTTGGTACAATAATCATGAAAAATGGTCTCGTTCATTTCCGTATCGAAGACGCCGAGTCAGTCTTTCTGGAAAAGGTCCACCTCAATTGGTGCGGAGGGAAAGTTGAAACGGGCAGCTTTAGGCTTTCTGGCACTTCGAAGGTATTTGAGACGACACTCTACTGTGACCGATTGAATTTCACCAAACTCCTTGATCAATTTGGCATCGAAAACACAGAAGGCGAAGGCTCTCTTAATGGCAGATTACCCATCTCCATCAATAACAGTAGCATTCAGTTTGATGATGGTTTTCTATTTTCCACTCCCGGCAATAGTGGTATAGTCCGGTTCAACAATACGGATCAGTTACGGGGCGGACTCCCTGGAATGGATCAGGCCGCCTATCTGGATTACTCGATGAAGGCAATGGAGAATTTTTCTTACAACTGGACAAAACTTTCCTTCAACAGTCAAAATGAAGAGTTGTTGATCACAATGCAGCTCGATGGTAAACCAGCAGAGCCATTGCCTTATGGCTATAAAAACGGGCATATTGTACCAAGCAGTGCAGGGCCGGGCCTCCAGCACCCTATCAGACTGGATGTGAACTTTCGTTTACCCTTGCAAAATATGTTTCGATATGGAAAGAACATCCAATCTTTAATGGAGAATATGTAAATGACGCCCTTACGTAGAATTATCAACTGCAGCATTTTTATTGCCGGTATCATGAGCTTATCAGCCTGCACCAGACATGAGGTTGAAATCAAGCCAGTGGAAATCAAACCAATCCACATTACCATTGATATCAATGTCAAGGTGGACAAGGCACTCGATGATTTCTTCGGCGACCTGGACGAAGCACAAACTGAATAACTTCTGACAATAACAATTGAGGTATATAATGTTTAATCACAAAGCGTTCTTTCCTTTTCTTCTCGTATGTGTTTTCTGCTCCCTCTTCATCTCG
This sequence comes from Desulfocapsaceae bacterium, assembly GCA_033852035.1. Classification (GTDB taxonomy): domain Bacteria; phylum Desulfobacterota; class Desulfobulbia; order Desulfobulbales; family Desulfocapsaceae; genus Desulforhopalus_A. The sequence continues at coordinate 130,806 of JAWSVG010000038.1, read as the reverse complement.
ACTACAGCATACTCCTCTTCAATAAAAGAACGGATGGCCGGGCGACTTCCGGTTATCAACGCTCTCAAAGACCAGGGAACCGTGGGTGAAAACAAGAAGGGGTTTCTTGAATATAGGTCGGCTGCCAAACCTCACGCTGAAATCGTTTCCGCTGAAAATAAAGATCGGAGCACGGTATATGGTGCCATCGGCAAGAAACAGAAGGTATCTGCAGTACTTGTTGGCCAGCGCCGAGCAAATATGCTTGCACAGAACGGAAAACCCGGCCACTGGTTCCAAAAAGCTGACGGCAGCTGGCACAAGAAATAGTCCATTCTCCTCAAGATGGCAGATACAAAAAGAGACACACTCTTCAATGTCGATTCTATAGACGAAGACTTTGATTTTAACGAAAGGGTCGTTGAGGTTTTTGATGACATGCTTGACCGCTCTGTCCCCTTCTACAGACAAGTCATTGATGCCTCAGCCCAACTTCTTGAGAAATTTCTCTCCCCGGGGAATATTGTATACGACCTTGGCTGTTCAACCGGTACCACACTGCTGACATTTTCCCGCATACTAGAGCATAAGAAGTTACATTTTGTAGGTATTGACAACTCCGCATCAATGCTTGACAAGGCAAGGTTGAAAGCAGAGCTTTATTCGAAACAGAAGAGCATGTCATTCTTCTGTGAAGATATCACAACGTTCAGCCACAGCAATGCAAACGCAATTATTCTGAACTACACCATGCAATTTATCAGACCTCTTCAACGTGAGCATTTCCTGCAATGTCTCTTTCAAAGCCTGCGCCCCGGAGGGGTCCTGATTGCCAGTGAAAAAGTCATAAGCCCAGAAAAGCGTCTTAACCGCGAGTACATCGCTCTATACCACCAATTTAAAAAATCTCGTGGTTATTCCGAACTGGAAATCGCTAAGAAGCGAGAAGCTCTGGAAAATGTTCTAATCCCTTTCTCGATAGATGAAAATAAGGCCATGATGAAAAAAAGCGGATTCGAATCCGTCGAGACCTTCTTTCAGTGGTATAATTTCGCATCATTTATTGCCATCAAATCAGCATAATTTTTATTCACCATGGACTACCTTTCCCGTTTACCCGACACTGTCGATTCCGAGGCTATAGTAAAAGAGCACTTACAACGCCAAAAATGGATCAATCAGGAGAAGAAGGGCTTTCTTCGCTACAGAACTCCATATAAACAACTGGCGATGTATTCTTCAGAACACCTCGACTGCAAGGGCGATACCGTCATCATTGGGCGGGAAGACGAGGTTACTGCCTCGGAAAAAAGCGATATAATAGAAAACCTCAGGTGCTTCATGCCCTGGCGCAAAGGGCCTTTCTCGGTTTTTGGTATCGACATTGATGCCGAATGGCGGAGTGAAAAAAAGTGGCAGCGAGTCCAACCGGCCCTACCTGATCTAGAGGGGAAAGTTGTAGCAGATATTGGCTGCAATAACGGCTACTACATGTTTCGTATGAGCCCCAAGCGCCCCAAACTCGTATTGGGATTTGAACCTTCCGTACAACATTACTACTGTTTTAAGGCTCTGAACGCCATCGCTGGTTGCCCGGAACTGGATATCGACCTGCTCGGCATTGAACACCTCCATTTTTTCGAGAGCTCTTTTGACGTTGTGCTCCTCATGGGAATACTCTACCATCGCCCCTCTCCGGTGGACACACTGAGAGATATTCTTGTAGCGCTGCAACCCGGTGGTACCCTTATAGTCGAGTCACAAGGAGTCCCGGGTAAAGAGCCTTATGCCCTTTTCCCAGACAAGACCTATGCAAAAGTTCCAGGAACCTATTTCGTGCCTACAGGAAGCTGCCTGGTCAACTGGATGAAAAAGGCCGGTTTCAAAGATATTGATATTTTTTGCTCTCACCCCATGTCCAGCAATGAACAGAGACAAACAGAGTGGATGACCTTTGAGTCCTATCGCGACTTTCTCAATCCTGATAATCCAGCACTGACAATAGAAGGCTACCCGGCACCCTGTCGTCTTTTTATAAAAGGTCGAAAAAAATCATCCTAAAAGTTGCATAACCACAAGATACGTCATCCATCGCCACGTCCGGCTGTCCATTTTATTTTGAACATTTTTTACCACGAAACACCTAATTAAAGCCCGCTGGGTAGGCTTCGTACCTTCTCTTTACAGAAGACAAGAAAACAATACGAAATGTTGCCTTTCATAACAACTATGGTTACACTGGCAGTGAATTTAAAATTTTCTCTTTTTCTGAACTGACTTAGAATTCTTCAAGCCATGTCAGGATAAGTGCTTTCACGAAATAATTTTTTATTCCCAAGAATTATTTCTATGTTACTAAGGAGCTATACCATGGATTTTTCGAATCACACGTTGTACAGCAGCGGGCTTAAAGGCGCAGAATCTTCTTTCGGTGAGGCAGCGGAAAAGTTTGGCATCAAAGAAGTGATTTACTCATTTGACGGTCATAAACTAAACCGGGACAAGAATGTCGTCATTCTCAACAAGGATCAACTCGAAAGAGGCGACATCAGCATGGAGCTGGCGTCACGCATGCTGAACCGAACCTACTATGAGACCGACAAGATCCGTCGTGTACTGCAGACTATTTTCCATATGGTGAACAGCGGCCATCAGGTTTTTGTTATTGGCGCCATCCAAGAAGACGGATCGGTTAAAGGAGGAACAGGCTGGGCCGTTGAGCTTGCCAAAATGTTCAACCGACCTCTTCACGTATTCGACCAGCCTCAGAAAAAGTGGTTTACCTGGAAAAGTGGCTGGCAGGAAGATTCGCCACGCATAGAGTACGAAACCTTTGTCGGCAGTGGAACACGATACCTCAGTGACGCCGGACGCGAGGCAATCGACGATCTTTTCGAGAAGTCTTTCCCCCAGTAGCAGGCACACAAGCTCCGGGTGACTCTGTGTCGCGCGGAGCCGATACTGCCCCCCACCTACTCCTCAACTTTTTCCACTTTATACTCCCTTTCAACAAAGAAAACCTCTTGCATTTGTTTCCAGGTAATATTAAATTATAGCTATTAATTAAATTCTTACTCGCTTGATGAGTGAGACATAATCCGCTTTGTATAAAGAGCTTCTTTAGTCATAATATGGTATTTCTTTTTCTTAAAAACTTAAGTATTTAAGAGTATACTACCACACTGTAGGGCTTTCACCCTTGTAAGCCTTTACTCAGTTATCAACCACGAGGTACGAACATGAAGAAAAAAATCTTAAAGTTAGGACTAAGCGCCTTGCTGGCAACCAACCTCATGGTTGCGGGACATGTGCTTACACAAACCGAATTCATCCCAACAGCAGGAGCGGCTCAAACTGAAGTTGCCACTCAACAAGTCAAGGGAAAGATAACCAATATTTCCCAAAAGGCTAAAACAATCGCTTTGGCCAAGAAAGACAAGAGTTTCTTCTTACTAAAATTCTCAGATGACACCACCCTCAAGGGTGTGAAATCGAGTAAGGAGTTCAAAGTTGGTGAAGCAATTAAAGTCCATTACACTACAGTAAATGGTGAAAACATCGCGAGTTCCCTTGAAAAGGCCCTCGTAAAACTGCCAAAAGGCGTAAAAGAAATTAAAACTGATCAACTCACTGACCTAATAGAGAAAGACAAGGATGTCGTCATAATTGACGCCCGCCCTCCAGTTAAATATGCCGAAGGGCACATCGCTGATGCAGTGTCCATTCCCTATGCGAAGCTCGCCAAAATGGGAGAGGACGGAGTCAAGCTAGTGGAGAAATACAAGGATCGGCAGCTGGTTTTTTACTGTGGAGGCCCTACCTGAACCATGAGTCCAAAATCCGCCGGTCTGGCGGGAAAATGGGGCTTTAAAAATCCTCTCGTTTACGTAGATGGCCTTCCGGCCTGGAAAAAATCTGGACATCACGTAACACCGACAATGGAGCATATTGATAAAGGAAACATAGTTCTGATCGATTTGCGTAACACTGCTCAAGTAGAAAAAGGCTATATTCCGCGAGCGTATAACGTCCCCATTGCCACATTTGAAGATGCAGAAGATGCTTTTCCAGTACAGTTTGGTGCCCCAATTTATTTTTATTCAGATAAGGATAGTGACATAAAAACCGCGAAGACCTTAGCAAAAGAGTGGGGTTACAAGAAGAGTGTTGGTTTTTTCGGTGCATTGGCCGCATGGGAAACATCTGATAGAAAGCTGCAAACCGGTCCTGCATTGAGTGCTACTGATGAGACCCCAATGAATTGGCAGAAAAAATTAGGTGCGGGAGAAATCAGTATTTCTGATTTTACCAAGTCGCTCAAATCTGAACTTATTTACGTAGTGGATGCCAGAACTCCGGAGGAGTTTGAATCGGGACACTTTCCTGGTTCTGTAAGCATCCCGCTTGAGCAGATGAAAGGAAGGTTATCTGAAATTCCGAAGGACAAATTTATCGTCGTTCATTGCAAAACTGGTGGTCGCGGCGAAATAGGTTATAGAATACTTAAAGAGGAAGGATACGCAGTTAAGTTCCTCAATGCAGAATGCGAGTGTTCACTTTCCGGTGAATTTGAAATCTGGTAGCCTGGCACGTTCCTGATCACAGCAAACGACAAATATTCACCCCGTCTGTACTCGAAGGACAGTCACTTACCTCGAGTACAGATTTTTTTTACGGGTCACTCGACACCGTACTGCTTTATTTTATGTAATAGAGACGGATAGCTAATCTCCAGCAGGGTGGCGGCCTTACTTTTGTTCCCTGCTGTGGATTTCAGAGCACGGATAATCAACAGCCTCTCCATGGTAACCTTCCCTTCCTTCATGGAGCATGAAGTAAAAATGTTCTCTACCTCACCAGAATCAATATCTTCAAAAAGGTTTGTCGGAAGGTTTTTGCGCTGCAAAGTTTTGCCTTCACTGAAGACCAAACCTCGCTCCATAACATTTTCAAGCTCTCTCACATTGCCCGGCCAGTTGTACCTTTGTAGCTGGTTGAGGGCCCCTGGACTTATAGATGTAACCCCTGAGCCTAACTTTCCATTGAGTTTTTTCAGAAAATGCTCACAAAGGACTGGTATATCAGCTCTTCTTTTGCGAAGAGGCGGAATTGTAAGATTGATGACATTCAATCGGTAGAACAAGTCATTTCTGAAACGTCCCTGCTCAACTTCCCGCTCAAGATCTTTAGACGTCGCGGCAATGATACGGGAGTCGATTGCAATTTGCCTGGTTGAGCCAAGAGGACGAATCTCGTTTTCCTGGAGCACACGTAACATCTTCACTTGAAGTGAGACGGGCAGCTCACCAATTTCATCGAGAAACAGTGTACCGCCATTGGCTTCTTCAAAAAGTCCCTTTTTATTCGAATCAGCACCGGTAAACGCCCCCTTACAATATCCAAAGAATTCACTTTCTAAAAGAGAGGCAGGAATGCTTCCGCAGTTAACGGCAACAAAAGGTTTCTTCGACCTGCTACTTGAAAGATAGATGCCCTTTGCCAGCAGCTCTTTTCCGGTACCGCTTTCACCTGTTATCAACACCGTCGAATTGTGTTTTGCCACTTTTTCAGCAAGAGCAATAAGCTTCCCCATGCCCCGGTCTTCCCCCACCATGGTGCCAAAGCTCCAGGCCCCCTGCAAACTTTGAATTGTATTTCTCAAAGACAGATTTTCTTGTCGTAACTGGACTGTTTCCCATGCTTTTTGAAGTACAAGAAGTACTTCATCTGTCTTAAAAGGTTTGGTAATAAAATCATACGCACCATATCTCATTGCTTCAACAGCAGTATCAATTGAACCATATGCAGACATCATTATTACTACAGCCTCATTTTTCCGAGCGCGCAATTCTTTCAAGAATTCAAGCCCACTCATACCAGGCATTTTCAAATCACAGAGAATGAAATCGAAGAATTCTCCTGCAACAGCCTCAAGGCCCTGGTTTCCATCCGCCGCGAGACTGACTGCGTACCCAGCCTTGGACGTCAGCACGGAAAGCATATGCCGCATATTTTGTTCGTCATCTATAATCAATATTTTTCGAGACATAACAGAGCAACTACCCATCTAAAAGTTCTTGAAGTGTATCTTTATTTTCCAGTGGCAGCTCAATGACTGCACGAGTGCCCATTGGTTCGTTTTTCTCAAGACGAATTGTTCCACCAATATTTTCTATAAGGGAGTGTGATACTGCAAGCCCGAGTCCCGTCCCCTTTCCCGGTTCTTTCCTAGTGAAAAACGGCTCGAAAATATTATCCATGTCAGAAGCGTCGATACCGTAGCCATTGTCTGTTATGGCAACCTGCAGAGAAAAGTCGCCATCTCCGTCATTTGTTAGTTCCGTAGAGACTTGAATCCAGCCATTTTTCCGTTCTGAACCTTCTCCAATCGCATCAATACTATTTAACAGGCAATTTAAAAAAATCTGCTTTAGCCCATCTCTCTCGGCGACGACCACATCGTCTACTGCATCCAACAACAAAAGCAACTCAATATGACTGTTTTTTCTCTGATCTGTTATAAATTGGACTATTTCAGTCAGAACCTCATGCACGTGGATTAGTGCTTTTGGGCAGTTTGGCTTGCGTGAAACATCAAGCAATTGTTTAAGAAGTGAGTCTATCCTAGCCACTTCTTTCCCTGCACGACTGGCAAACTGTTCGCGCTCTTCAGAGGTGGTCGATTTCTGACCCAGCAGTTCGATATAGCCTTGAACTATAGCCAATGGATTGCCAATTTCATGAGCAAGCCCTGCTGAAAGCCGACCCATAGAAGCCATTTTTTCAGTAAGGATCATTTTTTTTCTTGTTTTTACCGCCTCTTGGTGTGCCTTTTCAAGAGAACCAACAGTTGAGCGAAGTTTGGCGTTGTCTTCTTCTATCTGACAGAGCATACCATTTAAACTAGAAGTCAAGCGACCGAATTCACTGCCTGGCTTTTCGTTCATCAGCATAAACGATACGTTCTGAGAGTAAGTATCTGCCACCTCCACCAGGCGGTCGAGGGGCCTTATTACCAAACGAACCAACCTGAAAAAACCAATGGTCGCGAGGATAATAGTATTGAGCACAATATAAACAAAGACTATTCGTTCCTTTTGGCGTAGCTCAGCGTACAAAGGACGAAGATCTTTTTCAACTGCAATAGAGCCAACCTGAACACCACCGGAGAATACCGGCTGGGTAAGTCTTACTAGACGTCTTCCGAGGGTAAAGACACCAAGGGCTGTACCATTGTAGGCAATCAGCCTCTCCCCTGTATTTTCTGTTTCCCTTGCATGTGCGCGTAAAGCCAAATCGTTTTTGCAGTCCTCAGGAAATGTAAGATCTTCTTCTACTAAATGAACCCTGTAGCATTCAATATTCTCTTCACCCATCACCATACGTATTTCTTGTATTCCGAGACCGGAATCAAGTTCGTACTGGTCAATGCCCTGACTAGCGACTTCGAGGAGCAGTTGCAATCTCTGGACTTCACGCTCCACAGCATCTTGTTGCCAGAGGGACATAGTTACCATATTTATCAGCAGCATCCCCAGCACAAGCAAAGAAACTATAGTGAGGCTAAGCTGTACTTTCAGACCGCTCATACATGATAAAAAGTTGCGATGGTTGTTGTAACAACCAATCATTGTTTAAAAATAATCAGCGGCAGCAACAGACCTGTTACCTCGGTTGTCTGATTAGCCACGAGTTAATCCTATAGCAGACGCTCTCCTCCTCTGCAGAAGAACTCTATCAAAGACATCAAAGACATCAAAGACAAATGGAAATCAATAAGGAATTTGATTTATACTGTTTACCAACTATAGTATCACAAAATTTAAAGAATATTGCACCCATAGAGACCAGTAAATGAATAAACAAAAAAACTCTCAACTTTGTCCCAACTGCAGGAAGCTCATTAGCCGCTCATCTGAGGTGTGCCCATTTTGTGGACTAAACCGCCCTGCATCACGCTGGAATAACAATATATTTACTGGAGGACTCACTCATAGCAGTCAGTTGGTAACAACGCTTATCACTGTAAACATTGTGATGTTTATTTTATCTATTGTTATTAATCCACAACTCGGGAGTTTTAATTTTAATCCGCTCAACTTTCTTTCTCCAAGCAACCAAAGTCTTCTGGTTCTTGGCTCTTCCGGCTCCATCCCTCTTTTTCATTTTGAGCGCTGGTGGTCTCTCCTTTCTGCCAATTATCTACATGGCGGGCTAATGCATATAGTCTTTAACATGCTCGCAATTCGCCAGCTTGCACCGCTTACGATACAGGAATTTGGCACGAACAGAATGATTATCATCTATACTGTCGGCGGCATTCTCGGTTTTTTACTTTCAGCTCTTGCCGGAGTACGCTTTACCATCGGAGCATCTGCAGCTCTATGCAGCCTCATTGGCGCCCTGCTCTACTACGGCAAAAGCCGCGGTGGCGTATACGGCCAAACAGTCTTCAGTCAGATTGGCGGCTGGGCCCTGGGAATTGGTATCTTCGGTTTCCTGATTCCTGGAATAAACAATTGGGGCCATGGGGGAGGCATGCTCTCAGGCCTGTTACTTGGGTACCTTCTTGGCTACAGAGAGAGGAAAAAAGAGAATATAAACCACAAGATCCTGGCAATGGTGTGCCTGGCAGCAACCGGACTGGTTCTGGCATGGTCTTGCCTGAGCGGCGTGATGTTCTTGTTCCGTTGAAACATTTTTCAAGGCAGCTTTAAAAAGAGCGGCATAAAACTGGTTACCACTCTGCTTTCCCTGGAAATCCAGCCCATAATCTGCTGGTCAGAAGCTCATCCTGTGAAGGTCTATTTAGGAATTATTCATGAGTCTATTGATTTACTGTTCGAGATCAGGTAAACGCAGACTCCGAGACATTTGAAAAAAACAACCACAGGCATATAGCTGATATCGGAGTCGTCGCTTACCTCCGAGGATTGTTTTTTTTCAAATAACGCCGATATCGGGCAAAAAATACGGTAAATCAATGGGCTCATTCATTAGAATCAACTTTCAATATTTTATCGCCGGGCTTGAGGTCATCACCTTTTTTAACTGAGATCAATGTAACAATCCCTTCTGTCTCACTTAGTATAGGGGTCTGCATTTTCATGGCCTCCATAATTGCCATCCTGTCTCCCACCATAACCTCCTGAGCCACTTCTACAGACACTTCAACCATTTTCCCGGAAAAGGGCGAACGAACATCGCCTGCTTTTGCAAGATCAAGAATTTCTTCCTTGCTGAGAACAGTTTTTTCACCAGCCTGAAGGCCGACTGATTTTGCCCTATATGTAAATGTCGCAGGGTGATGATCTACGGTAAGATAAACACTTACATCACCAGTATCAGTCACAGGAGAAGGGCCAACTTCAATCATATGTTCTTTACCGTGATGATCTCTGAAGGCAAGTTTTTCTCCAACATCGAAGCCTCCTTTTCGAAAAAAAATAGACGGAGGAAGAACATAACTCCGACCATATTTTTCCTCAAATTTAAAAAAGTTAACGGCATCATGAGGGTGCTGCAGATACAAAACTAACTGTTCATCAGTTGGTTCAATCTCAATCTGCTTTGCCAGCTCATAGCGTTCGTGAGCAAGGTCAATGTCGGCAATCACCTCGGATCCTCCTTCTTCAGCAAGCACGGTACGCCACTCATCTCCTAAAACCTTTTCATAGATCCACTCTTCAGGCTGATAAAAGGGAAACGGTCCATATTTCCCCAATAATAAATTTCGTAAATCTCCAGAAGGATTGCCGTACCTCTCCCCATCCAGGATATTGGAAACTGCTGTGGTCCATAATATTTGCGATCCCGGTGTTACAGACCAGTAATTGCCAAGTTCTTTTTGTACCCGGGGCAGCTCTTTATGGAGTATCTCAGGCATTTTTTCAAGAAAGCCTCCCTTTGAAGCCTGTTCAAGACTCGACCCCATCGCTCCCCCCGGGAGCTTATGTATTTGCACCGTTGGCTGAAATCCTTTGATCTGGGATTCAAACTGTTCATAATACTGACGTTGATCACGAATGACTTCTGATGTGGTGATAACAGCATCTTCATCGAGGCCTTCCGCTTCAAAGCCATATTCCTTCAGGGTCTGCACAACCGTGAGGATGGGAGGAGGACCATAAAAACCTGTAAAGGCAGAATCGGCAGCATCGACAATCGATGCACCATTTTTAACTGCTTCAACGATCCTCCCTACATCATTTCCATCCGTGTTGTGACCATGATAATGAACGGGAATCTCGGCATATTTTTGTTTAATGGCGTCAACTAGCTCCCCAATACGAAGGGGAGTTCCAAGCCCTCCATGGTTTTTAAGACAGAGGGTTATCTCTCTACCGGTCACCTGTATTATCTCTTCTGCTTTAGCAACGTAGTATGCATTGGTATGTTCCGGGCCTGTGGAAAAGCAGAGACAAGGTTCATTGAGTTTGCCTGCATTTGCCACTTCTTCAAAAATAGCGTGCATATTCGGGACATGATTAAGAAAGTCAAATGTCCGCCAGACATCCACATATTTGGCGAACTCCCGGACAGTAAACCTGATTACATTTTGCGGATAAGGGCGATAGCCAAAGAGATTCACACCCCGGCAAAGTGTCTGAAACATCGTGTCCGGCATCTTTTCCCTCAGCTTTCTCAGCTTAAGAAAAGGATTGACCTGTTTACGCAGGATATCAACATGGACCGAGGCACCTCCAGTGATCTCCAGCGAAAAAAAGCCTGCTTTGTCCCGACATTCAGCCGCCAGCAGGTCAGTGTTGAGCAAAATCCTGTTTTTAAAATCAGACTGAGACAAATCCCGTGCTGTATTCGTTATGTAGTACCCTTTTGCATCCCGCAGTGTTGCAACAATTTCCTTAACTGGAGTACCTTGAATAACTCGTGTCATATTCAACCCTTTTTACCTCATTACATCGTTCAGAACTGTTGACGTTTACACTTTGTTGAAATGGCTTGTTACTTTGCAAACGGATTTTCCTTTGAATAATGAATCTCAGCTACGAGTCTTGCCAGTTTACCAACCTCACTTGACTCTTCATCGTAATGAAAAATATGGGGATGTGTCTCTATGTATGAGGTAGTAAAATCACCATTAACAAAATCCTTTTCATTGGCAATGTTTTCATAAAACGGTATCGTCGTCTTTGGCCCTCGAATAGCAAAATTTTGCAAACAACGCTTCAACCTGTCAACTGTCTCATTCCAGGTAAAACCGTGAACTGTGAGTTTCACCAGCAGGGAATCATAGACTTCAGGAATTTTGTATCCCTGATAAACAAAACCATCGAGTCGAACACCAAAACCACCAGTTGAACGGTACACCAGAACCTCCTTCCCTCCTTCCGGCATAAAATCATTCTTTGGGTCTTCTGCATTAATACGCACCTCGATTGCATGACCTCGAATCTGCACATCCTCCTGGGAAAACGAAAGAGGTTTACCAAAAGCGATATTTATTTGATTACGAACGATATCAATGCCAGTGATCATTTCTGTGACTGTATGTTCTACCTGCACCCTGGTATTGATCTCCATGAAATAGTAATTTTCGTCTTTATCAATCAAAAATTCAACTGTCCCTGCGTTAAGATATTGAGCAGACTGAGCAGACAAAACTGCAGTTTCACATATTTCATCGAGGAGATGCTGGTTTTTGATCATTGACGGGGCGATCTCTATGAGTTTCTGGTTCCTGCGCTGAATAGAGCAGTCTCTTGTTCCAAGATGAACTGTTTTCCCGAAACGATCAGCAAGGATCTGCACCTCAACATGCTTTGGGTCAATGACGACCTTTTCAAGATAAACAGAGTCATCATTGAAGGCAGCAAGAGCCTCAGCACGAGCAACTGGTATCTGTTCAGTCATCTCAGCATCAGTTTCGATCCTGCGAATACCTCTCCCTCCTCCTCCCGATGTTGCTTTGAGCATTATCGGATAGTCGTATTGTGATGCAAATTCCAGTGCGTCAGTAATCCCCTCCCGCCCTTGTCGTAAATTTTCGGTCCCAGGCACCATGGGAATCCCAGCGTCCGCCATTATCTTTCTGGCAATAACCTTGTTACCAAGATTTGAAATAATTTCTGTAGTAGGACCTATAAAGATTATTTCCTCGTCTTCACAGGCTTTTGCGAAAAAGGGATTCTCTGCCAGAAAACCATAGCCAGGATGAATTGCGCAGGCACCAGACTTTTTAGCCGCTCGTATGACTTTTTCTATATTCAAATAATCACATCGAGGTCCATCACCTAAGAGCACAGCTTCGTCGGCAATACGGATATGCCTCGACATCTCGTCTGGTGTTTCATAAACAGCTATCGCGTCGAGTCCGAGTTCCTGAATAGCCCGAATCAACCGAATAGCAATTTCGCCTCGATTCGCTACAAGTATTCTTTTTTTCAATAGAGCTCCTTCAGTAGTTCGTTTCTTTGGTACCTAAATCTTGCATACGCAAAGTAGAGAAAAATTGTGATTCTGATCAGATACAAAGAGGAAGCTGGGCAACACCTGTCAATATTAATCAATTCCACTTACCAGATCAATCAATTTTATTTACAACACTCCAGTCCACTGACCTCAGATAACAAAAAAGGTCATAAAACGATCTGTAAAGACCCGCGACATTTCTCTCCAGGGGAACTCATGTGTGCAGAAGACCTGGTATACCAGGTCGGAATTCTTTATAGTTGACCTTTTAGAGCATATTAGGTTATATGTTAAGGTTTTGTCTGCGACAGATGAGGGACAAAAAAACACCCTCCAGACACTCAAATACAGAAATCTCCGTTCAAAAACCGTCCCCGCTGTTACACTGAGGACAAGGGATGGAGAAATATTGAGATTCGAGATTTAATCCTCCTATCATTTTCCAAAAGTCACGACGCCATCTTTGACAATCATCGGCATAAAAAGAAAGGAAAGACTGCTATGAAAGCACTTATCGCCCTGGAAGACGGCACCATCTTTGAGGGATACTCATTCACGGGGCATGGCGAAGCTATAGGTGAAATAGTGTTCAACACATCCCTTAGCGGCTACCAGGAAGTTTTGACCGACCCATCCTACACAGGGCAGATCGTCACCATGACCTACCCTCTTATCGGGACCTACGGGATCAACCCGGAAGACATGGAGTCTGGTAGTGTCCATCCAAAAGCTTTTCTGGTTAAAGAATACCAACCCTACCCTTCAAACTTCCGATCACAGCAGACTCTTTCTGATTTTCTTCAAGAATACGACGTGCTTGGTGTTGAAGGGTTCGATACCAGAGCACTGGTGAGGCACATTCGAACCCAAGGAGCCATGAAAGGTATTGTTTCCACCAGAGATCTTGACCACAACTCGCTAGTGCAAAGAGCAAAAAAATGGTCAGGTCTTGTAGGACAGGATATGGTCAAAAGAGTTACGTGCACAGAACCGTACGGCTGGACCGAAAACGGGCCTGCTGTTGGCTCCAACTTCTCCACAACGAAGTCCAGAAAAACCCCATCTTACAAGGTGGTGGCCTTTGATTTTGGTATAAAATATAATCAACTGCGTATTCTAACAGAGAAGGGATGTCAGGTTCAGGTTGTACCGGCAACCACCAGAGCTGACGAAGTTCTTGCCATGAAACCTGATGGAATTTTTCTCTCCAACGGCCCGGGTGACCCTGAAGGTGTTGAAGGTGTCGTTGACACCATCAAATCTCTTCTTGGCAAGAAACCAATTTTCGGTATCTGCCTTGGCCACCAGATGCTTGGCCTTGCCTATGGCGGTTCTGCCTACAAATTGAAATTTGGCCATAGAGGGGGAAATCAGCCGGTAAAAGATCTTACCACCGGTCACGTTGAGATTACAGCGCAAAACCATGGTTTCTGCATAGATAAAGCCACTCTACCAGCAGAAGATGTCAAAGTGACTCATATAAATCTCAATGATGACAGCGTAGAAGGCATGCAGCATACCAGCTATCCTGCGTTCTCTGTCCAGTATCATCCAGAGTTTGCTCCCGGCCCCCATGATGCAAAGTACCTTTTTGACCGCTTTATTGATATGATGCGGAAATAACAGGAACGCTTCTCGGACAAATCGGTTTTACGATGCTGCCTTAAGAATCCCCAACAGAGTTACAGGGTGAGCAGCCTTACGAAGTTCATTCATTGATCAACAAAATTGAATTTCTACGTTACTAAACGCAAAGACACCAACAAGAGATCATGCCAAAAAGAACAGATATCAACAAAATTCTCATCATCGGTTCTGGTCCCATTATCATCAGCCAGGCCTGTGAGTTTGACTATTCCGGAGCCCAGGCAGTTAAGGCCCTGAAAGAAGAGGGGTACGAGGTCATCCTCATCAACTCTAACCCGGCCACCATTATGACCGACCCGGAACTCGCTGACAGCACCTATATCGAACCGATTACCCCAGAATTTGTAGCAAAGGTCATAGAAAAAGAACGCCCCGATGCCATGCTGCCGACGCTAGGAGGACAAACCGCACTTAATACCGCCATCAAAGTAGCGGAGCTTGGCATTCTCGATAAGTATAACGTGGAACTACTGGCAGCCGACATCGCTGTTATTAAGAAAGCGGAAGGGCGCGAAGAATTCCGTGATGCGATGAAGAAGATCAATTTGAATGTTCCAGAGTCGGTCATCGTTCAAACCCTTGAAGCAGCAATGGCAGCCGCCGACGATATTGGTTTTCCGCTTATTGTTCGCCCGAGTTTCACTCTTGGCGGCACCGGTGGTGGCGTTGCATATAACCGTCAGGAATTGGAAGAGCTGTGCTCATTGGGCCTCGATCTTTCCATGACCACTGAGATCATGGTTGAACGTAGCCTGCTCGGCTGGAAAGAATTCGAGCTTGAAGTGATGCGTGATAAAAATGATAATGTAGTCATCATCTGTTCCATCGAAAATATCGATGCGATGGGTGTCCACACAGGAGACAGCATCACGGTAGCGCCCGCTCAAACCCTGACTGATCGTGAATATCAAGATATGCGTGATGCAGCCATTGCAATCATCAGGGAAATCGGGGTCGAAACCGGGGGATCGAATGTTCAATTTGCAGTGAATCCTGCAGATGGTGAGCTAATGATCATTGAGATGAACCCCAGGGTTTCCAGAAGTTCAGCCCTTGCCTCAAAGGCAACTGGCTTTCCCATCGCTAAAATTGCTGCAAAACTCGCGGTTGGCTACACCTTGGATGAATTAAAGAATGACATCACCAGAGAAACCCTCGCAGCATTTGAGCCAAGCATTGACTATTGCGTCGTCAAAATTCCTCGCTGGACCTTTGAAAAATTCCCGGAAGCAGACGATTTCCTTACGACATCAATGAAGTCTGTTGGTGAGACCATGTCCATCGGCAGAACCTTCAAGGAAGCGTTTCAAAAAGCAATGCGCTCCCTAGAGACAGGAAGGTTTGGTTTTGGGGGGGACGGCAAGCAAATTCTCTCACATCTCGACCAGGAAGATCTGGAACAAGGCCTCAGAGACCCCAACTCGAAACGGATGGCCCAAATATATGAAGCACTGAAGCGGGGGATGGAGATCGATCAGATCTACGACATAACCAAGATTGACCCGTGGTTTCTTTTTAATTTTAAACAAATTATCGAAACAGAGCAACACATTACAGAACTTGGGTTTCAGGGATTGAACAAAGATTTTCTGCGTATATGTAAAGAGCGCGGTTTTTCCGACAAACAGTTAGCCTACCTTACCGGTACCACAGAGGATGATATACGATATTTGCGCAAGGACCGGGGAGTCCTGCCTGTTTATAAAATGGTGGATACCTGTGCCGGCGAATTTGAATCCTACACCCCTTACTACTACTCCACCTACGAACAGGAGAACGAAGCCAAGCAAACTGATAACAAAAAAATTATCATCCTGGGTGGCGGCCCAAACCGAATTGGACAGGGGATTGAATTTGATTACTGTTGTGTCCATGCATCATTTGCCCTTAAAGAAATCGGCATTGAGTCCATCATGATCAACTCGAACCCAGAAACCGTTTCCACTGACTACGACACTTCCGATAAACTGTTTTTCGAACCTCTAACTCGTGAAGATGTACTCAACATCATCGACCAGGAAAAACCAGACGGTGTAATTGTCCAGTTTGGCGGCCAGACGCCTTTGAATCTCGCTGTGCCTCTTGCAGATGCCGGTGTGAAAATAATCGGCACCCAACCCGATGCCATAGACAGGGCAGAAGATCGCAAACGCTTTCAGCAATTTCTACAAAAACTCAATCTGCGTCAGCCTGAAAACGACACCGTCCATACCCTGGAAGAGGCACTATCAGCGGCCAACAAGATCGGCTACCCGGTGGTGGTTCGCCCGTCCTATGTCCTTGGGGGCAGGGACATGCGAATTGTCTATGCTGATCAGGGAATCAAGGATTTCATGATCGCGGTCGGTGGTACTACACTGGAGCATCCCGTGCTCATTGACAAATTTCTCCAGGATGCAATTGAAGTCGACGTCGATGCCATCTCAGATGGACAACAAACCATCATCGGAGGTATTATGGAGCACGTCGAAGAGGCTGGAATCCACTCCGGTGACTCTTGCTGTGTACTTCCTCCCCACACCCTGTCAGAAGAACTCATAAAAGAAATCGAACAAGCAAGTCGCGCCATGGCTCTTGAACTTGGTGTCGTAGGGTTAATGAACGTCCAATTCGCAATCAAAGACAATCAGCTCTATGTCCTTGAGGTTAATCCAAGGGCGTCAAGAACCATACCTTTTGTCAGCAAAGCAACAGGTGTGCCTCTTGCTAAACTGGCCACCAAAGTAATGGCGGGTGCAACTCTTGCAGAACTTGGGATAACAGGCGAGGTACAGATCTCTCACTGGGCGGTGAAGGAAGCCGTCTTCCCATTTGATCGTTTTGAAAAAGTCGACACCCTGCTGGGGCCGGAGATGAAGTCCACTGGAGAGGTCATGGGAATCGATGACAACCTCGGCCTGGCGATCGTCAAGGCGCACCTGGCAGCTGGTTCTAAAGTACCATCACCTGGTAACGTTTTCCTCAGTGTCCGCGATGGTGACAAAGCTGCCATGGTCCCTGTCGCAAAGGCGCTGGTTGCACTTGGATATTCCATCTTTGCCACTCAGGGTACCGCCAAAACAATGAAAGATGCAGGCCTAGACTGCACTTTCATTAACAAGATCTCTCAAGGACGTCCTCACATTCTCGACAAAATGCAGGATAGTGAAATAACCTGGGTGGTAAATACCTCTCTTGGCAAAAGGACTACAGAAGATTCTTACCTCATCAGGCGCGCAGCTCTCGATTACCACATTCCTTACACCACGACTATAAGTGGTGCTGCTGCTCTTGTTAAAGGGATGCAGGAATTGAAAGAAAATGAATTAGGAGTGCAACCGGTCCAGCACTTTACATGATTAATGTGATAAGGTAAAATATTCCGATTGGGACTCGACTTTCTCAATTTATGATTTACCTTAAGATCGTGCGCGGACAGAGCACACAGCTCTGCTCGCGCACGTTGTCTATGGCAAACAAATAAATTGCAGTTACTTTGCTACCACACTGTGTAGTGCTAAGACTCTAACCTGGAGCCACCGGAGGCCTCTTTGAATACCTTTTATAAAAACCTGAGCATGTGGCTGGTGATTGGCTTGACCATGATCCTTCTTTTCAACCTCTTTAACAAACAGCCTAGCAATACAACATCGCTCACCTACAGCGAGTTTATGTCAAACGTCCAGACCAAAGCGGTCACTCGGGTCAGTATCAGCGGTGACATCATTTCCGGTACGCTCCAAGACGGAAAACCATTCCAGACAATCTACCCAACAAACGACAGTGAGCTGATCCCAATCCTGCGGGAGTCGGGTGTGGACATAAACGTCAAAGAGACCCAGAAAGATTCCTGGCTGATGACTATTTTTGTCTCCTGGTTCCCCATGCTTTTGTTGATTGGCGTCTGGGTCTTCTTTATGAGGCAAATGCAGGGGGGCGGCAAAGGCGGTGCTCTCTCATTTGGTAAAAACAGGGCTCGGCTGACTGAGCAGAGTGACAACACAGTCACCTTTGACGATGTCGCTGGTATTGACGAAGCCAAGGAAGAACTTGAAGAGATTGTTGATTTCTTGAAAGATCCAGGCAAATTTACCTCGCTCGGTGGACGTATCCCGACCGGTGTATTGCTGGCCGGAGCTCCCGGTACAGGCAAGACCCTGCTGGCAAAAGCCATTGCCGGTGAAGCTGATGTCCCTTTCTTCTCTATTTCTGGTTCAGACTTCGTAGAGATGTTTGTGGGTGTTGGTGCCTCCCGTGTTCGGGACATGTTTGCCCAGGGTAAAAAGAGCGCACCATGTATCATTTTTATTGACGAAATAGACGCTGTCGGCAGGCACCGTGGCGCAGGACTTGGCGGCGGCCATGACGAGCGTGAACAGACCTTGAACCAGCTCCTCGTTGAAATGGACGGATTTGAAACCAACGACGGTGTTATAATCGTTGCAGCCACGAACCGCCCTGACGTTCTCGATCCTGCCCTGCTTCGTCCAGGTCGTTTCGATCGACAGGTGATGGTCCCTGTTCCTGATGTCGGCGGAAGACAGAAGATACTTGAAATCTACGCCAAGAAAACGAAAATGGAACCAAACGTCGACCTTGAAGTTCTGGCCAGAGGAACCCCTGGATTTTCCGGTGCAGACCTGGAGAACCTTGTCAATGAGGCCGCCCTTATGGCTGCGCGGACCGGCGCCGCAGAGATTACTCTTGAACTTCTGGATAAGGCAAAAGACAAAATCATGATGGGCGCAGAGCGACGCTCAATGATTATTAATGAAAAAGAAAAGAAAATAACTGCCTATCACGAAGCGGGCCATGCTCTTGTTGCCTGGCTACTTGCGGATACAGATCCTATTCATAAGGTTACCATCATTCCACGAGGTCGCGCGCTTGGCCTTACAATGCAGCTGCCGTCTGATGATAAATATACACACTCAAAAACCTTTCTTAAAAATACCCTCTGTATCTTATATGGGGGTAGAATGGCTGAAAAGATTATTTTTGACGAAATAACTACCGGTGCCGGAAACGACATCGAACGTGCTTCTGCCATGGCTCGCAAAATGGTTTGCGAATGGGGTATGAGTGACGAACTAGGGCCCCTCGCCTACGGCAAAAAGGACGAGCAGGTTTTCCTTGGTAAAGACATTGGGCAGACCCGCGACTTCAGCGAAGACACTGCCCATCAAATCGATTTGGCTGTTAGAACTCTTATCGACGAGGCGGTGAATACAGTAACAAACCTTCTCGATGCGAACCGTGATATTCTCACTCTCATGTCTGAGGAACTGCTGGAGAAAGAGACCATCGTCCTCTCCGATATCGAGCGCATGGTTGAAGAACTGCGCCCCGGTAAGTATACCTCCCTGATGAGAAAGCCTGAGCCAAAGCCTGAAGCCAAACCTGAGCCGGTAGCGGAACCTACGGCAGAGACTTCTGAGGAGACGGTATCTGAAGAAACGATAGCTCAAGAAAACACAGTCGAGCAGCCTGAAGTCTCCACGGAGGACCGTCAGGAAGAAAAGGACGATACAAACAGGGTATGAGCAAGGATGCTGCTTCAACAAGGATAATGGGGATACTAAATGTAACCCCTGATTCTTTTTCGGATGGTGGGAATTTCGCTCGTTTCGATACAGCTCTTGCCCATGCTGACAAGCTCATCACCGACGGTGCCGATATTCTCGACGTTGGCGGTGAATCCACCCGCCCTTTTGCAGAACCGGTATCAGCAGATGAGGAATTACATCGTGTCATACCAGTAATTGAGGCTATCCGGAAAAAACACGCTCTACCCATCTCAATAGATACCAGCAAAGCCCTCGTTGCCCAGGAGGCCCTTAACGCTGGAGCCGACATTATTAATGATGTCTCGGCTCTACAAAAAGATCCCGAAATGTTGGCGGTTGTTCAAGAGACGTCTGTACCGGTCATCATCATGCATATGCGTGGGACCCCTGCTGACATGCAGATTCAACCTGACTACAATAATGTCATTGAAGAGATAACGACTTTTCTGCAAAAGCGGGTTGCCTGGATGACAGAACGTAATATTGACCGAAACCGCATAATCGTTGACCCTGGTATCGGTTTTGGCAAAACACTACAGCACAATCTGTCTATCATCAAACATATTGACAGCTTTTCAGCTCTTGGTCTCCCTGTACTTCTGGGGCATAGCCGAAAGCGCTTTCTCGGTGATATAACTGGTATCTCAAATGAGGCCCAAAGAGATCTGGCAACTGCTATAGTTACCGCTCTTTGTGCTGCTGGTAACGTTGCCATTGTTAGAACCCATGATGTGGCAGGCACACGACAGGCTCTTCTCATTGCCGACGCTATTCAGGCAGCTGAATAACGGAATTATCCTCACCTCCGCTTTACTCAGGTCATTCAGCAGGCAGACACACGCCCGCCACTGTTCGCGTCCCAAGACTCTTGCTTTTCATTTTTTGGCGGTTTACTATCCCGCGACACTTGAGTCCTTGGACATCTTTCAATTCTTTTCTTTTACCGTACAAACATATGACCGTTCATAGAGACTATGCAAATCTGGTAGCAAGGCAACTTCAACTCAGAAACGACCAGGTTTTGGGGACAATTAATCTACTCAATGAGGGTGCGACAATACCCTTTATTTCACGCTACAGGAAAGAAGCCACCGGATCACTCGACGAAGTTGCAATAACTGCTATTCGTGACCATCATCAAAAGCTCGTCGATTTGGATAAACGCCGAATGGTCATCCTAGAATCGCTACAGAAAAACCAGCACCTTACGCCGTCCCTGCAACAAAAAGTACAGCAAGCCGATAGTCTCAGCAGGCTTGAAGATATCTATCGGCCCTATAAACCAAAAAGGACTACCAGGGCAGCTATTGCACGACAAAAAGGGCTGGCACCTCTTGCAGACACCCTGACCGGAAAAAACAAAACGCCCTCCATGGTATCCACGTTCATCGACCAATCAAAAGGTGTCCATGACAAAGCAGAGGCCCTTGCTGGTGCCAGGGATATAATCGCAGAGGAGATCAGTGAAGATGAGCAGACACGGTCTGAGCTTCGCGACCAATTCAGCAACAAGGCTATAATTACATCGAAGGTTGTAAAAAAGAACATTGAGGTTGGAATAAAGTTTCAGGATTACTTCGAATGGCATGAACCAGCAAATAAAGCACCAGGACACAGACTACTAGCCATGTTCCGCGGGGAGCGGGAAAAAATACTCTCCCTTTCTGTCCGACCACCACTGACGGATGCTCTTCGTCTGCTAAAAAAGCGTCACCTCAAAACCACGATTTGGCAAGAAGACGTATCTCAAGCAATTGAAGACAGCTACCAGAGACTGCTTGCCCCATCACTCGAGAATGAACACTGCCGTGAACTCAAAGCCAAAGCCGATCTTGAGGCTATTCAGGTTTTTACTGACAACCTTCGTCAATTGCTTCTTGCAGCACCGCTTGGCCAAAAAAATGTAATAGCCCTTGACCCGGGATACAGAACAGGAGCCAAGGTTGTGTGCCTTGACAGTCAGGGAGCACTCCTCGACAATACGGTTATCTACCCAACTCATGGCGGCAGAAAACTCGCAGAAGCAGCTGCGACAATCACCAAACTCGTTTCCCAGTACAAAATTGAAGCAATAGCCATTGGTAATGGTACCGCTGGACGTGAAACAGAGGAATTTATTAGAAACATAGGCCTGAACAGTCAAATAATTATAACACTGGTTAACGAGGATGGCGCGTCGATATACTCAGCCTCTGAACAGGCCCGTGCAGAATTCCCTGAACACGACCTGACGGTTCGTGGTGCAATTTCCATAGGCAGAAGACTTCAGGACCCCCTGGCCGAACTGGTAAAGATTGATCCGAAATCAATCGGTGTTGGGCAATATCAGCACGACATTAACCAAAATGAGTTAAAGAAAGGACTGCAGGATGTGGTCGAGAGCTGTGTCAACAGCGTAGGGGTCGAACTTAATTCAGCCAGTGCAGAGCTGCTGACCTCCGTTTCAGGGCTTGGCCCAACCCTTGCCGATAATATTGTTTCATACCGTGAAGCAAACGGCCCTTTCTCTACCAGACAAGAACTGCAGAAAGTACCCCGACTAGGGCCCAAGGCATTTGAGCAGTGCGCTGGTTTTCTGCGTATTGGGGACGGAACTAATCCTCTCGATGCAAGCGCTGTTCATCCCGAGCGATATCGCCTTGTTAAGAAAATGGCCTGTGAAGCCGAGGTCACTCTGCCTGTGCTGATCCAGTCGGCGTCTGCTCGAAACAACATTACTTTAGAAAAATATACAGACAACTCTGTCGGAATGCCTACACTTCTCGATATACTGTCCGAACTTGCCAAACCAGGCCGTGACCCGAGGAACTCGTTTGAACAATTCCGCTTTGCGGAAGGCATACATACTATGGAAGATTTGCATAAAAACATGATACTGCCTGCAATCATTACCAATGTTACAAAGTTTGGTGCTTTTGCCGATGTCGGCATAAAACAGGATGGTCTTATTCATATCAGCCAGCTTGCAGATCGCTTCATTAAAGACCCGGCAGAGATAGTTCGAATAAACCAAAGAGTTCAAGTCAGGGTTGTAGATATCGACATCAAGAGAAAGCGCATAGCACTTTCAATGCGAATAAATTAACACCGGTAAACGGTAAGTAAGTACCTTGTGAGTGCTTATAACCATATTCGATAAATCCAAAACTGTATTTTCTCGGAGCCTGCGCTTACCTGTTTTCTATCACAGCTTTTACGGAGTAATGTACTAATTTAATCGCTCATCTAGGAGCTTGTCCAAGCAGAGGTCAATCGAAGAAATTGGGAAAATTGGCGGGCACTAGATATGTGTAAGTCAGCTACCAGTAACCCTTTGAGAAACCGTTATGGCAAAAACACACTACTCCATCCTCTACATCGAAGATAACGAAGCCAATCGTCAACTCATTCAGCTTATTTTACAGCGTAAAAAGTATCTGAAATATAGTAGCGCAGTAGACGGTGAGAGCGGTATTAAAAAGGCGATAGCCCTGTTGCCAGACATCATTCTGTTGGATATTTCCTTACCCGGTATAAACGGACATGAGGTGCTGACAAGGCTGAAACAGGAACCGCTCACAACTGACATACCAGTTATTGCCATAAGCGGTAGCTTTCCTTTAGTCTATCCCGATGATGCCGACTTTTTATTTGATAACTTTCTGGCAAAACCGATCAAAATTGCGTTGTTATTTGAAGCGATTGACGCCTTGATTGCTTTGCACACGAATTGATCATGGACTACCCACCCAGCAGACCACTTGAACACCAGTAATAGATAATATACCCACCGGCCACAATTAGAAGCAGTGAGGACACCTTCTGCACATAAGGAAGGGCTTTACGAACTGCACCGACAACGACCCCCTCCTTCACCACGGCAATTCCGAGAGTCAAAACCAACATCACACTGCCCATTCCCATGATATAACTAATGAAGTGCAGCAGTCCTGTACTAAAATCCCCGGCCGTCACTGATGTGCCCACGATCATGAGAAAGATGGGAAAAGTACAACTCAGTGATGTTGCACCAAAGGCAAGCCCGAAAAGAAAAAAACCGAAATTCGATATTTCTCGCGGATCACCAATTCTGGTGGCCCATTTCCCTATAACGGGCAACGACACAGATCTACCAAGAAGCATCCAGATTCCCAGAAGAACGAGCCCACTGCCAACAACGATAGCGAACCAGGGTGTGATATCCATAAGAAAGCTTCCACCCATAGAGACCAGTATACCCACCAGTCCAAACAACAGGGCGAATCCAGCGGTCACAATGAAGGTAACCCATGCCGCCTTCAATATGCGAATAACCAGGGACTTCTGTTGAAAAGTATTGTTTTCAGCCCCGAGATACAGAGTTAAGTACACAGGCAGCATAGCAAAGCCACATGGGTTCACGGCAGAAACCATACCGGCACCAAAAGCATATCCAAACGGTAATACATTTGCCAATTGACTCAACCACTGGCTCACTTCCACCTGCGCGTCCATTACTCTCCTCTCTTCTAGTGAATACACTTTCAACCGAAAAGTGCGATAGTACCATAGCAAAAGCCATTTTCACCAAATTTTATTCGTTCTTTCATTTATTTTCGACCGCGGTCAATTTTCCCTTGACCTCACCCTTCTTTCCGAATAACAATCTCGACTGCAGTCAACTTTAAGATCTGGAGAATTATCGATGTCCATACGGGAACAGAAAAAGAAAAAAACAAAAAAGACAATACTCAAAACAGCCATCAGCCTCTTTAACGAAAACGGCTACGATAATACCTCCATTGAAGCTATTGCCAAATCTGCTGGCGTTGGTAAGGGCACTGTATACAGCTACTTTAATACCAAAAGAGATATTATTAAGGGCTTCTGTGAAGATGAAATCGAGCAGATTCACCTGGAGCTCGTAAAGAAATCAAACGAAAACGTTCCCATTCTTGAACAGATGAAGACCATCTATATGACTGAATTTCAACATATTACCCAGAACAAAGAATTCGGCCGCCTCTATATGCGGGAGGCAATTTTTCCTGATGATGTTGACATGGAAGAGAACCGGGAACTTGAGACCGAGTATTTCAAGGTCCTCTTCCCTATTTTGGAAAAGGCCCAAAAGCGGGGTGAACTGAGAAAAGATATAGACCTTCTCTTTCTTACCGGACATTTTTACAGTCTCTATCTTCTCATTCTGTCGGCCTGGTACACAGGAAGAATCCTGACAGAAGCGGTAGATATCACCATGGAAACTCTTTTCAGGCAGGCCCTGGAAGGACTACAGCCGGCCTCCGGCAACCAACCTCTGATAATTGAGAAACGCCATGAGTAATATCCAGACTCCAACAACGCCAAGGGCCAAAACCGTCTACTTTATCTGGAACAATCTCCCGAGAGTTGTTCTACTGGCCATGATTGTAGTAATTTTTGTTCTTATGGGATCAATCAAGGATAAAAGTGAGACTATCGCCGCCGACAAGGCAAACGAGATGCGCAGTGAAAAACCTGCAGTAAACATTGTTACACTCAAACTCTCCCCCACTACAATCACTGACAGAATCAACCTCCCCGGTGCACTTGAACCCTGGACGAGACTGGAACTCTTGTCACAATTGAATGGTGCTGTAACCGAGGTGATGCTCCACGAGGGACAATCGGTTCAAAAAGGGGATATCATCGCCCGTATTGAAGATGAAGACTACGAAATCGCACTTCAAAGAGCTGAAGCGGCCTATAATTTGGCAAAAGCTGACTACAACAGAGACAAGTCTATTTACGAAAAAGGTGTCATTCCCGCTTCAAGTTTTGAAGCAAATAAAACTAACATGCAAACGGCAAGAGCCGATTTCGACCACGCCAGACTTCTCCTTTCCAGGACAACCATAACCTCTCCCATGGATGGTGTAATACGCAGGATGGATGCCAAGATCGGTCTTCAACTCTCAATAGGTGATCCAATAGCCGAGATTCTTGAGATCAACAAACTCAAAGGAGTTATAGGAATTCCTGAGTCTGATGTCTCAGAGGTACGCCCTCTGGAGATTGTCGACATTTCCATACAGGCACTCGACAACAGGGTCATCTCAGCAAGAAAATATTTTCTCTCTTCTTCTCCCGAGACTTTTGCCAGAATCTATAACCTGGAATTGGTGATTGACAACAGTGAGGGTGACATTCTGGCCGGCATGTTTATCCGCGCGGATATCGTCAAGAAACAGGTGAACGATACCCTGACCGTTCCATTCTACAGCGTTGTGTCAAGGAACAACGAACAGTATGTCTTTGTTGAAGAAGATGGCCTTGCCAAAAAACGTATCGTCACCCTCGGCATAATGGAAAAATGGATGGTGCAGGTTCTTGATGGCCTGCATCCTGATGAAAATCTAGTAATTGAAGGACACCGTGCTGTCGAAGACGGACAAAAAGTTACTGTTGTAAAAGCCATCAGTAATCCGGAGGAACTGACACTATGATTGTCTCCGATACCGCCGTCAAAAAAAGCACCGCTGTCCTGGTTCTGACGATACTGCTCATCACCTTTGGTGTGTACTGCTACCTGGTACTCCCAAGAGAAAGTGAACCCAACATTACTATTCCTAATGTATTCATCTCCACCGATTACAGGGGCGTCTCTCCAACGGATATAGAAACATCAATTACCATTGAGATTGAGAAAAAACTCCAAGGACTTGATGGCTTGAAAAAGATCGAATCGGTCAGCTCTGAGGGAAATTCAACAATCAATGTAGAGTTTATCACCGGCACGGATATCAAACAGGCTGTCCTCGATGTAAAAGACAAGGTAGACGAGGCAAAAGGCAATCTGCCTGGTGATCTTGAAGATGATCCCCTGGTCTTTGAGGTAAATATTTCAGAAATGCCCATAGTGGTTTTTTCACTTTCCGGAACCTGCGGCCTCCCATGCCTCAAGAACCTGGCGGATGACCTTAAGGACGAAATTGAAGGCATCACTGGAGTGTTGGAGGTCGAGGTCACAGGAGGCCTGGAAAGAGAGATCAGAATCGAAGTGTTTCCTGAAAAACTTGCTTATTACGGCCTCAGTATAGGGAGTTTACAAAGTATAGTAAAAAGCGAAAACACCAACACCTCAGGAGGCAAGATACGTCTAGGCAGCGGCCGTTTCCAATTACGTGTTCCTGGAGAATTCAACACACCGGAGGAACTGTACGGACTTGTCCTTACTACTCACAACGGAGAGCCGGTCTATTTAAAAGATGTGGCGCAGGTGGTGGATGGATTCAAAGAAGAGACGAGCATATCGCGTCTTGACGGAAGAAAGGCCGTTAATATCTCGATCAAAAAACGATCGGGTGAAAACATTCTCAGCATCAGTAAAGCGGTAGACAAGATCATTGAGAAAGACCAAACCTCCTGGCCCAGCGGCACAGAAATCACCAAAGTAATGGACAAGGCCAGAGATATTGAAGTAATGGTCGCAGACCTTGAAAACAATATTCTCAGTGGACTGGTGCTGGTGCTCATCGTGATCTTTTTTGCTTTAGGGATACGAAACGCCATCCTGGTCAGTATGGCCATTCCTTTTTCCATGCTCCTGACGTTCACCATCCTCTACCTGCTTGGTATTACACTTAATATGGTAGTTCTTTTCAGTCTCACACTTGCTCTTGGAATGCTGGTTGACAATGCCATCGTAATAATAGAGAACTGTTACAGATTTATGGAGCAGGGTACCAATCGTATCGAGGCAGTAATGAAAGCCACCTCAGAAGTGGCCTATCCGGTAATCGGCTCGACTCTTACGACCCTTGCTGCATTTTCGCCCATGTTATTCTGGCCCGGCATTATGGGTGAGTTCATGATGTACCTACCGCTCACCCTGATTATCACCCTCACCTCAAGTCTCTTCGTTGCCCTCATCATCAATCCCGCCATGGCTTCTATTTTTATGAAAATTAAAAAGCCAAAATCAAATCAGCACGGAAATCATGTCGATGATCGCCAACTTGTGGATCAACCGGTCGAAATAAAAGGCAAAATCCTAACAGGCTATACGCTTTTTCTTAACAATGCGCTCAGTAAGCCCTTCACTGTTATCTTAACCGGCTTTTGTATCCTCGCTCTCATGTTTCAAGGCTGGCTTCTCGTGGTGGGACTTGAAAAACCCGTTGAATTCTTTCCTGAAATAGACCCTAAAGGCATATATATCAACGCAGATGTCCCTGAAGGTGCTGATCTCAAATATATCGATCGAATAATCCAACGGGTTGAACTCGCCGTTGCCGGTACAAAGGGTGAAGAACAACTCACAGCAACACCGCTCACCGCACTGGCCCCCAAAGAATACAAGGATGCCAATGGAGATAATTATTGGGGACCGAGCGATTTAAAGAACATTAAGACTGTCTATATGAAAGGAATAGTCTCAGCTGCCGGCGGCTCCTCGTTCTCCCCCAATACTCCAAATCATATAGGTGTTCGTTTTCTTGAATTGGAAGAACGTCTGCGTTCGACCCATGACACAGTAGCAGACATTCGAGAACGCATACAGGGTATCCCCGGGGCTAAGTTTACCATAGCAATGGAGGAAGAAGGGCCTCCAACGGGTGCCCCCATTAATATAGAAGTTGCCGGAGATAATTTTGCCATTTTGGGTGAAATTTCCAAAAAGATCAAAGATGTCCTAAACCAAATCCCACATGTAGAAGATGTGCGTGACGATTTTGTGGAGGGTATACCCTCGGTACAGGTTCAGGTTGATCGCCAGAAAGCAGCACTTTTTGGTCTTACAACAGACGCCATCGGTTTTGCCCTCAAAAGTGCCTATAACGGCTTGAAAGTATCTTCTTTCAGAGATGGCGATGATGATTATGACATCACCGTACAGCTCAAAGAGTCAGATCGGGAAGTAGTGAATGTCCTCCATGAACTGATGCTTCCCTCGCCTTCTGGCCAGATGGTACCGCTATCGACAGTAGCACAGGTCAAATTTTCCGGATCAATTGGAGATATTAATCGCAAAAACAACGAGCGCGTTGTCACCATAAAGGCCAACGTCGATGAGAACAAAATACCTGGTCCTGTTGTCCGGGAGCAGGCCGAAAAGATGCTCGAATCTTTGGCCCTTCCAAACGGTTATCGGGCAACATTTACAGGTGAATTTGAATCACAGCAAGAATCGGAAGAGTTTCTCAGCAAAGCATTTCTTGTGGCTCTCCTGCTGATTTTTCTTATTCTCGTCTCCATGTTTAATTCCGTGAGCCAGCCTTTTATCATCATGACCTCGGTAATATTGTCTCTTGGAGGTGCGTTTTTGGGTCTTGCCGTTTTTAAATCTCCATTTGGTATTATTATGACCGGTGTTGGAGTGATCTCCCTTGCTGGAGTTGTAGTCAATAATGCCATCGTGCTCATTGACTATACCAACCGTTTGCGCCAAAGAGGCTTTGCGCTTCGAGATGCAGTCCTTTCTGCCGGCGCCACCCGCCTTCGCCCTGTTCTTCTTACTGCAGTAACAACAATTCTTGGCCTGATCCCAATGATTACAGGGATCTCTTTCGATTTTCACAGAGGGGCAATTTCTTGGGTGAGTGAATCAAGTCAGTGGTGGCAGTCCATGGCAATCGTGGTCGTCTTTGGACTCATTGTCTCCACCTTTCTCACGCTGGTAGTGGTACCGACACTCTACTATCTCCTAGAGCAGTTCGGTACTTTCAGAACGAAAACAATACGCAAGGTCAAAGAACTCTATTGGAAGCCTTACCCTTTTCTTTCCGGCCAACAATCACAAAAGGAAAACTGATGCGCTATACGTTACTTCTTACTCTTCTTGGCATACTACTCTATACGGTTCCTTCCGCTTCGTATGCAGTTACTGCCGGAGAACAGAAGCTCTCTCTACGAGATGCGGTAGAACAGGCCCTGACAAACAACCTTAACCTGCAACTCAGCCGTGAAGATGTACTAGCGGCGGAAGGTGTTGCATTGTCAAATGAAGGCAAATTTGACGTAAGTCTTGCAGCCGATGCTGGTCTGCAGAGTGAAGAGCTGACCCCGCTCACCCAAATTGGTGCCACTGAGGAAGATCAGGGAGGATGGGGAGTCGGAGCCAGCAAGCTTTTCTCAGCAGGAACGACAGTACGCCTTGACTGGAAAAGTAGCAGTTATGACAGCAATATCGAAGGTCTTCTGTTCAACCCCTCGTATAATTCAGGACTTACCCTGGGGCTTAAACAATCACTGCTGAAGGGTTTTGGAACAGAAGTACAGACGTCCTCCCTTCGAGCCTCCCAAAAGCTCCTTGAAGCAACCTCTTTCAAACTTGACAGTGACTCTGCCAACCTTGCAGCCGAGGTAAAGGCTGCCTACTGGCGACTGGTTTTTGCTTGGCAGGACATTGAAGTACAGCGCCTTTCTCTGACCCTTGCAGAAAGGCTCCTTGAGGAAACCGAAGCCAAAATCACAGCGGGCAAATTGGCACCAGTTGAAATTTATCAACCCCAGTCAGAAGTTGCCAGGCGAGAAGAAACCCTTATTACAGCCGAACGTGCTATAGGAACGGCTGAAGATGAGCTAAAACTCCTCATCAACAGCGACGACTGGCTACTCTCTTTCAGCCCTACCGATCTTCCTACGACGGTGCCAGTGGAATTAGACCTGCCATTAATACTTAAAAATTCCCTCACTAACCGGCCGGATATCAAGGCTGCTGATCTCTCGGTACAGGCAGCAAAGCTTGAGCTCCTTGACGCAAAAGACCAGATTCGCCCAGACCTTTCTCTTATCGGCACGGTTGGACTTGCAAGCACAGACGATTCCTATGGTGATTCCGTCAGCAATAGCCTCAGTGACCCGGACAACCTCTGGCAGGTAGGGCTGTCCTTTTCAGTTCCTCTCGCCAACTCTGCTGCCAAAGGTTTTCATCAGCAGGCAACAGCCGGATACAACAAATCTAAAACCAGCGCCCAGCTGCTGCGCCAGCAAATACGCAGAACTGTACGCACCACCATTAGGGATGTGGAACTTGCTATTAAAGCAATTGACGCAACGAAAAAAACCAGTTTTGCAACCCTCAAAAGACTGGAGGCTGAACAAGCAAAATTTGACACAGGAAGATCCACAACACTTGACGTACTTATAGCGCAAGATGCCTACTCACAGGCACTCAGGCAGGAAAATCTGACCAACATAACCTATGCAAATACACTTGCAGAGCTTGATCGCATCCAGGGTCTGGTCACTTTTTCATCGGCCATGGAATCAAAATAATTTACAAGGTGCTAAACAGTCTTATTAGAAAACAAGAACTGCACGGCACCTTCATTCTCTAACTGGAAAAAGTGGCATCATGATCAAACACATTGTCTGCTGGAAATTGAACAAGAGAAGTGAACCGCTTCAAGAGTGTTCGGATGCTCTTGCCATCAAAGAAGCCCTTGAAAATCTCAGAGGAAGAATCCCCGGTCTTCTCAATATTGAGGTTGGTTTTGATTTCAGCGGCAAGGAAAGTGCCGGTGACATCATCCTTTACTCCGAATTCGTCGACAAAAAATCACTCGCTGACTATCAGAACCATCGTGCCCATGTCGCTGTGGGAAAAATCGTCCGTCCACGTACTCACGACAGGCGAATGATTGATTATGAGACAACCTCCTGACTCTCTCATCAGGCATAGTCTTCTGCGAGAAGGGTTAAACGGGATATGAAAGAGGTTGAGGCAGCAAAGTTCTCCCGCAGCCTAGAAGGAGTCTGTCCTATTGAACCATGATTTTTCTTGAAATAATCTTCTATAAAATCAGTGTGTAGTGTATTGGCTTTTGCAAGCATTCTGGCCGCATTTTTCTGAACATCGGAAGGTAAGCCCTTCAACTCATCCACAAAAGCGCGATCCTTATCCGCAGCCAACAGCATTTTCTGCATAGCCGCAATCCCACTCTCATTCACATAGGAAGTAAATCTATCAAAATCTTCCTCGGAGAGTTGATCCGCACCTCCGAGTATCTTAACAATCTTAAACACTGCTGCCACCAGACGGCTGAAGCAGATATCTTCAATAAACTTCTGGTGGTTGACTATGGCCCGGCCGGTCTCAGCCAGAAGCCAATCGTGGTTACCATCCTGGAAGGCAGGTGACATGGTATACAGTGGTGCCAAAACATCTTTTTGAATCTGGGCGATTTTGCTTTGAACTGTAAATGGGTTGATCATATGCTCTCCTTTCACTTCAAGCTGTTTCGCGGGTACCCTTAAAGCCTAACCTCGATAAACTGGAAATAAGTCGGGACTCTTTTCAGTACTCGCTCGACGGGTATCAGTACCTTCACAAAATAATTTTGAAGGTACTAAAATTTCTCCATCCTCGCACCCTTACTCACAGAGGTATCAACAGTTTTAAAACAGTTTTCAACCCTCCGCATCATCTGAAGCAGCTCCTGAAAAACTGGGTCGTCCTGGCCCAGTTCTTTCTCAGCCTTATCAAGAATACGTACTCCCTGGTCCAGATAGTTTCCCAACTCTGCCAGCATAAGCTTGCGCTTCTTAAGTTTTTCTTTTTCTCGTGCTATCAGTGGCAAAATTCTCTCAATCGAATACTCAACCAAAGCATCACGAGGTGTATCATATTGTACCGATATTCGTTCAAGAGTCTCCAGAGTTTTTCTTGACACCACATAGGTTTTCGCTATTCGCTGTGTCCTACTGCCAAATTTCTCAAATTCTCTGGCAATAATTTTCAGCGATGTTGTATCATCCATGAGGTGATCAAACAGTGATTTTTGCTTGATCCCGAGTTGGCTTGCTAAAATACTCAGCGCTTCGATTGTCCGCTCAGATAACCTGAACGTCGTTCTCACCGACTGTCTCCCTCGGAGATCAGCGGCAGATTGTTCTGATATTTCCAAATATATCATTGATCCACCTTTTCTTTTCATTGCCTTTCCTCACAATCCCGAACATATTAAATATTACTTTATCGACACAATGTAAATAGTAATATTCTTTTATTGACACCACCTTAATAATTATTACCTTTATGAGTAAAGAGTGAAACAACAAACTGAACCTGAAACGTACATTACGACTCATATCTAACTAAAAGGAGAAAAAAATGAATTTAGTACACTATAGTCCACATCGTAGAGCAAACCTCCGAAGCAACGGAGCATCACGTCTTTTCGACAGTTTTTTTGATGACTTTTTCCAACCCGCCCTACATGGGAAACCGCAATCACTCACAGGAACCAATCAGCAGCTCCGAGTGGACATCTACGAAAAAGATGGTGCTGTATTCATCGACGCAGAACTTCCTGGTGTAGAAAAAGAGAATATTTCTGTCGACGTGAAAGGTAAATCAATAACACTGCGTGCCGAGAGAGCACGTGACAACGAAGTTGGGGAAGAGCAAAATTATCGGAGTGAGAGGCAATATGGAAAGCTCACACGTAGTTTCAGTCTTCCCTTCGAACTAGGCGAAGAGAAGATTCACGCAACCTACAAAAATGGCCTCCTCAGGCTCAAGATTGAAAAGCCAACTGAACAAACTGTACAAAAGATCGATATTAACTAAACCCAAACGTAACTACTCACAGCGTAAGCTGTTTTTTTGCAAAACCACGGTATTTGTAACTGCTTGCCAGGGTGCCGGAGATTGACGCAAGCAAACTCGCGCATAGCCTATTGGTCATACGTAAGCCAGACTGACCGTGGAAAGATTCGGTGCCCTGTGAGCAGGTACACCAAAACAACCATTACCACCCAGCTGTAGACTCAATGTTTAAGGTTGGCGGCATAGTGTCGCCAACCTTTTTTTATTCACTCATTGTCTCTTTGCTCCATTTTAATTAGTACCTAACTCCGCAAAAGTTTTGATAAAAAACTAGCAAATACGTATTCGGTTATATATTATACAGTTATAACCACCCACAAGGTACTTACTTACCGTTTACCTGTGTTAGAGTTATTATTCGATTATAAACGATTTTTTCCTTCTCCCAAATTGGGCCAACCGAACAATTCTATGAACTCAAGCATATTTTTCCTCCATGGCCTTGATTCCTCCAGTAGAGGAACAAAAGGCCGATTTTTCAGTGACAATTTCCCGGAAGTGATCTCGTCTGACTTCAAGGGCACGCTTGCAAACCGTTTAGAGCAACTCCACCGACTCTGCTCTGAAAGCACTGATATCACACTGATCGGTTCGAGTTTTGGCGGCTTAATGGCCACCTGTTATGCAGTAACCTACCCTGAAAAGATCCACAATCTCATCCTTATGGCCCCCGCACTCAACTACGCCAACTTCAAACCGCCCTTGAGAAAACTTCACGCTCAGACCTTAGTCATCATTGGGAAAAATGATGTCGTTACCCCTCCTAACCTGGTTGTCCCCCTTGCCGAAGAGACCTTTTCAAACCTTAAAATTCAAATTCCGGACGACGATCACCTGCTCCATCAGAGCTTTGCCCAACTGGACTGGCCTAGTTACCTCAAACGCTAACATCGATAAACATACAGACCTGCAGGTGGTTATTGCCAGTTTGATTTTTTCTACAAACTGTCTGATAATGTAAGTAGAACTATTTCATTGCAGGCTGGTAGAGGATAAATGCGAGTACACATTACTGAGCCTGTCGATTGACTGTTTTTTGCATCATATCTGCATTATTTGAAAATAACCTTTACCAGGAAGTGGTTGTATGGAAAAACATTTTCTCATCACAATAAGTAACGAAGCAGGCCCTCCCTCAGGTGTTGATTTTATTTGTTCTTTTTTTAAGAAAATTTCTGAACATCAGGTGACTCTTCTCCACATTTGCAGGCTTGACCAGGATAATTTGGGCAACGCGCTTACCGAAATGTGGATGGCCCCTGAGGAGTCCACCCAGGGTCAGGTCGCCAAAGGCGCTCAAAAGGCTATCAGAAAAGCAAGTACTCTGCTGAGCAACAGTAAAATGTCTATCGATCAGATGATCACAAAAACAGTCCCTGAGCGATATGGAAAGGTAAAAGATATTTTGGCGGAGGGTGAAAACGGGCTCTACGATGCGATCATTCTGGGAAAAAGGGCGTCATACGCCCTACAGTGGATGATCGAGCGACCAGCTGATGAAATTGCCCAGGCAATGATCAAGGACAGGACACTGCTCTCCCCGCTCTGGATTTGCCCTGAGCCGGAACTCAATAGAAAAAATGTGCTTCTCTGCGTTGACGGGTCAGAAAATTCATGCAGAGTAGTAGACCATGTCGGCTATATTCTCTCCCTGCAGGATCAGCATACAATCACTCTTTTCCATGTGAACAGAGGTACCGGTCCTGCACCTGAGGAGATTTTCGACCGAGCGGAAGCAATTCTACACGAGCATAAAATAACAAACGATCGAATCAGGCGCGAAACATCCTGGGGAATGAGTGTAGCCAGCACTATTCTCAGTAAAGTGGAAGCAGAAAATTATGCCGCCGCTGCGGTTGGCCTTCATGGATTGCAGCAAACCTTGCTGAAAGAATATCGCCTGGAAGGCGGAACCACTGCAAAACTTATCCAAAAAATAGAAAAAGCATCGCTCTGGTGCTGTCCATAGAGCGAGGAAGCCTTTTACTGAGTAAGGTACTAACACCGGTAAACGGTGAGTAAGTACCTTCACGAAATTCATTCATAAAGAACCAGAGATAAGCGAAGACTTCGATTGAATTTCTAAAGTACTAATTGAGCAGCAGAGAATCCATAGTCAGTTCTTCCCCCTGAGCCAGGTAGAACTGTTCAAGTAAGTCCTTCACTGTGAGGCTCTTTTTCTCCTGCCCTTTTATATCGAGAAGAATCCTCCCCTGATGCAGCATAATAAGGCGATTACCAAAACCAATCGCATGTTTCATGTTGTGGGTTATCATCAAGGTTGTCAATTGCTGGCTCTTTACAATCTCCCTGGTGAGATTAAGGATTTGACTGGCTATTTTTGGGTCAAGAGCCGCAATATGCTCATCAAGCAGTAGGACTTCCGGCCGCACCATGGTTGCCATGAGCATGGTCAGCGCCTGCCGCTGTCCTCCGGACAGTAGTCCAACCTTATCGAGCAGGCGATCTTCCAACCCCAGCCCAAACTGTTGTAACTCTTCTCGAAAGCGATCACGATCACTACTTTTCACGCCCCTGGCAAGCCCTCTCCTCTTCCCTCGGAGTCCGGCAAGAGCCATGTTCTGCTCAATGGTGGCTGATGGGCATGTCCCTAGCAACGGGTCCTGAAAAACTCTTGAAATCAACCTGGCCCTTTTGTACTCAGGCCAGCTCGTTACATCCTGACCAGCAATAAAAAGACTGCCGGTGTCAGGAAAAAAGCCTCCAGCTATACAGTTTAAAAGTGTAGATTTCCCGGCACCATTGGAGCCGATCACCGTGACAAAATCACCCTCTTCAATGCGTAAATTGACATCGTTAAGAGCAAAAACCTCGTTAACGCTGTTTTTATGGAAATACTTTACAATGTTCTCTAATCCAATCACCTTTGCACCAACCTCTCTTTGAGATTCGGAGCAACAAGAGCTCCGATAACCAGCACAGCAGTTATCAGGTTTAAATCACTGGGGTTAAAACGAAAACTGCCAAACTCCAAACCAAGAGCCAGAGCTATGGCCAGTCGATAGACAATGGAGCCAAGCAAGGCTGCAACAAAAGCTCTCGCAATTGTCTTGCACCCGAAAACAGTTTCCCCAATAATAACAGATGCTAAGCCGGCAACAATAGTCCCAATTCCCATGCCCACATCAGCTGCACCCTGATTTTGCGCAACCAAGGCACCACTGAGAGCAACCAGACCATTTGACAACCCTACACCCAGAATGATGATAGTATGGGTGTTCACACCAAGGCTTCTAATCATCTGGGGATTATCCCCGGTTGCAAGAATAGCCTGTCCGAGTTCCGTTGATAAAAACCAGATGATAAAGGCCACAACCAGTACGGCAAAACTGGCAAAGACAAGCAAACCGGCATAGTGAGCAGGAATACCAATATTTGTCACCGCGTCAAATACTGTATCTACCCCCAGTAGCGCAACATTCGGACCGGACATTATTCGAATATTAATTGAGTAGAGAGCAATCATCGTGAGAATAGAGGCCAGCAAGTGCAAAATCTTAAATTTGGTGTTCAAGATCGCTGTCACCATCCCCGCCACGAAGCCTCCCAACAGGGCGAGAAGCAAAGAGAGATAGGGATTTACTCCGCTGGTGATCGCCACCGCTGAGATAGAAGCTCCCAGCGGCAAACTCCCGTCCACGGTGAGGTCAGGAAAATCAAGAATCCGAAAAGTGAGGTAGACACCAATAACCATAATGCCATAGACAAAACCTTGCTCTATGGCACCGAGCGCTGCATATAAAGTCATAATCAGTTAATCGCTCAATGATACACTAGGAGGTTGTCCGAGACAAAAGCGGCACCAGTAGAAGTGGTCATTTTTTGCCCAGGAGATCAGTTATATACCTTGGTAGCTTTTTTCAAAAGAGCTACCGGAGGTGCGATACCCATCAGCTCAGAGTATTTTGCATTAATGTGCAACTGCAACTCTTTCTGGAACTCCACAGGCATATTCTCAGTTTTTTCACCATTGAGAATTTTTTCTGCCATAGAACCGGTCTGATAACCATGCTTATAATAGTCAAAGCCCATTGCAGCAACGGCCCCTCTCTTAACAGAATCAACATCTGCTGCAAAAACTGGAACTTGAGCTTCCATCCCCACCTTAATAACGGACTCAAGAGCAGAAACAATAGTATTGTCTGTGGGAATAAAGATGGCGTCAACTCTTCCGACCAGACTTTTGGCAGCTTGAAAAACGTCCGCAGTCTTGGAGGCAGTGGCTTCGATCACGGTAAATCCCATTTTTTCACTGGCCTTTTTTATAAGAACGACATTCGATTTGGAGTTTGCTTCTCCGGCATTATAGAGAACACCGAGTTTCTTTATATCAGTTTTGTAAGAGAGCACCATCTCCATGTGCTTAGTAATCGGCAACAGATCAGAAACTCCGGTTATACCGTTTTCCGGTTTATCAAGATTGGTAACCAGCCCGGCACCAACAGGGTCAGTCACTGCAGTAAAGAGAAGAGGTCTCTTCATGTCAGCTGGGGCTTTTTTAAGGGCCTGGGCACACGTCTGAGCGGAAGGAGTAGCAATTGCCACCAAGAGGTCAGCTTTTTCACCAACCATTTGCTGGGCTATCTGGGTTGCCGTTCCCATGTTGGCCTGAGCATTGTGAATTGTATATTCCACCTCAAGGCCACTCTCTTTCAAGTAGTCCTGCAACCCTTTTAGAACCGCATCAAGAGCCGGATGTTCAACAAATTGATTTATAGAGACAGTTGCTCCCTGAACCATGACACCCTGTAAGAATAAACACGTGAATACCAGGGCCGATAGTATAAACTTTTGCATCAGACATCCTCCTCAAAATAGTTACCCACGTTCTCATCTATGGACATACACAAACTCAATAAGCCCCCTGCGAGAGAAAATACCTGCTTTTCGCACAGAGGATCAACTTCAAAGCCTCAAATCACTGTGCAAAGAGATGTAGCCGATTATTCGTTGAAGGTCAATGATGTTAGTACGCGAGTGGGATGAACTGAAAAAAAGCTGACTTGACTACTCGTATCCTCCGCCTCCGTCCTGATAGACACACCATCTATTGCGCCCCTCTCCCTTGGCTTGATAGAGAGCCTTATCTGCCATACTGATCAGCTCTCCAAAGGTATGATTACCTTCGTCAGGAGACATTACTGCAATCCCCACCTACTCACAGTAACTGTTGGGGCGACAGGCGATAAAGCATGGGGAAGGGCCAGAGGAGTTATAGAGTCAACGAGTTCTTCGGCAATATAGATTGCGCCGCTAATATCGGTCTTCAGCAACACGACAGCGAACTCCTCACCGCCATATCTGGCAAGGAAATCCCCAGGTCGGAGTAGAACATTATTCATTGTTCTAGAAACTATCTTCAAACATTCATCTCCCTGCTGATGACCGTAATTATCGTTATAAAACGTAAAGTGGTCTATATCGATCATAATAAGAGCCATACATGTTCCATTCCTCGCAGCTCGTAACCATTCCCGTTCGAACATCTGATCGAAAAAACGACGATTTGGAACCCCGGTCAGGCCATCACTTTCGGCGAGACGAGCCAGTTTTACATTTACCTTCCTCAACTCGGCAGTCAGTTCGAGCAGATCCTGCTCACGTTCTTTTCAACGAAGAGTCTCTTGTCGAAGACGAAGGAACGAACCAACCCGAGACAGAAGCTCAATTTTACGCAGCGGTTTGGTTATATAATCTACTGCACCCGCATTGAAGGCCCGTTCTAATGTTTCTTCAGCATCTTCTCCGGTAATCATGATCACCGGCACATGTCTGTAATAACCTTTGGCTTTGATACGCCTGGCGGCTTCTATACCGTCAACTTCGTCCACTTGAATATCCATCAGGATGAGGTCAATGTCGGCTGTTTGTTTTTGCTCAGACGTCATGCCTAAGTACTCAAACGCCTCAGTCACAGAATGGTGCAGACCAAATCATTATACCCTCCAGGTTTGAGAAAGG
This sequence comes from Desulfocapsaceae bacterium, assembly GCA_033852035.1. Taxonomy (GTDB): domain Bacteria; phylum Desulfobacterota; class Desulfobulbia; order Desulfobulbales; family Desulfocapsaceae; genus Desulforhopalus_A. Next base: position 91,668 of record JAWSVG010000038.1, on the reverse strand, counting down.
TTCGTATCTGATAATGTACGTATATGGAGTCATCCACAATGAGAATCTTCATGCTGGAACAGGATTTCATCGCTTGCTGTCCTCATCTCTCTTTGAAAACCGTTGCAATAACTTTATGGTACCCTGTTACAGATTTTGAGTCAAACGCCACTGTTACAATCCCAGTCACGTACTTAAAAGTTTAAACAAGCCCCTTGCAAAGCTGGAAACATTTTTTTATATATTGACGGGCGACTTCAGCTAACACCGGTAAACGGTAAGTAAGTGCCTTAACCAAATTAGTTTCTTTTTTAATAAAAAATAAACTGATTTATGAGTCTGTTGATTTATTAGGTGTTTTGTTCGAGATCAAAGCATTCGAAAAAACAACCACAGGCATATAGTTGATATTCCGAGGATTGTTTTTTCAAATAACGCCGATATTGGGCAAAAAACAATAAATCGACGGGCTCATTTATAAGGCAATAAACGGGCAGGTGCATAATCACCACCCACTATGCTACCATAAACAAACCTTAGGATTCCCCTATGACTTCCCCCTCCCTTTCGACTATCATCCTGGCCGCTGGAAAAGGAACCAGAATGAAGTCCGGTAAAGCAAAAGTGCTGCATGAAGTTTTCTTTGCTCCAATGGTTCAACACGTCATTGAGGCGACCCTTCCCCTGCAGCCGAAACGAACGGTGGTGATTGTCGGCCACCACAGTGATAAAGTCAAAAACGCCTTACGTTCCTACCAGGTCGAGTTCGCACTTCAGAAAGAACAACTGGGAACCGGTCATGCTGTCCTCACTGCTGAAACGGCAATAGGAGATACAGATGACCATGTCATGATCCTCTGCGGTGACACACCGCTTATTCGATCCCAGACACTTCGAGCCATGTACAACCATCATCTTGAACAGGGGGCGACGGTAACCCTCATGTCCACCATTCTCGAAAACCCTGCACATTACGGGAGAATTATTTCTGATGCTTCAGGAAGAGTTCATGCTATAGTGGAACATAAGGATGCAGACGAGAGCCAGTTACTGGTCAAGGAAATCAATGCAGGCATTTACTGTGTAACAACCTCATTCCTTTTTTCTGCACTGAAAAACGTAGGAACCGACAATAGCCAAGGTGAAATATACTTCACAGACATTATCAAGCTGGCGGTTCAGGCTGGACGATCTGTTGAGAAATATACCGCAGACTATCCCATTGACGTTCTGGGTGTGAACTCCCGGGTAGAGTTGGCCGAAGCTCACCAGGAACTCCGTATGCGCAGAAACAGGGAAATCATGCTCCAGGGCGTAACAATGCTCAACCCTGAAACTATTGAAATATCACCGGACTCAGAGGTAGGCATGGATTCGACTATTGAGGCCGGGGTAAAACTCCTTGACGGCTGCCGACTTGGCACGTCCTGCCGCGTTGGCCAAGGTGCCATTCTGAGCGGCTGCACCCTGAGCGATGACGTCCGTATAGCTCCTTACAGCTGCCGTAACAATAAACAGATTGGAGCAGGTACCACGCCTGCCAACTCCGACAAGTAAATCACAAACTGTCCGACAGGGCCGGTATCTGACATAATTCTACCACAAGAGGATAGCCCAATGAGTGATTTGAAGAAAATGTATTCTACTATACTGGGAGACAGTTTCCCCATGGATATGACCATATCTTTTGGAGAGCAGAAACTTGTTTATAAAAAGAAGACATGGAAAATTACCATGGATGACGGTTCGGTTGATGAACGCGGTGTCCGATATGGTGAAAATCCAGACCAGGAAGCTGCTCTATATGAGTTAACCAACGGCAACCTGTCTCTGGGGGGCTGCCAGTTCATTGAGCCGGGCAACGGCCTTGTCTCCTCTATAAACGTCGAGGATATGCTGCAAGTGGGGAAACACCCTGGCAAGATCAATCTCACCGATGTCGATAACGGCCTCAACATAATAAAGTACATTATGGACAAGCCGGCAGCTGTAATACTCAAGCACAACAACCCCTGCGGGGCGGCTTACGCTGATACGCTTGCCGAAGCCTTCAACAGGGCCTTGCGCTGTGATCGTATTGCAGCTTTTGGCGGAGCAGTAATCATGAGCCGTACCTGCGACTGTGACACTGCTGAACTCCTTGCAAACAATTACCTTGAAGTCGTTTGTGCACCTGATTTTGAAGCAGGCGCCATTGAGATACTATCTAAGGCAAAGAACCTGCGTATCATAAAAATCAGTACAATAGACCGCCTTGCAGATTTTGAAAAATTCCGTTTTGTTGATTTCAAGAGCCTGATAGACGGCGGTATTATAGCGCAGCAGTCGGCAGTGAACTCTATCCGCACCATTGATGACCTGTCAGCGGCGAGCGCCACCTGGAAGGGGCAGGAATTCAGTTGTGAACGTCAGCCAACACAGAGAGAACTCAACGATATGATCTTCGGCTGGGCAGTTGAACATGGAGTCACCTCAAATTCCGTACTCTATGTCAAAAATGGAACCACCGTGGGAATAGGTACAGGGGAACAAGACAGAGTAGGCGTTGCGGAAATAGCCGTGCACAAGGCATATATCAAATATGCCGATATCCTCTGTTTTGACCAGCATGGTATCGGCTATGCTGATCTGGCACTGGCAATCGGTCAGGGCACGCGGGCAATTGCCGAGAAAGAGGCCATCGACCAGAAGGTGCAGGAAGAACGGGCCGGACTTCCGGGATCCGTTATGATATCAGATGCCTTTTTCCCATTCAGAGATGGTGCGGATGTCGGCATTGCCCAAGGTATCTCGGCGATTCTTCAAGCTGGAGGTTCCATGCGTGATTTTGAGACTGTTCAGGCCTGTAACGAAGCAGAACCAAAAGTTGCAATGATGTTTACAGGACAAAGATCATTTAAACATTAGTGCCTTATAAATCAGTTTCTTGTTTTTTAAAGAAACCGACTTCTAAGGTACTTACTTACTGTTTATCGGTGTTAGTACCTTACCCCGTAAAAGCTGTTTTTAAAAACAAGAAAATACGGATTCGAATTTATCTCATACCACCGAATATAGCAAAGTCGACAGTATCAGTTATCAAACTGATACTGTCGACGTATTGTGTCTTTCAGTGCCTTCCTAATGTAATACCTCCTGCACCCCAACAAACTCAACGCGGAAAACGTAACTCCCCGCGCAGTCAGAAATTGCCTGCAGAGTAGACTCATGCGGATGACCTATACCAATCGCCCAGCCATTCTTTTCGGCTGTAACCACAAGTTTTTCTATCTGTCCACACACTTTGGCAACAGTAAGATCATTATCGAGAAAGATATGCCTTCGTTCGGTTTTGATGTTCATGTCCCGCGCAAGCTTCAGGCCAACACTGGCGGCTGTTGTATAGCTATCCACAAAATAGAGGGAGTGTGCATCAATTGCTTCTAACAACAACCTCATTGCAGCTGTATTCTCTGTAAAGAGTGAGCCCATATGATTATTCACCCCTTCAGCGTTGGGTACATGCTGCAAAGCCTTTTCGAATTTTTCCCTCTGAATATCAGAAGAGTCAGCCAGGAACAAGGCTCCTGGACCAGGGTCCCACCGCGTACCTTTGGGCTGCAATGGGAGGTGAAGCAAGATAGTTTTCCCCATAGCATGGGCTGCTGCTTCCTGTTTTTTCGTATGAGGGGCAAACGGGAGAAATGAGTAACTCAAATCAACCGGCAGGTTCAGCAGCTTCTCTCCCACCTTTTCATGATAGCCCATGTCATCGATGACAATGGCCACCTTGGGAAGATCTGGCTTTTTTCTGAATTTTTGTTTTACATCTTTCTCTTCATGGGGCGGTGGATCTGGTTCCTCAAAAACAATGCCACCGGTCAACTCCGGGATACCATCCTGAGCCATCACGGTTCTGAAGAATATTACATACCCCACGGCACAAAATGAGACGGCCAGCAGGAGAACCAGTAGCAGGAAGGACAGGAACCGGGTAATAGTTTTCAAAGAGCCTTTCTTTTTCTTCGCAACTCTCTTTCTACTTTTTCTCGTCTTTGAATACGCCATGATCTCTACGATATCGAAATGGTAAATGGTAAATGGTATAAATGAGTAACGAGGTTTTACTATTTCTCTCGCACGAGTACATAGCGGGCCAACCCTTCAAGTATTCTACGTTCAGTTTGGATATTCGGATCTGTAAAAACAGTCAGCGCCGCCAGGGCCTGATCCACTGCAGCTACGGCTTTATTTCTGGCTGCCTGAAAACCACCATATTCTGAAATCAGGTCACAGATCTCTGTGATGCTTTCAGTCCGAAGGTTTTTATCGGCCAGTATTGTCGCCATTCTGTTTCTGTCAGTACCTTTTGCTGCATTGAGCGCAAGAATCACAGGCAGAGTCATTTTCCCCTCAGCGAGATCATTACCCACAGATTTGCCAGTTATGCCAGGATCACCAAGATAGTCCAGCAGGTCATCAATTATCTGAAAGGCACAGCCCAAATTGTTTCCGTATTCTTTCAAGGCTAGCATCTGCTGTTCACCCCCACCGCCATAAACAGCGCCTACCTCGCAGGCAGCTGATATCAGAAGCCCGGTTTTCCCCATGATAGCATGGTAGTAGTCTAACTCGGAGAGGTTATGATTTTCAGCGTTTCTAAGCTGCATAAACTCACCATCAACCATTCCTTTTGTAGCCCTGCAAAATATGTCGAGGCCGTGCTGGCCGGACAACCTGCCTACAGTTGACATCGACTGTGCATGCAAAAAATCTCCAGCCAGTACCGCAGCCACGGTACCGAACTTTTTATGAACCGAAGGTTTCCCCCGCCTGGTATCGGAGTTATCTATCAGGTCATCATGATACAGCGTTGCCGCATGGAGAAACTCAAAGGCACAGCCTAGCTCATACACCTCAGCACCGGCGCTTCCGCAGAGGCGGGCTGCAAGTACAACGAGAATGGGACGAATACGTTTACCACCATTGAGGAGGCCATATTCAAGTACTTCATAGAGCTGGTCATCTACATGAGGTTGCAGCTGACCAAGGGTTTTCTGCAAGTATTTTTCGACAACCCGGGCCTCGGACAGTATCTCTTTTAAAATCGATTCAGTTGGAATCATATTGTGCTGTTTTATAGTTAGATAGATTATTGCAAAATTGAGGTTCAGCGGAAAAATGTTTCAATTTCTTTGACATTTCTGGTGACAGGTGAAGGCGGCATGCTCTTCAAAAACGTACGACCATATCCTTTGCCAAACAGTCTCACATCCATAATAGCTATAATGCCTCTATCATTCGCTGAGCGCATTAACCTGCCGACACCCTGACGCAGCGTCAAAATTGCCCGGGGAACCTGAAAACTGAAAAAAGGTTTTCCTCCTTCATCCTGAATTCTCTTGATTCGTGCCTGTATAACCGGGTCACTTGGTACCTCAAATGGAAGTTTATCGATAATGACACAGCTCAAAGAATCTCCTACAACATCGACCCCCTCCCAAAAACTGGCCACAGCAAGCAGGACCGAGTCCGTCTCTTCTCGGAATTTTTGCAAGAGCGAATTCCTCGACGCTTCACCCTGAACCAGGATCGGATATTCCAGCTTACCAACCAGAAAGTCAGCCATACTATTCATCCCTCTAAAACTGGTAAACAACATCAGTGCACGCCCTTCACTGAGTCGTAGTATGTCGAGCGCCCTCTCAGACACCCTGGGAAAATAATCAACAGAGGTAGGTTCGGGAAATCCTGATTCGGGTATGTAAATGAGCGTCCTGCCAGCGTAATCAAATGGAGAACCAAACTGATGATACACCGTATTCTCACCTAATCCCAGTCGATCCTGTATATACTTAAAGTTGCCTCCAGAAGATAGCGTTGCTGAGGTCATAACGCAGGTGCGAACAGAGGAATAGAGGTTCTCTTTCAATTCCGAAGCAACTTCAATTGGCGTAGCGGAGATTGATATTGAGCGCTCACGTTTTTCATACCAATGAACAAAGTTTTTCCCCTCACTATCAGTGCGAAGAGCGATTTCAAGCAGTGTTCCATTCAGCTCTGTGCCCCTTTTAGACAGGCTTGTCCATCCCTCACCCAGCTTTTCATATTCCTCAATCCTGCACACGAGCCTGCTTAAGCCGACGGAGAGCAAATCAACCTCTTCCTGCCAAACTTCTTCTGAGATATCGTCTATAAGTGTGTTGAGATAATACCTTCCTGTCTTTCCAGTGAAGATCTGAGTGAAGGTTTCGACCCTCTGCCTCAAGCCACTGAGAGCAGCCAGCAGTTCATCAACGTTTGTCGGTGGCAGGTCAGCTCTGGCCTGTCGTTCTACATCAGATAGAAGATCAATTATCTGGTACTGACTAAAGCTCTTCCCAAAAAATGAGCTGGCCACATTCTCTACATGGTGAGCTTCATCAAAGATAACTGCTTCGTAACGGGGCAGCAGTTCCCCATAACCCGCTTTCTTCAGTGCAAGATCAGAGAAAAAAAGATGGTGATTGACTATGATAATAGTGCAGGAGCCTGCCTGTTTGCGCAGCTGTGTTATGAAACAGCCTCCATTTTCGGGGCAGTCACTCCCCAGACAGAGATTGGACTGGGATGAAATTTTGGACCAGAGCACAGATGAATCGCTGAGCCAGTCGAGTTCCGCCCTATCCCCGGTAGTGGTTTTTTTAAGCCAATTTTCTATACGTTTAACCGATGGGTCCTCTACAAGAGAAAGTTGAGGGGTACTGCAGTATTGAAACCATCGGTACAGGCAGAGGTAATTTTGTCTTCCTTTCAGGCATATGGCTGGAACATCCTGACCAATAACCTTGGCAACCAGGGGAATATCCTTATCGATAAGTTGATCCTGTAAATTCAACGTTGCGGTTGAAATAATAACCCTCTGTCCAGACAAAACAGCAGGAATCAGATAAGCGAGACTTTTGCCAATCCCCGTTTCCGCTTCAGCTACCAGTACCGCGCAGGAATCCGAATGGCCCTCTTCCTCCTGGCAATACTGAAGGGCTGAAGCAACGGCATTTGCCATTTCTCTCTGACCGTCCCGGGGCTCAAACCCCCTTAAGAAAAACGAAAGCGGCCCACCTTTTTCAAAATATTGATCCAACTCTACCACCATCAAGATTATTATCTGCTCGTCTTTTAGTGCCTTATTTCCCGTTTATCGCAGCTAGGGCTCTACTATACAATAGAATATCGAACAGCAAAGTCGTTTTTGCCTTTTCTTTTTTCATCTGTTCCTTCCCCCCAGGTAATGTGATAGAATATTCCTTGCAAGCCCAACACTACTTGATCGTAAGATCAGTATGGAAAAATACTGCTGCTATCACTACATTTACATACAGTCGACTAGTTGGTTGGCCGTTTACACTTGGTATTTTCCTGCTGTCCCTACTGTCCATTGTCTTCGCCAGGTACGTATATGGTCGAGTTCGCATTCCAAAAGCATTCATCATCGTCCTCTCCAGCACACGATCTTCTTGAGATGGGAGAGGTTGTAGCGATAGTCGATGACTCTCCTGAAATTGTCTTATTACTTACTCACTATCTTGAAAGCCAGGGCTTTGGCGTAGTAAGTGCCGGCAGTGCTAAAGAGTTCCAGCAACTTCTTGCTTCAGAGCCAGTTGCCCTCCTCCTCCTCGATATTGGCCTGCCAGACAGAGACGGCAATATACTATTAAAGGACATAGTGCCTAGCCACCCGGATCTTGGCATTATTATGGTCACAGGAACAACAGACATTGAAGTTGCACTCGACTGCCTGCGCCGGGGTGCCGACGACTACCTGACCAAACCTGTCATCTTAGAGCAATTTAATTACACTGTGCAAAATACCCTCAAAAAGCGACGTTTGGCTATTGATAGTCGACGCTATCAGAATGACTTGCAGAAAACCAATGCTCGGATGCGCTTTCTCCACCACCTCAATCTGAAAATGAATACTGCCTATCTGAATACCGTCGAATTGCGAGGCATTCTTCATGCAATTCTGGTCGGTATTACTTCAGCAGACGGACTGCAATTCAACCGTGCCTTTCTTGCCCTTTACAATGAAGAGCACACCTTTTTAGAAGGAATTATGGGGATTGGCCCGTCATCTAAAGAGAAAGCAGGCCATCTTTGGGCCTCTATTAAAGCTGAAGGACTTCATTTGGATGATATCCTTGAATCAATTCAAAGTAACGATATATCAGAGGACTTCTCTGTTAATCAAACAATAAAAGCCCTCAAAGTCCCTGCAGGGGATCGTAACCATGTCCTCATCCATTCGTGCAGAGAAAAGCTGTCGATCCGTGTAAATGAGGGACGTGCTGACGACTTTTCTGTCCCAAATGAACTCCTGAGCACACTTGGAGAGTTGTCTTTTGCGGTGGTTCCTCTTTATTCTCCTGGGAAACCTCTTGGAGTGATCATTGTCGATAATTTCGTCACCAATGCAGAGATAACAGAACAGGACATTCAAGGGCTCGAAATACTCGCGAGCCAGGCAAGCATTGCTATAGAACACAGCCATCTCTATTCAGCAATGGCTTCCAAAATCACAGAACTCGAACTCATCACCCAGGAGCTTGACAAAAGTAAAGATCTTCTCATCAATTCTGAGCGCGAAGCAGCTATAGGCCACATGTCTTCACAACTTCTTCACTCCATACGTAATCCTCTCACCTCAATCGGCAGTACCTCCAGGCTTCTTGCAAAAAAAACCAAAGACAAATATTTGGTTTCGTTTCTTGAAGTCATCTCCAGGGAAACCGACAAAATCGAAAATACCCTCGAAGACCTTTTCACCTATGTCGAGACTGATGAAGTCACCCTTACCCTTCAGCCAATTTTCAAGGTCCTGCGAAAAAGTGTTATGCTTTTTTACGCAGCCATGAAAAGACAATCAATTACCTACAATCTGCATCTGGCGTCTCCCGGACCTTTCATTGCGATAGATGAGCGCAAAATAAGACAGGTATTTCTACATCTTATCCGAAATAGTGTTGAGGCCATGCCAAAAGGTGGGACTCTGCACATACAGGCCCAAGAGGATCATGGTTCGGTCACAATTTCGGTCACTGACTCCGGCCCGGGGATCCCAGCAGATGCGCTTCCCCACGTGCAAGCCCCTTTTTTCACAACCAAAACATATGGAAATGGCATGGGACTTGCTATTGCAGCTCAAATCATTGAGGCACACCACGGCAACTTCGAACTCGCTACTAACCCCAAGGGTGGGAATATTGCAACTATTATACTTCCTACCTGACACCGGTAAACGGTAAGTAAGGACTTTGTGGTTTTGATAAAATGATGTTCACAAACACCTCAACGCGGCGGAGAATCTACCTCTAGACCGGAATTCTCGTCAGTTCAGGCGGCGTCGCATGGGCTGAGCTTTGCTGAACATTGTGTAAATCGGAGTTTTGCCTCAACAGGACCGAAAACCAAACAGCTACTAGCCTGCGGTCAAACTGACACAATGTTCATGAGAAATGCGGGCTAGTCCCTCTGCGCAGAGACAATGCACCCCAGAAAAGAAATTGCGGCAACAACAACAAAGGTAGCTCTCAGGGCCTGGAGAAAAGCCTCACCATCAAGACCATCTTGCATCTCCAGCTGCATACCACCACTGAAGTAACGGAAAAATATACTCAGAAAAACTGCTGCAAATGTCGCACCGAGAACCATGCCAAAATTCCTGGCTGTTGCTAGAATGCCAGCGGTGATTCCGGAAAATCTCTCATCCACCTGAGAAAGCACAGAAGCGCTGTTCGGTGAGAGAAACACAGACTGACCGGCCCCGAGAACGGCAAGCTTGATGGCAAGAGAAGGAAGAGTTGTGTCCTGGGAAAGCCAGGTAAGGCTGATGACGGCCAGTCCACTCAAAACCAGGCCTGCCGTGGTTAAAAAACGTGCCCCGATCCTGTCATACAACCAACCAGAGAAAGGAGAAAGTATGATAAGGGTAGCGGGAACTGCCATCATGACGCCCCCTATTTTTTCTATCGACAAGCCCAAAATGTAATCAAGGTAGAATGGGACCAAAACCAGAACCGTAAAGAGTACCATAAAAGATATAACCGCAGTTACAATTCCAACCCAATAGAATCTATTCTGCAGCAAATCAACCGGCAGGATGGGAGACCCCGCATTCTTTTCTACCCTGAAAAACAGATAGCCAAGGGCAGTAAGACACACCATAAGCACAAAATTGGTCATACTTAAAAAAGTATCGAGTCCATGAAAAAAGGCTATGCTCAATATAACCATCGCAACCCAGCAGCAGCTCCCTAACCAGTCAAAACGTTCATGGGAGCAATCAAGGGCTGAGGGCAGATACTTCAACAGATAACGACTGGCCAGGAGACAGGTCAGACCACTGACAGGCAGGGTAATCAGAAAAATAGATCGCCATGAATAGTGGCTCAACAGCACACCGCTGACAAAAGGGCCGGAGAGCAATCCACATGCAGTTGCGATACCGACGAGCCCAAGGCTCTGGCCTAAACGATCCTTTGGAAAAGAAGCTTTAATTATGGCAGGTCCTGAAGACATCATCATGGATGCACCTGTTGCCTGAACAAAACGACTGAGTAAGAGTCTTTCAAAGCTCGTTGAAAAATAGCAGAACAGGCAACCGAAAGAGAAAACAACCATTCCCAGAAGATATATCTTTCCTTTACCGAACCGATCTGCAAACCTTCCCCAAAATACCAGGGTTACCGTGATAGTCAGAAGATAGACGGTGACAACCAACTCCGCCTGCTCAAGGCTCAGCTGAAAGGCACGCATGATAGTTGGCAGCGCTACGTTGAGCATGCCACTGTCCATGGTTGACATGAATACCCCAATCATAACCATGCACAAGACCGCCCATCGAATATGACCCGGTAGTTTTGAGTTCTCTGCCATCTTATGGACCCTAACCCCGATAAACGGGAAATAATTTATAAGGTACTAAAAAAAACAAAAAAAAAGGCCCGATGAAGCGAACTCCATCGGGCCTTACTAACTCAACTACAACTGCTACGTACTTTTCTCAAATTAGAAGCTGAGAGAAAAACGTGCACCAGTTTCGAGTACATCTTCACCACCAGTTGCATCGTCAGCGAAGAGATATGCAAGAACCAAGTCAAGGTTCAGGTTGTCCATCAGTGCATAGGTCAGTTTTGCGTCAAGTTCGGTACCGAGCTTGTCGTTTCCGGCTGCATCATCTTCAGCCAGCATTGCGTACCAGATGTCACCTTTCAGAGTCATCTTATCCATTGGCTTCAAGGTAACACCAGCATTAATTGCCATGATGTTAGAGATTTGATCGCCAGGAGCACCATTAGAAGCGGTGTTATCAAAGGTGCCGAGACCCATGATTTCTGACCAGTAGTAAGAAGCTCCCTGAGGAAGTTTGAATGCATCTTCACCCAATGCGCCGTCTTCATCACCAGTTGCATAAAAGACCTGACCGTGTGCAATTCCTGCGTCAACGCCTGCAGCTAAGAGGTAACCTTTATTATCGTTATCATTGTAGATATCCGTCTGAATGCTACCACCATTATAGATGAAAGTACCCCATGCAGATAATGCGTCCATCTTCATGTCAACATCAAGACCCAGGTACCAGTTTTCCCACTCTTGGTCAAAATCCAGATCACTTTTGACATCATACAAGAAATATGGTTGAACTTTAAAGGTGTCGTTAATTTTGATTCTAGCTTGAGCTACTAAGTAATCACGATCATTCTCTTTTCCGCCGCCATCAACTGAGTCGGGTCTAATCCACATGAGAGGTACTTCAACCATACCAAACTTCATGTTTACATAGGCACCTGAAAAGTCATCAGAAAAGATGAAATCACGGCCAATGCTCGCACCCTGGATACCAAGTTTGGTTTGAACATTACCTAAAGTGAAATCAGCATAGGAGTTCTTAACTTTAAAGGTATCGCCGTCAGCACCAATGTCACCACCGTTGGCATCACCCCAGTTAGAGTTGAACTCAAACTTGTTGACAAACTTGAAGCTGTCATTGAATTTTGCGGTGTAGTAAAGACGAGTACGATTATCCACACGTGAATAACTACCAGTGTCATTATCGGCTGCAACACCATAGCTAGCATCAGTTCCCTTCATATTGTCTTGATAAATAAGACGTGTACGCCAGTAACCACCAAATTGACTCTCAACTTCTGCGGAAGCAGTTACAGCAACACCACCAACGAGCGCTAGGCCTATGGCTGAAGCAATAATTTTCTTCATTGTTATCTCTCCTAATATTTTTGTTTTCCCCAACATGGGGCAACATCTCAACTCTGTATCAACTTCTTCGTCACCGATTCGCTTTCCTTTCTGCTATAAAAAGACGAGTCAATTAAATCCATTATGTGTGAAAGTATACCCAGTCAGCTTTCTTGTCAAGTTTTTTTTACCTGAAGTATAATTTTTTATACTTCAGGTGCAATATCCAGCAAATTACTCAGCTTCTATCCGTTCAAAGCCGAGATCATAGACGGAAAATTCAGTTTTTACTACTCCCGGCAGTAAGGCTGCTAAAGTTCCACTTGTGGGAATATTTCCCACATATAATCGAGCTACTGATTTGCTTGTCCCTTTTCTTTTTGATTCGGTTCCCGGGATTTCCATATCTTCGAACAACACAAAATCATAGCCAGCGACATAGCCTTCGAACCTTCCCGTACGCCAGACTTCACTCATAGAAGCACCATCCCAGCTCAGTCCGACAACGCTTCCACCACTATATGGCCGTAGTCTTTTAAAAAAACCGAACCCTGATGACTTCATCTGACCAACAACAATTTCCTGTTTGCCGTCAAGATCTATATCTGCGGTGAGTATTCTGCCCGGCACATGTACTGGCTGGCGATCCCAATCATCGTTTGTGGTAAAACCGCTTTTGCTCCTTTCATCCGTTGCCCCCCCGACGCTTGGCCCCAGGACTACTTTACTACCACCAAATTTCTGCGTACTCACCCACATTAATTGATTGACATGGTTAAAAATCTTTAACTTCTCATTCGGATCAATTGCAGCCAATTCAAAGGAACCGTCCCCATCAAGGTCAGCATAGGTAAAATCAAAAAGATTCACGGACTTCGGTAAAGCAATCTGGTCTCCCTTTATAACCTTCCCTCCCTCATCAAAGGTGAGTTGATAGACTCCGGGAGCAATGAAGTCAGCTTTATTTATTCCTCGTCTCTGGCCGGAAATGATCCAACCCTTTTCTGGAACAAACACAGGTCTGAGATACCACGGAATGTGTTGAGCTTTGGTCCTGAACCCCGTTGCAGAGTCCCAGCTCATTATAAACGAGGAGACATCCAGGCCCGAGGTTCCGCTGAGATATAGATCATTTTTACCATCTCCATTGGTGTCAGCAAGATTCACCGCATGAACTCTCATTTTCGGAGGCAGTCCTGTTTTTGCGATCTCGACGAGTTTCCTTCCTGCGACTGCATAAATTATGACATGACGTTCAGTTACAATGACTATATTGTCCTCGGTATCATTGTTAATATCTCCCACTACCATGGCTTTCATTTCGCCTTCAATGGTAGCACGACGCCTGACTCCGACTGCCGAAGTTTTAATCAGCCCACCGTCCACACCAATAACTGTCCCAGAATAGAGCCCCTTTTTATATGCTGCTTCCGGATGTACAGTGACAAAGCCCGAATCACCGAAGGTTTGTTTTTTCCTGGAAGTGCCAGCTACAGTGGAGTATCCAAAAGCCTGGGCGGCGATATCTTCAGCCAATTTTTCCACTCCTGGGAGAAGCTTTTCTATATGGGAGCTCAAAACTGAAAAATTGAGCGTTTCTTTGTCTGGTGACAGTGGATACATAACAACCTGAAGATTTACACCGGTTGTCAGTGAAAAAAGAGCACCCGTTACCAAGTAATCGGCATTCAACACACTCTTGGGACCGCCTCCTCCAAAGTCTTCTGCGGTAATTTTCTGCAATTCCTTTTCACTGAGACGTTGGTCCAGTACGTCAACGCTATCTTTAGCGGCAAGGCGACTGGCCAGCATGCTCTGAACACCATCACGTAAATAAGAGTACTCTCCTGCCGAAGCGACATCAAAAGTTGAAAATACTATACGGTACCTCTCAATACTCTCAGAAGCATTTGTGACAGCCGCACCACTCAACAAACAGCAGAGAAGTAGAAGAAGGATTTTCCTGACTCGCATAATGTCTCCAAAATATGTTTAAAATGACTCAAAGTAGTCTTAAGTATGCACAAGAAGCTTTATTCTATATCGCAAAATACCTGCACAAGCAAGGTCTCTATTGCAAATATGACCGTTGAGAAATTGATTGCAATCGTCTTTACCAAGGGACAGTGAGTCCTCTATAACTGTTGCTGGTTTTTAATATTTATATCCCGACAATGGCTTTACCGCGACTCCCACACTTTCCTCTTGACATTTTTGCAGAAAAGATCAAAATTGTTAGTATAGATTTTTGAACATTTACAACGAAGAGCCTCTCATCGTTCTTCTTTTCTACGACGCCTGTTGCTTTTGAGTGAAGATGAAAAAATTTCTCCAGACAGTTGTATTAATCGCGCTGACGGCTAGCCAGACAGCTCTGCTGTATGCTGGAGAGGCAGAGAGCCACCGGGCCTACAAAATTACTTCGTACAACCTGGGAACGGGCTTTGAGTTACACGGAAACGTCAGCTCATCTCCTGGTTCCAACTACCAGCCACTACTCATTACCAGTACTAAGGCTGACATATTGAATAACGAGTACGAGGGTAGTGGTTCCTGGAATGGCGACAGCTCTGTTACTGTAGCACGTACAAACAGTCTAGCCGTATCTGCTCAGTATGATGCGACACACAAGATCTCCCTGCAGGGTGCCTTTGGCATTACCAAAAATTTATGGACTCCTGATATTGCTGATTACGAAAGTGAGTCAGGGTGGGAGGCGAATCTGGGTGTCATCTATAGGATCTTAAATAACCTTTCGTATGAAATGCACTTTGGTTATATGGACACAGGTAAGCTGTTCAGCGAGAGAAGTAGTTACACTGATGTCGAGAACATCATTATGATTAGCAACAGACTTACTATGAGTTTTTAGAAAACGAATTTTAATGCTAAAAATCCCCGTAGACAAAAAGTTCTGCGGGGATTTTTTTTTGTATTGACTAAAGTATTCAATCTCGACCATATTTACTCTTGGGTTTGATACCTAAATATTGCAGACGCAAAATAGAGAAAAATGATTAATCATTTCACAAACTCACCTGTTAATGAGTACCATTTTTTCTTTTACTTGCTCCCCTTCGGAATTGGCAATTCCACCGAATCTGCTTTGTTACCGAAGCTTTGAAATAGTTAGCCGTCTTCAGCTTCGCTGCCTCGCATCTGCGGTGAACTAGTCAATTGCAAAATTTAGGTAACATGTTTTTTGAGGCGGAATAAAAGATATTTTCATTAGTCCTTTAATTTAGGGGTGGTATAGAGTAGCAATGCACAATCAAACTGACTCCTCGGCCTTTAATATCTTGATGTACTCCCACGATACATATGGGCTGGGGCATATACGCAGAACAATGGCTATCGCCAATCACCTGAGAGACACCAATACCAACGTGCTCATCCTTACAGGTTCGCCCATCGCCGGACGCTTCCGATTTCCCGAACAGGTTGATTTCGTCAGAATCCCCGGAATGATAAAAAAAACCAACGAGGAATACCAGTCACTTTCTATCCGAATTGATCAGGCAAAAGCCCTGTCAATCCGTACCAATATCATACTTGCCACCGCAAAAACCTTTCAGCCAAATCTGTTCATCGTAGACAAGGAACCACTCGGCCTCAAGCGAGAAGTGCTCCCCACCCTGGAGTGGCTGAAAACGTCGAGTCCTGCAACCCAAACAGTTCTTGGTTTGCGTGACATTCTTGATGAATCTGCAGTCATACAAAATGACTGGAAAGAAAAACAGGTCTACACCTACCTAAATGATTTGTACGACGAAATATGGGTGTATGGAAACAAAGACATTTATGATCCCGTTGAAATGTATAAAATTCCCTCGCCGACCCACAATAAAATCAAGTTTACCGGCTATATCCCTCGAAAGGCGCTGCCCCCAAAGACAAAGGCTAGTGTCCGGAAACGCTATAGAATTATGGATGACGACAAATTCATCCTCATCACCACCGGAGGCGGCGGCGATGGTGCCGAGGTGATTGATCACTACATTTCCATGCACGACTACTATCCCACCTCACTGCCATTTAAATCCATCATCATAACCGGCCCATTTATGCCCAAGAAAACCCGGGAAAAATTGAAAATTCGTGCCAGGAAATTCGGTATAAAGACCCTCCCTTTCCATCCCAGGCTTGAAGAGTTAATGGCAGCTGCCGACCTTGTCATATCTATGGGAGGCTATAACACAATCTGTGAAATACTTACCCAGCAGACACCCGCTCTGATTATCCCAAGGGAGTCCCCGAGAAAAGAGCAACTTATTAGAGCCAGGCGCCTGAAAAACAAGGGTTTACTTGATTTTATTCCATGGACGGACGTCACGCCTCAACTGCTCCGAGAGAAAATGTTCACCATGCTCAAAGAGAGTGGTCAGTACAAAGAGACAATGAACCGATTTGAACTCTCCGGTCTTGACACAATGTTAACCCGTTTGAAGTACTTCAAAGCATCGGAGGCTGATCGTCAGTAAATTCAAAACCTGTTCGCCTTCCCCTGAAGAATTAACACCGATAAAGTAAAAGAGTGCCATGAATCAGTCGACCATAAAACCCGTCCTTGGCTACATCCTGAAGGGTTATCCCAGAATTTCAGAGACATTTATCTCCAACGAAATACTACTTCTTGAAAATCTCGGTTTTACCCTGCGGCTGTTTCCAATGCGCCAGCCAAGAGAATCATTTTGCCATAAGTCAGTAACAGAGATCAGAGCTCAGGTTGACTACCTGCCAACAGACCTGTTAACTGAATTCCCCAGGCTGTTGCTCCCCAGTTTCTTACTGGCCATGAAAAGACCGCAGGCCTTTCTCGATAGCCTGAATCTGGCAAGAGAAGGGTCCAGTAAGGGAAGTAAGTTGGCCACCCTTAAGCACTTATTGCAGGCTGCATACCTGACCAACACGCACCTACTAAAAGACCCAAATATTGTGCAGCTCCATGGCCATTTTGCTCACTCCCCCACCTCTGTCACCATGTTTGCGAGCCTGCTGTCCGGCACCCCCTTCAGCTTCACAGCGCATGCCAAGGACATATACACATCTCGCAAAGAAAAAATAAGAAAAAAGATTGAACGAGCCCGTTTTGTCGTCACCTGTACCAAACACAATAAGGAGAACCTGGTCGAAATAGCCCAGGGGGCATCTACCCCCATACACTGTATCTATCATGGTATCGATCTGAACCTTTTTAAACACACTCCCCAAGACACTACACACAATCCCTTCAAGCTGCTCACAGTTGCAAGAATGACCGAGAAAAAGGGTTTGCCTACCCTCTACAGAGCTCTGGCCTTACTCGCTCAAAAGGGTCTGCAATTCCAGCATACTCTCGTCGGAGATGGCGACGATAGAGAAAAGATTCTCGCCCTCATCACCTCCCTTGGCCTCTCGGGTCAATGCAGATGGCTTGGAACCCAGACCCACGAAGAGATACTGTGCCATTTCAAAGAGAATGATCTCTTTGTACTGGGCTGTGAAATAGCGGCCAATGGTGACAGGGATGGTCTCCCCAACGTGCTCGTCGAAAGTTTAGCAATGGGTGTTCCAGCGCTTTCCACCCAGGTATCTGCCATTCCGGAAATCTTAATTAATGGAGAGACAGGTATGACTGTGCCGCCTTCTCAACCCACTATTCTTGCCGATATGATAGAACAGATGCTTACTGACCAGAACCTTCGGAAACGTTTGATCACAAGAGGACAGTCATATGTGAAAGATGGTTTCGACAACCGTAAATGGACCTTGAAACTTGCCGAGGTTTTCAGGGCCAGCAACCCAATGTTTACCTGATGAACGACACAGAAAAAGCACTAGCCGATCCTGCCTGCACTACTTTTGGTTTCTTGCGGCACGGGCAAACTGAATGGAACCGCCTCAAAAAAATCCAAGGTTCCCGCAACTCTCCACTTACGGAGTCAGGCCGGGAACAGGTTTCACTCTGGGCCCCAACCTTACAGCAGTTCCCGTGGCATAGAGTGCTGGCGAGTGACTTGGGGCGAGTACAGGAGACTGTGGGAATTATCAACAGCAGCCTCGGTATTCCGGTGACCTACGACCAGCGACTTCGCGAACAGTCCTGGGGTGACTGGGAAGGACTTACGATCCCCTATATTAGAGAGAATCTCACTGAGGATCTTGCCAGAAGAGTCGATATGGGCTGGGAGTTTTCTGCTCCTGACGGTGAAACAAGAACTGCTGTAAAGAATCGTGTTGCAGAGGCACTTTTTGATGCTGATACCAATTGGCCCGGCCAGAATATTCTTATTGTCTGTCACCAGGGCGTGATTAAAGCGACACTCTATCACCTTACCGGGAGGCAATTTCTTCCTGGGGAAGATCCACTCCTCCAGCACAACAGTCTTCATATCATCAGTTGCAGGGACCAGCACCTTTCCCCACTCCAATTGAACATAAATAAAACCATAGCGACATGAAGGTTTCCTACTATTGTCAACACGTCCTCGGTATCGGCCACTTTCATCGCAGCCTGACCCTTTGTAATTGTATTGCCCGTACATGCCCGACCACACTTATTCTCGGAGGACCGCCGGTAGAGGCAGATTATGGTGATGTATCTTTACTGAAACTGCCCGGCCTGCAGATGGATACAAACTTCCAGAACATGACTCCCTGCGACCCTCATCGTCAGCTAGAGCACGTTAAAGAAGAACGAAAAGAACTGCTCTTTACCCATTTTATGCAAAGCCAGCCAGACGTCTTTATCACAGAACTCTATCCGTTTGGCCGAAAGGCATTCAGGTTCGAACTCGACCCGGTTCTCAAGGCGGTTAAGAATGGGACACTGCCCGACTGCCTCTGTCTGAGCAGCGTACGTGATATACTCGTTGAAAAAGTCAGCGGCAGAGATAAATTTGAGCGCCGGGCAGTCAAAACGCTCAACGCATATTACCAGGGAGTTCTCGTCCACGCAGACCAGAACGTTATTACCCTCGATGAGACCTTCAGCCACTTGGCTGAGATCACTGCCCCGCTACACTACACCGGTTTTGTAAGTAAAGAGAAAACCAAAGGGGGAAGTTCAATCAGAAAAGAACTGCAACTCAGCCCCAAAGATACACTTATTGTCGCGTCAATTGGCGGCGGCAATGTAGGCGGGGAGTTGCTGCTGTCTGTGCTCCGTGCATTCAAACGGATGCCTGACAAGAGATTACATCTCCAGTTATTTTGCGGCCCCTACTGCCAGGAACATCTCTACCAAATGCTGGTATCAGAGACTCGACACAATGTCACGGTGAACCGCTTCACCGACTCCTTCCCCGACTGGCTGGAGACAGCGGACCTTTCGGTTTCCATGGCTGGCTACAATACATGTATGGACCTGGTACAGTCAGGGGTACCGGCCCTGGTGTACCCTTTTCAACAAAACAGGGAACAGTTACTGCGTGCAACAAAACTCAGCACGCAAGCACCGATCTTTATCCTGGATGAAGAGCTGCTTGCGCCACAGCACTTAGCAGAGTGCATGAAAGACCAGTTACAAAAAGAGAGAGTGGTATCGGCTATTAATGTTGATGGCGCCGCCGGCAGTACCCTACAACTTGAGAAGTGGTACAGGGAGCACTAACAGTATGAAAACCTCAGCTATTTACACCAGTCCACATTCAGATATAGAAAGAAAGCTCACTACTACCATTGAAAGAGGTTGCAGCCAATCAGCCACCCGCCCTCTGCTTTTTTTCAGAGCTGATGATATAGGTGTTCCGTCCAGAAACTTCTTTCTACTCATCGACTCTTTTAAAAAACACAATCTTCCTCTCTGCCTCGCCACTGTCCCGACGTGGGCAACCAGAAAACGCCTTACTGAACTCCAGAACCAGACGGGAAAGAACAATTCTCAGTGGTGCTGGCATCAGCACGGCAGAAAACATCTCAATTTTGAGAGCTCCGGGAAAAAACAGGAGTTTGGGCCAGCGCGAACAGAAATGCAGATTTCAACAAGTCTACAGCAGGGGAAAAAGAGACTTGATGGGCTACTTGGATCAGAACTTTTTCCCGTTTTCACACCACCATGGAACAGGTGCTCGGCGACAACCTTGGCAGCTCTGCCAGAACTTGGGTTCAAGGCAATATCCCGCAGTAGAGGAGCCAGCCCAAAGTCTGCAGTAGATTTTCCTGATTTCCAGGTAAACGTTGATCTCCACACCCGAAAAGACCCCTCACCGGCTTACGGTATGGAGAGACTGTTGACTGAGATCGAAAACAGTCTGGCTTCTGGCCGCTGTGGTATAATGATCCATCACCAGAGAATGAATAGAGCCGCTTTTGCATTCCTCGATCTTCTTCTGGGGTGTCTGCAAAGTCACCTCGCAATAGAGCCGGTTCACTTTGGTGAAATGATCTCCATATAGCAGGACCTCAACTTCTGGAAAAATTATGCTAAAACTACAAGACATTACAGCCCTCAACGTTGAAATATCGTCGAAATGCATAGGGAAATGCCCGTTTTGCAGCAGAGACCAGAAGGTCAGGCCCTACGGAAATCATTGTATAACACTCTCAGATTTCAAAAATCTGCCACAAGAATTAATACGAAACCTCAAGTGGATCAATTTTGGAGGTAACTTCGGAGACCTGTCCACCAACGGGGAGATGGTGGAAATTGCCGAATACATCAAAACTCTCAACAAAACTGTCTTCCTGGGCGGGGACACCAACGGTGCTGTTCAGAATACAACATGGTGGAGTGCTCTGGGCGCATTCTTTCAGGATGGCAGTCTGGAATTTTCTGTGGATGGCCTTGCAGACACCCATGCTCTTCACCGTGTCGGGACCGATTATCACAAAGTCATTGCAAACATTGAAGCGTTTGCAGCAACTGGTGGAGTTGCACATTGGAAGTTCATCCTTTTTCAGCACAACGAGCACCAGATTGAAGAGGCTGAGGAAAAAGCCAGGCAGATTGGCTGCAGGAGATTTTTCGTTATCCCATCCAGAGACTACGATGCGACTCTACAAAAGCCAGAGACAATCGACTTCCAGCTTAAAAGGGATATATTTAGGACCTACGATGAAAACGTCGCTTCTTCGCAAGCCAAAGCTACCTGCAAACCATTACAAAATGGCTCTATTTACCTTGCAGCCGACGGCACAGTTCATCCCTGCTGTTATGCACACTGCATGTATATCACCGAGCACAATGATTCCTTTGATTTTTTACCGCCCCTTGCCCAAAAATATTATGATTCAATCAATTTTAAGACAACTGACCTTGAGGAAATACTCAAAGGACCTTATTTTTCAGAAATTATCAAAGAGTCAAAAAAGAACGCCTATTGCAGATTGAAATGTAACCAGTTCCGTAAGACCATAAGAAGCGAACTGGTTCTTATTGATCGACAACTTCAGTAAATGACAGATTGTCTCAGCATTTGCTGACCTTGCCAAGAGCTGCATTGACAAGTTATTGAATAAAAACTAGATTCAAATCTAAGGATACCGGTACATGCGTACCCTCGGAGATTTTCCTTCTCCATTTCTCTATCTGTTACTATTCGTTTAAATGGAATACCTATCATGAGACGTCTTGTTGCACTGCCTCTTAAGAAATCGTTCCAGATGGCGTACCAATCCATCCGGGTACGATTCTTTCGTTCTCTGGTAACGACAATGAGCCTCGTCCTCGCAGTGGCTTTTCTTTGTTTTGTGCAAACGGGTAATGATATTGCCAGTGGGCTGGCTACTTCAAACGATTCACAGATTATTCGTAGTCTCACAAAGGCTGGTTACGACATTGACCCCGTAACAAACGATATTGCAGGTTCTGCAAAACAGAGATGGATCGTCTTTCTCTCTTTGCTGGTCTGCGTCGTTGGTATTGTCAACGCGCAATTAATGTCTGTCACAGAGCGATTCAGAGAAATAGGTACATTAAAATGCCTTGGAGCACTGGACCGGTTTATTGTTAGAATATTTGTCATCGAAGCAACTCTGCAAGGACTTACCGGTGCTTTTTCAGGTGCTGTCCTTGGTGCAGTTGGAGCACTATTAACCTCTCTTATCCGCTTTGGCTTTTATGCAATGACCTTCGTCTCCTCTACTGACATACTCCTGACCATGCTCTACGCTGTGTGTACAGGGACAATCCTCAGCCTCCTCGGTGTTCTCTATCCGGCAATTGTGGCTTCGCGCATGCAGCCGGTTGAAGCAATGCGAGTCGACCAATAACCCGAAGACGTACTCAATTCGTGTAGGATGAACCTTATGGCAGAAACAAAAAAAATCGTCAGGGTTACCGACGTTACCAAAGATTTTGACCTCAGCAAGATTGTAGTACAGGTACTCAAGGGGATAGACCTGGAAATTGAGACCGGGAAATATATCTCGATTATGGGACCATCCGGATCAGGAAAATCTACACTTTTCAATATGATCGGTGGTCTGGATAAGCCAACCAGCGGTAAAGTGTTTATCGACGAAGTCGATATCGCTCAACTTGATGCCTACGAACTGGCCTGGCTTCGCTGCCGTAAAATCGGCTATATATTCCAGACCTTCAACCTTATTCCTGTGATGACGGCTCTTGAGAATATTACGATACCAATGACCTTTGCAGGCGTCGGCAATGATGATGCCTTGAAACGAGGAATGGAGCTCCTGGACCAGGTGGGCCTTACAGGCCGCCACAGCCATCGCCCCTCAGAGCTTTCTGGCGGCCAACAGCAGCGCGTTGCTGTCGCGAGAGCGCTGGCGAACAGCCCCTCTATCATTCTAGCTGATGAACCTACCGGTAACCTTGATCTTACCACCGGTGAAGATATCATCCGTTTATTAAAAGACTTGAGTATGAAACGCGGGGTCACTGTCATCTCGGCGACCCATGATTACAAAATGCTGAACGTTTCCGATCAGGTTGTCTGGATACGTGACGGTCGAATCGACAAGATTCAGGAAAGAAGTGAATTAGAAATACAAACCGGAGGTTTAGAAAATGCCCACCCATAGAGAACATTTTTCGACAAGACTCCTAACCAGAAGATATTAGACCTGAACACGTAATGAGAAACCCAGCCCTCCTGTTCATTCTCAGCATACTCACAATCACATGGTTGTGTTTTCCGTGCAACGGTCTAGGGGCCATTGACAACGCCGCTATCCGTCAGACAATTGAAAAACTGAGCGGTTTCCCCAGTAGATCCACTGGATCAGGTGGTTATGAACAAACAGCTGAATACATCACCGAAAAACTCGAAGACCTTGGTCTCGATACGCATGAGTACCTCTATGAAGTCCCCATCCGACGATTCAATGGGGCGTCGCTGCAGATTGACGACAAAACCTACCCACTTTCTCCTTTTGTCAGTAATGCAGTTACTCCGGAGACAACTGATGGTAAAATAGCAGGCCCTCTCTACTATGTTGGCCAGGGCAAACTGAATGAACTTGATGACATAGACCTGCGAGATGCCGTCATCCTTATGGATTTTGACTCAGGAAGAAACTGGCAGCTATTGGCTTCTCTTGGAGCACGAGCAGTCATCTTCATCCAGGAAGAAACCACTCACGGTCGAATATTTTTTACCGAGAAACAAGAGCTCACGCCTCTTCGGTTTCCCTGTTTCTGGATGTCTCATACAGATGCTTCTCAAGTTTTTGGTTCATTAACCTCCAGTAAGACCCCACTCTCTGAGGAGATTACACTTGAATCGAACAGTGTCTGGGAAAACTATCTGGCCAAAAACATCTACGCCGTCATCGAGGGTACTAATCCAGAAATTGCTGAAGAACTCCTGATTGTAGAGACGTTTTTTGACAGTGAAGATTTTGTCTACAATCACTCTCCCGGAGCAGACGCGGCGACGTCAATTGCGACTTTTTTAGAAATTGCGAAATCTCTCGTTAAGCAGGAACAGAAACGATCAATACTCCTTCTTGCCACCAGCGGCAATGCCCAGACACTCGCAGGAATGCGTGATACTGTCTGGAGTCTAAACGCCAGATCAAAAGATCTGCGAGACCAGAAGCGCCAGCTGCAGAAAAACCTCAAAGCGAGCAAAGCAGACCTGGAGCTTCTAAACGGCCTCGCCTTCCCTCTCACACAAGATAAAAAAAGAGACCTTCTTGTGAACAAGGCTGTAAGTCACAGCTTGAGTTACACCGTAGACCAGATATCCCGGCAGCTCATGCAGCTGCGGTTACATGAACAAACCGGCGACACCCTGCGACAGATCAAGGAAACCGCCGTCAAACGCTTTGTCTATAGACGGCTTGGCTGGGCAGAATCCCTGCATGATCTGCCACCAAACCAGGAGGAGCTGCTCAGGCAGATCATCCCTTTAGCTGTTCAGGAAATTGAACTGAAAGTCGCCGACGCAATACGCCAGGAAAAAGCACTGAAGTCTGCGACCAACTTCCGTAATATGGTCCGCGATTACGAAGTAGCAGCAGTAGTCAGCTTACACCTTTCAAGTCATGGCAACGGCGTGGGCGGTTTCCACCAGGGCTGGCTATATCGTCTTAAGCAGACCATCAACAGAACCGGCAGCTACAGCACCATAACCAAAGCCCTGGCGCAAATAGCAGAAGAACCTGAAGGACGAGCCAGATACCAGGATACCCTACGCCCAAGTCACATAAGGAAGTGGGATTCATGGTTTTTTGACAAGCCCAACCTTGGAGGTGAGGTCAGTGCCCTGAGTGGTTTCATCGGCCTCAGTCTCGTCACCACAGGTGATGGTAGACCACTTTGGGGCACACCTTCAGATACCGTACAGGCAATGGACTGGACCTACCTCAATGACCAGGCAAGGCTGGTTGAAAAAATTCTGACCGGACTTGCAAGAGAGCCTGCTCTTCACCACGACAGTTTCCCGAGAGACGGTTTTGTCACCGTTACCGGACGCACCAACCTTCTCCTGCAGGGAGAACTTTTTGCCAACCACCCGGCAAGAAAAACCACCATCCTCTCTTACCAGGGATTAAAAAAATACTATGCCATGGTCGACGAAACCGGATATTTCCGGGTCAAGGGTTTGGCAGACAAGAAGCACGTCCTTGATAAGCTCATCATCGAGGGATATCGATTTGATGAAGAAACAGGTATCACCAGGTGGGCCATTGACAAAAAAGAAACGGGGAAAAGTAATTACAGGCTGAAATTACTACGAAAGTCAATGAAGACCGATCTGGTTATGTTCAACTGCCGAGAAACAACTCTTTTTGATTTGCTCGAACCGCGAAGCTTTGCCCATATGACCAAACTCTATCTCTATGACGGCAGACGCGATGCTCCCCCTGAACACTACTGGTACAGCCGTATTGACACAAGAGACTCTATCATTTCATCCATTTACACAGAGCCGGGGACCCTGTTAAAGCTTACCCTCTCGGACACTGTTCTCACAAACAAGCTGATTCTCACAAACGGTTCACCTGATAAAACAATGGGCTCCGGCTATCCCGTGGATCAATACTCTTCAATCCCCAACACTCTTTACCATGCGGCGAAAGATGCATGGACTCTGCTTAGACCGCGTATCACCAATCTTGAATCCCACGGGATCTATGACGAGCAAATTGATTCCCTCCGGAACAGAGGAATGGAAGCTCTTCATTCCAGTACCGAAAACCTGCAGAATTTCAAGTATTCTGTTGGCAGAGAGGCCGCAGCGGAAGCACTCGCCCTGGCCGGAAGAGTCTATGTACAGATAGAAAAAACTCAAAAAGATGTCCTCTTCGGGGTCCTTTTCTACATCGCTCTCTTTGTCCCATTCGCTTTTGTCATGGAGCGTTTTCTCTTTAACTTTGCTAACATTTACAAACAAATTATCGGTTTCTCCGCCATTCTTGTGCTGCTTATCACCATAATCTATAATGTCCATCCGGCCTTTCAACTGGCTTACAGCCCCATGGTGGTGATACTCGCCTTTTTTATCATAGGTCTCTCGTCAATGGTCACACTCATCATCTTTTTCCGATTCGAAAAAGAAATGATTCGCCTGCAGCGGAGGACTACCCACGGTATGCCAGAAGAAATCAGCCACTGGAAAGCCTTTGTTGCCGCCTTTTTCCTCGGAGTATCAAATCTCAGAAGGCGACGGATACGAACAATTCTGACCTGTACAACCCTCATTATCCTCACCTTTACCATAATGAGTTTTACCACCATAAAGTCTAACAAGCAGCAGGTACGGCTGCCTTTTGGAACTGAGGCCCCCTATAAAGGTCTCCTGCTCAAAAAAGTAAACTGGCAAAGTCTGCCTCCCCAGGCAACCGATATCCTTATCGACAGCATGAGCAGCGTCAATAGACCTGCCCCCAGGGTGTGGCTGGAAACCCAGGACCCTACCCGTCCCGTTCGGGTCCCACTTGCCAGCAATTCTGCTGAGCTGGAAATCCAGGGTCTTATTGGTTTGAGTCCTAACGAGGCCTATGTCACCAGGCTCAACACGCTCCTCAGCTCGGGAAGGTGGTTTGAAGAAGACGAAAAACTCTCCATCATCCTCGAAGAACAGATGGCCAGAACACTTGGTGTCTCTGCTAAGGGCAACCAGAGTATCTCGCTATGGGGTTCTCTTTTTGTGGTGATAGGTACGTTTAAGGCCGAAGATTTTGAAAGAGCTCTTGATCTGGACGGAGAACCCCTTACGCCTGTCATCTTTCCGGAAGAGGCTGGAAGTGAAATGACAGAACAGGAGCTTGAGGCCCTGGAATCTGGAGACGATGTTCGATCGTTTCAAAGCAGGTATCAGCACATTCCAGCCAGTCAAACCGCCATTATTCCGGCAAGGACCCTTTTGGCTGCTGGTGGCAAGCTTAAAAATATCGCTGTCAAACCAGCTGACCCTGAAGCCATTAAAAGCATCGCCACCCGCCTGACAGACAGATTTAGCCTTGCCATATTCACCGGTGAAAACGACGGTGTATGGCTCTATAACGTAAGCGACACCTTTAATTACAGCGGAGTACCAAATATCATCATCCCTCTTCTCATTTCTATACTTATCGTTTTAAACACCATGATTAGCTCAGTATATGAGCGAAAAGGTGAGATTGCTGTTTACACTTCTGTAGGCCTCGCCCCATCCCACGTCAGCTTTCTCTTCGTGGCGGAAGCAATGGCACTGGCCATAATCTCTGTCGTTATTGGTTATTTGCTTGCACAGGTATCCGCAGCACTTTTTTCAGCCACCTCACTCTGGCAGGGTATAACAGTGAATTACTCGTCTCTTGCCGGAGTCGCTGCAATGCTTCTCGTCATTATTGTGGTATTGATCTCTGTCATTTATCCTTCCAGAGTCGCTGCCCGTATTGCCATCCCTGATGTGAACCGAACCTTCAGACTTCCACATCCGGTTGATAATTCAATTGAAATCACCCTGCCATTTCTAATGAAATTCCAGGAGAGTGAAAGTATCGGCGGTTTTATGTACAGTTACCTCCAGGGACATCAGGACATTTCCCACGGTCTCTTCTCAACGGGACAGATTGAAGTAGTTTTCAGTTGTTCAACCGTCGGTGAAATGGAGGAGCTGGTTAACGGAGCAGAGATGCCACACGATCTCAACTGCTTGCATTTGAGATCCAAAGTCTGGCTGGCCCCTTTTGATTTTGGCATCATGCAGATAGTGGACATTCAATTTTGTCCCGCCAGAGAGGGTGACAATTTTCTGGAAATAAAAATAACCTTGCACAGACAATCGGGCGAATCGGGCATCTGGCAGCGAATAAATACATCCTTTCTTCACAATCTCCGCAAGCAGCTACTTATATGGCGATCTCTTGACGAGGAAACCCATGAGGAACTGAAGAGATCATTTCAAAAAGTCATCGCCGACAAGAGTCAATCTCTGGAGGCTATGTAGTATGTCAAACTCTTCCATTGCAACAACCGGCCGGCACATCAGACTGCGAGCACCTTTTATTGGGCTTTTTCTCGCCATTGCCATTTGCCTGCTGACCCCCTACAACAATATCTTCCTCCGGGCAACACCGCTTGGGGGAGGACACTTTCCACTGGCTCCATTTTTTATCTTTCTGCTGCTCACCATTTTCATCACTCTGATCAGCAGGATATTCAAATCATCACTCCTGCTCACCGGCCCGGAACTCCTTATCATCTGGATAGAAATGGTGATTGGTTCGGGCATTGCATATACCGGTTTTGCCAGGACCTTTCTTATCAACCTGACAGCCCCCATCCATTATGCCACGGAAGGAAACCGCTGGCAGGAGGTCCTGCACCCGCTCATTCCACCTTCTCTGACCCCATCAAACCGTGAGGCCATAGAGCTTTTGTATGACGGCATAGCGGGGGGCCGCAATATGGGCTGGATGGAAATTGTAAAAACCATACCATGGTCCGCATGGATTGCCCCTCTCCTCCTCTGGGGCATGTTTATTTTGCTTTCCTACCTGGTGATGCTCTTTCTTATAAATATTATCTCACGGCAGTGGATTCACAACGAACGTATGAACTTCCCTCTGCTGAAGGTCCCGGAAATGATCGGCAAGGCGGTGGATGAAAAGAGAACACAGAGTTTTTTCTTCAATTCTTTTCTTTTAACCGGCCTCAGCATCCCTGTTTTTATCCATCTGATTAACGGCCTGAACCTGTATTACCCATCCATACCGCCAATCCCTACATTGTTTCTTGCCGGTCCTTATTTCTCTGACAATGGTTTTTTCACGGGCTTCCACAAACTTAAAATATACTTCTATCCTGCGTTTATAGGCTTTGCATTCCTCACATCCCGTCAGATATCTTTCTCATTCTGGTTCTTTTTTCTCGCCGGATGCCTGCTCTACGGAATTCTCGATCTTCTTGGCTACTCCATTCCTGTTTCAGAGCTCGGTGTGACCTTTGGCCCTACCCTTGCCCGCCCGGAAGAGATGCAGATGATCGGCGCCTACGGGATATTTTTCCTCTTTCTTGTATGGCTTGCACGGCTCCATCTTCTTGATGTCCTGAGACTGTCATTCTTTATCACCAAACCTAAGGGAGACCGCTCAGAATGGTTTGATGTCCGAATTTCCTTCTGGGGTGCAGCAATTGGTATACTTCTCATCATCTGGTGGTATGTCGAACTTGGAATGACACCGCTCACGGCGACTCTTGTTGTTGGCGCTTTTTTTATGATTATGATCGTCGCTACCAGGATTATCTGTCAGGGTGGTCTTGCCTATTTCACCTTGACTGCCGCTCCTACGGACGGACTCATCGCTCTGTTTGGCACGAAAATGTTTGCGGGAGCCTCCGGTCTTCTTGCCGGAATGGGCCAAAAGGTACTTTTTGTGGATCTACGGGAATCGTTGATGCCTTCTCTACTCCACGGTCGCCATCTGCACCAGAACAAGCACCCGGCGTTGCTTCTTTTTTCAAGCCTGGCCATAACCATTGTGGCCTCAATGACTGCATCGATCCTGGCCATGATGGCCCTCTGTTATCGCTATGGCATTCGTGAGCTCCAGCTGGACTGGGCCACCAGAACCAGTACCACAGTGTACGAGAACATATACAGACTTGTTGCCATGGACACTGCTACCGGCGGTTGGGTTTACACATTCGCTCTCTTAGGTGCACTTGCCATGCTCCTGTTGGTCACCTGTTACCATCGGCTGTACTGGTGGCCCATTCACCCGATTGGCTATCTCACAGCTTACAGTTCAGCCATGCGTATCCTGTGGGTGAGCTTTTTCATCGGCTGGGCCTGCAACGCTCTCTGCATGCGTTATGGAGGAATTACACTTTTCAGAAAACTACAGTTCTTTTTTATTGGACTGATAATAGGAGATTTTCTCATGGGAGGCAGCTGGGCTATAGTTGGACTGTTTACAGACATGAGCTACCAGGTGCTTCCGGATTAACTCATGGTCAAACCAGGTAAGAGTCTATGCTAGAAACCTTCAAACATCACGTAACCTAATCGGTTTCTCTTATGTATGATGACAAGGAATTAAAAGAATATCGCGATCTCCTGCCTCCTCCAAAAAACTTTGAAGAGGGGTTCGACTGGAAGACAATCATCGGGGCAATCTTTATCGGCTTCCTGATGATGCCCGGCTCCATGTATCTTCAGCTGGTTATAGGTCAGGGAATAGGTCCTGCAGCCAGATGGGTTACCATCATTCTCTTTGCCGAAATTGCAAAACGCGCCCATTCAGACCTCAAGCAGCAGGAAATATTTCTGCTGTATTACATGGCGGGAGCTGCTCTGGCGTCCCCCTTCTCCGGTCTTCTCTGGAATCAGTATCTTGTGCAGTCTGATGCTGCCCGTATGTTGGGTGTGACTGAGTTTATTCCGACGTGGATTGCCCCCGGCCCTGATTCCCCGGCCATGGTGGAGCGCACATTTTTCCACCGGGACTGGCTTATACCCATTCTTTTGCTGGTAGGCTCACAGATAATCCAGCGTATTGATCACTTCGGTCTCGGTTACGCCCTCTACCGTATAACCTCCGATGTTGAGAAGCTGCCTTTTCCCATGGCCCCGGTTGCTGCACTCGGTACCATGGCCCTTGCTGAATCAGCAGAGGAGAAGAAAGAGAGTTGGAAGTGGCGTGTCTTTTCCATCGGTGGTGTCATTGGCATAGCCTTTGGCTTCATCTACGTAGTGCTCCCGATAATATCAGGACTCATCTTTACAGAACAAATCCGTCTCATTCCTATTCCCTGGATCGAGCTCACACACTATACCGAAGACATTCTTCCAGCCGTGGCCACTGGTTTGCAGCTTGACCTCGGTCTTCTCTTTGTCGGCATGGTCCTGCCATTCTGGGCTGTAATCGGTGGCTTGATAGGCCTGATTATCACCATCATCCTCAATCCTATGCTCTTTTCAGCCGGTATCCTCACCAGATGGCATCCGGGAATGGCCACTGTTGATACCGTCTTTGCTAATAATTTTGATTTTTACATGAGTTTTGGTATAGGCCTCGGCCTTGCTATCGGCTTTATTGGAGTCTGGTCTGTTATCAGGTCATTGAGAGTCAAAGACGAAAACAGGGGAACCCTGAAAGATCTCTTTAACCCTCCAGAGGGCCGGGGAGATTTCAATTTCTGGATCGCAATAGCAATTTATTTCTTTTCAACACTTGCCTACGTTGGCCTTTGTGTCTGGCTGGTACCCAACTTTCCCTGGATTTTCTTCCTGGCCTACGGCTTCGTCTACACACCAATCATTTCCTATATTACGGCAAGAATGGAGGGTATTGCAGGACAGTTTGTCAGCCTGCCCCTCGTCAGAGAGGCGAGTTTTATAGCTGGAGCACGATTTTTCGGCTACCAGGGTATCGAAATATGGTACGCCCCAATTCCTATTCACAACTATGGAGAGGCGACTGTTCAATTCCGGCAGATCGAGCTTACCGGAACCTCCATCAGAGGGATAATCAAGGCGGAACTTCTGGTTTTCCCCATCGTCATGGTGGCAAGTCTCATCTTTTCCCAGTTTATATGGCGCCTCGCTCCCATTCCATCTGCCAGCTATCCCTTTGCGCAGGAGCTCTGGCACCTTCAGGCTCTGAACACGCTGCTTATGCAGACCTCTACCCTGGAAGGTAATTCCATGTTTTATCAAGCTTTAAACGGCACAACGGTCTTTTCAGGCCTTGGTTTTGGCCTGTTAATGTATATGGTGCTCAGCGTATTCGGCCTGCCCGTGCTGTTAATTTACGGGGTGGTGCGGGGTCTTGGTCAGTCCACTCCCCATGGGATGATTCTGGAAGTACTGGGTGCCCTGCTGGGACGATATTTTTTCCTGAAGAAATACGGGCCGATGTGGCGTCAGTATGCCCCCGTTCTGCTCGCAGGGTTTTCGTGTGGTATGGGCCTGAGCGGAATGCTGGCCATGGGATTCGCACTTATCATGAAATCTCTGGGCCATATGGCGTATTAAAAAAAGCCAGAGTTGTTCAATCACTATCACTGTTTAAGAGGTGGTAACGATCATCACACTTCTTCAGCAACTTTCTTAGGTTTGGACTTCCAGCGTCGATGCATCCAGAACCAGTGATCAGGATATTGGCGTGTACTGTTTTCCAGTCTTTCAGTACTACGCTGGGTGATATCCTGAATATTTTCTTCGGTAGGCCCCATCTCATAGTCAACAGCAATCTCTTCAAAGTGAACCTTGATAGTGCAGTCAGGTTGGCGAACAGCAGAAAAGTAAATAAGGGCAGCCCCGGTCTTCAAGACCAATGTGGCTGGCCCCTGGGGCGTAGAACAGGATTGGTTAAAAAAGTCAACAAAAACCCCTTCCGCCCCCGCATCCTGGTCCATGAGAATGGCTACACAGCCATTTGCTTTCAAGGCTCTCACTATGCCGCGTATCGCAATTCCTTTGGGAATAACCTGAGCTCCAGCATCCTGACGATGGGTATTGACCTTTTTGTCTATAAAAGGGTTCGCTATCCCTGCGACCACAACAGACACAGGGTAACCAGCAGAACTTACCCCACAACCGGCGTATTCCCAGTTGCCAAAATGCCCCCCAGCGAAAATTATGCCTTTCCCTCTGGTCAGTGCATTGTCTAGGATTTCAGGATTGCTTATATCGATAATACTGACCAGCTCTTCTTTTGACAGGCTTGGCATACAGAGATGTTCCAGAGCAATCATACCGAAGTTTCTATATGTACCGCGCCCAATAAGACAATGTTCTCGATCACTTTTTTCCGGAAAGGCTCTTGCTATGTTAGCAAGAGTTATCTTCTTACGGATCGGTATACAGTAAAAGACGAAGTCACCCAGGCGAGCGCCGAAAAAAAGCATGTAACGCCTGGGGAGAGCCTGGGCGATAAGACCAATGCCAAGCAGCAAAATATATTCTACAAAATGTCGTATTTTTTTTATGGTAGCCATTCAGGGCTGCTTCCTTCTGGTTGGGGCTGCGAACATTTTGGCCATCTCCTCGTGACCTCAATGAGAAAAATAGTTGTGCTAACCTTTCATTTTTCATCAGGAGGGATGAGCTGCTCGCGAACTTTTGTATGAAGCTTCCAACCCTTCCTTCTTAACTCCTGCTCAGCCAGCGGGCTGAAATCACCTACTACCCAGGCTTCCCCGCCACTTCCGTACTTTTCAAGATACTTGACATTTTGCATGGCCGCTTCGGTCCAGATAATGTGATCGGTCGGAAGAATTATAACAATGGCTCCGTCTTCTTTTATACCGCAGGCCATCCGTGCCAAGGGTATCAATTTTTTTAAAGGCTGGATATTTTTATGATAGCCGGCAGTCAAAACTGCAGTTTCAGTGATAGTCTTTGCCATAATTGGATCAGCCGCCTGCAACCCTATTGTCACATACAGATTTCGATTCTCAACCTCCGACATTGAGTAAAGAGCAGCAACCATGACGGTTTGAAGCGCTGGAGAGAAGTGTGGATTATTCAGGAAAAGCTCTGTTGTCCCTTCGTCCACACCAAGGGCCAACAATTTGTTTTTATTGTCCAGCCAGAGCTGGGAGGCGGGGGTGGTATTAATTGCCTCATTTAATAATCGAGCAGTTCCGGATGTAGTCAAGATCAGTCCTCCCACACCAGGAACAAAACTCGTCGCCACGCCAACACCTAAGCCGCCGAGATAGTCAGCCTTGGCCAACCGATTCAATTCCTCCTGCAGCACCACATTTCTTGAATACATGCTCACGCCATACTGCGTTGCAATGTGCCCTTTTGACTTTGTCAGACCAATAATCTGTTCAACTTTACTATCTTCAGCATTGGTAATTTCCCTTCTTCCAACGGTGTTGGACGCACGGTTAAATAAACTGCTCACCCCGGAGGCTGCACCTTCAAGGGTTCCCTGAGGATCAACAAATAGATTTTTTATCCCTGTAATTGTGTTTTCCCCAGATTGTTTCAAGGATGCAATTGCAGTGTCATCGGTCTGTACCTGTCGCATTGCTGCAATCGCTCCAATCTCATTGATCAGAATTCTCAGTGAGGACGTTGAAGTTACACTAAAAAGACCAAAAGGCGATCTGACGACATAGCTGTTTAAAAGACCATCATTTTGTACCTCGTCATCGACCTGATGATTAGGACCAATAAGCAACTCAGGTATGAGTATAGATTTTGCACTCAGCGTCCCCTGCTGCTCAAAGGCACCAAAGACAATATGGGTGCTACAGATCAACACAGAGACGATGATGAGACATACTCTGCAACTGCCTTTTAACACAGTGATACCATTCATTCTGCTCCCTCCTCTCTTTCGTTCAAACGAAAATTCCGACAAAGACCATGCCGCAATATTTGACTTACTGTTTTATATGATTTAATGAATGTACATTAAGAAACAAATTCTTTCTATTGAAATACTATGACAAAGAAAAACGTTTACACGATCTGCCTTCTATGGACCCTCGGGCTTTGTATAGGTTTTACTCTTCCTGTCCTGGCAGGACAAGCACCGAAGGAAATTGCGGGAATTGCTCTTGGGAGCAGGGTTGACTCTTATCCGCACATCACAGAATCGAATTTTATGAAAGAAGTTCTGGTCAAGAACTGGCATGGTTTCAGAAAAGGTACGATATCCTATGGGGTATGCGAGTACAAAGGTGAAATTCTAAAAATCAATATGAAATATGAGGATAAAAGTGAAGGCTTTTATAAAACCCTTTTAAAAAAATACCGGCATAAATTCGGACCCGCTGATTCCTGGAACGGTGATTCTTTTGGTATCGTCCACATCTGGAAATGGCGCTTCACCGATGAGCAGGAAAACAGGGTGAGCCTTTCACTCCAGTTCAACAAAAAGAATGTCAATGAAACCGTTGGCAACGTGGTCAAATTATCCTACCCGGACAAGATGAACAATGAGCGGATCTGTTTTAACCAGATGTTTGGTAATGATGAACAACTACAGAAAGACCAGCAAACTACTGACTGGTCTTTCCTTATTCCCCGATAGTAAAATCCCGTTTTTCTGAACATATACCTGTCAGCCGGGGTGACAATGAGCCTTTGCTCCCAGCAATAATATAAGCTCTTGACAGGCTTCACTTTCATTCCTTAGTCAGACTGCATCGAGAGGTCATTCTTTTTAAGAAGGGAGTAAAAATGAGAGCGAGACAAGCCGGAAACACCTAAAATTGTGGATATGTCACCTTTTCCCTGACGGATAAGTTCACCAATATAAATTTTTTCAGCGGTAGCCTTAAAGTCTTTTAAAGTAGGCAGTTCGCAGTCAAAAATATCCTGAAAGATGTCCTGTCCGATTTTCCGGACGCTTCCTTTTTGTGCCGTATCAGGCAGATCGTCCAGAGCCTCAGAACCCGTCATCCTTCTAATCTGCTCTTTAGCCACCTGAATGCGAAGACTGCGCGGCAGATGCATGGCAAACAGCTTTGTTTCACTTCCGGCAGCAACGACAGCTCGTTCTATAATATTGAACAGCTCTCGCACGTTCCCCGGCCAGGTATATCGCTCAAGTGTTGAAAGCAGTTCAGTATCGATCGATTTCTTCCCCATGCCATACTGGTTATCAAGCTTATTCAATTTGAATTCTGCTAGTTTTTTCACATCTCCGACTCGTAGTCTCAGCGGAGGCAGTAGGATCTTCATGGTCTTTATCCGGTAGAGAATGTCGCTACGAAACTCGCCATTTTCAACCATAGCATCAAGGTCACGATTGGTTGCTACAATCAGACGAAAGTTACTCTTTTGTTCCTTGGCATCGCCAACAGCACGAAAAGTACGATCCTGAAGCACACGCAAAAATGACTTTTGGATGGAAAGCGGCATTTCACCAATTTCATCTAGAAAAAGCGTCCCGCCATCCGCAAGTTTGATCAGGCCCGGCTGATGATCGTGGGCCCCGGTAAAAGCACCTTTACGATGACCGAACAAAGTCGATTCCACCAGGGACTCTGTAAGAGAGGCACAGTCAACTACCACAAATTTCTCAGTATTGCGGCCGCTATTCTCGTGAATCGTTCGTGCAAATATTTCCTTGCCGGTTCCTGTTTCCCCGGTAATCAGCAGATTTGAGTCGGAACCCGAAGCCTTTGACAGAAGGTTACAGGCTGCCTTTATCCCAGGGCTTTCTCCTATAATATTACTCCGGTCTATGTCCTCGTCCTGAGACTTCCCCAGCTTTTCCTTTCTATACCGTATGGCACGTTCAAGGGTGAGCGTGATTTCCTTGACACTGGAAGGTTTAAGGATATAGTCCCAGACACCTCCCTGGATGGCTAACTCGGCACCATCAGGATCCCCTTTACCGGTTAAAATGATGACTTCCGGAGCATTCTGCAACCCCGCCAACTCAGAGAGCAGATCGAGGCCGTTGCCATCCGGGAGACTAACGTCAAGAAACACTACGTCAAAGCTATGCTTTCTTGCCGTATTCCGGGCAGCTGTAATACTCTGCACTGTGATACAACTATGGGAGAGACGGCCCACAAGGCTTTCCATAGTGTCACAGATTTCAATATCATCATCAATTATCAGGATATTGCTCATCAATTTTTACCTGTTTTTCAGCCACAGACACTTCATTTGAGACTTCTTTACCTCAATCACGTTTCTACCAAAAGCAACCAACCGAGACTGGCGACATCAGCGACTTCGACAACCATTACAGCGAGCTGCCTTCCTTTTTAAGGATTGCGTGTATGACTAAATGCAGTTCATTTTTATCATAAGGTTTATGAAAGATCTTTCTTATTCCTTTACAGCCTTTCGAGGCAGCAGTCGCCTCTTCCCTTCCAGAGACCATCAGCACTGGTAGGTTGGGAGCACAGTGCTCAATACTTTTAGCAAGTTCAACGCCATTCAGCCCAGGCATATCGTAATCTGTAATCATCAAGTCAAAAAGTGATGGCGTGGCTGCAATAAGAGCTGCAGCCTCAGCGCTATTACCGACTGCTTTGACAACATAACCGAAACCTTTTAAAATTCGAGGTACGGTCAGTAGTTGATCGACGTCATCCTCTACGAATAGAATACACCCTTCGCTCTGCCCTTCAGTCTCCCTGCTCAGCTCGTATAAGTTTTGCGGAGAATCAATTTTAGGTAGAAAAATATCGAATAGAGTCCCCTCACCGACTTCACTTTTGACACGTATTCCGCCGCAATGTCCTTTTATGATACCGTGAACAACGGCCAGGCCCAATCCTGTTCCTTCAGACTTGTCTTTTGAGGAGAAGAACGGTTCAAATATTTTACCCAGCAATTCTTCCGGTATACCAGTCCCATTGTCCGCCACAGTGAGTTTAAGAAATTCTCCAGGCTTCAGGTCCATGTAGGCCGCCTCTTCCTGGTCCAGGCGGCACTCTTCGAGCTTGATTCTCAGCTCACCTCCACCTTCCCTCAATGCATGATACGCATTAGTACAAAGATTCATGACAGCCTGGTGAATTTGAGTAGGGTCGGCGTGTATGTTTGGCACATTGGGCAGTATATCCGATTGAACAACAATATTTCCTGGTAGAGAAACTTCCATCAATTGGATCACTTCAGAGATGACCCCTTCGAGGCTGGTGGATCGGAAACCATCCTGTGTAGGTTTGCTGAAAGCAAGGATCTGCTTGACCACACGACCGCCGCGTCTCGCTGCCTTCAACACCCTTTCCAGGTCCTTTTCTGTCTGACTCCCCGGTTCAACATCTCCAACAGCAAGCTCTGTAGAGTTAATAATAGAAGTCAGGATATTGTTAAAATCATGTGCTATTCCGCCCGCTAAAGTACCTATTGCCTCCATTTTCTGAGACTGCAGCAGCTGGTTTTCCAAATTCTGTTCCCGGGTAACATTCTCAGCAGTAGTGAGAATGCCGTTAATCTTCCCACGCTGGTCGAGTAGAGGCACTTTGTTAATTTCAAGCCACCAGGTTTCTCCTGAGAAATCGACAATTTTTTTGCGAACCCTGCGAAAATCTCCCTGTCCGGAAACAACCGCAATATCTGCGCTATCCGACCATTTGGCGTACTCTTCATCAGCTATCAGTTCTTTCGTGGTCCGTTGTACCACTTCAGAAATTTCCTGTACTCCAAAGAAAGTAACAAACGTACGGTTAGCACCCATATATCGCCTGTCTGCATCCTTCCAGGAAACAAGCTGAGGAATGGTATCTATGAGGGTCTCTTGAAAAGCGAGCTGATTCTTAATCTTTAGCTCCCCCTGTCGCCTGGCCATCATATTGACAATCAGGGATATCACAGTCACGAACAAAAGGAAAACACTGACAATAATAGTCCAGAATAGTTCACGGGATAATTCATAGAATGGATTTGGCTCATTGATGATTATACTCCCTCCAGGTAGTAAATCTTCATTTATGCCAAGCTGTTTCATAACGTTATAATCAAAGAGATAGGCCCCTTTTATCTGACCGACAATAGGAATTGAACCACTTTCGGTGCCATCCAGGATCTGTAGGGCCATTTCCGCCGCAACCTGTCCGTGATCGAAGCCGGAAAGAAGACTCCCACCTACAGCTCCATTTCCCAGAAGAAATTCCCAAGAGGTGTAAATCGGCACGCTTGAATGGGGGTATATTGCCGCCATTACCTCTTCGGCCGTGTAGAAACGATCGTCAATTACCTGATAATAGGGAATAAAAAAGAGAAAAGTAGTATCTGGTAATTCTTTTACTCTCTTTTGAACTTCTTCAAGGTCGAGTTGAACCCAATATTCTATAGTGAGTCGGCCATTGTATCTCGGCGCCAGTTCTTCAACCCTACCTTTGATTGCCCGACCGGTAATAGAGTCATCACCGATAAAAACCATCCGTTTTTTATTAGGGTGAAGCTTCAACGCAACGTCAATGGTCCCTGTAAAATCAAAATATTCCAAGACCCCTGAAAAATTACCACCAGAGATTTTGGCCTGATCAAGATTATTTACACCACAAAAGATTATAGGAACACCAGGGAAAAGTTCCGGGCGATTCTTAAGTGCAAAATTAAACGCATCGTCATCGGAGGTGATTACAACATCAAAGTCAAGATGTTTGAACTTTTCACGGTAGAGTAAAAGCAGACCAGCTCCAGTCAACCCGACATCAAATTTCTTTGCATCCATATACTCGATCTGCAAATCAATTTTACGTGGACTCTTGACGAATTCCTCACGGATACCGGCCAGAATTGAATCTGACCACTGGTATCCATCATGATAGGAATTTATATAAAGAACTGATTTGTCACTTTCGCCTGCAACTGCAATACTGAGACAAGTAGCCAACGAGGTGACCAAGAGAAGAAGGGGAAGAAAAAGCCGCAAAGTAGAGAAAAAATGATTTGTCATTACACAATTCAGATTTTATTCATTTTTGATTACCATCCAATGCCTCAGCCAACAGCTCCATAGTATGAACACATCGTATTGTCGGATCAGTTTTACCAATTGCACCTTTTAGCATAATCATACACCCCGGACAATCGGTGGCCACCGTTTTTACACCAGTCGCCTGGATTGTTGCAACCTTATCCTTAGTAATCTGTTTAGCAATCTGGGGATGACTGAGAAAAGAATAAGTGCCACCAAAACCGCAGCATCGATCAGAGTTCTTCATCTCTTCAAGCCGGTGTCCGGCAGCATCAAGCAGTGCCCGTGGTTCTTTCCAGACTCCAGAACCGCGTTTTAAATGACAAGAGTCATGGTAGGTTATGTTCTCTGGTGAAGCCGTTTTGGCAATGCTGGCTGAAGCCCCCATGATGTTTTCTAGAAAAGCGGAAGCATCCATAGTCTTTTGGGAGAGAGCCATCGCCTTTGCTGACCATTGTGGATGGTCAGCCAGCCTGTCAACAAAATCACGTTTAACTGCCATGGTGCAGGTTGGACAGATACAGAGGATATAGTCTGGATCTGCCTCCGTAAAAGCCTCAACGCTCTGCTTCGCAAGGTCCACTCCCGTCGTAGTATCACCTGAGTAAAGAGCAGGAATACCACAGCAATTCTGATCTTTTGGAAAAACAACTTCAACGTTCAGACTGTTCAGGACCGTGATCAGGCTCACTCCAACTTCAGGGTAGACAAAGTCAGCCCCGCAACCGACAAAAAACGCAACACGGTACTCAGGATTTACGATTTTCTGGGGAATAGTGTCAAACTGCTGTCGAAATGACTTCGGGGCAATGGCAGGAAGATCACGCCATTCAGTGAACTCTCTATCCATAAAGTGAAGTGGAAGATGGCGAATAATACGCTGGCTACCTTCAGTTCTGTCTTTATGAGTGACCGGGAGCTGTAACTTGGAAGCAGTACGGACCATACTGTGAAAAAGTCCACGATTTTTCATCACTGCTTTAAAAGCTACATTTTTAATGACCCCCATGCCGTACTCTTTGGTCACTTCATTCCTCAAATGGAGAATGATCTCTTCCAGGTCAATCTTAGAAGGACAGACGGCCACACAAGAGCGGCAACCTATGCACGCTCTGGTAATTTCCTTGGCCTTATCCAGTCCCTCGTAAAATGCGGTAAGTATAATGCCAATAGCAGATATGTATATGGAACCAAAGACATGACCGCCTACTGTCTGATAAACTGGACAGACATTAGCACATGCACCGCACTGAATACACCGCAGCGCATCCTGACAGGCACGAGACTCATACAGGGCTTCACGTCCACCATCAATGAGAATAATATGCTGTTCTTTTTGCTGATCCCCGCTGGGGACCGTCCCCCTGATCCAGGTGATATAGGAAGTGAGCAGTTGTCCGGTGGCATTTCGAGGAAGGAGCCTGGTAATTTTAATGGCATCTTCCATGGTACGCACAAGTTTATGGGTGCCGGCGAAAACAACATGAACATTGGGTAGCGTGGCACAGAGCCTGGCGTTGCCTTCATTTGTGACAAGCCCAATTCCCCCGGTATCTGCGACAAGAAAATTTGCGCCGGTCAAACCAATATCAGCATCAAAATATTCTTTCCTGAGGCGTTTGCGAGCATGATCAACCAGGGTTTTTATCTCCGGCGAGAGAGTTATACCAGACTCTTTACTGAAAAGCTCAGCCACCTCTTCTTTGAACATATGGATGGCCGGCATCACCATATGGCTTGGCCGCTGGCCCGCAAGCTGGATAATCCACTCACCCAGGTCCGTTTCAGAAGCCCGTATTCCATTCTTTTCAAGTGCCTTATTCAGGTGAGCTTCTTCTGAAACCATGGATTTCGATTTGGCAATCAGCTTTGCACCCTTTTCTTTTGCGAGCTTGATTACATAATCATTTGCTTCTTTAGTATCTTTGGCGATAAAAACCTTTGATCCGGCGTTCTCCGCATTTTTAATAAATTCGGCAAGCAGCTCTTTTCTCCGGATTCTGACGTCGTCTTTAATGACAGCAAGATCATTGCGCATGGCTTCAAAATCGAGCCCTTCATACGCCTTTTCCCTGGCTGCAAGGTAGGCATCTCCAAAAAGATGTAACGCTTCACTGAGTTTTGGGTTTGCAATTGCAGCCTCTACACTTTCTTTATATGTTTTATCCGTTGCCATCTCAGCTTCCTTTCATCAATTTTCCATCACATTGCTGGAAATACCTTCCACCATAATGATGTGGAGTTCTCTTGGCCCATGACAGCCGATGGTCAGTACCCTTTCTATATCGGCTGTACGGCTTGGACCTGTTATATAGGCAACAAAGACAGGATCACTCCCTTTATGCAGGGCGATCATCGGTTCCACTGCGGCAAGATTATCCTCGAGGATAGTTTTCGGGTCAACAAGAACAAAATGTACCTCAGGTAAAGTGGTGGCCAGACGCACTTCTTCATTCGTGCTTTCAAGTACCACCGTTCCACTATCCGCAAGGCAGAAATTGCTGAAAGTAACTCCTGCCCAAGGTAACTGGCCAGCATCCCTGAACCGACCGGAGAATACATCCGCACCAGCCTCAGCGAGCCGTGATCGCAACTCATACTGTCGTGCAAGAACTGTTTCAGGAACAAGAGTTATCCCTTTTACCTGCTCTGAGATAAATT
The DNA here is from genome assembly GCA_033852035.1 of Desulfocapsaceae bacterium. Lineage (GTDB taxonomy): Bacteria > Desulfobacterota > Desulfobulbia > Desulfobulbales > Desulfocapsaceae > Desulforhopalus_A. The sequence goes on along the minus strand of JAWSVG010000038.1, from coordinate 49,578 downwards.
TAACAGCCTCCTGCACGCTGTCCATCTGCACGACATTGGCTCCAACCCGCTTTGCGGAGTCGATAAAGCGTCCTGCGTTATTATCAGTCATTATAAACCTCCTCTCTGCGAGAGTATTGTAGAACCATGGAATTCAATTACCGGTTGTAAACTGTGAGTTGATAAGGTGTCCTACCCCTCTGACTTACAATATGCCAAAAGGGTAGAAAAACAGATTTTGCTGTGCTCTTCTGGGAATCAGGTACCGAAAAATATTGACGGCAACCAGGTAACGATTCCAGGAAAAAAACCAAGAATAATAAGACCAAGAATCTGCAGCAAAACAAAAGGCATAATCCCCCTGTAAATATGCCCCATGGTATACCCTTCCGGTGCAACACCCTTGAAATAGAAAAGAGCATAGCCAAAAGGAGGCGTGAGAAACGAAGTTTGCAAATTTACACATAGAAGAATAGAGAACCATAAAGGGTTAAAATCAAGCTCCATGGCAATAGGCATAAAAATGGGGACGGTAACCAAGAGAATTGCCGCCCAGTCAATGAACATTCCCATCAGGAAGACAATTGACATCATGATAAGAAGAATAACCCACCTGTTCATTCCAGAGCCTACCAACACGTCGGCCACAACATCACCACCACCCATGGAAAGAAAGACGGTACTGAAAAACTTACCACCAATAAACAGCATCATTACCATGGCAGTAGTACTCATAGTGGCATGAGCAGACTCTTTCAAAACGCTCAGGTTCAGCTTCCTGTTAAAGGCTGCAAGAACAAGAGCGCCAAGAGCGCCAAGAGCTGCGGCCTCGGTGGGTGTTGCAACACCAGCCAGAATGGTTCCCATAACTGCAAGAATGAGTGCCATTGGTGGAATAAGGCATTTAAGGGTCAAAACTATTTTCTGCAGAGGTGACCACTGTGATGCCTCGTCCTTTGAGATTGGAGGGCCAAGGGTCGGGTTAATATTACACCGTATAAGAATATATGTAAAATAGAGACTGGCAAGCAGTAATCCAGGAAAGATTGCTCCAGCAAAAAGATTACCAACAGAGGTTTCTTTCATACCGGTAAGCCCACCATAAACCACCATCATGATAGATGGTGGAATAAGAATACCCAAGGTGCCTGCGGCACAAATGATACCCGCCGACATCTCTTTTTGATAATTTTTTTTCATAAGAGCAGGTGTAGCAAGTAATCCCATCGCTACAACCGATGCCCCAATTATACCTGTAGTCGCTGCGAAAACGGTACAAACCACAACTACTGCAAGCCCAAGTCCACCTTTTAATCCACCTAGAACTACAAAGAGTGTCTCAAAAAGTTTATCTGCCACTTTGGAGCGATCAAGAAGCTGAGCCATAAGAATAAACAAGGGGATAGCAACAAGGACATAATTGTTCATTAGTCCCCATGTGTTATTTGCAAACATATTGAACAGACCGGCGATATCACCGCCATTGTCAATAAGACCGAAGACGGTAGCTACTGCTGCGAGGGTATAGGCCAATGGGTGGCCTAAGGTAATTGCGAGAATAAGAGTGGCAAACATGGCCACTGTAAGAAATTCCGGGCTCATGATAACCTCTATTTATCTTTGTTGAAAAGGGTTTGCAGGTCTTTGATCAGGTTAGACACTCCCTGCATCAGTAGAATAAAAAAACAGAGCGCCATGATGACCTTAAACGGGTAGATAGGTGGTGCCCAGCTTGTCGAATTCCTTTCAAGCCCTTGGATCGAAGTCCAGGCAAACTTGGTTGAAGCAATTGTCATGCAGATCATAACAGGGAGAAAAAGTACAAGCGTCGTCAGGGCGCCAAGGGCTGCCTGTACTTTCTTTGGTGCTAGTGACGTGAATATATCCACTTGCACGTGGCCTTTTTTCACATCGGTATAAGAGATACCAAACATGTAATGCATTCCATAAAGGAAGGCTGTGGCCTCAAAACCCCATGTAGTCGGGGCGTTAAAGCCGTAACGCATTATGACTTCATAAATGACAACACCCAACAGGGGAAATATCAGCATTGAGGTGAAATCACCCTGTTTCGTGCTGAAGGTATCGATGCCTTTAGATATTTTAGAGAACATCACAGGTTCCTTTTATAATAACGGGAGACAGAAGGTATTGTTCTGCCAGGGTGCGGGACGAAAAACTTTCTATTCTTAACTTGAGAATGAACCCACTTCAGTCTACAGCACCTCTCCCCTTAGAATCAGGGAAGAGGTGTCTTTATGCAACGGTACTTCTATACTAAAATTTACTCAGTGATCTGACCTGAGATGTAGGTCTCATATGGCCATGGAGTTGCGCCACTGCGAGCTTCTCTCCACACGGAGTATTCCTCAATAAAGGCTTCCTGGCTATCCAGTGCTTTTTTGACATCCGGGTGCTTTTCTTTAACAGAGTCGAGGTAGGTCTTGGTAGTCTTACGGAACTCAATAAGAGTCTCCTTGTCCATTTTAACGAGCTCAACTTTCTCTTTGAATTTGTTGATTGCCTTAGCATTCAGAGAGTTAATCCAGTTGTAACTCCAGGCCTGGGTCTCAGCTGCAGCAATTTTCACGATCCATTTGAGGTCTTCAGGAAGTTCTTCCCACGCTTTCTGGTTGAAAAACAGTGCACATTGAATACCTGGTTGATGTACACCAGGTTGAATTGCATACTTGGTAATCTCGTCAAAACCCATTGGATAATTGATGGCTGGTGAGGAGAATTCAGCCGCATCGATTACGCCACGCTCAAGTGCGAGATACACTTCACCACCAGGCAGCGGCGAAACAGAAGCACCAAGATTATTCATGATATCCATGAACCATCCCGGAGTACGTAGACGCATGCCTTTGAAGTCTTCCATTTTGGTGGCGCGTATATTGGAGAAGAGTCCCATCTCCTGACCGAGTTGTCCACCGGGAAGTGCATACAGGCCAAACTGTCCGTAGAGATCCTGCATCTGCTCAAGGCCACCTTTTTCCTGGAGCCAGATATTGTACCCTTCAGCATCAAGACCAAAAGGAACAGAAGCAAAAGCAACAAATGCCTCATTCTTACCTTTCCAGTATCCAGGCCAGTCATGCCCAACCTGTGCAGATCCTTTGGCTACTGCATCAAAACTCTGCATAGCAGGAACAAGTTCACCGGCAGAAAAAGGCTTGATATCCAGCCTACCTGCTGATGCCAGGCGTACACTATCTGCAAAGTGAGCTGCAACATCATAGAACAATAAACCTTTTGACCATGGCATGACCATCTTCCAGCGGATCTTCTCTGTGGATGGCTTAAATTTTACACGCTTGGCCACCGCACTCCGCTCATCACTACCAAACTTCTCTCTTTTGGCAGCAGTAGCCTGCCCAAGACCGATGGTCAGGGCCAATGCGGCAGTCATTGTGAGAATAAAAGCTTTCTTCATAATCTCCTCCATTGATATGCTTAGTTTTGCGCGCCCTTTATAGACGCCGGTTACGCAGAGCACTCAGGACTGCGTATTAGTTTACTCATTTTTCGCAAAGCAACTAGCATGCCAACGAAGGCTATAACAAATTATATACTGTAATTACAGTATAATAGAAGAATCCATCACAAGTCTCCTACCCACCCGCCTCCTCATCGTCTGAAAAAAAGGACAGATATATACAGCACTGTCACTAATTACAACAAAAGGCCTCTATACCAAGCTGTGATTAAGCCAAGTAACATAGCTATATAACAATATTATTTATAATAACCAGACAGCTCGTCTGAAAAACCAGACAACTCAAATTACTCTTCTTCAGGCTAGATTAACCAGAAGTAACAATCGGAATCCAATAACCTAACATGCTGTTATCGTATCCATTCCTAAAAATAAGACTTTGTATATGGGTGACAGGAGCTGAAGTACCAGTGCTTTTTTCTTCGCATCCCCCCTCACACTTATGTATCACATTTGCTACACTTTTTTTCCGTCACACCTCGACTTGATGGCCTCAACTCTAAAAAGCACACAGAAACTCACAACCATTTCCTGTCAAAACGTGAAGAGTCCGTACCTATCGACTGGCTTTCCTTGGCTTACTGGTTCTGTGTGGCATGAGGTTTGCATTTCGTGCCTGGCCGGCATGAAGGAGTCTCAATTGTTAACGGCACACCAGGTGGTTTGAAATACGCAAACGAATTTTAAGTGCCTTATAATTTACAAGGCACTAATCCCGACTTATTTCCCGTTTATCGGGGTCAGGTGACACTATGACTGTATCTGCGCATTGCAGAAAGAAGAGTAAAATAGTAAGTGCAAGAGAAGCGGTTTCTCATATAAAGAGTGGAGATACCATCGGAACTGGCGGCTTCGTCGGCATCGGTTTTGCCGAAGAAACAACTATTGCACTCGAACAATATTTTCTTGAAACCGGAGAGCCTAAGAACCTTACCCTAATCTATGCAGCTGGCCAGGGAGACGGCTGTGAGCGTGGCCTGAATCACCTTGGCCATGAAGGCATGATTGGCAGGGTAATAGGTGGGCACTGGGGCCTGGTGCCCAAACTTCAACAACTTGCTGTGGAGAATAAGGTAGTTGGCTACAACCTCCCACAAGGTGTTATCTCACATATGTTCAGGGACATAGGAGCTCACAAACCCCGGACGATAACCCATGTCGGCCTGGGTACCTTCGTCGATCCGAGAAACGGTGGCGGGAAAATCAACAAGATAACTACTGAAGATATTGTCGAATTGATCGAATTCGACGGCACCGAATACCTGGCATACAAAACTATACCGGTACATGTCGCCATTTTGCGGGGCACCACTGCCGACCCAGACGGCAATATTACCATGGAAAGAGAAGCCGTAACTCTGGAAGCACTGGCAGTAGCAATTGCCACCAGAAACTCCGGAGGTACAGTCATTGTCCAGGTTGAACGTATTGCTGGACGTGGTTCTCTCAACTCCAGACAAGTAAAGATACCTGGAATATTCGTAGATTTTGTTGTGGTGGCTAAACCAGAAAATCACTGGCAGACCTTCGGCGAACAATACAACCCTGCCTATTCCGGTGAGATGAAGGTTCCGGTGCAGTCAATTCCGTCTATGCCTTTGGGACCACGAAAAGTCATTGCTCGGCGGGCGTCACAAGAACTCAGGCCGATGGACATTGTCAACCTTGGTATCGGTATGCCTGAGGGGGTCGCAAGTGTCGTTAATGAAGAAGAAATGCTCGACCAGTTGGTATTGACGGCAGAACCCGGCATCATTGGAGGAATCCCGGCAGGAGGCCTTAGTTTTGGAGCAGCCAGCAACGCCGAGGCAATAATTGACCAACCCTACCAGTTTGATTTTTATGATGGTGGCGGACTTGATATCGCCTTTCTAGGAATGGCACAAACAGATGCCGAAGGTAATGTCAATGTCAGTAAATTTGGTAGCAAACTCACAGGGGCCGGGGGGTTTATCAACATCAGCCAGAATGCCAAAACCGTGGTTTTCGTCGGGACCTTTACTGCAGGCGGATTCACCGCTTCCATAAAAGACAAAAAACTTGTCATTGACCAGGAAGGCAGGGTTAAAAAATTTATAAGCGACTCTGTTGAGCATGTCACTTTCAGTGGCAAATATGCATTAAAAAATAGTCAGAAAATACTGTATGTGACCGAGAGATGCGTGTTTTCTTTAACTCAACATGGCATGAAACTCATAGAGATTGCGTCAGGTATGGATCTTCAAAAGGATATCCTTGACCAGATGGGTTTCCAGCCCATCATCAGCAAAGACCTGAAAACCATGGACAGCAGACTCTTCTCGGAAAAAACCATGAACCTCGAAGCTGAGCTCTTTTAAGAACCTGATGCTACATGCACCACCGAGCCTCGTTCGTCAAGGTGGAGCAGTAGCCAACGATTAAGGCAGTACACAGCTGTCAGCTGTATGCCCACTGCCATCAAACAGCGGGAATGAACCCTACCTGGACACATTGGGACAGCACATCAACAACACAAGGTTCATGGTATTAGCCTTTTGAACCCAGGCGCAGGCCACCATGGATAAATACAGTCTCTCCCGCCATAGCTTCGTTTTTATATAGTTCTGCCACCAGAGAAACCACTTCTTCCGGCTCAACAAGCCTGCCTATCGGAATTTGTTCGTTAATTTTCCCCAGTACCTTTTCGTCGATGTTTTTTACCATTGGTGTCCCTACATATCCAGGAGCCACAGCCATACACCTGATTTTTTCTGAGATATTTCTCCGAAAAAATTCGGCGGTTAATACTTTGGGAATCACTGACATGGCAGCTTTAGAGGAGGAGTAGTTAATTTGCCCGGCGGTACCCAAAGAGCCAGTTGAAGAAACAAGACATATCAGACCTTTACATTCAAAATTCACCATCTGCTCCACACACTCCCTCACGGTCAGAAACACTCCCGTCAGATTAATATCGATCACCTTCTGGAACTTTTCTAAGGACATTTTACCTACAACTTTTCCCGTCTCCCGATCTGTTTTGATCATCAGGCCATCACCGGTAATACCAGCAAAAGGGGCGACCAGATTGATTGCACCAAATCGCTCTATAGCCAAAGCAGCCAATGCAGAGTTATCGGCCTCTTTTGTAACATCACAGACCATTGTCGCTACCGCAGGGCTTATATTTTTCAACTCATCTTCAGCAGCTAATAACGCTTCCTTTTGCACATCTGCCACAACCACTTTGCCACCTTCTTTCAGCCAGTATTCAGCCAACGCCCTTCCTATACCCCCGCTCCCGCCTGTAATAACAGCAACAGAACCTTTCACAACCAGCATAAACTATCTCCTTTTTAAGATGCTCATTCTCCACGTTTACAATCATTTAACAAATGGCTGCTCATATAGCCTGATAATCATTGCAAAGTTTACGCCAAATATGGCAATTCGAACAGATAATTTTCTTCGTTCTGACAGAAGATAGGGCTGTGAAAAGATCAGGCCAGTTGCTGTTAAAAGTATGCCAGAGTGGCACCAATCAACAGCTTAGGAGCTTGTCCGAGAATAGGAGTTTTGGTCAAATTCAAGGCATTTTCAAAAAATAAGCACAGCCATATAGACAATATCGAAGTCTACGCTATCTGCGGGCGTTATTTTTTTAGAATAACGAAGAATTTGGGCAGGTAAGCGAAGACTCCAAGAGACCATTCTCTAACAGGCTCCTAGCAAATGACATGGTGCGCGGCCCGAGGGACGTCAAAAATTATTGCCTATTTTTCAAGTATTTCGTTCGAGGGAAAGAGGAATACAATATTTCTTTGCCTTCTTGTAAAGCAGAGTTCGATGTATTCCCAAAATTGCAGCAGCCTGCGCCTTGTTATGTCCGGTAATTTTCAGGGCATCTTGAATGGCACTTCTTTCTGCCTTGGTAACAACATCTTTTAGCAGTGAACTTTTGCCGATTGGTATTTGAGTCTTGTGCAGGTAGATGGGGAGATCGCTAGGACGAATCACTGTACCATCCATCGAAGCGAAGGTTCTTTCAATGACGTTGCTCAACTCCCTTACATTGCCAGGCCAGTCATGGTTTTCCAGTAATTTTTCTGTTTTTCTATCTATGCGCATCTCCGGACCGGTCGCATCTGCACAAACCTGCTGCAGCAGGTGGTTGGCAAGAGTCAGAATATCTTCTTTTCTTTCTCGCAAAGGTGGGATTTCTATGGGAACAACATTCAACCTGTAATAAAGGTCTGCACGGAACCGTCCATCTGCAACCATCGCCAAAAGATCTTGGTTGCTTGCTGCTATTAATCTGAAATCTATTCGTATTATCTTATTTCCACCAATACGCTCGAACTCTTTTTCCTCAAGAACTCTGAGAAGCTTAGGCTGCATGTCTAGAGGAAGATCTCCGATCTCATCGAGAAATATTGAGCCATGATCTGCCAGCTCAAATTTCCCTGGTTTCCCTGCAGTTTTTGCCCCGGTAAATGCCCCTTTATCATAGCCAAATAGTTCTGCTTCAAGCAGATCTTTTGGTATTGCTGCGCAATTCAGTCGAATAAAAGGTCCAGCATGCCGAGCACTGCCATTATGGATAGCCTGTGCAAAGAGTTCTTTTCCCGTACCTGACTCTCCGGTAATAAGTGCGGGAAACTGTGTATTAGCTGCCCTTTGTGCTTCTTGTACCAGATTCGTAATTACTTTGCTTATACCGATGATACTTTCAAAATTATAGCGAGTTGACCGTAGCGAATTAAGCTCTTTTTGATAGAATCGAACCTTGGACTGAAGTTCCGACTGCTTTGCTGCGAGGGTGCTCACTTCTTTTACATCTTTAAACATAACCTGGCCATATACAGCTATAACCTTGCCGTTTTCTTTTACTGGTATGCGTTGAACCACCATGTTCTGGCCATTAATTGCCTGGCTTTCATTTATTTCTGCCCTCCCGGTTCTGGCAACGACATGCATCCTCGTGTTTTCCACCACTTCAGTGATATGCTTACCGATTTGAAGCTGAGGAATTACACCAAGAAACTTACCGTATGGAGTATTAAAGTGGGTTATGTAGCCATCTGGATCGACAACGCAAGCACCATTGTCAATATGGTCAAAGATCAGGTTCAACACCTCTAACTGTAATCTGGTTTCGAGTTTTTTGTGCGTCCTTACCATAATTCGTACCCTTTTTGCTACATGTATTATATTTGATACACACTACATACCGTACCTCACCTCGAATTTCACCTCAATTGTGCAATTGACTATATGCAAACGGTTTAAAAGAACAATTTTTTACCCACCAAGGGTGCAAAAAATGCACTCTAACTTCAACGACCTGCGGCCTCACAGACCCTACCTCACTGAAATATCTAGCCTTTTCCCATTGGCATAAAATCTGCTCATCAACCACGTGAAATATGGGTCTGAGTACAATCACCAGAACAACAATCGGGCCCAATCAACAATGGACGTAATACTGGTATCCTGAGAAAACCACATCTCTGGAACCTGCACTTTCAAGCTACTTATGAGGAGGTGATAGCGAACATATTCGGAACTTTTTTTCCCGATCCAAGATTAGAGGAAACGTAGCAAAATCCATCATATTCCTGTGATCAAATCCAACAAAGAAAGCAGAAGGGTTGAGGGGAATTCTCTCTTGCAGCTTACTGTTTTCCACAAAAAGGAGACAATAATGAGGCGATTGATTTTAGTTCTGTGTCTGGTAGGTGTTTGTTGTATGCCAATAAGTGCATTAGCAGCCGATAAGGCAGCAATCAGCAGTAATGTTGATTCAATAGTGGCTATGATTGAGAGCGGGAAAGATGCAAGTGGGTTCAAACCAGATGCCTTTGATCCTTATGCGTTCATAATGGAAGCTGATGGAAATCTACTCGTCCACCCTAGCTTAACTGGTGAGAGCCTAAAAGAAAAAGCACTCCCAGTTTATACTGCACTCACCAAGGCAAGCCCAGAAGGGACTTGGATAGAGTATGAATGGAAAGGCAAAGTAAAGCATACGTATGTGAAAACAACAAAAAGCAACCTCATCGTAGGGAGCGGATATTAATACCCGCCACAAAGGTATTATAAATATAACATAACGCCGATATCGGGCAAAAAACTGTAAATCAACGGGTCCATCTATACGACGATACCCTGCATAGCAGTGCAACATACCTTGTCATATGTTGCACTGCTTTTAAAGGATAAACCCGGATTTCTCATGAACATTGTGTCAAGTTAACCGCAGGTTAGTAGCTGTTTGATTTTCGGTCCTGTTGAGGCAAAACTCCGATTTACATTTTGGCAGCGAACATAACCAATTATAGTTTACTGCCAAAAACTTTTAACTTGACGCCGCCTGAACTGATGAGAATTTCGAGCTAACTGACGACTACCATAACTCCAAAGCCCTGAATCCGGCACCGCCTGATGTAGCATCATTGTGTATTTGCAGATGAATTCATCAATCGCCCGACTTCATGTGCGACATAGTACAACTCTGTTGCAAAAACATCTGTGTGCAGCACGCCGTTTTCGTCAAGATGGCAGCTTAACTCCTCCATCACCTCTTTATTGGCTGGCCCAAGACACTGGTCGAATCGCCAGTAATCCTCATCGTAGACAAGCCCTAGAGTCGCCAGGCGTTCTCCTGACCTGCTGCGAATTGAAAAGATTGAATACTTCTGGTCGACACAATCATCGGCGTATTCCCTGCAGCAACTGTTCATCAAATATTCTTCATGTTTCAGCATTTTAACAGAAATTAACGGAACGATCAGATAATTGCCAATCAGGGTTTCAGGCAACGTACACTTCCATTTTTTTATTCGCTTCCTGCCAGTTGGGTTCGTGGTGTAACTACGTGCAAAACATCTTTTCCCTTCGTTTAATCTGGAATGAGACAGCATTTCTTTTCCCTCCTGACGTTCCTCGTCAATATGTGATCAAAAGTATCTATGTTTCCTTCTATGACCTGATTATGACACAGGGGGGCTATCATATAGTGAGTACCCAGTAATATTTTTTCACCGGCGGAGCTGTAGGGGTAATAAGTCTGAAAAAAATCAATTTTAATACTAAATCGTGTCCACAAGGTTCAGTTTCGTAGGAAGAGTGCCCTCCAGTCGTACACTGAGTAATATGGAACATTGGGTAACTTGCCATTTTGTTAACCACAAGGTAGACTGAGATATAATACATATTCCCAATCGAGAATTTCACCCAAATTTAGTCATCATGAAACATTTAGGTCCATATAAAAAATATATCGTTGCTGCTGCGGTTATCCAGTCTATTGTCGTCATTATTGGTGGGTTCATTCTTTTTAAATATAGTGCAGAAAAAAAATCGGCAATATATGAATCTCAGGCACCACGGGTGGAAGAACCTCTGAGAAACAGCAACTGAATGCTCACCCAATTGCTCCTAGGACTGCCTATTACCCGGCCCTCGCATTTTCACATCATTGATAACGCAAGCAATAAATCAGTAGAGACGCTCCAGGAGTCACACCTCATCCCCCACCTGTTTTTAAGGATTTCAAATTTCTCTCTATTTTCATTCAAGAATCAGGAGAAAAAGAGAGTGAAAATGTAGTACGGTAGTTCAATGAAAAGAGAACATCATGTCAAAACTCGTATTATTGCCTGGAATGGCTCAAAAATTCAAGTTCCAGAAAGCTGGGAGGTCCGTATTTCAGGTCATTCTCACCTCATTTTTGAGCATGACTTTGAACCGCTTATAGAAATACGCTGGGAAAAAGGGAACAACCCTACCAAACAATACCAGGCTGTCCTTCAGAAATTTTTTAAAGATTCAAGCGCAGAAAGGTGTCGAAAAAAACTCACTGAACATTGGCAGCAATTAGACTTACAGTATGAGTGGACAGCTTACAGCCAGGGTGGTAGTAAAACTTTGGATGGTGGTATTTGCAGATGCCGTAGTTGCAACAGTCTCGTTTTCTTTCATCTTTTTACTCGGGTACGGCTCCAGGAGCTTCAGGCCGCACTCTGTTTATGTAGTTTTCGTTGTCACAATGAAAGCAATGCGGATGTGCTATGGTCTATCCAGGACTTTACCTTAGTCACTCCCTCGTCCTATCTACTCACCGATTTCACATTCGCGGCCGGTTTGACCCGTTTATCATTTTCAGCACCCTACACCACCCTGCACATATGCAAGCTTGGCCCAGCTTCCACTCGCCTCAGTCAACAGTCTCTGAAACAGATCCTCATTATTCTTTCAGGAGTATCTGAATTAACAACAAAGGAATCTGAGGACAATTGCGTCCTCGAATCCTTCAGGACTCCCTCCATCCCCCAGCAGATTAAACTGCGACTGCGACGCGAAAAACCATTTGTATGGGCAAAGATATGGCACGACCTGAAAAGCGACCGCCTGTTGGCTGTAGTGCTCAACTCAACCCGCCCACTCCATCAGGAAACCGCACAGTTAATTTGCAAACGATATGAAATTATTTAAAACCAGGAAACCCACGCCTCAACCTCAAGTCTTGACGAGGACAGAGTCTCTGGCCTGTATCCCCCAGAAATCCCCCGCCGTCAGGTGGGAGGTTCTTGAAAACGGGGACATACTTCTTGAATACCCATTAAACATACGCCCTTTCTTCCTCCAGCTTGTTGAACGATTTCAGAAAAAGCCTCAACCAAACCTTACCAAAAAGCTCCAGTTGGACAAAATGGGCAGTGTAGTCTGGGAAATCATAGATGGAGAACACAACGTCAAGAGTATCATACAACGTTTTGCGGCAGACACAGGGATATCGCTGCAGGAATCAGAACTGTCGGTGACCGCTTTCTTTCGTGAGCTTGGACGCCGGGGTCTCGTGCAAATGCGATAGAACAAATGCCCTCATGTAGCAACAGGCTGCAGACCCATTCTTTTCGCCAGAGTCTGCAAATCTGTCCAGGTTGCACCCTTCATCTCCGGGTTTCGCAGCAGGTAAGTCGGGTGATAGGTGGTCAGCACAGGTATAGAGTGCTCTTTATCCACCACATAGTCATGGAACCTGCCCCGTAGCTGTGATAGAGAGTGAGGTCTGCCAAGAACAGCTCTCGCAGCGATCATCCCCATAGTGCATATCATCCCCGGATTCAGAACAGTTATCTGGCGTCGTAAAAAAGATGAGCAGCTCAAAACATGATTTGCCTGGGGTTGACACGACTCAGGAATCGCACATTTGATCACATTGGTTATAAAAACCTCTTTCTGCGGCAGATTAATTGCGGCCATCATCCTGCTCAGCATCCGCTCCTGATTCACCCCAAAGATCTGACCAGGCGGCAATGCTTCTTCACCCTGAGCGAGCCAATCTCCGATAATCATCAAACGCACAGACTCTTCCCCACTTCCGGCAACGGGATAAATTCTTTTTTTATGTAGCTCACATGCATGACACTGGGCAACCTCTGCTGATATATCCGAAAGAGTTACGAAGCTTTTCCTTGGAGCAGCTACCGCCACAGGATTCACTAGACTTGGAGCCGCACCGTATGCAGGGACTGCGCTCCTGGGGCATACTTCAAGATCAAGGAAGGAGCAGACATCATCACCCCTGGGATAACTTTCAATACCAATCTCTTTGTGATATGCCAGGACTGATCGTAGCTGATGCAGGAAGTCAACTCTGTTTTTATCTGCTTTCTCCATGTCATCCACAGGTGAAGTTTCCCTTGAGGTCCAGGTGTTTTTTCAGCCTCATTAGTCAAAGGGGAAATAGAATATTTCCCAATCATCACCTTTTACACCTTGTGACTCACTAGAAAAATTCCCAAAATAGTTAAATGCAACGGCAGTACTTCCTGGAGGACGTGGCCCTGAGCGTCTCACCTCCATGGTATCAGAGATATAACTTGAGGTATTAAATACGGGTGTAATATCGCTCGTGCCAAGAACCCGTCCTTCCCCATCCAAAAAATTCATTTTGAGAAAAAACCTCCTTATTATGGGGAACGAACTATATACGCGTGGGTCCAGAGTCATTGTACCGGTTATGGTAAAACCTCCATCTGAACTGGTGAGATCATAACCCAATTGCAGCTGCTTGGTTTTCAGCAGACCCTTGCTTATCGTACCATCATCCATTGAGAAACGAGCCTCTTTCCTGGCAATGGCTCCAAGCTCCGGTGTTATAAAATTCTTACATGCTGCAAGAGACAATAACAACAACAGGCAAAGCAAAGTAGCAGGATAGTGTGGCAGACAATATTTATTCATAAGATCACCATTGTAGTATCGTTGCTGTTAACAGACAACGAGAGCAGACTTTTTTCACGTAACAAATCCGTGCGCATTATAATACCTCTTCCTTAGAACATCCATACTGTTTTTTGCACACATTCCGGGAAAAACCACAGCCATTTCCTTCTAAATCTGTTATTTATAGAGACATGGTTATCATTCACCAATGGTACCTGTACTGTTATTTTTGCAAACAATAATTTTTCAAAACGAGGCAACTACTCTTGACTAAAGAAGAATTCAGCCTTTCCAGAAAAAAGCTAGGCAAAACACAGAAAAAGCTGGCCGAACTCCTTGGGATGTCACTCAAAACGATTCATAGTTACGAACAAGGATGGAGAACAATCCCAACCCATATTGAACGACAAATTTATTTCCTTCTCATCAACCAACGGGGAAGAAAAGATTCGCTCACTCCCTGCTGGGAAAAGAAACTTTGCACCATTAAAGATCAGTGCCCTGCCTGGGAATTTCAAAGTGGTCACCTCTGCTGGTTCTTATGTGGGACTCTTTGCGACTGCGCGCCCGATGCCAGCCAGAAGGAAAAGCTTTCCATTTGTAAAAAATGCGATATCTTTACAAACCTTATGACATAAGGGACACTTTGAAGAATGAGGCGTTTATATTACTATCAATGCATGGTCACAAAAACCAGGATCCTGTATTAGACTGCACACTTCGTGTGCAGTCTACGGTCCAATAAGCGAAGTTTGACAGGAGGCACACGATGCCCATCTACGAATACAAATGCAACAATTGCGACAATCAGTTTGAAATCCTTACGACATCGGTTTCGGATGGAAAAGCCATTCCCTGTGACAAATGTGGCAGCGTGGATCTTACAAAATTGCTTTCTGCCGGCAGTTTTAAACTCGGCACAAGCATATCAGCTGTGCCAGACTGTAAACAATCAGGGTGCGGCAAAAGCGGCGGCTTTTCTTGAGCTTCGTAACAACAGGTTCCGGGTGAACCTAAAACAGTTATTATTTTGAAGCCTGCTTTTTTGGGGAAAAATCGTAAATCAACTCATTCTTCCTGACCAAACCGTAATTTTTCCTGGCTATCTCTTCAAGATATTCGGAATCATTTTGCAAACGATCGATTTCTTTCTGTAGCCGAACGTTTTCCTCTTCGAGAGCTATTGTCTGCTGTTGAAGGTTCTTTAACTCGGAACGACTTTTCAATAAAGCGAACACACCGGCTCTGGGCGAAAAAAGAACCCATAACAATGCGACGACAATGAGAACCACAACCATTCGTAATGTTTTTTTTTCCTGAACAGGGGAAAGTTTCTGTTTTGACCTGTGCTTCATAAACAACATGCTCTTCTTAGAGGAACTATGAATAGAGATAAAAGGGTCACAATCTATTTAGTCAGCAGCTGTCTGGCAGGGCTTTGTACCAGATACGACGGCCAGACAAAAGAACGTTCTGAGTGTCTCGACAAGCTGCAGGACGCCGTATGGATCCCCGTCTGCCCCGAACAGTTAGGAGGGCTACCAACTCCAAGAGAGGCTGCAGACATAGTTGGCGGCGATGGCAGGGATGTCCTTGCAGGCAATGCACGTGTAATCACTCAGTCAGGAGCAGATGTCACGTCAGCCTTCATCAAGGGGGCTAAACAGGTCCTCAACATAGCTCAATCCCAACCAACTAAAGGGGTCTGGTTGAAAGCAAGAAGTCCCTCTTGCGCAGTACATGGTACAATCGGTATAACTGCAGCACTCCTTCGTGACCATGGGTTTGAACTGACTGAGTTCTGATAGCGTCCACCTAACACTACTCCTTATTTTGAGTCAGGCGCAGTCTTTTCACTGCTGACAGTCGTGTCCGCCAGCTCGCCCCTGCATCGCAAACATGCATATCACTCCTTATTTTCCCATCTTCAATAGTCGTAAAATAAGGATACCTGATTCATACAGCATGTACAACGGTACGGCCATCAGGCTCAGGTTGATGACATCAGGCGTAGGGGTTATCACTGCAGCGAGAATGGCTATCAGCAACACCGCATATTTTCTGTTTTTTTCATAAAACTGTCGTTTAAAGACTCCGACTTTCGCAAAAAAAACCATATACAGTGGCAATTCAAAAACCATACCAAAGGCGAGTATGAAAATTGTGACAAAGTTTGCAAACCGCCCCACTGAAATAACCGGCTTTAATTCTTCAGAAGAATAACCCAATAAAAAGTCAATCCCAAGGGGTAACGTTACAAAATAACAAAACAGCGTTCCTGCATAAAAGAGCAAACATGTAAATAAGATAAAGAAAAACAATTGATTAGACGGAACGCCAAAAGGTTTCCCTATGGCTCGCCAGAACACTATCATAAACCATGGCATCAGCACATAAACGGCTGCAAAAAGCGACAATTTCACATGTGCCAGAAAAGGTCCAGAAACAGAAAAAAAATAGAGTTTTTCCGCCAGGTGTGCCTGCGCAATCTGAAGCAACTGAGGTGAAAGCAGGAAAACCAGCAGGGTCGTAAGACAGAGCGCCAGCCCTAAAGTACGAATCGACCTTTGTAATTCGAGGATAAATCCAATGAGCTTGTTATGTGCAGCCATAGTGTATTCATAGTGTATTCATAGTGTATTGTAGTGAGCCGTACTCTAACACCGGTAAACCATTTCATCAAATCCATAGATGACCAGGACGACAACCTATCAGAAGGCTGGGAAAAATGCAATTTGATAGAGGTTGATTTCTCCATCAAGCCGTGATAAACAATAGCTTCTTCCAGTTTTCTAACCACTCTTAACAACCACTGACACGACTATGCTAGAGCTACGATTTATACGAGAAAACATAGACTTTGTAAAAGAAAAAAGTGCCCGCAGAGGTATGGAGCCAACACTACTTGACGAGTTTGCAGCAACAGACAGGAAAAGGCTCGCTCTTCTTTCTGAAGTTGAGGGACTGAAGAATAAGCGAAATACCGTCTCAAGCCAGATAGCAGTGCTTAAACGAGGTTCTGACGAAGAGCAGAAAAGTGCAGAACCACTAATCATCGAAATGCGTGATACCAGCCAACGCATCAAAGAAATGGATCAGGATCTGAGTGGTGTTGAGCAAACACTGCATAATATCGTTATGGCTATCCCCAATCTCTGTGATGACAGTGTTCCCGTAGGGCAGGACGAAGAGAACAATATCGAAATCAAAAAATGGGGGGCGAAACCCACGTTTTCATTCACACCAAAAGCACACTGGGTACTTGGTAAAAACCTGGACATTATAGATTTTGAAACCGCAACGAAAATTTCAGGTGCCAGATTTGCCCTGCTTAAAGGTTTTGCCAGTAAACTCGAACGAGCTCTGACAAACTTCATGCTCGACGTCCATACCCAGAAACACGGTTACACTGAAGTTCTTCCACCGTTTCTTGTTAATACCCCTTCGATGACATCCACCGGTCAGCTGCCAAAATTTGAAGAGGACCTTTTTAAAATCCAAGACTGGGATTTGTACCTGATCCCCACTGCTGAAGTTCCTGTGACCAATATCCACCGGGATGAGACCCTGAATGGAAAAGACCTCCCGGTAAAGTACACTGCATACACCCCATGCTTCAGGTCAGAAGCCGGAAGTCACGGCAGAGATACAAGAGGATTGATCAGGCAGCACCAGTTTGACAAAGTCGAACTGGTCAAATTCTGCACACCTGAAACATCAGCTGACGAACTCGAAAATCTGCTTGAAGAGGCTGAGACCATTCTTCAAATGCTTGGACTACATTACCGTGTAGTCAACCTATGTACAGGTGACCTCGGTTTTTCTTCCAGTAAAACATATGACATTGAAGTCTGGCTGCCGAGCCAGGATACCTACAGAGAAATTTCTTCCTGTTCGAACTTTCTCGACTTCCAGGCCCGCCGGGGAGGTATACGATACCGTCCAGATGGGCAGAAAAAAAGCAAGCTGGTCCACACTCTGAACGGCTCAGGCCTGGCAGTAGGCAGGACACTTCTTGCAATTCTTGAAAACTATCAGCAGGAAGATGGAACAATTGAGCTGCCGGAAGTTCTAAAACCATATTTTGAAACGCGATTTTAAATAGACTTGGCTGTACACACCAACGCAATTTACCTAACACCGGTAAACGGTAAGTAAGTACCTTGTGAGTGCTTACAACCGTTTAATATAAATCCGAATCCGAATCCGTATTTTCTTGTTTTTTGTTACAGCTTTTACGGAGTAAGGTACTAAAACCATGATCCATCCAAACGTGTTTCGTTCCGTATGGCTGCTGCCCATCTTGCTTCTCTCATTTTTTGTTGCAACAGGAGCTCTGGCTGCAAATACAGATTCCACAGAATCTGTCCACACCATGCTCTCGGGATTGAGCGATGAAGACGTTCGTCAACTTCTCATTAAAGAGTTGCAGAAAGACGCCGCCTCGGGAGAAAACGTTCTCACTTCCGAATCTGACATCGCTGGTCCCGCTGAGGCTTTGGCAGAAATATTAACACGTTTTGAGGACAGATCGACTCAATCTGAAAAGGAACTCAGAAGTCTTTGGACCGGAATTCCCAATCTGCTACCGGATCTGCAAAAAACCTTCCTAACCTTGTGCCCTTTCAGAACCTTCCAGGGGGCACTTGTTATCTTTCTCTGGATTCTACTTTTCATTTCACTCGGGCTGTGCATTGAACAAATAGTCAAGCGAAAGGTACTGGCCAATTATTTTCGTCTTGACAACAGCAACGTCGAAAACTTGAGCCAGACAGATCGTCTCAAAGCCAGTACAACAAATGTACTCCCTGATATAATAGGTCTTTTCGTCTTCTTTGGTGCTTCATACGCGATATTCTTTCTCTTTGACCAAAGCAACTCATCCGTTGCCCGTTTAGTTTTTCTTGCTTCACTCATTACTATAGCCATAGTCAGAACAACCTCTATTCTATCTCACATCCTTCTGTCTCCCGGAGTGATTTATTTCCGTATTATTCCGATAAGCTGCAATGGCTCCAAAACTCTGCATCGCCTTTTTCTCTTTGCCATGGCTTACATCATTTCAGTGCTGATGCTGACTATCGTTATTTTCAAACTTGGCACTGCAGTCCAGACTGTATTATTGCTGCAATTACTTCTAGCTACTCTGCTTCTGCTCATTACAGCCGCCATAATTCTGTTTCACAAGAACAGAGTAAAACAGCTTTTAATTCAAGGAGGAGACGCAGATGAAGTGGACAAGAGCTGGGGACGACAACAACTCGCATCCGTCTGGCATATTCTTGCAATCCTCTATTTAATTCTTTTATGGGTACTCCTGATTTCCGACATCGCCGATCCTGAAAGAGCAACAAAAGGCGCGTTCCTATTAAGCTTTTTCGTTGTCCCTTTCTGGGTAATTGCAGATAACATCATTCAGTGGATTGTACTTTATGCCATGAGTACCCTTAAAATCCACCAGACATCCTATGATGATGCAGAGCTAGTAGATGACGATGTCCTTCTGGCTCGCCAAAAAGGCAGCGAGCATTACCAGAACATGCAGAGTTTTGCCCGCCTCTGCCTCGTCTTTGCCATTATTGTATGGATTGCCAGTCTTTGGAATATCGAGATTCCTTTTGTTTCTGATTTGGCCGCAGTCCTCCTTGACAGTATCGTTATCATGACCCTGGCCCTTATTTTCTGGCGATTTATCAGTAGCTGGATAGAGAAAAAGATCGATGAATCTACACCGGAGGTTGATGAGAACGAGGAGGACAATGAATGGGGAGCCGCCACAGCCAGAGGACGATCCTATACCTTGCTGCCCATGGTTAGAAAATTTATCGCCTCTGTCCTGCTGGTCATGGTAACCCTGACTATTCTGTCATCAACGGGTGTTGATATTGGCCCCCTGCTGGCTGGTGCAGGGGTTGTTGGTCTTGCTGTAGGCTTTGGAGCTCAAAAGCTCGTTTCTGATATGTTCTCAGGCTTTTTTTATCTACTTGATGATGCCTTCCGCGTAGGAGAGTACCTGACCGCCGGGACAGTTTCCGGAACAGTGGAATCAATAACACTCAGAAATGTCATGCTTCGTCATCACCGGGGAATGCTGCAAATAGTTCCTCACAGTGAGCTTGGGGCAATCACAAATTTCATGCGGGGTGGCATGATCGTCAAATTCAACCTCGACTTCCCTTATGATGCTGATATCGATAAGATACGTAAAATAATTAAAAAAGTCGGTATTGCCATGCTCGATGATGAAGAAATCGGCAAGGATTTTATCCGACCGGTTAAATCCCAGGGCGTACGCGAGATTACCAACTCGGTGATGACCATCAGGGTAAAGTTTACCGCTCAACCAGGGACCCACTTTGTTATCCGTCGTGAAGCATTCAAAAGAATAACCGAATCCCTGAAGAAAAATGGTATTGAGTATGCCCACAAAAAGGTTATCATCGATGTCCCGGGACTTGGCAACAACGAAGAAAAACCCCAGGTGACATCTTCACAGGCCGAGCACATTAAAAATGCCGCTGGTGCTGCGGCTCTGGCCTCCCTGGAGGAAGATCAGCTCGCTGCCCAGCCTGTAACGAAAGGCAGCGGTGCAACATTCCCAACTTGAAGAGAATAGGTAACAATTGATATGTCCCCTACAACCATTCCAAATGGTTTCCATCATGTTGGAAACTGCATTCGCCCCCCCAGTGAACACGATGCGATTCTTCTACAGGCAACCCTGGGATGTTCTCACTCGAAATGCACCTTTTGCGGGGCATATCAAGACAAGAAATTTTCGATAAAAGACCGAAAACATCTCGAAAACGACCTTGCTTTTGCCAGTCGCTACTGTCAACATCAGAACAGGGTGTTTGTGATGGACGGAGATGCCTTTGTCATGCCTATGCAGAACTGGGAATGGCTTCTGGGCCAAGTCAACGAAAAACTTCCGTGGGTTAAGCGAACAACCTGCTACGCCAACCTGAAATCCATCAGGCTTAAAACAGATGATGAGCTTAAGCGTTTATACAAACTCGGCCTTAAGGCCGTTTTTCTCGGACTTGAATCGGGTCATCCGCAGGTAAGAAAGGACATTAGAAAAGGTGGTACTCCTGATGAACTTATTACGCATTGTCAGCGATTGCGAAAATCAGGTATCAAGCTCATTACGATAGTTCTTCTGGGGCTGGGCCAGGTCAAATTAAGTTTGGAACACGCAAGAGAAACTGGAAAAGCACTTACAGCAATTAATCCTGAAGCGGTCAGCGCCCTCAGCCTCATCCCCCTGCCGGACACTCCTCTGGGCCACGCTGTCGAAAGAGGTGAATTTATCACACCTGACTCAATGCAGATGATCGCTGAATTACGAGAACTGGTAGCACATACAGAGCTTTCCAGGGGATCATTCCGCTCAGTCCACGCCAGTAATTACCTGTCCATAGACGCTCGTTTTCCCCGGGACAAAGCTGCAGTGCTGGAAACCCTTGACCGCGCTCTCTCCGGGGACATTCCGTTGCGACCAGAATGGGCTCGAGGACTCTAACACCGGTAAACAGTATTTAAGTCGGGATAAGTATCTTATTTTTCTGAACGATCAATTTTAATTCGTAACTCTATTTCATCAATTTCATTGTGAAGTTTAAGGGTTTTAACAAAACCGTGCACAGTCCCAGCCAGGGACTCCTGAATAAAGTCTTTAATAGGCACCTTATTTCCATTAACGAGTAAAGCTGCCACTTCAGAACCGCCCTTCCTGTGGAGAAATCTCTTCTCAATGAATAAGGCTATCTCTCGCGCCTCATTCAGGCGAAAGACATAGTCACCTGCCACCCCTTCAAGGTCGGTTGCCACAGCAATAACGCCGTGTACTTCATCGCGAAGCTTTTGTTCAAGGTTTCTAAACACCTCTATCTTTGGGATCTTCCTTGAATTTTTGAACCCCTCTCCAATAACTATATCGACATCGGGGAAATACCTGTGAGCAAGGGTCCGGAGCGAAATATTGCTGTTTCCAGTCTGAAGTACTACCTGGTCCGGTGCAACGAGCATAACACTATCCGCACCGGCCTTTTTGTGCCTATAGGTATCGGTTCCAGGAGTATCAAACTCTATCCCGCAGTCGTTGCTCGATTTGATCACAGCTACGCGATGCCCGAGTAATTTGAGTTCAGAGACAACCTGAGTCGTCAACGTTGTCTTTCCACTGTCATGCCAGCCGATAAAGGTTACAATTGATGACATTCTATTTTCGTAATAGCTGATTAAACTGCTTTTGCCCAGGTTCCTCTAAATAAAAGAACCAGGGAATGAGTAATAGTTGCTTCGGCTCAGCGAGCGCTGAAGCAGGTCTTTATATTATTTACATACTGAAGTAATTACTAGGGTAATGGCTTCAAACGTTGCTCAATGTTGACGGGACTTTTTATGAGGTACTGGTCTAGCATTATTTTTTCGGTCTCTATCCATGCCTTCGTATCGATTTTTCCTATGGGATACTCATCAGTCGGCTTGACCATTATACGAGTAGCTTCGACCTGCTGTTGAATAGTCTCAGCACTGCTATCTTTATCATGTTTTGCTATAGCTTCAATGCTCTTGGCCAGGTTCTCAGGACGAAGGGCAGCCTCCCATGCTGCCAGAAGAGCTGTAACAAACTTCTCCACCACCTCCGGATGTTCCTGTAACATTTTCTCTGAAGTCACAACAGAGTTTGCGACAAAGCGGACTCCAAAATCAGAGGGGTTTAAAAACCCTGTACGTTCACCTGCCTCCGCAAGTTTATTTCCAAGGTACACACCTTGTGTGTTCTGATAGACGGGCCAAATGTCCACTTGCTTCCTCAGAAAAGGTGTGTAGTCATATCGAACACTCGTTATCGATACTTCTGACTCTTTGATACCGCTTTTGGCAAGCAGAGCTTTCATAATCGTTTCATCGTTCCCTCCGTACGTGACGCCTACATGCTTCCCTCTCAGATCACCAATGGATGAAACTTCCAGACCATCTGCCCTGTAAATCCACTGTAAAGGGTTTGTGTGGAACAGTTGAGCCACAACAACCACGGAAGCTCCTTTCTCTACAGCACGAATCACTTGATCTGCAGAGGCTACACCAAACTGGGCAGTTCCGAGTTCAAGTTCTCGAATAGCATCACGCTCAGGGCCGCCAGGCTTAACAGTGACATTCAGTCCCACCTTGTCAAAGAAATCGTACTCGATGGCATAAATATCTCCAGCAACACTGGCATTGACGAGCCATTTAAGCCGGTAATTGATAGTCACTTCCCCGGCGACGGCAGCAGAAAATATTGCACAAAGGATTCCTGTAAGGAATAATATAACCGCTGAATATCCGGTAAAATATCGACTAAGTAAGCGCATCATTCTCTCCTTCTACTCCCTGGATAATCGTTTTAAACCTCAATCTTGCACACGCAAAGTAGAGAACAATAGATTTGTCTTTGCAAGACGATATGTTGCACCCATACCAACACCGGTGTTAGGTTAAATATTTTCCCCCACCCATTTGAGATTTGCAAACCTGCCACTCAACTCCAGTAATCCCTGATAAACAGAAAGAGTGATACCAATCAGAAAAAGGGCCACCAGGATTTTTGAAAGATCACTTTGATACAAAGCAATACGGATACTGTAACCAATGCCGGCACTGGCTGCCAGAAATTCAGCAACAATGGCTCCCGCCATGGCCAAAGTTGCGCTTCCGGCAATTACTGTCGTGAGTTTATTCAGGTTCTCGAATGCTCTGATTTTAATTTCTAGCTGCCATCGCATCCTTCCTGTAGATCGATAGAAATGTTCTATCTCACTAATCGGTTCACCCATAATACCAACTACCGATAAAAGCAGGGGGAAATAGCAGATCATGGCAGCAATTATGAGCCGTGTTATAAAGCCATCTCCTAAAAGGATAAAAATGATGGGCGCTATTGCAACAATGGGATAGGCCTGCACGTTGTAGGCTGCTACTTTTATAAACGAACCGAGCCACGTTGATTTTCGTCCCAGGACACCAACAATACCTGCCATGCAGATGGAAATAATCTGCCCAATTACAGCAACAGTCAGGGTATCAGCGACATCTCCGAAATATCGAGGAAACACTTCAATACCTGTCTCCCAGATGTCGCCGATACCTGGCACGACATAATCAGAGAGGTTCAGTGTATATTTAAGCAACAGCAATAGACCCAGCCCCAGGCAATAGACAATTAAAAACTGGTATACCCGTCTATAAAGCATTCATAATCTCCAGCATACTCCGGTCAACATCTACAGAGGAAAGCGGAATATCATTAATATGATTGCAGCCGTTAACCACTGTGGTCTGAGGTAATGTATGCGATCCTCTGAATACAAGAATTTTATCACAGAACTTTGCGACCTCCACGACGTTATGTGAAATATAGAGGAAACAGACATCCGTAAATATCTCTTTCATTTTAAGAATAATCGTTTCTCTGGTTGGTTCGTCTACATTGGCCAGGCTTTCATCCATGATCAGAGTACCGAAATCCTGAAGCAGATAACGAAGAAGATTAATTCTGTTCTTCTGCCCTAAAGAGAGTTGTGAAAAACGCATTCCCATATAGGGACTGAGACCAAAAACCTCGACCAGTTCATGCTGCAGTTTTTTTCTGGCCTCTGGGGTAATCTTGTCCAGGTGTACCCCAATCGACGACCAGCCGGGTAGCCTTTCCAGGTTATATGAGTACAGCACCGGGCCTCCTCCAGCCTGGACCTCTCCCTGAAAGTCAGTTATCTGGCCGGAGATTGTTTTAGCAAAAGATGTTTTTCCAACTCCTGACGGCCCAAACAACGAATGAAAACCAGGATTTTCGAGGTGAAAAGACACGTCGTGAAAAACAGGCGTAGAACTCCCGGGGTAGTTGAATGAAACCTTTTTGCAATCGAGAAACATCGTATCCCTTCTGGAATATATCCCCACGTTATTGAGACAACAGACCCGTAAAATATTCGAGGCAACACCTTCGTATAACGCTAACTGTGCCCAGTCAGCGATAGTACCACAAGGAACAGGTTAATACTACGTGGCTCTTAACCTTCCTGGCATTCAAAACATTATTGATTCATAGGTCGTTGGTTCTTAAAAAAAAAAGCGAGGACCATAAGGTCACCCGCTCTTTTTCCAACTGTTCGCTACGCGAATATTTTCAGACTAATACTTGTAAAGACTATGAAGAATATCAACTTCCGCTTTTGGCTTATAACCTGTCTTGATACTTTCTAGTGAGCCTGCAATGGCAAAAACTGACATATACACATGGGTCAGATAGAAAGCAACTATTCCCATACCCAGCACATTATGAATCATGGTAAAAATACGCACCTGATCCAGTGCTGCGGGATTCATTTCCCAAATGAGATAGCCGCTGTAGGCCATAACGATTCCGCCAAAAGTCACAAACCAGAAATACATTTTTTGACCGGCATTAAACTTCCCAGCTGGAACAGGTTTTTTCTCTTTGCTCAAATAACCACCGACTATGAACATCCATTTGATGTCATACAGCCTGGGCAGCATATCCTTAACCCACACAAGCAGCATCAATACACATGGAACAACGAAAGCCATGGCTGCGATAAGATGAACTGACCGTGCAGTCCGCACCAGAGCTCCGCCACCAAGGTAGGTGCCTAGAACCTCCATGAGACCAGTAACAACAAGGACGGACATACTCACAGCGGCCATCAGATGTACTAACCTGATAAACAATGGAAAAAACAGTATTTGTTCACCACCATGATCAAAGTGCTTCGCACCTATAATCAGATAGTGAAGAAGAAACACCCCGGGAACAATTGTTATGATTGCCAGAAATATTTTCCAGAACCATTGTCCCTGAAGGGTTGTAAACATCTGGCCATACTTGCCCCAGTCACCACTGACAAACTGAATCAGGGATTGGTAATAATCGGCTGATGAACCCGCCGCAAGACCCGCGAGAGCTTGGCCTTCCTGGGCGGATGCCACCGAAGCTAGTCCTGCCACAAGAAAAAACGGCAGCAGCACAGATTGTAGAGCTCTCTGCATAATACACTCCTGTAAAGGATACAACCTCCAGCCTCTTGAGAAGAAAAGAAGCTGGAGTGTATATAATAATGAAGTTTCAGTTACTACCTGCTACCTAAATCTTGCATACGGCTAAGTAGCGAAAAATAGATTTGCTACCTCGCTACCCTTCGGGATTGACAATTCCACCGAATCTGCTTTGTTACCGAAGCTTTGAAGTAGTTATCCGTCTTCAACTTCGTTTCCTCGCATCTCCGGCGGACTAGTCAATTGCAATATTTAGGTACTACTCTTTGTACGCTTTGTTCCAGCCCCAGGCGTTTACGCCTGATCCACGCTGAAAAACACGCTCACGGTAGACATCAGCAACGATGTTAGCATCACCTGCCAGCAGTGCTTTGGTTGCACACATTCCTGCACAAAGAGGTACTTTACCCTCTGCTATACGGTTTTGACCGTATAGTTTTTTCTCTTCAGCACTGAAATTTTCTTCAGGTCCGCCCGCACAGTAGGTGCATTTATCCATGGCACCTCTTGATCCGAAGACGTTACCTTTTGGAAATTGCGGTGCACCAAAAGGACAGGCCATGAAACAATAACCACAACCAATACAAGTTTTTTTGCTGACCAGAACAATACCATCATCACGCTGGTAAATTGCATCGACTGGACAGACGGCGATACAGGGTGCATCAGCACAATGCATACAGGATACGGAGATAGACTTTTCTCCCGGTTCACCCTGCTTTAAGGTTATTACCCGGCGACGATTTACGCCTACGGGCACGTGATGCCCTTCTTTACAAGCTACGACACATCCACTGCAGTCTATGCACCGTTCAGTATCGCATAAGAATTTGACTCTTGCCATTATATATTCCTCCTCATCCGCACAGCTTAGGCACGGGTGACTTTGCACAGACCATCTTTGGTAGCCTGGATCTGGGTTATAATATCATATCCATAGTTGGTGACAGTGTTGCCTGGATCGCCCAGAACATATGGTGCATGCCCTTCAGGAAAATCCTTGGCATAGGACTCACCCATCAAGGTACCTGCAAAATGATATGGCAGGAAGATTGTCTTCTCATCAACTCGCTTGGTGATCTTTGCCCTGACCTTAATCTTGGCCTTTTCAGGAGACTCGATAATGACCATATCACCTTTTTTGATACCGAGATCATTGGCCAGACGTGGATTGATTTCAGCGTACATTTCTGGCTGAAGTTCCGCTAGGTACTGATTGCTTCTCGTTTCCTCACCGCCACCCATGTGTTCAACCATACGACCGGTAGTGATAACATATGGGTATTCCTTGACCAGGTCTGGATTCTGCTCACTCTTAAATCTGGTGTGAACCCTATAATGGTTGTCCTGATCTTCATAGGTTGGATACTTAGCAATTAGGTCCGGACGTGGCGAATGGAGCGGCTCCCTGTGAATGGGTACCTGATCAGGGAAGTTCCAGACGACGCAGCGGGCACGTGCATTACCAAACGGTGCCATTCCCCGAGCAATTGCATCTTTCAGGGTCTTCTGAGAAAGATCGGTCTTCCAGTTTGTTCCCGGAACCACATCTTTGAACTCTGGGTATCCGCCTTTCACCTCACTACCTGGATTGTAAACACCCTCAGCAGCAAGCTGATTTTCAGTACGGCCACTGGCGTCGTACTTCTTCTCAACACCAAAACGGTTTCTGAACGGCAAACCACCTTCAGCTACAGGTTTTGACACATCATAAAGGATAGGTGTGCCAGGATGTTCGGTGGTCCAGCAAGGCCATGGCATACCATAGTATTCGCCGTCACATGGACCGCCTTTGGCTTGAAGATCATCTATATCGAATGTGTGCCAGTTTTCCATATGCTTCTTGATGCGCTCTGGAGTCTGGCCATTGTACCCGATGGTCAGAGACCCGGAACCAAGCTCACGGGTGATATCTTCAGGAATTTGCTTAATATTCTTATAAAACTGCTCTGCAAAACCAAGCTTTTTAACAAGAAGCTCCATGATCTGATAATCGTCTTTACTGTCATAGACAGGATCAACAACCTTATTACGCCATTGGATCTGGCGAGAGGTGGAGGTAACAGAGCCGGAAGTTTCATACTGACTGGCAGCAGGCAGGATGTAAACGTTATCGGTTTTGGTAACTGCTGAAGCAATTGTTGGAAACGGATCAACAATAACCAGTAGCTCAAGTTTGTTGAGAGCCTTGACAACCCGGTTGTACTGTGAGTTTGAGTTCGAACCGCAACCCCATTGGATCATCGCTTTCACTGCGCTTGGGGAATCAATCTTTTCTTCACCAAGTACGCCTTCGTACCACCTGGCAAGAGTAAATCCTCTCTTATTCATCCACTCTTTGGCTGGAAAACGTTCGACCATCCAGTCATAGTCAACATCCCACACGCGACACCAGTGCTTCCATGATCCATCAGAAAGACCATAATAGGCAGGAAGACTGTGAGAAAGGATACACATATCAGTCGCGCCCTGTACGTTATCATGGCCACGGAAGATATTGGTACCACCACCAGATTTACCCATATTTCCAAGAACAAGCTGTAAGATACAGAAAGAACGGGTGATGGAAGAACCGATTGAATGCTGAGTTCCACCCATACACCAGGTCAGACTGGTTGGACGATTTGTTGCAAGTAATTCTGCAATTCTGGTAACTTCTGAGGCCGGGATACCGGTTACATCTTCGACTGCTTCCGGAGTATAATGGGAGGCAACTTCAACCATTTCCTCATATCCGGCGACACGGGTTCTGATAAACTCTTTATCCTGCCAGCCATTTGTGATGACTGCATTAACGAGTCCCATCATAAACGCTGCATCCGTACCAGGACGTACACGAACAAAATCCGTACCCTTGGCTGCAAGTTTAGTGAAACGCGGATCCACAACAATCAGAGGTGCATTGTTCACCTCTTTTGCGTGAAGAATATGCTGCATTGAGACGGGATGCGCCTCAGTTGCATTGGAACCTATAAAAATCATGCTTTTTGCGTGTCTAATATCGTTCAGACTATTAGTCATTGCACCGTAACCCCAAGTATTGGCGACACCTGCCACCGTTGTAGAGTGTCAGATGCGAGCCTGGTGATCTACGTTATTCGATCCCCAGAAAGCAGCAAATTTTCGATGAAAATAGGCCATTTCGGTCGAAACCTTGGCACTACCATTAAAATGGAGAGCATCAGGGCCGTCTTTTTCGCGAAGATCAAGCAGCTTGGCGCTGATCTCGTCCATAGCCTGCTCCCATGAAACTGTGGTCCATTTGCCGTTGACCCGTTTCATAGGCTTTTTGAGCCTTTTTTCGCTGGTTACCATATCAATGGCACCGGCACCCTTACAGCAATGCGCGCCGAGTGATACTGGGTGTTCAGCGGCAATCTCCTGTCGCACCCATACACCATTGTGAACTTCAGCTTCAATACCACAGCCAACAGCACAATAGGTACAAATTGTACGTACTTTCTGGGACCCCATGTAGGGTTCAGTCTTACCAGTTGCGGCACTAGCCTTGCTGGTCAGCTTGGTGGTCATTGCCACACCGGTCAAGGCTGCGGTAGCTGCCGACAACTTCAGGAAAGACCGCCTGGCTACCTTAGGATTGAGAGTTACCCTGCGACCAGCGGAAACTGCGCTGCTCCCAGAGGAAGTCTTTATTTTGCTTCTAGCCATTTATTTTTCTCCTTATTGAGTAGAACATAGAACACTTTCTTCGTGGACTGCCGACTGTTTCATAAACGTTTCAACAGTGAATACGTATGAAATGCGGCATAGCGGAGCCTACGCTTTCCACAGAAAACCTCACGTATGGCTTAAGATCGTAAAGTTTTGTAGTACTTCTTAAAACTCTCACTCTCGCTGTAAAGCGTTTCATCTGCACGTTCAATTACCGCAGCAGACTTTGCCTTTGCAGGTTTGACAATAGCAGCAGTCCCCACAACAGCTGCTGTACCAGCCAGGATGTGCTTGAGGAATGAACGCCTGTTGTCCTCTTCATTTTTCTTCATAAACTCTCCTTTACCTCTCAGTTTTACTCACCTACGCCTCATAGGCCAGCGGCCAAGGGCGCGTCCCATAAAAACTACACGGCTACGACTAAATTCTTTTCCAAATCGATATAACCACGTAAAACCCGGCTACATATATAATAAAAATCTGCACGCTGACTGTTTTCCAAAGCCTCCGAGAATTTTTTTATGAACGGATCGAGGAACTCTTCAAGCATGCGTTTTTGGAGCAATCTGGCACCTTCGTCACTGCTCATTTTCTCTTCTTCCACCAAAGATTCGAAGGTATCAAGCATGATCACCAGCGTATCTTCAGGATCGGTAACGGACTCACCTTTCTGCAGCCCTGCCTCGGCCATCAGACCGCGAATATCCACCAGGGCCTGATCGAAATTGCGCCCATTGAGGTAGAATGATGCGGTGGTCTTTACCATTTCTCCATCAAACGGATTCACAAAGAGCTTGTAATATTCTTCCTGCAGCTCCTCGAGCTTCTTTTCACTCAAGGCCTTGGAAATATCAACTACAGCCTTATCAAACTCAGGGCTGACCTGCTCCATGGCCAGAGCAGAGAAGGTCCCGCGCCAACGACTCATTTTTTCGGCATCCGGCTCATCGGCAAAGAACGATTTGACCAAATCCAAAAAGCGTAGTCGGACCCGAAACAGATCTCTTTCATTCAGTTCATCCATATCTTCTATTCAGCCTCAAAAAGTTTAACGACCCGGCAGGTATCGCAATATTCAAAATGACTGGTATCAACCGTTTCTCTCTTTGATAAAATCTCCATGACACGCTCGAAACTCTTTCTCGTTCCGAAAACCTTACCACAACTCTTACAGGCCATAGGTTCAGCTTTAGCCAGTTCAGTTACAGAGAAAAACGGTTCACCCAGAGTAAATTGTGGTGATATTCTAAGAGCATTTTCAGGACAAACCCGAATACACAGACCACAACCCACGCACATTCCGGGCACATGATTCAGCGTCAGCGCCTGTGAGTCAGCCTGAAGGGATTGGATGCGACAATCGTTAAGGCAGGCCATACACTGGGTACAGCGAGAGGTGTCACAGTGAACCGTTGCAAAAGGGATATACCCTTCTGGCTGAATGGTTGGAGTTCGCCCGCTGCCAGCCACAAGGGACTTGAGAGAAACGAGAAGCTGTTGACGGCGGTTCACAAAGTTATTGGTATCCGTATTCACCCCAAAACCGCCTGGAGATGGTGTTTCCATTAACGCTGCCAAACCACCAGGAGCAACGGCCCCCACCGCATTTTCAATATCATACAACTTGGACAAAATGTTATTGGCCAGTGCTATTTGCCTGGCTGCCACCCGAGAACCATTCGGCTGGTCTGCATTCTCAAGGAGTACAACCCTCCCCGCCCCCCTTGCGAGAAAGAACATGCAATGGAAAAGGGAGATACTTCCGACTGAACCGTACTCGAGAAAGAAACTATCTGTGAATCGTTTTCCTTTCTGCAGCCACCACAACCGATGTAAAGAGTCTTCTTCACCGATGACAACGGTTCCACCTTTGGGAATCGTAATGGCTTTTAAATAGTCGACAAACGCCTTATCATTAAAACGCTGATTTTGCAGTGATCCTGTGGGACATGCCGCAACACAGGCACCACACTCTTCACACTTGAGAGGATCTACGGCAACTCCCTGTTTATCCTGTTTGATGGCATCAAATGTACAGCTGGAGACACAGAGATCACAGCCTCCGCCTATCCTCCCACTGTATTGACAAAGAGACTGATCCCACGTGACAACCTCATCAACACGACATGGAAAAAGCGTAGAAAACAAATCAGGCAACTGATCTTTGCGGTATACTCCTTCAGTCACATCCGGCAGGTCAACATGAACACTGCCGAGCAAAACAACAGCAGGCAGCTCCATAGTTTTGTTCAACACACTGTGAACATCAATAGCCTTAGCGCCACAGACCTTCTCACACTCCTTGCAGAAGGTGCATGAACCAAAATCAACAACAAGACGCTCTGAGATGCACTGTTCCGGACATGCCTGCCCGCATGCTCCACAATAGGTACAAAGCTTACTGTTAATCGGCGAGCGCTCCTGATAATCTATGCGACAGGCAGCACCAGTCGCGTCAAGATTCAGTTCAGTAATGGCTGGATAATCAGGCGAGTTTCCTTTGACCAAAAGCGGTTCGATATCAAGCACCCCACCATATTGGTCAATGAAATCATCCAGAAGCTTGACACTGTCTGCGAGAACACAGACTCTGTTATCAGCATCAACAGTGTAGCTGAGATAATCTATTTCACTGGCACGGGTAAGCTCGGCTTTGGCAATCTGTTCGAGTTCTTTGGAACCTAGGGTGGAAAGGTCATGGTTAAGTTGAAGCGTTGACGACAGAGGGAATCCGTTTTCCGGGGTTACTGAAGAAAAGCCCCCGGCTATGAGAATGGTTTTTCCTGGATCAGAGGAAAGAGCCTCACCGGGGTGGAGGTTGATCTCAGTTACCGAAAGCTCGGGTGCAGCAGAGTTTTCAGAAACAAGCAGACACGTCGAAAAAAGATCACTCATCAATTATTACCCCTTCACTGAATCTTGCTGCAGGATTTCCCCTGCCACCAACAATTATAGCTTTCCCCTCTACCGTTAGGCGGAACAGGAAAAAACTCAAAAGCAACCCCGAAAAGATGTCGATTCACACAGGCCCAAATGTAAAGAAGTAAACTATACACTATAGAACACTAGCCTCTTCTGCATAAAGTCACTGCAGAGGTAACAGCACATTTTTCAGATTGACCTGAAATAAAATCTTTGTAATTGTTAGTTAGTATAGGAAAGTTTGGCGAAGAAAAAAATCAGGCTAACGCCTTTTGTCGTGTAGGGTTTCACCTTACACCGGAAGGAGGGAATGATTCGAAGGACCCTTTATCAGTCCACAATACTGCCCGCCGGGTTAGTTCAGCAGCGGTCTTGATTCCTAGTTTCTGTTTAATTCTGTCCCGGTACGTCCCAATAGTCTTCACACCAAGTTTCATACGCTCGGCAATTTCCCGGGTAGAGAGTCCCGCACCTATCAGGCGAAAAACCTCAAGCTCTCTGTCGGCCAGAATGTCAATGGTAGCTGCCAACGGCGCATCAGCTTTCATCTGGAATTTATCGAGCAACCTGGACATGATGCTCGCACTTACATATATCTTTCCATCCTGAATACTTCTCAGGGCAGAAAGAACATTATCGCTGGCTTCACCTTTCATGATGTACCCTTTTGCCCCGGCACGAATGGCCCGCTCAGCCCATACCTGCTCATCGTGCATGGACAGCACCAGAATCGGCATACTTTTCTTATTTGCCGTTATTTCCTTGACCAGTTCAAGCCCGTTATCTCCGGCTAAGGTAATGTCGACTATCGCCAAATCCGGGCTATGTTCTGCAATGGACAATCTGGCGCTTGCAATATCTTTCGCGACAGCACATACCTCAAAATCCTCTGCCTGATTAAGCAGTTCAGTCATCCCCATGGTAAAAATAGGATGATCGTCAACCAACAATATACGTAATTTCATCCTACTACCTCGCCTGTTACCGACACAACAGTGCCACCTTCCCGACTTGAGTTTGTTGTAAGCAGTGCGCCAATAGCCTTCGCTCGATACTTCATAGTGTGAAAACCCATCCCGGTTGCAGCGGGTGTTTCATTAAACCCTGAACCGTCATCTGTAATTTTCACAGAAAAACTCCCCCCGTCAAGCTGGACATATACACCAATATTTTTGGGCTTGCCATGGCGGGCTGCGTTAAAGACGGCTTCCCTGATGATATAATGTAGATGGGTAGCAGTATTATTCCCTAACGTCTCGCCCGCTCCCTCCCATAACAGGTCAAAATTGATGTTGAACATTTTTTTCACTTCCACAACAAGCTCTTCTATTGCCGCTTCCAGTCCATATTCTATCACATGAACCGGATAGAGTCCTTGAGACAACCTGCGAGTCTTCTCAATAGCATCCCTGATAAGACCGCGGATAGTTCCCATCTGCTCTGCCTGCTGGGGCACCTCATCCTGCAGTCGCTGCTGCAAAACCTTACTCAGCAGTTCAACTCCTGTGAGATGGGAGCCAAGGTCGTCATGCAGGTCCCTTCCGATATTTGAACGCTCTTCTTCACTGACAGCAATGATCTGTCGTTCTAGTTTTGCGAGCTCTTCTTCAGCACATTTTTTAACAACATGCAACCACATCCCTTCAAGCAGCATCGTCATCTGCCTGATATCAGAATTGTCGTATTTTTCTGAGTTATTGCAAACACCGGCAACAACAACGATCTTGCCATCATTGTAAATCGGTACATCAAGATGTCGATGAATTTCATACCGATAGGGAAAGATATTTTCACTCTTTGTGTGCTTATAAACGTTAGAGATAATAGCCGTTTTTTTCATCACAGCCTTACCGGGCAGCCCGCCTCTTTCAACTGGCAGCGGAAGCGTCAATTCCCCTTGTCTTTTTCTGATATCCTGCTCATTGGCGACAATATAGGAGCAGACTGTTATATGTGTCTGCCCGGCATTTACCAAAGCGAGATAGCCCTCCTCACTTCTGGTGATCTGTACAATGCGACGCAAAATAAAGTCGTATTTATCCTGGAGGGAGTATTTTTCCATCATGCCAAGTCGCAGTAGCGTATCAAGACGTAACTCGTCTCTATGCAGGAGGAGTTCATTTTTCACCCTATTGTCCACCATTCTGTTTGCCAGTCGGGCAAGGTTCTCAAACTCCCGAAACGAAAGTTCTTCATCCCTGATTTTCACATTGGAGTCTGCGGCCTCTCTGAAAAAATTCGTAAAAAGGGTGATCCCCTGCTTAATTTTAAGGGAATAAAAAAAGGTACTGAAAAGCAGAAAAGCAATGGCCACACCAAAGAGCACAGTAAAAGTGAATACATTCTTAAACGAAATCCTTCTATAGGTTTCAGTCTCAACTTGAATGGCCCTTTCCATAGCGTCCATAAACATCGTTGTGCCCAGGATCCACCCCCAATCTTCATACTTTTTGACAAAACCGAGCTTTTGGCGAAGGACCCCGTCAGGTTGCCGCGGCACCACGTAATGCACATAGCCTTCCTGCTGAAGACTCACCCCCGCACGAAGAAAGTCCCTGCCGTAATGTCCCTCATTACTGTCTACAAGATCGAGCACTGAACGGCCGACAAAGCGTGCATCCTTATATGTAAGTATAGTTCCATCTTCCCTAAAGCAAAATACTTGGCCATCATTACCAAAGGTGCTGCTCTGAATTCTGGTTAAAATTTCCTGCTGCAGATTTTTTTCCAGGTGATCATTGTAAATTGCCGCCCCTATGAACCAGTCCAAGGGTGCAAAGTACTTGACAAAAGCGGTGACAGGATAACTTTTCCCATGATACTCAGGCTTTTGCAAATCAAACTGGTGCACACCGGCCTCTCTATCTCGAACAATTGAGACTATGTCCGTCAGCACATCCCGGCCTGAAATTTTAGCAAATTCAGCGGCTGTTTTCCCTTCAAAAAACGGTTCATCTGCAAACAAATCGACGACACCTGCTTCAACCCTGCCGGAAAAGTAGTATCCCCGACCATTATTCCAACGGATCGGTCTGAGAAGCTCTACCACCTTTGAGCGCAGTTCTTCCACATTTTCGACATCTTTATAAAGTCGATAGTGATGAGAAGCGATGGTATAGGCAGACTGCACCCGCTCCCGCAGGTCACGCTCCACCCGCAGATCGCTCATCAGGCGTCGGTAGTCAAGAACGTCGACGATTTTATCAAGTTCCTCTTCCAACCTGAGTCGATACTGGTGTTCATAGTTATTTCGTATATTCTCAATACTCTCCTCATACACTTGATACTCATTAATCCCCCAGAACAGACTGACGAAAATGGCCAGGGCAATCACCACGACGAGAGAAGCATAAAAGGGTGCTGAAGAGAGAGTTATTTTATTAAAATGTCGCATACCTCAGTCACTTTTCATCCTGAAGCATCTGAACGGTGGGATAAATCTCAGAAAGATAGACCGTGTCCATCCCCTGGTGGTCCTCAGGCCCAAACTCCAGGGTGAGTCCTCCCAGGTGAAAGACGCCAACTTCTTCCATGGTGGAAATAAACTTTTCCTTGGTGATCGTTCCTTTTACAGCAAGCGAAATTTTTGCGAAAAGCCTTCCGGCTATAAAACCTTCCAGTGATGCAAAACTTATGGCCGCGTCGTGTTGATACTTCTTCATTGCCCTTTTATATTTATTGATCAGAGGAAGATCAATATTGTTTAGATAGGGAACAACCTGCGTAACGACAACCTTTTTACCGTACCCTCCAAGCGCTTCTCTGAGGCTCTCGGTACCGACAAAAGAGATATTACAAAATATCACTTCAGAATTAATTTTATTCCTACTCAGTTTTATAAATTCTGCGCAAGCCGAATAGGCACCAACGAGGACAACAGCTTCAGGATTCTTTTGATAGATATCACGCATTGCCCCCATTACCGCGACGGTGTTACGTTCATAGCTTCCCTTTGAGACCAGCGACATATTTCTTTTTTTTAGTGCATTTTCGATTCCTTTTAACCCAGCATAACCATAGCTGTCATTTTGATAGAAGCAGGCAATTCTGGAAAATTTTTTCTTATCTACCAAATAGGAGGCAAGCTCTTCCATTTCCTCGAAATAGCTGGCCCGTACATTGATGACGTATCTATTGAAGGGCTTGCGTAGAAATTCTGCTCCGGTGAAGGGTGCAAAAAAAGGAATCCTAATCTCGTTGACAATGTGCTCTACAGCCTTGGAAGTTGGTGTACCTACGGCACCTATCAGCGCAAACACCTGATCGTCATAGATCAGCTCTCGAGTATTGCGTACTGCCCTGTCGGGCTCATATCCATCATCTTTACTCAATAGGATGATTTCACGACCGTGAATCCCGCCAGCGTCATTCGTTTCAGAAAATGCTGCTAGTAAACCGGCCCGCATCTCCCTACCAAGATTTTGCGCAGGGCCGGTGAGAGCACAGGATTGCCCGAGAACTATGGGACGACCGACGGCAAAAGAGTCGGTGTTACGGCAAAGGCAGAGCAAAAGGCAAACAACAGTAATAAGTAAGGCTCTAACCGGCATAGAATCTCTCCTGCATCAATTTCTATTAGTACCTTACTCCGTAAAAGCTGTAACAAAAAACAAGAAAATACGGATTCGGGTTTATATTATACGGTTATAAGCACTCACAAGGTACTTACTTACCATTTACCGGTGTTAGTTTTTGAAAAGAAGACAAGCACAGAAGATTTCGAAAAAATGTACCCCTCAACCGTTGAACGACCAGCCGGTTACTTGAGCACCCGACGCAAAGCCACTGTTCATTCTGAGAAAAAAACTCCACTTCAGCAAAGTTTTACTTAACCATTTGCTTGAATTTATAGCAAACTCGCTTTAGGGTATCGCCCACGCGTTGAGGTACCACGTATTACACCTCTAACGTGTATACAAACATTGCAAAAACACATTTTCCAGCTCAACACAATGTGTTTTTTATTATAACTGCCCTTCTGAATTACCTGCTTCAGGTGATAGAAAAGTGAAAAAAACGACTATGGACAATACAGATCTGACAAGCACGCCGCTCACAATGAGTTACACCACAACGGTAATTTCACCTGGAAGCGCAATAGAAAATGAAGAGCAACTGGCCATCGAAACGCCATACTCTATTGCCCTCAACGACGAAACCATCGGATCATCCATGGTACTCCCTGTTGCTCTTGAGGAGTTCGGCGCTGGCTTTCTTTTCGGTCAGGGCTATATCAAAGAACCCGGAGAGATAAAGGAAGTCGTCGTCTGCCCGGAGGGCCGCATTGCAGTGTATGCAGACGTAGAAATTTCTGAGCCGAAAGAGGTCATCATAACATCAGGCTGCGGCGGCACAGGAAAAATTTCCAAAGAAATGCTCGAAGGAGCTTTTGATCCCCTGCAGGAATGTACAATAACCTTTCCTGAGATAGGTGCTTTTATCCGTCAGTCGTTACAGTCGTCGCCTCTTGGCCCCCAGACACATTGTATACATGGTTGCGGACTTTGGCAGGACGGCAAACTCCAGGCTTTTTTTGAAGACGTTGGCCGGCACAACGCCGTGGACAAGATCCTGGGCCTCATCCTGCTCGGTAAGGCAAAAGCCAATGGCGCAGTGTACACCACCGGCCGACTCACATCTGACATGGTACTCAAGTGCGCCCGAATCGGAATACCCATCATCATGTCAAGGACTGCACCGTCCTCTTTAGGCCTGGCAATAGCTAGAAAATCAGGAGCGACCCTTGCAGCGTACGCCAGGCCGGACAGGGTAAATGTATTTAATGCACCACACCGTATTATTTTTTAAAGGTGCGGTAGCATTTCTTTATCCGAAGTCTACGCTTATCCGAAGTCTACGCTTATCTGCTTTAAAAGAAGAGATGTGAACAAACATTATGTAACTGACCTTCCTTCCAGCCCAAGTTCGACCAGGCGTTCAAGAAACTGAGAAAACGTTAGCCCATGGGCAGCCGCGGCTTGTGGCATCAGACTGGTTTTGGTCATTCCTGGTATAGTGTTCGTCTCGAGAAGGCAAACTTCTCCATCCTCTGAGTACATCATATCTGTCCGGGAGTATCCTTTGAGTCGCAAGGCCCTGTGGGCGACAACTGCATACCGCTGAGTCAGCTCAGTTACATCATCAGCGATCTGTGCGGGACAGATCTCCTCACTCGCACCAGATTTATACTTCGCGTCATAATCAAAGAAGGCAAACTCTTCTCCCGGCACGATTTCTATGACAGGCAGAGGTTCTGGCTCACTATTCCCAAGGACCCCCACCGTCAGTTCCCGCCCTTTGACATAACACTCCACCATGACTTCTGTGTCATGCTCAAGGGCTCGTTCAATACCCGCAGTGAGTTCTTCTTCTGTTTTAGCAAGGGTAAGCCCCAGGCTGGAGCCTTCACGGACCGGTTTAATAACAACCGGCAAGCCAAAACGCCTGGAGAGTTCTCCAGGTTTTATGACATCGCGAGCCGTGATTACCTGCCAATCTGCCACGGGCAAGCCATTTAATTTATACAACTCTTTGGCAAGGTTTTTATTCATGGCAATTGCGCTCCCCAGAACGCCTGACCCCTGATAAGGAATATCGAGCATATCAAGAAAGCCCTGCATAGTACCATCTTCTCCAAAGAGTCCATGCAACAGGATAAAAGCGAAATCAATCTCTGGAGCATCAGCTGCGAGCTTTTTGAGGTCTGTTGCAGGGTCGTAGCGAATTACCAGAAACTTAGCAGGGTCAAGAGCCGCCGCAACTCCCTTTGCTCCATCTAAAGAGACCTGCCGTTCCCCTGATGTTCCACCTGCAATCAGTGCAATACGAAGTTTTTTATCTTGCATAATCACCTTTCCTTTTTTTGTGGCTGAACCCAGAAATTTCGTAACCCTTTCTACAATGAGCATTGTACCATAAATAAAAAAGGCTGCACCAAAAGGCAGTTCCCAAAAGATCACCTGTTTTCCCGATTTCAATTGGACGATCACTAACAGCCCAACCTACCTGGTGGTTGAACAATGTTCATTGGTTGGTAATGAAGAAACACGTTTCGACTCTGAATGATTCTCCAAGGTACTAAAAATCCGTTGACAAATGTTCTCAGTGTTTAGTATATAAACCGAATTGTTGTCACGATACTGAAGCTATTCACACCAAAGATAGCTAACCACTTAGTTTTTATATAATTTTTCGATTAATTTGTTAAACGGAGCCACAAATGATAGAAGTTGAAGTCAGAGGAGATCTTGAGTACGCAATCCGTCAACTGAAGAAAAAATTACAGATTGACGGCATCAAGCGAGAATTAAAACGTCGTGAGTACTATGAGAAGCCGAGCGTAAAAAAGCGCCGGAAGCAGGCGGAAGCCCGCAGAAAACTCCGCAAGTTTAATCGAATGAGAAAAGCAATGTAATTTTGCTTCTTCCTTATAAGTCCGACCGGATTCGGACTTTTAAGGAGGCATCGACAAAACGGAGCCACAGACAATCTGTGTGCCTAAGATTATTAATACGCCCCCCCCTCTTCCTGAGCAGTTTTCAAGCGCCCACGAACTGTTTATCCATCATCTTATTTCAGAAAGACGTCTGGCCGAAAACAGTGTAAAGGCTTATTCAGCTGATATTGTGCTTTTTTGTTCTTTTCTTGTATCCAAGCAGAAAAGACGCCTCAATGCAGTAGACCTTCATACGATCCACAGTTTCCTGGAACATTGCCAGAATAAAAGTATATCAAAGAGAACCAGCGCCAGAAGGGTCTCTGCGCTAAAGACATTCTTTAATTTTCTCTCACGGCAGGATATTGTCTCCCATAATCCTTTTGCTGTAGTCGACCTGCCGCGAAGTGGCAGAACTCTCCCAAAGGCCCTCTCTCTTGCAGAAATACAGACACTGCTGACCCCGCCAAACATCGTGACCCCTCTTGCCAGAAGAGATAATGCCATGCTTTATCTCCTCTATTCCACAGGCCTGAGAGTCTCCGAACTCGTCCAACTCCCATTGCCGGCCTGCAATCTCAATGCAGGATTTGTACGGGTAATCGGCAAAGGTAACAAAGAAAGGCTCATTCCTTTTGGTCAGCAGGCAAAAGACAGGATCGAACAGTTCCTGAAACTTGCGCGCCCTCTCATTTTAAAAGGAAAACAAAGCAACTTTCTTTTTGTCACCGCCAGAGGTACCTGCATGACCCGACTTCGATTCTGGCAGATAATTCGCAAAATCGCACTCGCCGCAGGCATAGACAAAGAGATTTCTCCGCACATGATCCGACACTCATTTGCGACTCATTTGCTCAGTCATGGAGCTGACCTGAGATCGGTCCAGCTCATGCTCGGTCATTCAGATATTGCGACAACACAAATTTACACCCATATCGACCAGGACCGGCTCAAAAGTATTCATAAAAAATTTCACCCAAGGGGTTAAGACCATTTCAGACAATACGCCTTTCCCCCCTAGGAAATCTGACCAAACCATAAGGAATCATAGAGATGCCCAAAAAAACAAAAATAGTCGCAACCATCTCCACACTTCATTGCTCTGTTGATTTCATACAACGTTTATATGATGCAGGAATGAACGTCGTCAGACTCAATACGGCCCACATGACCCATGAAAATGCCCTGCTTGTGATCAAGAACACCAGAGAAGTCTCCGGCAAAATTGGCATTCTGCTCGACACGAAAGGCCCGGAAATCAGGACCTGTGACTCTGCCGCAGAACTGTGCGTAAAATGCGGTGATATGATCCGAATCAAGGGATCTTCCAAAGAGCAGTCTCACGATGATATCATCTGCGTCTCCCATGACAATTTTGTCCAGGATGTACCCATTGGCAGCTCAGTTTTGATTGATGATGGCGATATTGCTCTTGCTGTAGAGGATAAGGAAGAGGGCTACCTCTGCTGCTGCGTTGAAAATGACGGAATTATCAAGCAGAGAAAGTCTATCAATATTCCTGCAGTCCACGTAAAACTACCAGCGCTCAGTGAGAAAGACAAAGGATTCATACGGTTTGCAGCAGAGAATGATCTTGATTTTATTGCTCACTCCTTCGTTCGGAATAAAGACGACGTCATTGCCGTCCAGAAAATCCTCGCTGAAACAAAATCATCCATCAAAATCATCTCAAAAATTGAAAATTATGAAGGAGTGGAAAACCTGGAAGAGATTCTGGACCACTCATATGGCGTCATGATAGCTAGAGGTGATCTCGCCGTGGAAATTCCAACTGAACAGATTCCTCTTATTCAGAAACAGATCATCAAGACCTGCATAGAGAAAAGACGTCCAGTAATCGTTGCCACTCAAATGCTTCATTCCATGATCGACTCCCCGAGACCGACCCGTGCCGAGGTCTCTGATGTGGCTAACGCCTGCCTCGATCATGCGGATGCACTCATGCTCTCAGGAGAAACTGCCAATGGTAAATACCCTGAAATGGCGGTGCGAATTATGAGTAAGATTATCAACGAGGTTGAATCAAAGCACAGCCCCTTTACCAATGTATCCTATACTCATGACAATAAAATCACTGCCTATCTGGCAAAAGCCGCTGTCAAAGCTGCCTTGCGACTCAACACCAAAGCTATTGTTGCTGATTCGCTGACAGGAGCGTCCATTTTAGCATTGTCAGCCTACCGCGGCAGTAATGTAGTATACGCTCAAATATACGACAGGAGAGTGATGCGCCAGCTCTCACTTTCTTATGGCGTCTATGCAGACTTTACTCTTATGGATATCACCTCTGCTGAACCTTTGAGAAGCTCAATCTGCCGGCTTATCGGCGATAAAAAATTTCACAATGAAGACCTGATTATTATCCTCGCAGGAAGCTTCGGTTCAGCCCACGGCGCTTCGTATATAGAAATCAGTACTGCTGCAAACTTGAAGTCCAAGTGTTTGGGATAAAGCACATAAAACCAGCAGTTCCCCCTGGACAGTTCGCCAGGCTTTACCACGCCTATGACAACAAGGTTGCAAAAAGTGTAAACCCCCGAGTCTTTTCGACCCGGGAGTTTATATTACCCGACAATATTAAGAGGTTGTCCGAGAATGACCTTTCGGAGTCTACGTTTACCTGCCCAAACTCTTCAGAATTGTCAAAAAATAATGCTCGCAGATAGCGTAGACTTCGATATCAAACATCTGGCTGTGCTTATTTTGTGATAACTTCTCGATTTTAACCAAAAATCCTATTCTCGAACAAGCTCCTAACGGGCGTGAATGGGAACATAATCATATTCTAAACTCCCTGTATAAATCTGGCGGGGTCGACTGATCTTCCAATGAGGATCATCAGTACTTTCTCTCCACTGGGCAATCCAGCCGGGGAGTCGACCGAGTGCAAACATTACCGTGAACATATTGGTGGGGATACCTATGGCTCGCAAAATAATGCCACTATAGAAATCAACATTGGGGTAGAGATTATGATCGATAAAATAAGGGTCTTTTACGG
This sequence comes from Desulfocapsaceae bacterium, assembly GCA_033852035.1. Lineage (GTDB taxonomy): Bacteria > Desulfobacterota > Desulfobulbia > Desulfobulbales > Desulfocapsaceae > Desulforhopalus_A. The sequence continues at coordinate 6,795 of JAWSVG010000038.1, read as the reverse complement.
CTACCCCTTCAAGTTCCCTGGCGATATCCAGAAGCGGATCATCTATCTGCATTGATTCCAGCAGCTCATCACACATTTTTTTCATTATCTTGGCCCGTGGATCGTAGGTTTTGTATACCCGATGGCCAAACCCCATGAGCCGGAAGGGATCATTTCTGTCTTTGGCGCGCTCAACAATTTTTGCACAATTCCCGCCATCGTTTTGAATATTGGTGAGCATTTCAATAACCGCCTGGTTAGCCCCTCCGTGCAGCGGCCCCCAAAGGGCTGCAATGCCTGAAGATATCGCGGCATACAGGTTCACCCGGGCACTGCCCACCATACGGACAGCAGAGGTGGAACAATTCTGTTCGTGGTCGGCATGGAGAATCCAGAAAACCCTGAGGGCATTAACAGCCTCCCGCTTGAGCTCGTATGGTTTTACCGGTGAGTCAAACATCATAATGAGAAAGTTTTCACAATAGGTCAAATCTGGGCGTGGAAAAACAATTTCATGGCCCCTGGAAATTTTATAGGACATGGCAGCCATGGTACGCACTTTGGCCAATAACCGGGTCATGGTGATGTTGATTTCCTCTTCCACTGTCCCAAGCGTTGGATAAAAGGCTTTAAGGGCATTAACCATGGACGACAGAATTCCCATAGGATGTGCCCCCCTGGGATAATTCTGATAGAAGGTTTTTAAGTCAGTGTGAACCAGGCTATTGTCGTTGAGCATCACCGAAAATTGGGTCAATTCATCTCGGGTAGGAAGCCTGCCGTTTATCAGCAGGTAGACTGTTTCTTTGAATGTGGAGTGCTCAGCTAATTGTTCCACGGGAATACCGCGGTAGCGCAAAATGCCCTTTTCTCCATCCATAAAGGTTATGGAACTTAGGCAGCTGCCAGTGTTGGCGTATCCGGGATCGAGGGTAATAAATCCGGTCTCGGCCCTCAGACTGGATATATCAATTGCTTTTTCTCCTTCGCTTCCGGTTAGCAAGGGAAGCATTACTTCTTTTCCATTATAAGTCAGTGTCACGAATTCGTCCAAAATAGCTCCTTTCTTTTACGAGTCTTCATTGCCTCCCAAGCTGAGGGGGCGGCAATTTGGGTATTTGAATGTCCTGCAGATATACACCTGATGTCGGGGTGGCTGCGAAGGGCGGGTCAGAGGGGAGTTCTCCATGCCTTACACCTGAGCAAAAGCAAAGAGAACAAATGAACTGCAAGGGTGGATCAGCACATCGCCCAGATTCATTTGAGCCCTATAGCACGATAACGAGATGGACACTCCACCGAACCTGCTTTGTTACCGAAGCTTTGAAGCATATGTTATAGGTCTTTATCTTCGCTACCTCGCATCTCCGGTAGAGTAGTCAATTGCAAAACTTAGGTCATAAATAAAATGATTTACAGGACACTCACACTTTACAAAAAATGAGGCAGAAGTTAATATACTAATATTACGACTTTTTTCACATAGAAAAATCATCTATCCCAATAAAACTCGGGATTTCCCTGGGTCACTAATGGTTTTCCATGCGCCTCATTACAACACACCTCAATGCAGATTTTGACGGACTCGCTTCGATGATTGCTGCCCAGAAACTGTACCCTGATGCGCTACTATCTTTCCCCGGCTCCCAGGAGAAAAATGTTCGTGATTTTATTTCTCAGAACCTGCTCTATGTGTACGATTTCCAAAGGGCAAAAACCATCAACCTGCATGCCGTCGACACACTTATTATTGTGGATACTCGACACTCTGCACGTATCGGTATCTTTGCTAAATGCCTTGAGAATCACGACCTACAGCTCCACATCTACGATCATCACATCCAAAACCCAGGAGACCTGACTGGAGACATAGAGGTCTTGAAGAATTTTGGTTCAACCACCACTGTTTTGACAAACCTGCTTCAAGAACAAGAAGTAGAGATCACGGCAGATGAGGCTACTCTTTTCGCCCTTGGTATTTACGAGGATACAGGTTCTCTCACTCATTTGACGACAACCCCAGAGGACCTGATGGCTGCAGCCTGGCTTGTCTCCAAAGGGGCAAAACTTGACCTGGTTGCCGAATTCATAACACACGAACTCACATCATCTCAGATTGCAATCCTGCACGAACTCATGAAGACAGCGAAGGAATACACCATACAGGACACTCCTGTTGTTGTCATTTCCTACTCTTCCCCTGACTATATTGATGAATTCGCCCTAATCGTCAGGCGTTTCATGCACATGGAGAACATTAACGTCCTTTTTGCCATCATTTCCATGGCAGGGCGTATCTATCTCATAGCCAGGAGCCGTATCGCCGATGTCAATGTCGGGACCATTGCACGGGACTTCGGGGGTGGGGGACATGCCAGTGCAGCATCAGCCACACTCAAAAATATGACGCTCATTGATGCCCAGGAGAGGCTGATCCATGCCCTTCACAAACATATTCGCCCCCAGCCTATTGCCAGTGAGATGATGGCGAAACCTGCCATCACAGTAAGCCCTGATGCCACAATAAACCAAGCCAAGGCCCTTCTTACCCGTTACAACATAACTGCAGCTCCAGTGCGTAGTGACACGCGGACCCAAATTGACCATGCGATACTGGGCATAATCACCCGCCAGATTATTGAAAAAGCAGCCCACCATAGTCTTGGAGACAGGCCAGTAAGTGACTATATGACCAGTGATGTACAAACCCTTCCCCTGAATGCAACCCTTGCAGACATCCAGGAGATGATCATTGAACATCGCCAGCGCCTCATCCCCATTGTGCTGAATAAGACACTCATTGGTGTGATCACCCGGACAGACCTGCTCAACAGGCTGGTTAATGACCCGGCTCACCTGCCTAAAAACCTCCTGCACGAATCGGAACACCCTTCCCTTGCAAGGACCCACAACCTCAGCATCCAGATGATTGAGTTTCTCGGTAAAGAGATGATCCAGCTCCTTCAGGTCATTGGGGAAGTGGCCAATAGCGTTTCCTACAAAACCTTTGCTGTTGGTGGTTTTGTCCGGGATCTCCTCTTGAAAAAGAAAAACTTGGACCTTGATATTGTTGTGGAAGGAGATGGAATAGCTTTTGCTAAAGCGTTGGCCGCAAGACTCCAAGGGAGATATCGCACCCATGAGCGGTTTAAAACTGCTGTAGTCCTCATGAAGAATGGCTTTAAAATCGACATCGCCACCTCAAGGCTTGAATATTACGAATACCCAGCCGCTATGCCAACTGTCGAACTATCATCAATTAAGCTCGATCTGTCTCGCAGAGATTTCACAATCAACGCCATGGCAATCCAGCTCAACCCTGAACACTTTGGTACACTTATGGACTTTTTCAACAGCCAGAGTGACCTCAAACAAAAGACCATCAAAGTTTTACACAACCTTAGTTTTGTTGAAGATCCCAGCAGGATTTTTCGCGCAGTTCGCTTCGAACAGCGCATGGGATTCCAAATATCATCCCATACCAAAAGGTTGATAGCCAATGCAGTGGATATGAAACTTTTTGGAAAAACTGACGACACCAGGTTTCTTTCAGAGTTGAAAATCATCTTTTCTGAAGAAAATCCGCTTCCAGCCATGGAACGGCTGGCACGTTTCAATCTTTTTCAGTTTCTCTGGCCTCAACTCCGTCCGCACTACAAGATTGACCGGAGGTTCGTTCACCTTCTTACCCAGAGCCAACTTGCCATTTCCTGGTTTCACCTTCTTTATCTTGAAGAAAAATGTGATAACTGGATAGTGTACCTGATTACTATTTTCAGCAGGTCCCGCCTGGAAGACCTGGCAGAATTTTGCAAAAAGTTTAAAGAGACAGCAAAAAACACCGAATATCTACTCAATCAGAAAGAGTGGACAGACAAGGCCGTACACTACCTTTCCCGCTCCAACGAGCACAAAAACAGCTCCATTGTCTCCCTGTTCGAAGACATCAGAACCGAAGGTCTCCTGGCAATCATGGCCTCCGCTCATAAAACATACGTCAAGAGGGCAATTTCCCTGTATATCACCACTTTGAGGCATATTGAGCCGGACCACACAGGAAATGACCTAAAACGACTAGGTTACCCCCCCGGACCGGCTTACAAAGAAATGCTGATGGCCCTGAAAAATGCCAGACTAGACGGCAAAGTCGAGTCAAGGGAGGATGAAATAGTTCTGTTACAAAACACCTTCCCCAGGTGAAATGGAATATGTTCTGGAATTAAGGTCATTTATTGTAGCATTACTTCTGGTGCTCGTTATTGAGAAGTATATGGTTTCAGTGGCGATGTTCCATCCCACCCCCCTGCAACAAGGAAACAAGAAATGCTGCTCATAGGACATCGAGGCTGTTACTATCCTGGATACAATCAGAACACAATCCGCGCTTTTAAAAAAGTTACCAGTGAGGGTGTTCCAGCTATTGAATTTGATGTTCAATTATGTAGTGATGGGCACCTGGTGGTAATCCATAACCTCGATCTCGAGGAGGTCTCAACAGGAAACGGTAAAGTCTCCACCACAGATTCACGTACGCTCAAAACTCTCTATGCAGGCGATCCTATACGAGGCAAAGACCACATTCCTTTTCTGCCTGAAGTACTTGATTTTTTTGCATCAGTCAGCCCCGAGCACAGGCCGGCGATTCATCTTGAGTTAAAAGGTGAAAATACCAGCAGCCCAACCGGCAAATTACTTACCAAGTATATTGCAACTGGAAAACTCCATTTGTCTGACATATTGGTGAGTTCTTGTAACTTGCAGGAACTGAAACATTTTCACTCAGTTTGCCCGACCATTCGGATAGCTCTGCTCGAAGGATCGATACACCGTAAGCAGCTCCTCAAAAAAATTGGAGTAGAATCGGAATGCTACCTTGAACGTGTCTTTTCCTGCGGCCGTGAAAACTATATGTTCCCTCGTTTTATCGCTCTTGCCGATAATCTTACACTTCTCGACCAGGAGTGCCCCGATCCCCGTGTACGTTCGCTTTTGGCCGAAGAGATGAAAATGTGCCTGTCAGGCGCGCCCTATACAGATAAGCTGCTTGAAGCTGCTTGTAATATGGATGCCGTGTCAATCAATCTCTGGCATCGATCAGTCACGCCTCAATTTATTGACAAGGCACACGACTGTGGACTCAAAGTACTGGTATTTACGGTAAATTCTGGTAATGACCTGCAGGCATGTGCCAAAATAGGGGTTGATGGTATCTTTACCGATTACTATCTGGAAGCCGTCCGTTTGCTTGCTGATTAGTACCTTACTCCGTAAAAGCTGTAACAAAAAACAAGAAAATACGCATTCGATTTTTTAGCATATGGTTATAAGCACTCACAAGGCAGGTACTTACCGTTTACCGCTGTTAGTACAGGATAAGACTCATTGCATTTTAAATAAAGGCTGATTACCTTCATGCACGTATTGTATCAAAACTGGGCAAGAAGGTGACTTCACCCCATACAACATATTCTACATATTAGGTCTTAAAACTGGAATGAATAATTTTATAACTGAGCTCATCATCCTGGCACCACCCCTGCTTTTTGCCCTCACCTTCCATGAATTTGCGCATGGTTATGCGGCCTACAGGCTTGGAGATCCGACAGCAAAAGATGCCGGCAGACTTACCCTCAACCCGCTCAGTCACCTTGACCCGATAGGCACCATTGCCTTCTTTTTCATAAAATTTGGCTGGGCAAAGCCGGTGCCGGTAAATCCTGCCTATTTTCGAGACCCCAAAAGGGATATGCTCTGGGTCGCCCTTGCCGGCCCGGCGACCAACCTGGCCATTGCCATAGCCAGTGCACTCATCACCAAGGCCATCTGGTTACTAGCGACAGTACTACCGTATTCTTCAATGATGGAAGCTATCCTGGTACCTTTAAACAGTATGCTCATCGCCAGTGTCTGGATAAATCTGGTGCTTTGTATCTTTAATTTTCTTCCCATTCCACCACTGGACGGCAGTCGTATTCTGGTGGGCCTGCTGCCTGATGATATGGCAAGATCATACTTGAAGATCGAGCGTTATGGCTTTATCATAATACTTGTTCTGGCCTTTAGCGGCATCCTCTCCAAAGTTATCATGCCAGTTATAAGTATTGCTAACAATATGTTGTTGTCATAATAAATACAATACCAAGGACAAAAACGGGAGCTACCACAATGTCTGAAAAACAAGTAATTCATTATATAAAAAACGAGAACAACAGTGAGCTTCTGTATCTTATTGCAGTCACTTGTATCGAAAAGCTGGCAAAGATGGACAAAGGTGCAACAATCAAGGCTATCATAGATGCCGGGACCACCTGCCTGTACAGTATGATTAAGAAATGATCATATTGTAGCCTCACAATCCCAGGCAATTGGTCATGTCCACCTTGCAGGAAAAACGACAAGAAAGCGACTCTTCTCTCTTACCCCCCTGGCCATTTTAATCATTGTGACCATTCTCTATTTTGGTTTGTGGCCCCGTTCCTGACCGACCAAAAATGATGCCCATTTTCGACAGACTGAACATACTCTCCGACTCCATGGCTCTGGTATTCTCGCGTTCGACAGTCGTAGATACACAATAATCGTAAAGCCGTGCCAGGCAAGGGATACAACTGTCTGCTTAAAATGGTGTAGTGCCTACAAAATCAGGGGGTTGAATTGATTGATTTAATCTTTTGAGGAAGAGGTATCTTCATTTTTTTAAGTATCTTACGCTGACTAATTGTTGGTTCTGTGTACTGTAGTATATGGCAATCTTTATGCAAAAATTTTCCTAAATGAAACCTTTCCAGTTCGGCGCGTATTTTCGGCCAGGTCATA
>JAWSVG010000120.1:0-23850 GCA_033852035.1 Desulfocapsaceae bacterium | reverse complement strand
CAAACTACTTGATCAGCTGACTGCTGTCAACCTGAAAGTTGTATTATTTATTAAAAATAAAAAGGTCCATGGGACTTCTGTTCCATAGACCTTTTTAAAGATGATGTTACAGATTGATTCAATCCTGGCGAAGATCCCTAATATAATTTTTGGTAAGTGAAGGGTGATCCTTGATCATTTGATAGAGATCCGTTGATAGATTTTTTAAAAGGAATTCATCTATCTGGGCATAGGTCATTTTATTGCTAACTGCTTCTTCTGTATACTTGATGAAGAGATTCTGATCGTCAACGCTTTCGATGTATGAGAAAATACCAGAGGCAGGCGATTCAGGACTACTTGGTTCAGCACCACCCAGGGTCTCAATGAGATTGTCAAGTTCGCTTCTGGTTCCGTTTTGAAGACTCTCTAACTGTTTAAGTTGATCTAGCACTGTTTGGTCAGGGCCAGCAGGGATTTTTGCTTCGAGGTCAACGATACCGTTTTTGATGTTTTCCTCTGATTCCTGGAGCGTAGTAAAGGCAAGTGTTAACTCTTCGAGCTTAGTTTCAAGATTTAAATTAATTGTCTTTAAAGCGTCAAGGTCAGTTGAAATACCAGTGGAATAGTCTTCCAAATCGTCAAATTTATCGAGAAGCAGAGTGTTATCTGCCTGTAGAACAGTAACCTGCTGTTTCAACAAGTTGTATTCTTCCTCAGAGACGCCAGCTCCCTTATCGGTACTGGCGTCACAGGCCCACGCCCCTTTACACGTTAGGACGCTTTGAGTAAACTTTTTTTTTAGGTCTGCATACATTCCGCTTGCTTGGTCAGGTGATACCATGGCGACAGCACCAAGGAAAATACCTACAAGCACAGCAATACAAACACCAATTCCCAAAGAAAGCCCGACTGCAAAGAGGATTGTGTTTCCTAGACCTGAGAGAAGCGCGAGGATACCGCCACCAGTGTTCGTTGCTCCTGAAGAGCCAACAGCCGCGAACAGAATGACTACGCCTCCAAGTAACATAGCTGACTGGATAAGAGGGGTTCGAAATTCACTTTTTTTCATTTTGTTCTCCTGAAAGGAAAAAAAATCTTTAGTTTCTACCGTATGGGTCAATAGTACCATTGTGTCAATAAAAATCAACGTAAGAAGCAGTCTCCTGCGTACACAAATATCCTTATAAATAACCATCTAACATCACTTAGTGTCAAGACTAATATTCAAAACCCCATAGTATAATGAAATTCAAAAACATTTCAATTTATCGATACGTTGGAGTACCGGTGGGTGACTATAGTGAATAAATACGTTGAGCGGGTGCGGTGTCAGGTTGCTAAGATTGGCTTGACTCAGAATCTTGAGGCTTTCTATGAGAGCGCTCGAAGTTCCTGTCGTTTCAGATGCATATTGATCCGCCTCAAACTCATGTTTGCGAGAAAGGAAATTGAAGAAAATCGATATAAAGAGGCTGACAGGTGAATAAAGAAAGCCAAAAAAAATAAGACTTGAATAGATCGAAGTGTATTTCATTGAAAAAGCACTTGAGAGTCCTTCGTTGCCAAGAAAGAAAGATAGAAGAAAGAACATAAGACCAAGTTGGATGAATGACGAAAATAGCATTTTAAAAATGTGCTTTAATTTATAGTGTCCCATTTCATGAGCGAGTACTGCAACTATTTGCTGCACATCAAGTTTTTCTACAAGAGTGTCATAGAAAACGATTTTTCGAAACCTGCCAAAACCAGTGAAAAAGGCATTGAGTTTTGATGATCTTTTTGATCCATCCATCGTGTAAATACCCTGAATTTGAAAATCCACCTGCTGTGCATATTTCAATATAGCGGAACGGAGCTCCCCTTCTGGAAGTGGAGAGAATTTATTAAATAGGGGCATGATGAGGACTGGTGCAATAAACTGGAGCAGGGCAGAGAAAAGGGAAACTCCAAACCAGCAGTATAACCAACCTAAGGAACCATTGTTTATGAAAAACCATAAAATAAGAGCGAGAATTGGGCCGCCCAAAAGAATGGCAAGAATAATTGATTTTATTGTATCGAGAACATAGGTTCTTAACGTTGTACGGTTAAAACCGAACTGCTCTTCAATAACAAAAGTTGAATACATGGAGAGCGGGAGGCCCAGAAGGAACGAAAATGCTCCGAGTGTACCCGCAAAAATAAGCCCTGTCGTAATCTCCTCAAAACCAAAACTTCTTGCATAAATATCAATATAATTGAACCCTCCTAGTATGAGAAAAAGGATAGTGAGGAGGCTGGATATGGTGTTTGTTGTAAGAGAAAAGAGGGTTGTGACTTTAGTGTACTCTTGTGATTTCGAATAATCATCTTTTTGATATACGGCTTCAAATTCCTTCGGCAGATCAGGCGTGAGGGCTCTGAGGTTAAGGAATGAAACGATAGATTCCAGGAGAAGAGTGCATATGAGGATTAATAGAATAGCAATGAGCCAAAAATTCATAATAATTTCAAGTTAGAGGGTTGTAATAAAGAGATGTTTGCAAATTGTTTGTCTAATCTTTGTATGAAAATTCACATCGTAGCAACTGTCAACAGAAAAAGGCCCTGAGGAATACATTCCTCAGGGCCTTTATATTGTCTTAGCCTCAGGGGTTAGAGTAGGGTCTCGATTGCGCTCAGTGTCATATTAATGAAGGTCTGAGGCATCACGCCCATTACTACAATAAATACAATAAGAATGACAGATAGCGATTTTGTAAGAACAGTTGTCTGTATCGGTTCTCGGTCTTCGGGATCTGAACAAAAGGTTAACCTGACAATTGAAAGATAATAGTAGATTGCTATTGCAGTATTAATGGCTGCAAAAACGACAAGGAGGAGGTGGCCTTGTTTGAGTGCGCCAAGCAGGAGTAAGAATTTGCCAGTGAATCCGACAAAAGGTGGTATTCCTGCTAATGCAAATAGGCCAACGGTAAGAGTTAATGCAAGTAGAGGTGCTCTTTTGTGTAGGCCGGTAAAGTCTGCAATAGATACGTTGCGACCTTGTTGTGCAACTGTGCAGATCACCATGAAGCAAGCAAGGTTCATGACGACATAACCGGTAATATAATATATTGCAGTTGCGTACCCAGTGGGTTGGAAAGTCAGCAAACCTACCAGTACAAAGCCTGCGTGAGAAATACCGGAAAATCCGAGAAGCCTTTTTATATCCTTTTGGGCAAGGGCGGAAAGGTTTCCATAAAACATAGACAAGAGCGCACAAACAATGAGCACATTGACAATGACCTCTCCGTCAGCAGTAACCAGGTTCATTATCCGAATAAGAAGCGCAACGGCAGCAATCTTTGGTACAGTCGCAATAAATGCGGTGGTTTCATTGGAAGCACCTTCATAAACGTCAGGTACCCAAAAGTGAAGCGGGAAAAGGGCGAGTTTATAAAAGAATCCTGCGAGTACGAGAAGTATTGCAACAACTGCTGCTGGTTGTTGATATAGATGGCTGAGTTTTTCTGCGATAACTGTGAGCTGTGTAGAACCGGTCAATCCAAACACGTAACTCATACCAAACAGCATAAAACCAGTTGCAACGACTCCGTAGAGAAGGTATTTGATTCCGGCCTCACTCTGAGAACCAAGCTGGCCGGTTTTTCTCATGGGCACCATCACATACACAGCAAAAGATGAAAGCTCAAGAGAGACAAATATGGATAAAAGTTCAACACTGGAAACGAGCATCATCAAACCAAGAACAGACATAAACAGAAAGAGGTAGTACTCAGACTGGACCTCTTCAGCTATTCCTGAAAGTTTGCCACTGAACAATAAGAGAGTGAGGGTTGCTCCGGCAATGAGAACTTTGAACAATTGAGAAAAGAAATCGACCTTAAATGCGTCGTAGAAAAGGCTGCCCTCAGCTTTGAGGCACAAGAGCGTCGCCAACAAGGTCACAATTGCTAGAGATGTCGCTACAATCTTGATTTTTCCACTACTCGGTTTGTTCAAACTGAGTAGAAAAAGTACCAGCCCAGCTCCTAACAGTGTTAATTCAGGCAGAAATAGCATCATAATACCTTTACGAGGTCGTTGATAGTTGAAAACTCAAAGTGAAATCAATCCAGTAGTCAGCATTTACCTAATCTATCGTGCATGGAATTGCTGAAGAAGCTCTGTTACGCTTGTGTGCATCAGATCGAGGAAAGGCTGAGGTCCTAAACCAATCCAGAATACAAACAAGAGAAACGGGGCTAAGGTTACAATTTCACGAACGTTAAGATCCGTTATCCAGGATTGGTCCGGGTTGTCTGTACCTCCCCATACAATTTTCTGGAGCATTCGTAACATATAGGCGGCGGCAAGTACTGCACCAGGTATGGCTGCAAGAGCTAGGTAAGGAAATCGACCCTGTGAAGTATCAAACTCAAAGGTCCCAGCGAGGATCATGAATTCGCCGACGAAACTGTTCGTGCCTGGGAAACCAAAAGAAGATAATGAAAAAAAGCCAAGAAACGTTACATATACCGGCATATATTTACCTACACCAGTTGCTGAACGTAGCTCTCTGCTGTGCGTTCTTTCGTAGATCATGCCTACACACAAGAAGAGGGCACCGGTGGTAACACCGTGGTTAATCATCTGCAGGATAGCACCTTCAACGCCGTTGATATTCAGGACAAATATTCCCAGTGTTACAAAACCCATATGGCCTACAGAAGAGTAGGCAATTAACTTTTTCATATCACTCTGAGCCAGCGCTGTAAATCCGCCGTAAATTATACCGGCAATTGAAAGCCAGAGGACATAAGGCATGAGTAACACAGTTGCTTCAGGGGTAATGGGGAGTGCAAATCGAAGAAAGCCATATGTTCCCATTTTTAGAAGTATACTCGCAAGAATGACCGAGCCCGCAGTAGGTGCTTCAACGTGAGCCGCAGGTAACCATGTATGAAATGGAAACATTGGGACCTTGATTGCAAATGCGAGGAAAAATGCAATAAATAGATAGACTTGGGCAGTAAGAGAGTAGTCTTGCCACATCATGTCCGGGATAAAGAAACTGTAACTGTTGGCAGTGTAGAGCCAGATTATACCAACAAGAAGAAGAATAGAGCCAGTCAAAGTATAAAGAAAGAATTTTATAGAAGCATAAATCTTCCTTGGCCCACCCCATATACCGATCAAGAGATACATGGGAATGAGCATAGCTTCCCAAAGAATATAAAAGAGTACAAAATCAAGTGCGACAAATACCCCAATCATTGCTGTTTCCATAACGAGCAGACAGATCATGAAAGCTTGAACTCGAGTCTTTATATAACTCCATGATGCCAGTATACAGAAAGGCATTATGATGGTTGTCAAAAGTATGAGCAGTATGGATATTCCATCCACTCCAATAATATAAGAAATATTGAAGGTTTCAATCCAACTGTGTTTTTCAACAAATTGGAAATTGCTCGTGCCTCTGTCAAAGCCAAAAAGAAGGCGAAGGGAGAGAAGGGCTACGATAGATGTTGTGGCAAGTGCCAGGTTGCGACACATAGACTCATCTTTTACAAAAAGAAGTACAAGAGCCCCTACCAGTGGTAGGAAAATGAGCGCACTCAAAATGGGGAAGCCGGAGTTAATCAATAGTTGATCCATTACCAGTGATCCTTGAGGTCAAAATGTTATAGCCAAACGTAGGATATAAGAATAATTGCGGCAAACGTAACAGAAAAGTATATCGTCAGCTGGATTTGCCCCTGCTGTAATGCTGAACTCAGCCTTCTGCCAATTGCACGTATACATCGTGCGCTTCCGTCAACTACACCATCGATTGCATGCCAGTCGAACCACGACCAGAATTTTGCTGTGGTCATCAGGGAGTACAAACCGATAACTCTGTAGGCAGCACCCCAGACGTTATCTACCCATTGAATAGGATTTTTAGCAAGCCACAAGAAACCTTTACCGCCTTTCCTGTAAAACCAGTCAAGGTCAAGGCTGATTGTGGCTCTCGGTCCTAACTTGTCTTTAAGAAAAATAAAAGCGAGGACCGTAAAGGCGAGTATCTGAAAGGTTTCACTCAGATGGTAACTGCCATAGGGGTGGTAGGCAGCTTCAGGATATGGAAGCATATTATAGAGAAATGGCAGATACGATCCTATAAAAAAACAAAGAAATCCTGCACTGATCATTGCCAGTCTCATGTTCCATGGTGGATCTGTGGCTTTCTCAAAGGAGTCGCTATCTCCCCTATGTTCGCCAAAAAATATTAGGTAGGGTAAACGTAGTCCAGCCACGAGGAAGGTCCCCACAGAAACGAGTGTGAGAAGGAAGCCAACAAGCAGTAAATGAGATTCAAAGCTTGCACTGATGATCATTGATTTAGAGACAAATCCTGAGAAGAACGGGAAGGCTGAAACCGAAATGCCACCGATCACCATGAATAACAGGGTAACGGGCATCTTCTTGTATAACCCGCCAAGTTCGGTGAATTTAGTCTTACCGGTGGCATGGATGACAGCACCGGCGGCCATGAAGAGGAGGCCTTTGTAGAGAATATGGGCAAAAGCATGAGCACAGGTTCCGTTGATTGCTAGAGCTGTCCCTATACCGACACCTGCCACCATATACCCGACCTGGCTGACAATTTCCCAGCCCAGAAGGCGACGAATGTCATTTTCAATCATGGCATAGATGATTCCGTAAATCGCCATGATAACTCCTAGTACAATAAGTACGTCAAATCCTGCAAAACCTCGGGCAAGGGTGTAAATTGCTGTTTTTGTAGTGAAGGCGCACATAAAAACAGCTCCAGTAATGGTTGCTTTACTATATGCGTCGGGGAGCCAGGAGTGCAGAGGGGGTACAGCAGCATTCAGCATAAGGCCGGCCATGATCAGCCAGGTGTAGAGCTGTGTGTTCTGTTCGTCAAGCTGAACAAAAGAAAGATCGCCTGTAACCTGGTAACGCAAGACGAAACCAAGAAGCAGAACGACACCACCAAAGGTGTGAACCAGCAGGTATCTATACCCAGCAGCGAGTGAGCCAGAGTCTTTGTTAAACCAGATAAGAAAAGTGGAAGCGAATGCCATTATTTCCCAGAAAAGAAAGAGAACCAGATAATCACCACAGTAGATGACACCTAAACTCCCAGAGACATAGAACCAGGCTGCTATGTGTTGCCAGTTATCTTTTACATGGAGGCCATATACAGTTCCTATGATGGCCATGAGGGACATGATGAAGCCAAAAATCATGGAGAGGTTGTCGACACGACCGAAGGTAAGTGTCCAGTCGCCCATAAATGTTATGACCCCATGTGTACCAGGATTCCAGCTTAAATAGATAACATCCAGAAATGTGAAGATCGGTACTGCTGCCAGATAGATCTTTCGGAATGGTCCTTTGATAAATGGCAGCACAAGTGCACCAAATATCAGTATGAGCGAAGGGTGGATAAAACTAGTTGTCATAGTAATCCTCCCGGGTCATAACCCCGCTTCTACCAAACCAGCCAGCAAAATAGACTAGAACAAGACAGCATAGGATCGTGAAAATGGACCAGAAGCCAGGGATGTGCACCTCCATCCACGTGTGAGCGTGATGGGTGTCGGCACCAACCACTGTCCAGATCAGCATCAACGCAATGGCAGTATAGCAAAGCCTTTTGATTGTTTGCTGTCTTTCCTTCAAGTAATCGATGAAATTAATTATCATCCTGTCACCGCCTTTACAAAATGCAACATGAAGTTAGGGAAGATTCCAATGAGCACAGATATCGTACACGCTATCAGTATAGGAATAAGCATAGCCAATGGTGCCTCTTTTATTCCTGTAAACGGTTCATTCGCTGGTGGCTTTCCAAAGAAAGCTTTATAAGTGATTGGAGCGAAGTAAGCTGCATTGAGCATTGTGCTCGCGATGAGAATAAGTAAGATCCCCATCTGATGCGCTTCTACCGAGCCTATGAGCAGGTTCCACTTGGTAATAAAGCCTGCAACCGGTGGGGCGCCGATCATGCTGAGTGATGCAATCGCAAAGGCCCCAAAAGTAAAAGGCATTGATCTGCCGAGTCCTTCCATTTCTGAGATGTTTTTCTTGTGGGTAACAACGTAGATGGCACCGGCACAGAAAAAGAGAGTGATTTTTGAAAAACCATGATTGACAATGTGTATCAGTCCGCCCTGAATACCAGGATCAGTCATCAGAGCAACACCCATTATTATATAAGAGAGCTGGCTGACAGTAGAATATGCAAGCCGGGCCTTGAGATTATCTTTTGATAAAGCAATGATCGAGGCGGCTAGAACTGTAAAGCCTACAAAGTAAGCTGTTGGAATCCCAAGGTTCAGAGCGTGCATTATGTCTGTGCCAAAGACATAGAGCATAACCCTGGTAGTACAGAAGACCCCTACCTTAACAACAGCTACAGCATGGAGCAGGGCTGAGACCGGAGTAGGAGCAACCATCGCACCTGGCAACCAGTGATGGAATGGCATGATGCCGTTTTTAGCGAAACCGAGGATACAGAAAATATAGAGCATTATGACTAGTGTCTTATTGACATCTGCTGGGAAAATGCCAGTTGTACAGTTTGGCGCAAAGTCCAGAGTACCAGTCAGCACATAAATGAGTATCATCGCAGGCAGGAGAAAGGCTTTAGCAGTGGTAGTCAGGTAAATAATATATTTTCTGGCACCGCTGTATCCTTCATCATCCTGATGATGCGCAACCAACGGATACGTGCAGACAGAAACAACCTCATAGAAAAGATATAAGGTGAAAAGATTGTCTGAAAAAGCGACTCCGATTGCCCCGAATATAGAGAGAGCAAAACAGGCATTAAAACGGGTCTGTGCATGTTCTTTTAATCCTCGCATGTAGCCCATGGAATAGAAAACAGCAATGGTCCAGAGTGAAGATGCCACGATAGCAAAAATCATAGACATTGAGTCAGCGCGCAGGGTGACAGTTACGCCTGGTAATATGGTAAACATTTGAAAAATCAGTGTCTTTCCATTCCAGACATCAGGAACCATGGTACCTACAACAATCAACAGCAGGATAGAGGATACTGAAGATATTCCTTCTCGAACATTTTCGTTGTCACCCTTAAACATCACACCCAGTGTACCAGCAAGGGGGATGAGCAAGGCGATGAGTAGCTTGTAATCCATTCCAGATGACTCCTCTTAACTAACCTTTTAGTTGAACGGTGTCTTCAGCATCAATTGATTTGAAGTGGCGGTACACTACAATTACAATACTTAGGCCTATAGCAGCCTCAGCCGCAGCGACTGCCATTATGAAAAGGGTGAAAATCTGCCCCGCGGCAGGGTCAGGTGCAGTAAAACGATTGAACGCCATAAAGTTCAGCGATGCCCCAGCCAGAATGAGTTCAGCAGCAATGAGCATGCCTATCAGTGTCCTGCGGGTGACGAGACCGTATATCCCAATACCAAAGAGAAGCGCCCCGATGATAAGAAAGGTGTTTAAATTGTTGTAGAGTCCAAGCACGACCATCAGCTTTCCCCTCCTTCCCTTGCTATTACCAGAGCACCAAGTATGGCGATGAGTAACACTATGGATATGAGTTCAAATACCATCGAATATTCTGTCAGAAGCTGCAGGCCAATGAGTTTAACCGATCCATCATTGATTTTCTCCATGACCGGCCATTCAGTTTTAAAAGCGAGAACAGCAAGTCCGGTTGTGAGCAGGGCTGCAGTGCCAAATCCCAGTGGACCAATTAGTGGGTTGGAAGCTACGAGTTTTTTATTTTCTTCTGGAGCCGCAAGCATAATTGCAAAAGCAATCGTAACAGCTACAGCGCCGACATAGATAAGTATTTGCATCATGGCAACAAAAGGTGAATTCAAGAAAAAGTACAGCCCGGCA
Source organism: Desulfocapsaceae bacterium (assembly GCA_033852035.1). Lineage (GTDB taxonomy): Bacteria > Desulfobacterota > Desulfobulbia > Desulfobulbales > Desulfocapsaceae > Desulforhopalus_A. The sequence goes on along the minus strand of JAWSVG010000120.1, from coordinate 14,004 downwards.
ACTCCTACGAAGCAGACAATTAAGCCTGCAACTGAGCGAACCAATCTTTCTGTATTACAGGCTATAATCCCACCTATTATGGTGATTGCAATCATGATCAAAAAGACTACCCCGGCTAAGCCATCTACTGTGAATAGCGCTGGGGATGTAGATATTGAAGGGTTCATTTATTCCTATCCTCCAAACGTTTGAGAAGATCAAAGACGAAGTCTTCTTTCCTGGTGCTCGCAAGATTGTATTCTTTAGAGTACTCAAGAGCATTAAAGTTACAAGATTCGACACAGGAACCGCAGAGAGAACACCTGGTAAAGTCAAGAATGTACTTTGTCAGAACCTTCTTCTTTTCTCCTTCAGGTTTCACCCCTGCAAGCGATATACAGTCAGAAGGGCACGCCCTCTGACAAAGTCCGCAAACGACGCAGTTAGAGGTTCCTTCTTCGTTGTCGATCAGTTCAATGTGACCCCTGAATTTATCACACATCGTCAAGGTCTCGTAGGGATACGAAACAGTGACGGTAGGTTTGAAAAATTCTTTAAAGGTGACTCCCATTCCGATGAACAGACTCATCAGACCATTAAAAATTTCGCTAAAATAGGCGACCATCTTAAAATACCTTTATTAGTCCTGCGGTAAGCAGCAGGTTGAACAGGGAAAGCGGGATGAGTATTTTCCAGCTGAGATTCAACAGTCCATAAATGGTCGTACGCGGAAAGGTCCAGCGTATCCAGATAAAGGTAGCAATCAGGATATACAGTTTTAACAGGAACCAGAATACACCGGGTATAAAGCTGAGGAAAGGAAGAGGAGCATTCCAGCCACCAAGAAACAGTATAGTGGTCAGGCAAGAGCCGATGACAATATTCGCATACTCGCCCATGAAAAAGAGCCCAAAACCCATACTGCCGTACTCAGTGTGGAATCCTGCAACCAATTCACTCTCTGCTTCACCGAGATCAAAAGGTGCCCTGTTCGTTTCTGCAAGAGTACAGATAAAAAAGATGAGAAAGGACATCGGCATAAGGATATTGTGGGATCTACCCAGTAGTGGGAATATGTTCCAATGCAGGAACGAACCTCCTTGCTGGCGGACAATTTCCATAAGATCCATTGAGCCCGCAATCATAACAACTGTAATAGTGGTTATGAGCATTGGGATCTCGTAGGCAACCGCTTGAGATACGGCGCGAACCGAGGACATCATGGCGTATTTGTTTCGTGAGCTCCAGCCGGCGAAAAGAAGGGACATACCCCCCATGGAGGCAAAGGCAAAAATCATAAGAACACCAACGTTCATGTTCTTGGCAACAATGCTTTCGCTAAAAGGGATAGTGACAAAACTCATGATGGCCGGAAACATGGCAAGTACAGGAGCAGCGATGAAAAGTACTTTGTCTGCACCACCAGGGATAGTAAGCTGTTTGGCCATCAGTTTGATGCCGTCAAGCGGTGGTTGCAGCAGGCCGAAAGGACCGTTAATATTTGGCCCGGGGCGACGCTGAATCCGTGCAGCCCCTCTTCTTTCAGCCCAGACAAGGTAGGCAGCATTGAGGGCTGCAAATGCGATGGCGATCACAACAGCTACAATGACGTTAAGCAGTGTTAAACTCATAGGATTTATCCTTTTACCTGTCTATCTCGGGAATAACAAGATCAAGACTGCCCATAAACGCGAGGGCATCTGTGATCAGCATACCTCTGCATGCCTCATCAAAAAGATGCATGTTAGAATATGTTGGAGACCTGAGTTTCAGTCGGTAGGGTGTCTTGCCTCCGTCACTTACAAGCCTGACGCCAAAGCTGCCTCGAGCAGTTTCTACAGCCTGGTAGTAATCTCCGGCAGGCGGTTTGATTATCTTTGGCTTTTTCTTTGGCATGATTGGGCCATCAGGAAGTTTATCGAGGGCCTGCTCAATGATTCTTAGAGACTGCTCAATTTCGTCCATTCGCACGTTATATCGGGCCAGTGAGTCACACTCATGATAAACTGGAATGTCGAAATCAAATTCGGGGTAGACCGAGTACGGCTCATTCCTTCTCACATCAAAGTTGATACCAGATCCTCGGGCTACTGCACTGGATGCCCCGTATTTTCGACACATTTCAGGAGTGAGGGGCGCAATACCCTCAAGCCTTTTTTGGAAAATGACATTACCTGTTACAAGCTTGTGGTATTTCTTCATCGATTTCGTCATACGTGGTAAAAAGGCCCTGGCAGCACGTATGAAATCATCATCTATATCGTTATACAGTCCTCCGTAGCGGAAGTAGCAGTATGTCAGGCGTGATCCGGTAACAGCCTCCATCATATCAAGAATATGCTCCCGATCCTGCAGGGCATACATAAGTGGGCTGAATCCTCCAAGATCCATGACAAAAGCGCCAAACCAGAAAAGGTGCGAGGCGACCCTGTTCAGCTCAACCATTAAGACGCGTATGTATTCCGCCCTCTCGGGAACCTCAATGCCAGCAGCTTTTTCAACGACGAGAACATGTCCATGGGAGTAGCCTACTGCACCGAGATAATCCATGCGGCTGAGATTCATCAGGTACTGAGGGTAGGTTTTGGATTCCCCCATTTTTTCATGCATCCGGTGGATATAGCCAATGACAGTTTCTGCATCAACTATATACTCGCCGTTCATTTCCATCTTGACCCGAAGCACCCCGTGCGTTGCAGGATGCTGGGGACCAACATTGAGTATAAACGTCTCGTCCGGTTGAAGTTGTATTGGAGAACTCATGCTTTGAAATCCTTTAAGAGTGGATGGAAATCTGCATCTTCAGGGAGGAGAAGCGGGATCAGGTGAGGATGTCCGTCAAACTTGATTCCGAAAAAATCGTGAGTTTCTCGTTCATGCCAGTTAGCCCCGGCATAAATCCCCGTTATCGTAGGAACAATTGGATTATTCCTGTCGAGCCTCGTTCGTATTACTACGCGACAAACATCGAAATCATATCTGCTGAAGTCATAGACTACTTCGAGCTGATCTTCTTTTATCCAGTCGACGCCGGTAATGCTTTCTATGAAATACTCAAGATTATCAACTATGGTTACTGCATCGAGCAGCTGCTCTGGAGCAACCTGTGCGTCCAGGTGGTATCCGTGTACAGAGTAGTCACATTCAAGCAAGCCATCTTTTCGAGGCTCAGCAGTTTTTTTTGTCTTGGCATCCTCAGTTTCATCCGAACTGGGCTCTTCTACCACTGGTTTATCTAGGTCCTGAGCGGGAAAAAGAGCGAAGAGAGCCTGTCTAGTCTTGTCAAAAATCATCTTGTATTACTCCAAAGGATTCCAAAAACAAGGTGAAAAAGAAAGCGCGTAAGAGGCCTTAGGCTGCCTCAGGATTTTTCCATCTTTTCCAGTCTGAAACCAAGTGTTCAAGTTCTATGATGCCTTGCAGCAAGGCTTCTGGTCGAGGTGGGCATCCAGGTACGTAAACATCGACCGGGAGAAATTCGTCTGCTCCGAGAATGATGTTGTAGTTTCCCTCAAAAGCAAATGGACCACCAGATATTGCACAATTACCAAGAGCCATTACCCACTTAGGTTCCGGCATCTGGTCATAGAGCGTTTTTATGCCTGGCATCATTTTTTTGGTGATTGTTCCAGCAACTATCATTACATCACTCTGACGGGCAGAGGGTCGAAATACTTCGGCACCAAACCGTGACATATCAAACCTGGCGCAACCTGTTGCCATCATCTCGATGGCACAGCAGGCTATACCAAACGTTAATGGCCACAGGGAATTTGCCCTGCCGATGTTAATAATTTTTTCTGCAATTGCGAACTGAACTACTGACGAAGGTATGTTTTCCGTTCCCACTTAAAGACTCCCTTAACCCATGCATAAACGACAGCGAGTGATAATATTCCTACGAACAGGACTATCTCGATAAAGTCACGTATAGAAGATGCGAACATTGCATCATTGTATGCAGTAGCAACGGGAAAAAGGAAAAGAACGTCTACATCGAAGGCAAGGAATATGAGAGCGTAGAGATAGAAAACTACGCCGTAGCGGATCCAGCTGTCACCGATGGGATCCATACCACATTCTATAAATTGAAGAGCTTTGTTGTTAATTTGTCGGGTTTTACGAGGCATGAGGAGATAAACGATTGCTATAGGTCCTAGAGCAAAAGTCAATCCACCTATAGTGAAAGCAGCGATCCATAAGACATGTTCCGCGTAGAGAAAAGCAGTGAATTGATGTTCCATTCTGATTCCTTGTACGATTGTATTCAAAAGTAATACAATGTTACCAAGATGCATCAATGTTGGTCAACATTATCCAGCTCAACTAAATCGCATGCATAATAAATAATTGTGATAGGTGTGTCAATAACAAAATCTGTATATTTGTATTACTGCCCATATCAGGAATGTACGTCTATTCACTCGAAATCCTTGACGTAAAAACACTTGTTAATCTTCCAAAAAATGATATAGTGACAAAAACAAATGTAAATAAAAAAGATGAAAGTCATCAATAATAGTGAAAAGAGATTGGAGACTTAAAATGTCTATCACCTTGAGACAATTAGAAATATTTATAGCAGTTGCTGAAACTGCTCAGGTTACAAAGGCTAGTAAAAAGCTGTTTGTTACGCAATCAGCCGTGAGCATGGCTCTTGCAGAATTGGAAAATCAACTTGGTGGGTCTCTCTTTGATCGACATGGAAGAAGTTTGTTGCTTAACGCCCGGGGGAGGTTTTTACTACCACTATCAAAAGAGATAACTTCTCAGGTCAGTCATATAGAAACAATTATGTCTGAGCGCAATGATACACTAGAAGGTCGTATTGAGCTGGTAGCGAGTACCACACTTGGCAACTATATTCTACCCTATCTTATAGGTGCATTCAAAAGGGTTCACCCAAAAGTCCATGTGGATTTACTTGTTTATAGTACCAGATATGCTGAAAAACTTGTTTTTGATAAAACAGTAGAAGTTGGTTTCGTAGAGGGGCCTTTGTCTGGTCGAAGTGAAATTCAGAGCAGACCATGGTTTGAGGACGAGCTTGTTGTGCTGTGTGGTCCAACAGATCCACTTGCGCATAATGAAGTGTTTGATATTAACAAAGATCTCAAAGGCACCAAATGGATCATGCGTGAGTCTGGTTCCGGCACGGCTGCAAGTATCAATGAAAAATTTGGGAAATACATGGAAGATGTCCAGGTAGTTATGGAAATGGGGCATCCTGAGGCGGTGAAAAGAGCGGTTGAGTCCGGTGCCGGCATCACCTGTCTCTCTGCTCTGTGTATTTGTCGTGAAGCAGAACATGGCTGGTTGAAGGGGCTCAAGATTGAAGGGCTGGATATGAAGAGATATCTGAAAATAATTCAGCGAAAGGATAAAGAAATTAGTGACGCACTTGCAGAGTTTCTGGCATTCTGTGATGTTATGACAATTTGTGATGACTCGAGAGTTTGTCTTTCGTCACCGTGGAAATTGCAATCTCTACTGGCGAGGCACTCTGCGCTCAAAAAGTAAGATAGATGACCTCTTTAAGCGTCAAGCCGTTGGCAGCGGCAGTAGGGCCCGCTGCGGCTCTGTCTTTTGCTGAGAGGATATTTTTAAAGTCCATAGCCGTGTACTTTCCTCTCCCTGCTTCAAGAAGAGTACCTACGATATTTCTCACCATGTTTCTCAGAAAGCCATTTCCTATGAAGTGAAATTCGATCCTGTCATCAACCCCCTTGCTTAAGGTTGCTGTATATATTGTTCGAATGGCTCCTCGTCCGGAGGTGAGACTTTTATCCCGGGTTCCGCTGTTCTCAAAGGAAGAAAAATCATGGGTTCCTTCAAGCAGGCGTAGGCAGGATTGTATGGTTTTCAGGTCCAGTGGGCTTGCAACATGAAGGGCGTAAAGTCTCTGGTTCGGTGGTTGAATTGTTCCTGTGAAGAGAGAGTATGTATAGTGCTTGCCTGTGGCGGAAAAGCGGGCGTGGAACTCATTGGAACATTCTGATGCTGATAAAATACGGATTGCAGAACACAACATAGAGTTGAGGCCCCGAAGAAAGACCTTACTGGATATAGAGGTGGTAGTGGAGAAATGTGCAACCATCCCTTTTGCGTGTACTCCCGCGTCTGTCCTTCCAGCTCCATGCAGGGAAAGGTCTTCCTGTGTCATTGTGCTGAGGCAGGATTCAATTTCCCCTTGAATCGTCCTTGCATTGCTCTGACGTTGCCAGCCACTGAAATCAGTACCGTCGTAGGCTATCAGTAATTTTATATTCCGGTTCTCTGCAGCCATACTCAGCCTACGAAGATGATTGCAGCCTAGGGGAACAATGGCATCGCGGATAGTCCAGCTGATTCCTGGAAACCGCACATGAGATTCATGTTTTGTATCGCCTGGCCTGATGCCCCCTTAACAATGTTGTCAATAGTTGACATGACAATAATACGACCGGTAGCCTGGTCGATCTTGAATGAAATATCGCAGTAGTTAGAACCTCTCACGTATTGAGTAGCTGGAAAAGAGTCTTCTGGGAGAACACGTACAAACGGTGCTTTTTCATACTGCTCTGTATAGAGCAATTCAACTTTTTTCCGGTCGAATCCAGGGGACAGGCTTGCGTATACAGTACTCAAGATACCACGTGAGATTGGGAGCAGGTGAGGAGTAAAAGAGACGAGTAGTTTTTTTTCCCCGGAAAGTCTACTGAGCTCTTGCTCTATCTCTGGTGTATGTCGATGGGCCCGTCCAACTTTATATGGTCTGAAACCGTCGTGAACTTCACAGAATAAGCTGCCGGTGAGTGCGGCCCTTCCTGCACCGGAAGTTCCTGACTTTGAGTCGGCGATTATGCTGCTTGGATCAATGGCTTGAGCTTTCAGGAGAGGAGCAAGTCCAAGAATAATGGAGGTAGGATAGCAGCCGGGGTTGGCAGTAAGCCTACTCTGGGATATTTCTTCTTTGTAGAGCTCCGGCAAGCCATAGACAGCCTCTTCGAGAAGATGACTGGACGAATGGGGCTGGTACCAGTCTTCGTATGTTGCTACGTCCCGCAGTCTGAAGTCGGCTGAGAGATCAATAACTTTTTTCCCGGCAGCCAGTAGCTCAGGTACCAGGTTCATTGCCGTCTTATGGGGGACAGCAGTAAAGAAAAAATCAGCTTTTCCAACGAGGTCTGTAACGGGCTGGTTCTCAAAAAGAAGATCCACCTTGCCTCTAAGGTTTGGAAATACTTCTGAGAGCGGTTTGCCCTGGTATTGTCTTGAGGTGGCAAGGGTAAGCTGTACCTCTGGGTGGTTGGACAGAATTCGGGCCAGCTCTACACCTGTGTAGCCAGAAGCTCCAATTATACCTACTTTTATCATGACCTTAATCCTCCTGGGGGAATACCTGTAAAACACAATAAGGGGAATGACAGCTGAACTGTCATTCCCCTTATTGTACAAACATATGCAACTCCTCCCTCTGTTCTTGTATGGTGCTGATAAGAAGCAGGGGAGTGGTACAATTTTAACGCTTTGAGAACTGGAACTTAGCGCGGGCGCCTTTCTGCCCGTATTTCTTGCGTTCTTTCATGCGTGGATCGCGGGTAAGCAGTCCAGATTGTTTGAGGGGGAGTCTATTCTCCGGGTTGGTTTCAAGCAATGCCTTTGAGATACCGTGACACAATGCATCGACCTGAGCTGACTTACCACCACCTTTCAAGGTAGCCATAACGTCGTACTGTTCGATGGTTTCGGTGACTTTGAAAGGCTTGACAATCTTATGGCCTTTGAAAATCTGACCGAAGTAATCGTCGGCTTCCAGCGTGTTGACTATTACCTTGCCGGTACCAGGAGTCAGCCAAACTCTGGCGATGGCATTTTTTCTTTTTCCTGTGGCGTAAAAGCGATCTTGAGCCATGGTTCTTTTTCTCCTAGATTAAATATCTAAAGCTGCAGGTTGTTGAGCTGCATGGGGATGATTGCTTCCAGCGTATACTTTTAGTTTCTTCAGTTGGGCTCGTCCCAGCTTATTCTTAGGAAGCATGCCTTTAACTGCGAAAGTGATAAGGTCTGTTGGGTGCTTTTGAAGCAACTCTTTAGCTGATCTTTCCTTTATTCCACCGATATACCCTGTATGACGATAGTACTTCTTGTCTTCCAGTTTATTTCCGGTGAGTTGAATTTTTTCAGCGTTGGTGACAACAATGAAGTCACCGTTGTCTTCAAAAGTTGAAAATGTCGGTTTGTGCTTTCCGCGAAGACGAGAAGCAATCTCTGAAGCCAGTCGGCCAAGTACCTTGTTCTCTGCATCAACAACGTACCATTGCTTTTCGATCTCGTTGACTGGGGCAAGATAGGTTTTCATTATATCCCTCAAAGGTCGATCATTTAATAAAAAAAGGTTCGAACAGTGTCGAACCTTTAGTAATATCTAGTGGAGCGGGAAACGAGATTCGAACTCGCGACGTCAACCTTGGCAAGGTTGCACTCTACCACTGAGTTATTCCCGCTCGTTTTGTTTTCGTATCTCAAAACTGCGGTGTTTATACAAGTTCTACAACCGAGTGTCAATCAAAAAAACAACTGAGCCGAGTTTCCTAGTATAATTTGTTTCTTTTAAACTGTCACGAAAAATAGAGAAGGTTTTGCTCGTATACGTTATAGTATTACTCATTAGTTCAATTTTATAAGTATGAATATCTACTGGTTACTTACGGTTAGTCCTCAGTAAAAACAATCTCTGCTTCACCATAAACTATGAAAAACGATATCGATAGAGTGGCCACAATCTCAAGGACAACAGCAGAAACAGACATTCAGCTTGATTTCGCTATTGATGGTGCTGGAAAATGCAATCTGAAAACCAGCGTCCCCTTTCTTGATCACATGTTGACCCTCTTTGCGGTTCATGGTTTTTTTGATTTATCTATTGAAGCCCATGGCGATATTGAAATTGACGACCATCATACGGTTGAGGACATAGGCATATGTCTGGGTAGAGCGATTGGCGAAGCTTTGGCTGATAAAGGGGGGATAGCAAGATACGGAAGTTGTTATCTGCCAATGGACGAAACCCTCGTCCGTGTTGTCGTTGATATTTCTAATCGACCATATCTTCACTATGAAGCTGCTGTCATAGAGCAAAAGCTTGGTACCTATGATGTAGCACTTACAAAGGAATTTTTTCGTGCTGTATCACAGCATGCTGGTTTAACTCTTCATATTGATTTACTTCACGGTGAAAACGGCCATCATATCATTGAAGCGATTTTCAAGGGATTTGGGCGGGCGATGAACGTTGCAACAGCAAAAATCGAGATAGAAGGAATCTTGTCGTCAAAAGGATGTCTTTAGTTCACATTTTCAGGAGTAGTATTTCAGCTTGCGCTGTTTCTGCAACGCTGTACTATACCAAACTTGAACATAACGTTAATGTGGAAAGGACGCTCTGCAAAATACAGTTCCGTCGGTTTTATTGTCTGCAGGATTCTGGAGGACAATGCAACAAAGTAAGAAGAGTATTATTTCCTGCCGTAACAGAAATCTTCTTTATCTTTTTTAATAAGGGCAAAAAGGTGATTCAGTGAAAAAAATATGCATGCCGTTACTTATAGGTTGCTGTACAGTTGTATTCCTTGTCTCTTGTTCCTCTCATAACACGGGAGAACAGGTCCAGGTTCCAATTGAACCGGTCAATTGCATCGTTGTTTTGCCAGCTACTACCTCTGTTGATACTGCTGAGGATGCCATTAACTACGACAAGGCACGATCTTTGGAGAAGGGGGCAGCGTATGCCACATTCATTATGGAAGGTGAGTTGGACGGACGTGAAAATGTTCGTATCCTGACATCGAATCAGCTGTCTACCCTTGTTCCTGAAATCTCCGGTGGAATCACCGGAACCGCCGCTGCCCTTGGAGAAAAACTGAACTGTGCTGCGATACTATCCACCACTGTCAGAAAATTTAGGGAGCGGGAGGGGTCAGAGTATGCATCCGAGTGGCCTGCTGCGGTCGAGTTCAGTATGGTACTGATGCATGCAGCCAGTGGGCGTACGCTTTGGTATGGGGATTACCGAGAGGCTCAGAAATCTTTTCTGAGTAACATTTTCTCTCTAAATAATGTGAAGAAAAGAGGCTTCAAATGGGTCACTGCAGAACAACTTATGGAGCAAGCTATAAAAGAACGTCTCACTGAAAGCCCGTACCTGCAATAACCAGATTACGAGTAGTTGTAGTTGTTGATTTCCACCCATACCGTTGTGTTGTTGTGCAATGGTGTGGGTTTTGTTGTATATGGCACCGGGTGTTGAGTTGATGAGCCAGTATAGAATTCCTGCCAGACTGAATAAGAGAATAGGCCGGGCCATGCACGATTACTCGATGTTTGAGGAAGGCGACAAGGTTTTGATAGCCGTATCCGGAGGGGTGGACAGTGTAACTCTTGCCTGCGTGCTGAAACTATGGCAACAAAAGATGCCTTTCTATTTTGATTTGACTGCATACCATATTGATCATGGATTCTGGCGGGGGACAGCAGGTGGTTCTGATCAGGGGGAAGAGGTGGCAAAGCAGCTTCGCTCGCATGACATCAGGTGCGAAATAGTTACCGAAAAAAAAATAGCAGAGCAGGATCGTACCTGTTTTCTCTGTTCACGGAACAGGCGCAGTCAGCTCTTTGATATTGCAAAAGAAAGAGGCTTCACTAAGATTGCTTTAGGGCATCATAAGGATGATCTTATTGAGACCTTTTTACTCAATGCAATTTACAGCGGAAATCTGTCAACTATGGTCCCAAAGCAAGACCTTTTTGGGGCAACACTTTCTATTGTCCGGCCGCTGTCTTATCTGGAGAAAACTGAGGTACAGGGGATTGCAAAGGGCCTGCACCTCGAGGTTGTTAAAAATCTCTGCCCTCTGTCAGATGATACCCGGCGGGAAAAGGTTAGATCTTTGCTCGATACTCTCTATGAGGACGAGCCGGGTGCGAAAAACTCACTGTTCGCTTCACTTTCAAATGTAAGGAATGAATATTTGTTATGAAAACAGCTTCTGAATGTCTAGTTTGTTTTTTGCGGCAAACAGTATAAGTTGCCCGGCTCTGCAAATGCAGTGAAGAGTCACTGGTTGCATTTATAAAAGCTGTGTCCAGTCGCAGCCAGGCATTTAGCTGAGCTGACTGATACAGTTCCGATCGATTTGCCCGGGAATGGTGAAATGGCGGTATATGTTTCAAGGGCTACTAACACCAGAAAACGGTAAGTAAGTACCTTGTGAGTGTTTATAACCATATAGTATGAAATCGATTCCGTATTTTCTTGTTTTTTATTACAGCTTCTACGGAGTAAGGTACTAAATAGTCTCCATTATGAAACTCTGAGATCGCGAAAAAGGAGCGGCTTCAGGACGGAAAATATAGTGAATTACTGAACGTTTAGACAACAGGTTATGAGGGAAATATGAAAATGCGTATCAAGAATATTCTGCAGGATAAGGCCGTCGGGCAAACTCTTACAGTTGCAGGATGGGTACGAACCAGAAGAGACCAGGGAGCCTTTTCTTTTATAGAGATAAATGATGGCTCGTGCCTTGCCAATCTTCAGATAATCGGCGATGACAAACTTGTAAATTATAACTCGGAAGTGAAGCAGCTTGCAACAGGTACCAGTGTCATCATTGAAGGAGCGCTTAAAGAGTCTCCAGCAAAAGGCCAAGATGTTGAGTTGCATGCGACGGACATCCGGATAATTGGCAAGGCTGATCCTGAAACGTATCCGCTACAGAAAAAACGCCATACCTTTGAATTCTTACGAGAGCTCAGCCATCTGCGGCCTCGTACTAATGCCCTTGGCGCGGTTGGTCGAGTACGTTCACGTCTTGGGTATGCAGTTCATCAGTATTTTCAAAATCAGGGGTTCCATCTGGTACACACTCCTATCATCACCACTAGTGATTGCGAAGGTGCAGGAGAGATGTTTCAGGTAACGAGTGGTAAGGCTGGCAGTAAAACTGAACACTTTTTCGGAAAACCTGCAGGGCTGACAGTAAGCGGTCAACTGCAGGCTGAAGTATACGCTCTGGCGCTGGGTGATGTGTACACCTTTGGCCCGACATTCAGGGCTGAGAATTCCAACACGTCAAGGCACCTGGCCGAATTCTGGATGATCGAGCCGGAGATGGCGTTTTGTGACCTGAAGGGGAATATACAGGTGGCTGAGGAAATATTGAAATACCTCCTCGATGATGCCATGATTAACTGTGCTGAAGATATGGCCCTTTTTGATAAATTTATTGAAAAAGGTCTTTTGAAAAAGCTCAGCGGTGTCGTCGAGAAGCCATTTGCTCATATCACCTACTCGGAGGCTGTTGATCGTCTGAATGATTCAGAAAAGACATTCGATTATCCGGTTAAGTGGGGGATCGATCTGCAATCAGAACACGAGCGGTACCTGTGCGAAGAAGTTTTTCAATGTCCTCTCATTGTGACGGATTATCCTTCGACAATCAAACCATTTTATATGCGGGTAAACGAGGATCAGAAGACCGTTGCGGCAATGGACGTTCTGGTGCCGGGCATTGGCGAAATCATAGGTGGTAGTCAGCGTGAAGATCGCTATGACGTTCTTGAGGCACGAATGGTTGAAGCTGGAGTAGACCCTGAAGAATACAGTTGGTACCTTGATCTACGACGTTATGGGACAGTTCCCCATTCCGGATTTGGCCTCGGCTTCGAGCGATTGGTTCAGTTTGTTACGGGAATGACCAATATTCGTGAGGTCATTCCTTTTCCTCGAACACCGGGCTCTGCCCCTTGTTAGAGTAACTCAATAGTTTTCCTGGTTTTATTACCGAAATGCTCTTCTGATTGGAGGAAGGTTTGAGTAAAGGTCCTGGTGTGCAAATAATGTTCGACGCCATCGCAGGAAAGTACGATCTTATGAACCGGGTTATGACCATGGGGCAGGATCAGAAGTGGCGTAGGTTTGTAGTGAAAACTGCTGGAAATCCGGGTGATAGCTGGGTTCTTGATCTGGCAACTGGTACTGGTGATATTGCCGCCTTGATGACCTCCACCCACCCTGAGGCGAAACTTGTAGGTGGTGATTTTTCATTGAACATGCTCTCTGAGGCCCAAAAGAGATTTGCTGCTGAAAAAATTTGCTGGCAGGCATGTGATGCTAATTGCCTGCCTTTTGGAGACAATACCTTTTCTGCGGTTACATTTGGCTATTTGCTCAGAAATGTAGATAATGCTTTAACGGTACTTCAGGAAGTAGAGAGAGTTCTGAAGCCGGGAGGAAGGGTAGTGTGCCTTGATACTACACCGCCAGAAAAAAACCTGCTCTATCCCTTTGTTCAGCTCTATTTTCGGTTTGGGATCCCCGTCATGGGTAAGATGATTGCTGATGACGAAGCAGCATATGCATATCTCACTGGCTCGACCATGGACTTTTATAAAGCAGAACCATTAGCCGAACTGTTTCGTGAGGCGGGGTTTGATAACGTTGGTTTTAAAAAATTTATGTTTGGTACAATTGGCATCCACTGGGGGGAGAAGGTATGAGCAAGAAAATTACATTTAATCCTGAAGATCCGCCAGACTATCCCCTAATGATTTGCTTGAAAAGCATAAAGAGTTCATAAAGGGATGCCAAGCATATTCATCCCTCTTTCAGCTCAATGCATTTGTACCAGGCTCTGTTGAGTGACAGAAGCTTTACCCAGTAGGATATGGACACGGTTATTATGCGAATAAAACTACCAGCTCCGCTGGTGTGAGCCTAATAGGCTTTGCCGGTCAGGCGTGGAAATACCTCCACCTTGAGGCTCCCTGGGAAAGGAATTATAACCTCCTTCTTGAGAGTTTTTGGAAGGGAAGTCTCAAGAAGGAGGTATCTATGCAAGATTACCAGAATCAATCACATGTTAAATGGGAATGCAAGTACCATATAGTTTGGTGTCCCAAATATCGTCGTAAAAAGCTGTATGGAAAAATTCGCAAGCGGTTTGGCGAGATAATCCATGACCTGTGCCGTCAAAAAGGAATTAC
>JAWSVG010000119.1:0-3088 GCA_033852035.1 Desulfocapsaceae bacterium | reverse complement strand
AGCATGCTGCTTCTTGTGAACAATTTCCTAAACAAAGTATCTTGAATTATGTACCACTGTAGAAGAAATTCTTTACCTCATTAATTTATTCTCGTTAATACCTATGCCTTATATACTGAATAAGTACTACCCTTCGAGAGACATATTGTTTTTCCTTGGAGAGGGAGCGTTAATATCTTTCATAATCTTAATGTCTTCCTTTATGTTTAGAGGGGGCGAGGCTTTTTTCGGGGAGTTTTACGTATTTTTGAGTAAGGCCATAACCGTTACAATTGTATTTCAACTATGCTTATATTTCTTCGATTTATACGATTTGCGTCAAGATCTCAATTTGCCTGATACAGCTACCAGACTTACACAAGCATTTGGGGTGGGTTGCATAATTTTAGCGGTTTTCTATTACATTTCACCTTGGATAACGATAGCGACTTCCATTTTTTGGTCAAGTTACCTTGTCATTTGCATCACACTTCTTGGGTACCGTTTTGCCTACCACAAAATTTTGCGCCAGAAATTGTTTGTCCAGGGAATTGTTGTGATCGGAACTGGGAAATTGGCCCAGGACATTGCTACCGAACTTGAAGAACGCCATAATGCAATGTACAGAATTGTTGCATTTGTAGGCGAAGACTCAGGAAATAAATATAATATTCCTGTCGTGCCGAGCCTGGAAGAAATGAAAAGCTTGTTATCAGTCGAGACAATTGAACGTATAATAGTTGCACCCGATGATAGAAGGGGAGCGACACCCGTGCGTACGCTGCTGAACTGTAAGATCCGTGGCACTAATATTGAACAAGGCGTTTCCTTCTACGAGCGTATTACAGGGAAAATTTTAGTAGAAAGAGTAGATCCCAGTTGGATAATTTTTTCAGATGGTTTTGTCTTGAGCCGATTGAGGTATTTTCTGAAGCGTTTGATGGATATTTTATTAGCTGCGCCACTACTTTTGTGTTCTTTGCCAGTACTGATATTGTCAGCCATCATCATTAAAGTCGAATCACCAGGACCTATTTTTTATTTGCAGGAACGTGTTGGGTTAAATGGTAAAGAATTTAGAATCATAAAGTTTCGTTCAATGTGTAATGATGCTGAGAAAAATGGTGCTGTTTGGGCAGTAGAGAATGACACCAGAATCACGAAATTCGGTAGATTTATCAGGAAAGTACGTATTGATGAGTTGCCTCAACTCTGGAACGTTTTACAAGGCGAAATGAGTCTTGTGGGGCCGAGGCCCGAACGTCAGGTGTTTGTTGATGACTTGGTTAATGACATTCCTTATTATAATATGCGCCATGGGGTTAAGCCAGGCGTTACAGGTTGGGCGCAAGTTTGTTACCCATATGGCGCCACAAAGAAAGACGCTCTCCGTAAGTTAGAGTACGATCTTTTCTATATAAAAAATAACTCTCTGGCGCTAGATCTGTTAGTTATTTTCTATACAGTTAAAACTGTTTTATTTGGTAAAGGCCGGTGACAATGTATTAGGAGTAATCGAAAAAGCAAGTAAGCTTGATGTTCACAGATATCTCATATTTCTTTTGAGAACCTACCCCCTGGAAACCAACACCGCATGTTACAAAGGATTGCTTCAAAATAATTACAAAGGAAAAAGCACCTCATCTTTCAAAAAATAGTATGGTTTGGTCAGCGTTTACCTTAGCTAAAGTCTCAGCTTCGATCGCTTTTTGCTTCGCTGGCATGATACTTGCTATCCAAACAATAATTTTTTTTTCATTCCTTTAAACCCTATCTCTTCAGACTTAGAGTTATTTCATTATTAAGATGTGCATTGATTAGCCGACACATGTTGTACTTCGGTCATCAAAGAATCTGATGGAAGAAAAATTAATAGGAAGGCTCTTGAAGCCATTCGAATAAGGGCTGTAAAACGTGTTGAAGCTGGTGAAAGCCCTGAAGTTGTCATTAAGGCTCTCGGGTTCACTAGAACCCAAATCTATGAATGGCTTGCCAAGTATCGAGAGGGTGGCACAGATGCCCTTCGCAGCCGAAAGCTCCAGGTAAAGTTCCTAAGCTGAACGGTGAGCAATTGCAGAAAATTTATCTCCTTGTAGTAGGCGTTGATCCAAGGCAGCTTAAATTTGATTTTGCCCTTTGGACCCGAGGGATGGTTCGTGAACTTGTCTGGCGTGAGTTCAAAGTCAAGATGAGTGAAGTTACTGTCGGTCGCCTGCTGAAGAAACTTGGTTTTAGTCATCAACGTCCCACACACAGAGCTATCCAGCGAGATGAACTCTCTGTGTACAAGTGGATGGCTGAAGATTATCCTGCGATTCATAAACTTGCCAAAGAACAAAAGGCTGAAATTTACTTTGGTGATGAATCGTCTGTACGATCTGATTACCACTCTGGCACAACCTAGGCTCCAATTGGTAAAACACCAGTCGTTAAGGCAACTGCCATTCGACACAAGGTTAACCTTATTTCGGCAATCAGTTCTAGAGGAGCTATGCGCTTTATGGCAACCGAAGGCAATGTAAATGCTCCTGTATTTTTAGAGTTTTTGAAGCGGTTGATTCATAAAGCAACTCGACCCGTGTTTTTGATTGTGGATAACCACTCCGTGCACCATTCCAGTGAAGTGCGAGAATTTGTGCAAAATACAAAAGGCAAGCTTTGGCTGTTTTTCTTGCTGCCATATTCGGCTGAACTTAATCCTGAAGAACATGTCTGGAACTATCTTAAGAATCATAAGATTGGCCGACAGTGTGTCGGGACTGGACTTGAATTAAACGACAAAGGTTGAGAGTATCATGCTCCCGGAGAAAATCAGAGCATTCTTCAGGCATCCCTGGACTAAATATGCCTTTGTGTCGGGTGATTAACGTACGGCTTAATAAATGATAAGGTCTAAAGATACTCAGTAGTGTCCGGTTAGAAAATTGCATGTAAAAGAAATAATATTTTTCACTACTTAGGGCATTATTTACTTGACAAAGAAACAAAAATTTTCGACCGGCCTCCTTAAAAGACTAATCTTTTAAGGAGCCTCGATGAAATCATTAAAACGTTACTCTGTTTGGCATATTGCTCCAACGCAAAAGGAGCTGCTTAAACCCCTAAACCA
>JAWSVG010000118.1:0-1461 GCA_033852035.1 Desulfocapsaceae bacterium | reverse complement strand
GCCAAAAGAGCGGTAATTGAAAGGCGAATAATATTTGCAATAATCGCTGTAGGTACGGCTGAAAAAAACAGGAACCATCTTTTCCAGGTAGGTAATAACGATAAGAAGGCCAATAGGCTGCTAAAGGCAAACATGGTCACGAGAGACCGTAAACCTGAACATGCGGCGACAACCTCAAGGGTAGTTTCCACTAAGTGCAACACATTCCCTTCTCTATAGATTGGTATACCAAAAAGGCGAACGGTCTGTTCAGTCAGGTACGAACCGAATAACTGAAGGGGGAAGGCGAATTTGTTCCATATGATCGCTGGCAGCGGTATCATAAAAAGAAGGTAGAGAATAGGAACGATCAGTAATTTTAAATGGAGCTTGCCCAGTAGAAACAGTGCCAGTCCCAAAAGCACAACAATTAACGAAGCTCTTTGCAGAAAGAACTCGGAACCTATTTTCGAAACGACTAGTATTATAAGTCCGAGAGCAATTACAAAGATCCCACTGTTTACGGGTTGCAGCTTTTGTTCTCGGAGTATTTCTCTCATAGTATAAACCATATACCCGGAGAGAAGAGGGATAAAATAACCGTGGGAATAATTATCGTTTTCCCCCCAATCTGTAAACAGCAATTCAAGAATTGGGTAATATAAAATAGTCAGTGCCCCAGAAACGAGCATTAATGAGAAAACAACTTTACGATCCGTTTCTTCAATAGTGGAAACAATTTTCATAGTTTTGCTCCCGGTACATATTGTTGAAGTTCTGGCATAATCTTTTCTGCAAATCTTTTTACTCTTTCTTCAGTTTTAGCAACGTTACCATCTGGCGAGTATGAGATAATTCGGACAAAGGTGCCGTCCCGACGCCCTTTGAGAATGGCATCTAAAACGAGATAAAATTTTTCCCAGTATTCTGAAGCAATGATGCGTCCAC
The DNA here is from genome assembly GCA_033852035.1 of Desulfocapsaceae bacterium. GTDB lineage: Bacteria > Desulfobacterota > Desulfobulbia > Desulfobulbales > Desulfocapsaceae > Desulforhopalus_A. The sequence goes on along the minus strand of JAWSVG010000118.1, from coordinate 534 downwards.
GGTTTTGGTACCAGTAGAGTACGACCTGGTACTCCGATCCTTGACGAATAAGCATTTGGGAAACAGTAGATTGTTTGTTGCCGTCAATCCCCTGCTTTAGTGTAATTTCACTAACAGTATCGATCCCCCAACCACCGCCTGGAATACAATTCTTGGGAGAGTGATAACTCCCTTCTACACCTACCGCTCGGTAAAATCCTACATAAAGATTGACGTTACCATCAGTTGGTGAAACATAGTTATATTGAATGTAATCATCAACACCGAGGAGTTCGAGGACTCCTGCAGAAGACTGGTATGAATCACTTAACTGATAAGAACCAATCTTTTTGGGAAATTCTGATAGTGGCTTTAGTATTGGGATGGATTTTACTGTTGACGACGAATGAAGAAGAAACCAGGCGGTTCCTATAAGCAGTAGAACAAGTACTACCCGAGTGGGTTGATACACAAAATGTTTCATATTTATCCTCTCACCAGCGTAATAATTCCTGATTCCAGGACAAACTCAGTACTATTCGGTTATCATAGTAG
>JAWSVG010000037.1:9743-100585 GCA_033852035.1 Desulfocapsaceae bacterium | reverse complement strand
ACACAAAGAAATGGTAAAAGGGACAGGTTAAAAAGAACAAAATCCAGGAACCTTCTGGAGCGTCTTGAAGATTATAAAGATGATGCCCTGAGGTTTATGGAAAATGAAATCGTTCCCTTCACCAATAACCTTGGTGAGAACGATATCAGAATGACAAAAGTACAGTAGAAAATACCAGGCTGTTTTCGCTCTGTGGGAGGCGCAGATTTATTCTGTCGTATCCGTAGCTTTATATCTTCTTGTCGTAAGCAAGATATCAGCTCAACTATTGCACTCAATGGATTGTTTAATGGAAAGCTACCTGATTTTGTCGCTTAGGTTTAGTGATGAAATTGAACACGCTGAATAGTTACAAATATTATTTCTTTTACGTGCAATTTTCTAACCGGATACTACTGGCTTTTTATGGATGTTCTTCGAATATACATGACCATATAATATACCGAAACGCGAGCAACTCACAACCCATCGGATAGACATTATGGCACTACATTACAGTGCAGTATCTTGACACCTATTGATTGTAACCAAATGTAATTGCACGATATCTAATTTCGAAAACATGTCTTTCAAGCCGCTTTTAACCGTTAATAGCAGCATGTATCGCAAAGATGGGTCTACCTAACCCAGAGCATATTTTGATCATCAACCGATTACGTATAAACTGAGCGCAGATAGTAACGCAGGTCGGACTTTTCGAATATATTAGAGTGAAGTACAACCAATTTCACTTTCTTTCCTTGTCATCCTCTCCCCTTATTCTTATTGTTAGAGGAACGTTGATTTTGCCAACCGAAAAGTTTCACGCACAGGTTTTGGAACAACCTGATACAAGCCTGACAAAACAAATAACTTAATGGTGAACTTATGACTGAAACTCCACAAACAGCTGAAGTAAAAAGCATGGATCCTTTTTGGAAGTGTTTAGGGTGCGGGAACACTATTCAAACCCCAACTCCACCAGAGACATGTCCAAGCTGCGAAGAACAATGCGCATTTAAAGATGTCAGCTGTTACACTCCTGATTGCGGCGGACCTGGACATATTGACCCAAAGCTTTGATCAGAGCAGGAACAATTCAGCCCTGGCGGTAAAATGCACGTTTATATTTTGACCATGATATGACCAGAACAATCTCCTATGGCTGATTGAATCTGACCAAAAAACCGAGACCAAATTGGTCCTGACAGCTTTACCAGAAGCATTCTCCTCCTTTCTAATTTTGCTAATATTAGCATCCCGTTTTAGTGCAAAAGGAATGGTGGGATGTGGCCAATTAAAGAGGAGTGATAGAGTGGAGCTGTGGCGCAAATTATTAGCACTTGTAATTGTGGCAGTAGGGATCATCGGGATGCTGACGATAAGCCAGTTTGTCTTAAAAGGATCACTTTTCTAACAGTTACAAATCATTACACTGAAGCGAATCCTGGATCATCTTTTTGGGGAGATCACGAAGACTATGTTTTAGAAACTCTCTTGACGAAGTACTTATCACTTCACTCCTGAACTTCTGTCACTCAGTTCAGTACCCCCTCTGAGTCTATCGCTTACCTGAGGGGTGTAAAAAACAAGAAAATACGGATTCGATTTTATATTATATGGTTATAAGCACCCACAAGGTACTTACTTACCGTTTACTGATGTTAATGTAGAAATATACGGCTACTCATAACCTATTTCCCACCGTTTGTCCAACGTCGAGGCCTAAAGCAGGAGTTTCAGGTCGATTGCCATCAGGTAACAAAACAACGGGAGCACGTTTTGCTAATAGTTAGTCCTGCGATGGCAGGATACTCCATGAAACTGTCTTGTTCCTGCCAGTCTGTTTAGCATAAAAGAGTGCTTTATCGGCCCGATCGGTCAAGAGTTCAAGAGTATCATTGTTCTGGTACTGAGACATTCCTATTGAGACCGTCAAGGAAAAAGGCAAGGTCTCAACCAATTCGTATTCAATCGCATTTCTGATCCGTTCGGCTACTACAAAAGCAGAGGTCTCATCGGTGGCTCGTAGCAGAATAACAAACTCCTCCCCTCCCCAACGAACAACCGTGTCATATGGTCTGGATTTCTCTTTAAAACAGGTACTTGCTGCCTGTAGAGCGAGGTCTCCGAAATGATGCCCGTGAATATCGTTGACCTTTTTGAAATGGTCGAGATCGAGAAAAAGTATGGTCATTGATTCCGCCCGCCTGAGATTACGAGCGCATTCATCATGGAATACGTGGGCAAAATAACGGCGATTGTATAATCCTGTCAAGGGGTCGAGTGTAGACAGCATCTCAAGCTTCTTTATCATTGCGTGAAGTTCCACGGTCTTTTCATTCCTGATTGTTCCCAAGATACCAAAAACAAATCCGAACATCAGAGGGTGAGCGAGAAAAAACCATTGTACCGGTGAAGTAAGGGCAGAGAGGTATGGACTGTTCACACCAGACGCTTCTAAAAAATGAGCGTAGCTCAGAATTGTGGTCAAAGGGATCGGCATCCCCCATAAGATTCCGAACCATATATAAATATTTCGTTTGAGGTCATAGCTATACGATAGTTTAGCTGCCGTGAAAAACTCTGCTATTGGTCTAGTAATAAATTCGGCCATCTCGGCTTAGTTAGGAATATGAAGTTGCAAACGAAAACCACGTATCACTGTATCATAACACACGGATATTTAGAAAAACAGGCTACTTTGAAAAAGTAAATGTTCGTTTTACAAACTCCCGCCCCCCTTTTAGTACCTTACAAATTATTTTCTGCGTTTTTATGGCTGAAAATAATTTTGTGAAGGTACTTATCCCGACTTATTTCCCGTTTATCGGGGTTAGGGATTCTACTTCAAACAGATTTGGCTATGAGGTTCAATTTTCTGACTGACAACAATTGTTGAGATTGCCAGTTGATAATCAAATGATGTACAATCGTGATTGTTGCAATAATGCAAAAACATATGGTGCTGATAATTACACCACTCCACTATGACACCAGACCAGAACTTTATGAGCTTTAACAAAATTTTAGCAGAATCCCCTCTCATACTAACTGAGTGCGCTATCTCCGAACGTCTAAGAAGATGGCCAGATATTGAAATCCATCCGTTCCTCTTCAATACACCACTTATTTATGATACAAACGGTAGAAAAAGACTGGAAGAAATCTATGATAGCTACCTCAAGGTGGCAAAAGAGGCGAATCTTCCTATTCTTCTTTGTGCCCCCACCTGGAGGGTCGATAAAGAGCGTGTGAAAGAGGCCGGCGCACCACAATCAATTAACAGAGACGCGGTCGCCTTTATGAACAGGCTTAAAGCTCAGCACACCAGTGATAACTCGAAAGTAACTACGGGTGCACTACTGGCTCCCAAAAATGACTGCTACTCACCCGGATCAGCACTTGAGAGAAAGCAGGCAGCAAATTTCCATAGTTGGCAGATAGACGAGCTGATAGAAGCAGATACTGAAGTAATAATCGCACAAACTATGCCGGCTGTCAGCGAATCTCTAGGTATGGCTGACAGACTTGCTTTGTACGATACACCTTATATCATCAGTTTTGTCATCAGCAGATTCGGCCGAGTACTTGACGGTACACCACTAGTAGAAGCAATAGATAGGATTGACCAGACAGTTGCAAAGCCACCTGCTGGGTATATGGTGAATTGTGTTTACCCGACATTTCTGGATAGTGAAAATCAGTCACCTGATTTTTTTGAACGTCTTGTTGGTATCCAGGCAAATGCATCCTCGAAAGATCATGACCAGCTTGATGGTTCCGAACGACTCCAACAGGACCCGCTCCCCGACTGGGGGGAAAATATGCTCCAGCTTCATAAAAAATATGGCGTTAAGATTTTAGGCGGATGTTGTGGTACCGACCATACGTATTTGAGATATCTAACGGAGTTACTTTGAAAACCGACAACCTGTTTAAATCATTCAATCCACATCCCTTAGTCACACTGTTAGAAAACAAAGTCCAGAAGGAAAAAGAATCCTCGTTTCATGCTCTTTGAGGAAATTATCTTCTGTCTGATTTTCATTGCATCGGTTATGTTCTACTGGAAAGACCGCCATGATAAAGAATGGTATGATATACTTTTTTGTATCTGGTTATCGTAAATATTTTCAGGATCATTTTTTATTGTATTTTGGACACGAGGGATATGAACCCAATTTGTATAGTAGACGACCAACCTCTTATCTGTTCCACAATTTCGAACATTTTAGAAGACGAGGGATATGAGGCGGTTGTATTTCATGACGCTGAGAGTTTCTGGCAGAGTCTCGATACCCTGATTCCGTCTCTCGTTATGCTGGACATCTGGCTACCGGGTATTGACGGCCTGGAACTTCTGAAACGTTTACAAGTTCGCTTCCCCACACTCCCAATCATTATGATGAGCGGACATGCCGGCATCGATACGGCGGTTACCGCTATAAAGGCTGGAGCCTTTGATTTTATGGAGAAGCCATTGCACCTTGAAGTTTTGCTCGACAAGGTTACCTCCGCGATTAAACAGCTGCCTTCAAAGACCGATTTGGCTCTACCGCCGGATCCGGAGATTAAAGTCTTCAGCACCGACCTCTTAGTCCCCCCTGGCATTGTGGAAGTGGTAGAGTCCACCGTACCCCAACGCACCCTCAAAGAGAATGTTGTCCTCAACGGTGTTGGCCTCCTGAGTGGCAGAAAAACGGGTATCATTCTCAGTCCTTTGGGAGTCAACGAGGGTATCATCTTCCAAACTCTTGACGGTCAAACCATCCCCGGACACATAACCTCCCTGGAGAATTTTTCCCAGACAGTTTCATCAAAGACTTTTTCTGCCAATTCAACCACACTGGATAACGGCAGGCAACAGGTACGCACTGTTGAACACCTGATGGCAATCTTTTCCATCTACGGTATTACCAACGTCCTCATTAAAATCAATGAAGAGGTGCCAAATGTGGATGGTTCCGCTAAAGATTTCTGCGACCTCATTGAACAGGCAGGGATAGAAGAGCAACCGGCCTTTACAAAAGTTGCTGTTATCCGACAAAAAATCGGTGTGGGAATCGACAAAAAACATGAAAAGCATCTTTACGCCGAGCCTTTTGACGGTTTCGAAATAACAATGAGAGTAGATTATCCATCACCAATAGGTGAGCAGATTTTCACTTTTAATCCAGACAAACAATCGTTTGCACAGGAAATCGCCCCTGCCCGATCATTCAATACGTTTGAAAATATTGAGATGGCTCAAAGGCTTGGAAAGGTAGGTGGTGGGTATCTCAATTCTCATATCATTATGCATGAAGGCAAAGTCATTAACACGGAACTGCGCTATCCCGACGAATTTGTACGACACAAGATACTGGACCTTATCGGGGACCTCTACCTACTCGGTTTCCCCATCAGAGGCCGCATTACCGCCAACATGACCTCCCATGGATACAACCAGGCTATGGCAGAACGCTTGCACCACTCTATCCAAAGCAGTTCCAGGGCAGACCAGTGAAAGGATTGGTCAAACTATGATATAAAGAACAAAGAACTTGTTGTGGTTTATTTCTGAGCCCGTTGCTTTACTGTTTTTCGCCCAATATCGGCGTTATTCGAAAAAAACCTCGGACCTCAATCTTGCAGACACAAAGTAGAGAAAAAATGATTTGTTATTTCAAAACGACTCAAAGTTAATGAACCAAACCAAGGGCTCGAAGGAGTTTTCGATGGATAGTGACATTGTGATCAGTAAATATGAACCGAAAAAAAGGCAGGGACTTGTCGTCGTCATTACAGGCAACGGGAAGGGAAAAACAACTTCTGCCCTGGGAATGACACTAAGGGCTTGTGGTCACGGCCTGCGCACAACGATAGTGCAATTTATGAAAGGCGACCTGTATTCCGGTGAGTGGGATGGCGTAAAATACCTTCAACCATTAGTTGAGCTACACCACACAGGAAAAGGATTTTGCGGCATTGAAGGCAACCCTTTTCCGCATAGTGAGCATAGAAATAATGCCCAGGAAGCAATCATTTTAGTCAAGGAGATTATCAGCTCAAAAAAAAGTGATATCCTGATACTCGATGAAATCAACAATGCCCTGCAATTAAAACTGGTTGATCTCGACCAGGTTAAAGAGATACTGTCCCTCAGGCCTGAACAACTCCACATGATCCTGACAGGCCGGGACGCCCATCCGGATATTATTGAGTCGGCAGACACCGTCTCTGAAGTAAAGGAGATCAAGCACGCTTACAGGCGGGACATAGAACCACAGCCTGGTATAGATTTTTGAATAATGTTGCTTTTTTTCTTCAAGAGACCTTCAACTCTCAATACACTCGATACACGCCCCATTATCTCCATGAAAACTGAATGCTCTAAGAGAGATCAGCTTGAACGAAAACCGCAATGATCCTGCCGATCTATTCACCTGCTACTCGCAATTCAAGCAGCAAACTCTAAGACCATTGACCAGGCCACATCACCTCCCAGGTATTATTTCTCCAAGGCAGAAACTCCAGTCCGAGCAATCTCGATAATATATTGTCGCCCTATCTCATCCAGAAAGGCGTCGATTTGTTTGGTTGCCCCCGCCACCTGCAGAATATAAAGATCTTCACTTTTTTGTTCGAGAACCTCAAAATTATACCGTCCACGAAAAGAGTCCAGATGGGCCGTGTCAACTTCAAGTTTGACAATAGCGACTTCACGCCAGTAACTGTTGTTGGTGTCCAACTCTTTTGCGGAAATCACCTCGGTAAACTTCTCAAGTTGCCTGATAACCTGGGCGACTTTTTTTTCATCATCTTCCTGCAGGGTTATAGTCATTCGACTTATCCCTTCCACTCGAGAACTGCAGACAGTCAAGGTGTCTACATTGTACATCTTTTTTCGAATAAGCATGGAGACTTTATTGAGCACACCAGGACGATCAAGCATAAAAGATAAAATCGCGCGACGCTTCATTTCTTACCTCCTTTTCCAGCAGCCTTTTTTTTCTTTTCAGGGCGCTTAACAATCATATCTCCAAAACCTCCCTCTGCTGGAATCATCGGTAAAATAACCTCACTGGGATCGCAAACAAACTCAAGCAGAATAGGTCCATCGTGATCAATGGCCTGTTGCAGGGCTGGACCTACGTCTTTCAGCTTTTCGACTTTACGATACGGAAGACCATAGGCCTGAGCGATACATCCAAAATCCGGACTCTGCATCGGAGTACCGGCGTAACGGCCGTCAAAAAACAGGGTCTGCCACTGACGTACCATACCGAGATAGCCATTATTGAGCAGTATTATTTTAATATCGACCTGCTGCTCCATGATCGTTCCCAGTTCCTGGATATTCATCTGAAATCCACCGTCACCGCTGATAGACCAGACTCGTTCATCCGGTCGAGCCAGTTTGACTCCAATCGACATAGGCAATGAAGCGCCCATGGTTCCAGCTCCACCCGAAGTAAACCAACTATTTTCAGTTTGGAAATTGTAAAAACGCGCAGCCATCATTTGATGCTGGCCGACATCAGGCACGACTACATCTCTGCCGCCGGTCAATTCAGAGAGCTTGTGAACAACAGACTTCATCAGTAGCTTTCCATCATCCCCAAGACCGCATTTGATCTCCTTTTTCAGGTCCTGGGCCATCACTTTACGATAGCTATTGATTTTGGTGAACCACCGCTTTCGCGGCTTAAAGGTCAACATAGGGTCATCAAGGAGGACGTGCAATGTCCGATAAACATCGGCGTTAACTGCCACGGTGGTCGCAACGTTCTTTTCTATCTCTGAGGGATCTATTTCAACGTGAATGACATCGGCAGTTTGCGCATATTCATTCAGTTTGCCCGTTACCCTGTCGTCAAAACGCATGCCAAATGAAATCAACAGGTCTGCCTCCATTATTGCCCGGTTTGCCTCAACAGTGCCGTGCATCCCCATCATCCCCAGGCTAAGGGGATGATCCACCGGTAGGGCAGATAGACCATGCAGGGTAAAAGCTATCGGTATATTCACTTTTTCGGCAAATTTCTGTAGCAGCTTTCCCCCATTGCTGTTGATGACCCCATGTCCGCAAAAAATTATCGGTCGCTCACTGCGGTTAATCAGGTCAATGGCACGCTGCAAAGGTTCTCGTTCAGGGCTTGGGTGATAATAAAACCCTGGGATGGACGGTTTGAAATTATAGGCATCAAAAGAATAGCTGGACGAGACCTTTTGGTTTTGCACATCTTTAGGTATATCGACAACCACAGGACCACCTCGGCCTGTCTTTGCTACATAAAAAGCTTCATGCATCGTCGGTTCAACATCTTCAGCGGAGAGCGGCATATAGGTCTGTTTCGAGATCGGCATCATTACGCCAACAACATCACTCTCTTGAAAAGCATCAGTTGCAATCACTCCAGTTGCCACTTGCCCTGTGATAGCAATAATTGGGACAGAATCCATATACGCATCTGCAATTCCGGTAGCAAGGTTCATAGCTCCAGGGCCCGAGGTCGACACACAGACTCCAATCTGAGGCGTCATGGTCGACAAAGACGCTCGAGTGAGCCCCTGGGCCATAAAAGCAGCTCCCTGCTCATGTCGCGCCATAATGAAACGAAAGTCTCCCATCTTATCCATCTCATCAAAGATGGGCATAATGGCCCCTCCGGTGTAGCCAAATATATATTTAACGCCCTGTTCCCTGAGTGTTTGCAGTATTAAGTTTTTCCCTGTCATGATCACCTCTTGTAAAGCCGTCGCATTGATTGCTTAGAAAGCAACATTCCGCACATCTTCAGCAGATACACTCCAACACATCCTTCGGCCACATTACACCAATTGATTAAAACGAGAACAAGCTCGGTTGAAGAATAAGATGGCGAGCAAATCCCCCTTACCTTTAAGATTCACGTTAACACACTCTCAAAGAAAAACCATACTCTGGAATGATATTTATCATCAGCCACAGATACTATCTATTACCAGTCGCAGACCAATAGTTTAACTGGACAGTCATGATAACCAGAAGATGATTGAAAGGATATGGGAAAAAAGTTACTTTGTTTACTGATAACTTTTGAATGATTTACAAGGAGTCATAATTACAATAAACGTACCAACATTCACTGCTCACTGCAGCAATGCCATAAAGGCGCATACTGGAGGACTATGAACCAGTTCATCACTGCACTATGTACCATTTTTATTCTGTTGTCGAGCTTTGGCTCTGACTGGGTATATTCGTCTCAGCAGGAACCTTTGCTGCCTGAAAGTATAGCAGCTCGTACTGAAATGTCACCCAGTCAGAGGAACTACACAATTTTCCTCGAAGAAGACGATCCAGAAAAAGCAGCTCAGCTCCTGAACAGTGCCAATGACCAATATGCCAGGAAGGGTTGGTCAGTTTTCAGCATCATCCCTTATATCGAAGGTAGTGATTTCGAAGGTTTTTTTGTTACCTATCAAAAAAACTTTGTGATGAACTAGTCCTTACCCATACCTTCACAGGGCGTAACTTCAAATACCACCCCAGGGCCTGGTCCAGACGATGCAACTTCTTAACAAATGAGAAAAACAATATGCCTAAAAAATCAGTATTGCTCTTTAATCTGATCCTTTTTCTGACACTTTCCGGTTGCAGTGCTCCAAAACAGTTTGTAGCTGAAATAGCCACGATTCCATCCGGCGCCATGGTGGCCATTGACGGAGCGCCGGTGGAAACGACTCCATTTTCCCATTCCTTTGATTTCACCACAGTGGAAGAGTACACAATCAATGCGACCAGGGAGGGATTTTTTGAAGAAAAACTCACTGTTGACAGTGAATCCCCATCGCTGCTGGCCGGGCAGATCACCATCAAACTTGAACCAAGCCCCCTCTGGGAGGCGACAACATTTTCACCCACCACAAATAACTGGATTCAGGTTCTTGTAAGCGATGATATCAGCCCCAGGATGTCCTGGCAGATTATGATCGACGCCGTCATTAAGAGATCTTCTGCTATTAAAGCGCTTAACTATGAAGCCGGCTACCTGGAAACCAAATATTATTATAAAAAATTTAACACCAAGCATGGTGAATTTTTGCTGCGTTGCCAGCTCGTCGCGACCCTCGTATCTTCGGAGCCCCTGATTTATAGAATCAAAAATGTATCAGAATGGTCAGGTAATGGCACACAGTGGCATCCCTACAACCGAGTTTTGCTGATGAATGAATCAATGACTACAGAAATCCAAAACCGTTTGAGAAAAAGGTACTAACACCGGTAAACGGTAAGTAAGTACCTTGTGAGTGCTTATAACCGTATAATATAAAACTGAATCCGTATTTTATAGTTTTTTGTTACAGCTTTACGAAGTAAGGTACTAAAAATGCATATTGAGGATCGGCTTTTGGGTTCAGGTATCCCTCAGGGCCTGAGCAGGGTCTAGCGAAGCCGCCCGAAGCGCTGGCTGCAGACCAAAAACAACTCCAACAAGCACAGCAGCACAAGGCGCTAAAAATAAACTGAACGTAGAAAAGACAACTTCCCATCCAGCATAATACTGAATAACCAGGGCGAGTACAACACCGACTCCTGTTCCCCAAAGACCACCGGAGAGAGTTAGCAGAACGGCATTCCAGAGATAGAGACTCATTATCCGTGCTTTTGATGCACCAACCGCCATCCGTAAACCTATCTCACGAGTTTGTTCGGCAACATTGGCAAGCATCACATTCATAACACCTATCCCACCTACCAGAAGGGATAGGCCGGCTATCGTCCCCATAATAAGAGAAAAAACCTGCTGACTCTCTCGAGCCTCTTTTATAAGACTGAGTGGGATAACTACCATGAAATCTCTCACCTCACGGTGATTTTTCAACAACATTCTTTCGACTTGCTCTGCGGTAGACAGTATTATCCTTTCCTCTTTACTATCAAGGGAGATAACCAAACCGTCCCGTAGGGCTCTGCCTGCTATGACTCTGGTGAACGGCATAGTGGCAATGGGTAGAATAAGTGTATTGTCAAAATCCAACGAAGAAAGCCCGGTTCCTTCTGTTAGCAGCCGCCCTTTCGGTGCCGCAAGTCCGATAATCGTGGTGGGGTACTGTGCGAATTGCACCGTTGACAACAAACCAACCTGAAGTGCATCAGCAAGAGCGTGTCCTATTACACCGTAATTGCTCTGACGAAGCACGTCTTCTCTGGTGAGTGCTCTTCCCTGAGCTATATTCACATTTTCTGCAGCAAACCACTGGGCGTTCACACCAAGAATGGTTCCCACAACACTTTTATTACCAAAGTGAAGCACCACATTATCAGACCTGATGTACTCGCCGACACGCCCTCTACTACCGAGCCATTCCGACAATAAAACAGCATCTTCGTGATATATTCCCTGGGAGAGATTGACGCTGCTCCCCCCAGTCGCTGCAGAGACAATCGTCTCGATTCTCAGCGTATGGGTCCCCAGCGAATGAATTTTTTCAAGAGCACTTTTTTTAGCTCCCTCACTTATAGAAAGCATAGTAATAAGTGCGGTAACACCGATACCAATCCCAAGACTGCTCAACAAAGAGCGTAACGGTTTCCTCAATAAGCCAAGCCAGGCATCTTTTACATCAAGCAGAAGCGAGTTCAAAACTGCTCCATAGGCTATTCTTCATCGGATTCAATCTTTTCAAGCCCCACAACTCTTGTACCAAAGCGAATTGCCTCAGTATCATGTGAGACCATGATAACAGTACGACCTTCTGTTGTCTGTGCTTTCAATAGGCTCAGTATTCTTCTGGCATTTTTCGCATCAAGGCTTCCAGTCGGTTCATCTGCAAATATTATTTGAGGCCTCCTGGCAAGGGCGCGGGCAAAGACAACCCTCTGCATCTCACCGCCTGACAGCGTACCCGGATAGCGAAAAGCTACTTTGCCAAGTCCTACATAATCGAGTAGGTCCTGGCATCTCTGACGAATTTCAGCAGCAGGAACGGCTTCGCCATAATGAAAAGGAAGTCCTACATTTTCAAGAACATTTTTACCGGGTAGAAGGTGCGGCGTTTGAAAGATGAAGCCAAAATACACATTCCGGAGTAGAGCAACCCTCTGTTCTCTAAGGGACGAGATCGAGGTCCCTTGAAACCGAACAGACCCTGCTGACGGCCGGTCAAGACCACTTAAAACATTAAGCAACGTTGACTTTCCGGCCCCAGAAGGCCCGGTAATAGTAAGAAATTCCCCACGCTGAACCTGCAGAGAGATCGGTGCCAAAGCAAGACTCCGCGCTCTTCCTGCAGTAAAGAATCTACTGATATTTTCAGCTTCCAGTAAAAGTGTCATAGATATGGGCTTAGAAAAAGAAAGAAAAAGATGTCAGCTTACTGACCTTCAGCAAAAATCTTATCACCCACCTCCAGACCGCTAACAATCTCCACAGCGAGCGGGCCAGTTTCTCCAAGACCAACTGCAACAATGAGTTCAGCATCACCTTCTTTTTTACGAACCGAGGCCTGTCCGTTGTAATAAAAGACACTGCTTACTGGAACAGCGATAACGTCCTGCATCTTTTTGTAGATTACCTTCGTGGTAACGGACATACCTACATGTATATTCTCAATATTCCCTAGAAACTGAATGCGACCATAAAATCTTCGAACACTGGTATTTTCATTATCTGCTTTGGCAAGCACTGCAACAGTAGCTACCTGTCCTTCAAATTTTTGACCAGGAAAGGCATCGACTTCAATTTCCGTCTTCATACCACTCTTGATTTTGGTAACATCAACCTCACGAATTTGAATCTCTGCCACCAGTTCACTGGTGTCCGGGACCTCAAGGAAGGTCTGATCAACCCAGACCGAATCACCTATCTGGACCTTACGTGGTCCGCCTGCTCTGGGGAGTTCTGAATAGAGTAAAATCCCGTCAGTGGGAGCATAAATTTCACAGTCCGCAAGGTCCTTTTTAGCACGTTCCAGAGCCTTGCGTTTATTCTCAACATTTCGCCTGTTTTTCTCCACCTCTGCCGCCCGGTTCTGAACAAGCAATTCGCCAGTACGCTTCACCCTTAAGAGATTGCTTGTTGCCGCACTTACAAGAAGCTCGGCCTCCCTCTGCATTTGGGGCCAGTCATAGGTGTTAAAGTTGTCGAGCTCAGCCTGTGCGACCTGCACATGTTCCTCAGCTGTAGACAGTTTATCGATGGCTTTAATTCTTTCCCTCTTGCTGACATGCCCCTTTTTCAATAGCACGTTAAAGTCTTCGAGTTCATCCTTACTGAGTTCAAACACTCTGTGCTGCTGCTGCAGTTTCTGCTCGAATACCTTTCTTTGGAGAGGTCCGGAACCATTGATAATATTGTTGGCCTTAATCTCCGCAATTTCAAGCTGCCTGGCAGATTCTTCCCCTTTCCCGTTTTCCTCTTCGCGCTGCAGTGACAGCAGTTTTTTGGAGGTCACGAATGTGACCTGCGCATCAGCATAGGCCTGCTCATTTTTCTGCAGTTCATCGACAAAAGGCTTCGTATCAAATCTGGCCACAAGCATCCCTTTGCTGACCTGTGTTCCTTCTTTCACCAACCAGACAATTTTCGCTTGATTGCTCGAAATCTGCGAGCTGATCGGAGAAATCTGCTCAGGACTCACAACACCTCTTTCAACAACCGACAAGGAAAAAGAGTCTTTGCCAACTGTAACAATTTGTGCCACCGGGGGCGCATTCGTATCGAAGTCGAAAACATAGAGGGCACTGCCCCAGGCACCGAGCAGGAGTAGCAGAATGGCTAAAACAACAATGAAATGTGATGAGAATAATTTCCTTTGATCCATGATTATTACAATCTATTACTCGGTAAGGTGAACTGTATCCTTTTTGCGAAGGGATTCGTCTAACCACTGTCGATCCAAGACACCTAATTTATAAGCAAGAGAAACACCGGCAACATTATATGCGGTCAGAGATCTTGAAATCGCCAGTTCTGCCTCCGACACTGAGTTCTCCGCGTCGAGGACATCTAGATTATCGGAAAGTCCTCTCTCATAACGGGTTAAGGCCAAGTCCAGTGCCAGCTCCGCCTGATGAAATTTTTTCATACTGATATGATGACTGTTTTCTTCAACTAGAAGATCCTGAAAAGCATCCTTTGCCTCTCTGGAAATTGTCCGTTTCAAGGTTTTTTGACTTCGCCTGAGCCTGGCCATTTCCATCTGCTTTCTCGACAAGACATTTTCTTCCTCAAAGGTATCTAGAGAAGAAAGCATCTCTAACTGAACCGACCAGTTGGTTTGATCAAGTTCCAGAGCCGCTTCCACAGTGTCACCTTCCCCTTTTTGCTCCAGGGTTAGGCTGAGACCGATATCCGGCGTGAGATTCTGGCGGGCTTTAAATATTTCAAGTTTTGCGATTTTAACACTGACACGGAGAGCCTGCCAGTCAAGCCGTGATTTATACAGTTCCTCCTCCCAGGACTCTGATATGGTGGGAGACAGCCGGGCAATCTGCTTTGGAACAGCTAAAAAGGAGTCATCAGGAAGCTGTAAGAAATCCCTTAAAATGTCAAATGCCATCCTCTTTCCACGATCCAGCTTCTGCACCGAATTTTCCGCATCAAGCACCGCCATCTCCGCGCGGTAGACATCAACCTTTGATACCAAGCCCACAGCCTGTTTTGAATTGGCAGAATCGAAATGCTCAAGGTGCCGATCATAAGCCTTCTTAGCAATATCCAGAAGTTGTGTGGTCAGGACGAGATCATAAAACTTTTTAACCGTATCAAGGATAAGGGCCTGCCGGGAACGTTCGGTACGGATTTCTTCTTTTTTCTGGCGTAACTGAGATGCGTTGAGGTCAGTTAAATTGTATCGTTCACCCCATCGCCTGAACAGCCCTTGAGAGACACGAACATAAGCCCTGGCGCTCGTTGTATTGTCAACAACATAGCTGGTGTTTTCATCAATTCGGTCACCGACAAAACCATAGGAGACGGCAGCACCGGCGGACAAGTCTTTTCTAAATTCCATACCGAGGAGCTGCGACCCGGTCCCTTCAGTAAAACCAACCTTTGTCAGTGGGATCAGTTTTGTGTCGAATTTATGTACTTCCGAGGCAACATCCATTGCACTGAGAGTGAGATTATCCTGTAATTCCACGGCAAGATCACTCTTGGTGAGTGCAAGATCCACTGCACGCAGCAAACTCTCTGCCTCGCTGGTACCGACCTCTCCGGCATACGCGCTTTGCAGCAACCAGAGGGGCAACAGGAAAGCCACAGCACAATGTAAAAAAGACGGTAATTTCACAATGAAACCAATAAAAATATTTAGTGCCTTATAAATCAGTTTCTTGTTTTTTAAAGAAACTGATTTACAAGGCACTTACTTGCAGCGTGTCTGCGTTAGTACCTTAGAAATTCAATCGAAGTCTTCGCTTATCTCTTGTTTTTTATGAATGAATTTCGTGAAGGTATTTGTCCCGGCTTCCTTCCCGTTTACCGGGGTTAGTAAATGTATTACGCGGGAACTACTGTCAGAAGCAGGAGATTTTGCAGCTGTTACCACCTCAGAAAACACCAGCCAATTCTTACCACCAAAACAGACAAGATACCACGTTAAATCCTCCACAACGTGAAAAGCACGAGAAAGAAAGAAAGAGTCGGCCACTATCAACTCTCATTATTCCAAGCGTGCAATTATTTTACCATTATGGCTTACTACAATTCGTTAGTACCTAAGCGCATCGACATATTCAGCAACCTCGTTCTGCCAATAGCTCTAACAATGGGAATTTTATTCTGAAAAACCAGGAGCACTGCACGCGAAGCCAAGGATTACAATCCATGAAACAACGATCAGTATTTGAAGGAACGCCACAACCAACAGAAGTTCCACTAGCAGAAAAAGTACGCCCTCAGGAACTAGCCGACATATACGGTCAGGATCATATCCTCTCCCCCGCATCCCCGCTCAGGGGCATGATAGAGAGTGACGATTTTGGTTCCTTCATACTCTGGGGGCCTCCCGGCACCGGAAAGACCACAATCGCCAAGCTCATTGAATCTCAAACCCAGCATGCTTTTTTCGCCCTCAGCGCTGTACTTAGTAAAATTGCTGAGATTAAGGAAATTATGCAGCGAGCTAATTTTGTTCATAGAAATGAAAATAGAAATACAATTCTTTTTGTGGATGAAATACACAGATTCAACAAGTCGCAGCAGGATGCATTCCTGCCGTATATTGAGTCAGGTGCCATCATTCTCATTGGTGCCACCACAGAAAACCCTTCATTTGAAGTTATTCCCGCCCTTCTTTCCAGATGTCATGTTTTCACCCTGGAATCTTTACCTGAAGAACAGATGGAAAACATTCTTAAGCGCGCCTTGCCAACGATTCCCAAAAGACTGACTATCAACGAAGATGCACTCAGTTTTCTTGCCAGAAAGGCTGGTGGTGACGGTAGAAGGGCTTTAAACGACCTTGAGCTTGTTTGCAGGAACGCCGAAATTGGCGCTGAGATCAGCCTTGAGTTTGCGGAGAAATCAATCAATAAACGTTCCCTTTTCTATGATAAGAGAGGTGAAGAGCATTTTAACCTTATATCTGCCTTCCAAAAGTCAATCAGAGGCAGTGATACCCAGGCGGCACTCTACTGGCTCGCCAGAATGGTTGAGGCTGGTGAAGATCCGCTGTACATCACCAGAAGATTGGTACGAATGGCTTCAGAAGATATTGGTCTTGCCGACCCGCAGGCGATTGTCCAGGCAATTGCAGTAAAAGACGCCGTCCATTTTCTGGGTATGCCTGAGGCCAACACAGCCCTCAGCCAATTGACTATCTACCTGGCCACCGCCCCTAAGAGTAACTCTGCTGAATTGGCATATAACCGAGCCAAAGCCGATGCTGACGAAACGAGTCACTTTAAAACGCCGCTTTCTGTTCGAAACGCACCCACAAAATTAATGAAAGAACTTGGCTACAACAAGGGATATCGTTACTCTCATGATTACGAGAACAGTTACAGCTATCAACGATACTTTCCAGAGGAGATGACGGAAAAGACCTACTACACTCCCTCTCATTTCGGCTTTGAGAAAGAGGTACAGAAAAGACTCGATTGGTGGGAAAATCTTAAAACCCAGCAGATCAAAAATGAAACAGGAAAGACAGATCCAAAGTAGCAAGGTGTATTTGACAGAGGCTGGCTTCCACTGATTTTTCTGCCGATTGCCTTCGAGAGACGTTTATGGTAGAGAACGACATAATAGTTATTCTTACTATCAAGAACTCCTTTTACTATTCATCTTACTTTAAACCAGAGAGCACATGACTTATTTTTACGACAAAATCACCTATCTTTTTGACCCCCTGCACTACCTGTGGGAACATGAAAAAATGCACAAAAAGATCTCCGTTGGCCTCGTGCTCTTTTTCATCCTCAGCGTTATCACTATTGAACTTAATCGCCAGGGCTTACTTCCCGATTCCCTAGCGGACATCGTCCCCCTGAATCATTTCTTCGGTGTTCAGGCCGCTTTTACTGTAGTCCTGATCCTTGAGGTCATCAGCCTGGTTTTCACTATCCCCTGCTCTTTCAGCAGGTCTGTAGGCAAACAGTTCGAGATCCTGTCACTTATACTAATGCGAAATGCCTTCAAAGAGCTCTCGTATTTCCCTGAGCCCATAACGTTTACAGGAAACGAGCAGGCAATACTGAATATCCTCTCGGATGGTTTTGGTGCACTATTGATATTTGCCCTTTTAGGTTATTACTACAGGGTACAGGCCAAGGCATCTGACGAGAGAATGCAACCCACTGACCTGTACAGTTTCGTCGCTGCGAAAAAGGGTATCGCCCTTCTTCTTCTTGTGGCCTTTCTTTTTATGGGATCACAGAGCGCGCTTGCCACAATACAGGGTATTCCCCACGGCGACTTTCTCCACGGGTTTTATACTCTTCTTATCCTCACGGATATTCTCGTGGTATTGATCTCCCAGTGCTTTTATCCATCTTTTTATACTATCTTCAGAAACTCAGGTTATGCCCTAGCAACGCTCATGATTCGGATAGCCCTGGCAGCGCCGCCTTTTTTTAATGTCCTGCTCGGCCTCGCTGCAGCGATCTTTGCCATACTTCTCACTATTGCCAGCAGAACGTTGTTTTTGAAAAAAGGCGCGCATCAGAAAGAATAAATGACTATCGACTCATGATAAGCAAAACTCGGGGCACCTCAGCTGAACACGTTCGTTTACTCCCACACCCCCGGAATTTCTGTACAACATTCCGGGCAACAGCCGGCCTTGAGGCTGTTATGTTGTACCTGAAAGCCTCTGCGGGAAAGAACCAAAGCGCCGCAGGAAGGACAGTGGCTGTTTTCCCCGCCTGCAAGGGGGCTGTTGCCGGCATAAACATAATTGAGCCCCTGATCCTGTCCGATCTGCTGCGCACGAAGAAGACTTTCTGCCGGAGTTGGGCCGACATGCACCAGTTTGTGGGCAGGGTAAAAGCCGGTAACATGCCAGGGGATGTTCCTGTCCACAGAGACCAGAAATGCGGCTATCTGCCGCAGCTCCTGGTCTGAATCATTCATCCCAGGAATAAGCAGGGTTGTCACTTCCAGCCAGACCCCACTATTTTTAAATAGCCGTATATTGTCTATTACCGGCTGAAGGCTTGCACCACAGACCTTTCTGTAGAAGTCATTGTTAAATGATTTCAGATCAATATTAATTGCTGTTAGATCAGGACTCAGGCGCCGAGCAAGCCCGGCAGACATATATCCATTTGAGACGAATATGTTATACAGCCCCCGCTGGCACGCTTCTAGGCAGCAATCGTAGGCGAACTCAAAGAATATAGTCGGTTCAACATAGGTGTAACTGATTGACCGACAACCGGCTGCAATTGCGCCCCCCACTATCTCTTCCGGATTGCGAGCAACGCCCGACCGACGAAGGTCACTTTGAGCAGACACCTGAGAAATGGACGCATTCTGGCAATGCAGGCAGGAAAAGTTACACCCCGCAGTGGCAATAGAATATGACAGAGAACCCGGTAGAACATGGAAAATCGGCTTTTTCTCAATGGGGTCAACGTTTTCAGCAACAACTCTTCCATAAACAAGACTGATCAGCTCACCTCCTCTGCGTTCCCTGACCCCGCAGCGCCCTCTCTGTCCGTCTTGTAAGCGACAGCCATGAGCGCAGAGTGTACAAGATACAGCACCAGTCTTCGTTGTCAGTGAAAAGCAGGACCGCAGCCCTTGAGTAGCATCAGTTTTACTATACATGTGCTCCCCCTCTATTCAGGTTGTCAGGTTCCTTGTTGCCATTGCCCATCGACAAAGAGGAGATGGGGTCGAAATTGCTTTTTGTAACTCATGGCAGGAACAGAATCAATCAGGTAACCGAGGTAGAGGTACTCAACTTCCCATTTCCGACATAGTTCAATGAGATACATAATATTATATGTGCCAAGGCTGCGACGAGACTCTTCCGGATCGAAATAAAAATAAACCGCGTTCACCCAGTTATGACCAATGTCAACAATACTTGTGCCGACCAGTCTCCCCTCTATCCTGTACTCCAGCTGAATACTTGTGATAATGTTGTTAAAAAAGAAATCTCGATAATATCCCAAGGCATTGTTGTTTTCTTTTGGGTATCTCGCGTGCAGGAACCTTTCACAAAGCTCGATGTGCTCACGACGGCATTTTAATGCTACTGCTGCAATAGTAATATCCTGATTCTTTTTTAAGGCCCGACGCTGGTTTCTTCTGGATTGAAACTCATTAACACACAGTCTAATAGGCAGGCAGGCGGAACACTCTCTGCAATGCATGGTATAGAGACAGTTGCCGTTCCTCCTATAGCCCGCTGCGAGAAACAGCTCCATGGCCCGCTCCCCCAGAGGGGCAAAGGTCGCCTGATGAAATGTTGCAACATAAGGTAAGCCATAGGGACAATCTATATCAATATTTATAAAGAGTTGACCCACCCTTGAATGCAACAACGCAAACTCGTGGGCGCACTGCTGGTCGTAACTCGGCATCGTTTTTTGATTACTGTCCTGCGATCTGCAATTCATCTACAATTCGTTCCTTCAGCCGTTTTCCTACACCAGGCCCTGATCCAGCATGGCATCCACCACTTTTACAAAACCTGCTATGTTAGCACCTGCAACATAGTTACCGGACTGGCCGTATGCCTCTGCTGCTTCCAGGCAAGTCGTATGTATTGACTTCATGATGTGTTTGAGTCTGTTGTCGACCTCCTGTCTTGGCCATGATAAACGCATTGAATTTTGCGACATTTCCAGACCAGACACGGCAACTCCACCAGCATTAGCAGCCTTCCCCGGGGCGTAGAGCAACGCACTCTCCAAAAAGACCTCCACCGCCTCCGGGGTAGAAGGCATATTAGCACCTTCACACACCAGTCTCACCCCGCTATTCACGAGATTTTCCGCGTCTCTTTTATTGATCTCGTTTTGCGTCGCACAGGGCATCGCACAGTCTGCCTTATGATCCCAGATCGGATTATAGTCAAGCGCTAGTGTGAACGGAGTATACACTGCGGCAGGATATTGCTCTACATATTCACTTATCCGGCCTCTACGAATATTTTTCAGCTCTTTTACAAAATCGAGTTTTGTCCTGTCTATCCCCTCTTCATCATAGATGTGTCCTGATGAGTCTGACAAGGTGATTACCTTGCCGCCAAGTTCAAGAATTTTTTCCGCTGTGAATTGTGCCACGTTTCCAGAGCCCGAAACAAGGCAATGTTTGTCTTTCAGGGTATCGCTCTGGTTGTTTAACATCTCGGCGGCGAAATAAACCACGCCATAACCAGTAGCCTCAGGTCGTATCAAACTCCCTCCCCACCCCAGACTTTTACCGGTCAACACTCCGGTGAACTCATTTTTTATCCTCTTATACATTCCAAAGAGATACCCGATTTCCCGGGCACCGACACCGATATCCCCGGCGGGAACATCAGTGTCAGGACCGATGTGACGATACAATTCCGTCATAAACGACTGGCAGAATCGCATAACTTCATTATCAGATTTTCCCTTTGGATCAAAATCTGAGCCCCCTTTTCCTCCGCCCATGGCAAGGGTCGTCAGCGAGTTTTTAAAGGTCTGTTCAAAAGCGAGAAATTTAATTATGCCAAGATTCACAGAGGCGTGAAAGCGTAATCCTCCCTTATAAGGACCAAGTGCACTGTTCATCTCAACTCTCAAACCCCTGTTTACCAACACACGCCCTTCGTCATCCATCCATGGGACGCGAAACATGATTACCCTTTCAGGCTCAGTAATTCGCTGTAAAACCGATTGCTGACGGTACTCAAGGTTTCGGTCCAGGACCGGTTGAACACTCTCAAGCACCTCATGTACTGCCTGATGGAATTCGCTTTGTTCCGGATCTTTTTCCTTGATTTGTGCCATTATTTTATCCATAAGCCTCCTCCTGACCACTCAGAAAATGTGATGTCCTCTCACTCATATAATTCTATAGAAACGTACGCGAACCAACTACCTCTTTGCCGTCTACCTCGCAGCTTTTCTTTTCCAACTCCTCAGAGACGACAAGGACACTTTCGGATTTTGTGCCGTCGCATTTCACCGTAAACGGTGACTCCAGATGTACATGACGGACATATTGGCCTTTCCAAGCAACCGGCTGGCTGTGGAGCCAATCCCACTTAAGAAAAGATCGCCTTTCTTTTTGTTCCTCCCCACCATTTTCTTTCAGTGTAAGATAGGGTATCCCAAGTGAGGTTATATTCTGAAAGAAATGCGTTCCTTGGGAAGGGGCGGCTTTAATAAGACCATTTCGTACCTCGATAATGGCCGTCACTCCAGAAATATCAGACCATTGCACAGGAACTCCGAGCCATGGATCAGCAGACCCCCACCGACCAGGTCCTATGAGCAGATAAGAGTGCCCTTCCTGTTGTAGTATGCGATTCAGAGCACGTATTTCCAAAGCCATATCCTTTGTTCTAGACCCGTCAAAAGACGTGGGGCAAACATAGACAATATCGTAAATATTGTCATAATATCCGTGCCCAAGAGACTGGTTCACATAGCAGAACGCCTTTTTTATATCTTGATCACAAATGAGAACGTCAATCAACTCTCCACCTGTAATCATTGGTCGAATCTGCAAAAAATAGAAAACTGACCTGTCCAGGTCAGGGTCGAGCCTAACAGCAAACTCCATCTCAATCTCGCTCCCCATACCCGTTTTTCCACTCTTCAATAGTTCGCTCAAGATATTCCCCAAGGGGTAGCCTGAGTATTTCAAGACCTGAGCAAATGTCATTATCTTCGGTCCAGGAAGATCGACATCTCGTATCCGATGCTCACTGGCAATATAGGTCGACGACAGCAAGCCAACGGGGAGTTCTTTCGCCGCGTCCTGAACATTTCGTACCACCAGGTTGGAGTTATCTCGCATGAGACATTTGTCTCTGTCAAGCCCAAGGGCGTAAAATTGACGCTGGCTCGACTGCAGGGTCGAATCCACTGTAGAAAACTGAACCAGTTTTTTTGGTTTTGCCGGTGAAAACCAAAGCGACTTTTCTCCCTCAACAACCGTTTTGCCTATGCCGAGAGCAATGTGCGCTATACCCTCCTCTGCTTCCATCCCCATAACGGGATAGAAGTTCTGCGACTGGGCGACGCCGGAGACAGCTGGGTACCAATACTCTCCATATTTCTCCCCGGCCAGGTCCTGGACTATGATAGCCATGGAATCTTCCCATCCCTGCCCTGACACCTCTGAAAAACTAACAGGTCCCTCATACCACGTCGAGGCGTAGACCAGTTTGATCGCACTCTCCAGCTGCGCCAGACGCTCAGAAAAGTCTGCATGATTGTTTGCAAGAAAATAGGTGGAATACAGTCCTGCATACGGTTTATTCTGTCCGTCTTCAAGAAGGCTTGAAGAGCGAACGGAAAGAGGTTGACCATTTTTACGTAAATACGCTCTTAACTCTTGCCGTAGCCACGCAGGCAAAGGGTTATCCAGAAAGATATCTGCAATCTGTTCATCTGGCATCGATTTGCAAAAAGAGAGGTCATTCTCTTCAATGAAGATGTCAAAACCGTCAGCTGTAATAACGCAGGTTTTTGGAATAGTCACCCTGTGAGAGGTCAGCACCGAATTTTCACTGGCTGCAGTCTGCAAACATGCCCACATAAATGCAATCCCCCGTGCTTTTCCGCCCATTGATCCGTAGCCGATCTTGACAAAGTCCATGACATCAGGATCATAATCAGCAGATGAAAATTGAACAACCACTCCTTGCTGACGAAGCTTTCTGAGAGAATGTATTTTGTAGATGAGATCGTCACGGATTTTTTCAAGATCATCAATATTCAGGATATAATCTTTATGAATCCTCCTTGCGAGAGTCACTTCCGCCCGGGCCATAACCCAGTTTGAAAAGTGATTTCGAACGGTATGATAACGGAGAGATTCCTCTGGAAGTGTCCGTAGCTGGTTTTCAAACTCCTGAAGATTGGAAGCACTGCCAATGGCAGTTTCGTCCGGCAGCCGGAAAACAAAATCGCCAAAGCCCAGGTGATTGAGAAAAAAGTTGTGCACTTCCTCACGGATAAGGGGGGAGTTTTTATCTATGAACACTGCAGGGATACGGTTTGCCACGCTTTTGTTCTCATTTTCAGAGGACACCATTAAAAGTGGCAAATCATGAATTTCACTCCTGACCAGCTTCAAAAACTCGAAACCTGCATCTCCATCGACTTTGCCGGCTCTGCGAAAACGTGCATCGGAGATAACTCCGAAGACATAAGGCTTATAGGCCTGGTATAGCTGAAGTGCTTCTTCAAAATTTGTGGCCAGCAAAATTTTGGGCCTGGCCCTCATGCGCAAAAGACGGTGGCGCTCATTGAGACTTTCATCAAGCACTGACTGGGTCTGTTTCACCACCTCATGATAAATAAGAGGTAAAAATAACGAACGATAGCTGGGAGAATCTTCAACATATATGATGACCCTGACCATCGCGCGCCTGGTATCACCATCTACATTGCGGTGGTCTTCAACGTTTTTAATTATGGCCAGCAGAAGATCCGCTTCACAGCACCAGAGAAAAATATTGTCCACGCCATTGCTGTCAAACTTTTCAGGAAAAGTCGAACGCATGCTGTGGGCGAGCAAAACCACAGGCAGATCAGGTTGAAGCTTTTTTATGGCATTACCAAAAGCAAAACCATCCATGCCACCAAGATAGGGCATGGTAATTACCAGGTCAAACTGTTGTTCCCGTATTAAGACGAAGGCTTCTGCTGCCGATGACACGCGGGTAATCCTCGGTGCCTTACTAAGATTAAGACCATGATATTCCTCTATTAATCTCGTAGCAAGGCTACCATCCTCTTCCATTAAAAAGGCATCATACAGGCTAGAGACCAAAAGGATCTCCTGCACTTTAAAGGGCATAAGATCGTGAAATATTTTGAAATGAGGATCAAAATCGGAAAGCATTGAACCAGGTTTACCATACATCGCAGCCTCCTGAGAAAGTCACACGTATTCTGGTAAATACTACAAGGTTTCTATTTATTGTATATTCGTTTCAAACAATTGCAAAGATTACTGCAACAGGTTGTTGAAAGGCGCAAAGAGAATCCCTCCAGTTTGCAGAACTGTACGCCATA
Source organism: Desulfocapsaceae bacterium (assembly GCA_033852035.1). Lineage (GTDB taxonomy): Bacteria > Desulfobacterota > Desulfobulbia > Desulfobulbales > Desulfocapsaceae > Desulforhopalus_A. Next base: position 75,954 of record JAWSVG010000037.1, on the reverse strand, counting down.
TGTTACTATGTGGTACCAATCCACATTACTCATGAACATTGTGTCAGTTTGATCGCGGGCTATGAGCTGTTTGGTTTTCGGCCCTGTTGAGGCAAAACTCTAATTTACACAATGTTCATGAGAAATGCGGACTAACAACCCCTTGTAGACATCCCATATGGATTAAGGCAGGAGATTCATGGAGAACCAGGAATTTGCAGAAATTAGAAAGAAACTGTCAAAGACCCAGAAGGAAATTGCCATACTCCTCGGTGTTTCTCTCAAGGCTATTTGCAGTTATGAGCAGGGGTGGCGATCCGTTCCTGGGCATGTTGAACGTCAGTTGCTCTTCCTTCTCTCACGCAAACACCAAAGTAATCAACTCAACTGCTGGGAAATCAGGAAGTGTCCGGACGAGAAGAAGAGAAAATGCCCCGCCTGGGAGTTTAAATCCGGTGAATTTTGCTGGTTTATCAGCGGTACAATCTGTGACAATACGGTGTACGGATCTTTAGACGAGAAACTTACCATTTGTAAAGATTGCGAAGTCATGAAAAAAATTAAGTAAGCAAGCCTTTTTCGAGAGCAGCAATCACTTCAGAAAAAGGTCCCATTTTGTCAAGGATTGCCACAGGAGCGATTTCCTCGGACCTGCTAATGAGATTTTCATCCCTGTGATTGCCAGTAAAAAACACCACAGACACATGCTGTTTTTCTTTAATTCTTTTAGCAGCAGTCACTCCATCAATATCTCCGGGGAGACTTACATCCATAACAAGAAGTTCAGGCTTCAGTCGGGCCGCCATTTCAATAGCATCGTGACCGGTACTGGCAATATCACAGACTTCATAACCATATGATTCAATCCTTTTTTTAAGCATCATGCCGACAAGGATCTCGTCTTCAACTATGAGTATTTTTTTCGCCATTGTAAATTTTGCCCCCTGATCGTCAACCAGTGAGTCTAATAACATATTCTGTCCCCTCAACACGATTCACATGAAATTTTCCACCTAACTGCCTCTCAATCATGTTGGCAGTAATCTGCATACCAAAGGAGGTACTGTTATGAACATCAATCATTTCCGGCAGGCCAATACCGTTGTCGGCAATGATTAATTCAATCTCAGAATTTACCTGGTCAAGAAAAAGCCTCACCTCACCCTTCCCTTCTCCCGGGAAGGCATGTTTTACCGCATTGGTCACAATTTCATTGACCACAAGCCCAAGAGGAATAGCTTTTTCAAAAGAGATTGCGCAATCATTACAGCTTGCTGCCACTGTAATCCTCTCGTCAAAGGTCATACTACGTACCAGGGTAGTCACCACATCTTCCAAGTAGTCACCCAGATTGATTTCTGCCAGATTTTGAGAACGATACAGGTTTTCGTGCACCAGCGCCATAGCTCGAATACGATTTTCGGTTTCTACAAATATTTTCCTGGCTTTTTCATCAGACACTCCATCCATTTGCAATGCAAGCATGGAGATGATAACCAGCATATTATTTTTGGTACGGTGATATACTTCTTTTAGCAGGATATCTTTTTCTTCAAGAGAGGCATGGAGTCTTTTTTCATTGACTCTCAGCTTTTCTTCAACTTCCTTAAGCTGAGATATGTCAACAATAGTGCCAACAGATGCCCGTGCTCCTTCCCAGGTGGTGGTCGTTTCTTCAACAAGGGCGTCAAATATGGTACCATCCCTCTTTACGCATTGTATTTTGAACTGAGAGCCCGGCTTGATGAACGTACCTTCTTCTCTTTTCTTGAATTGCTCCCGAGCCCTCGTACGATATTTAGTCAGCATAAGATCCAGCGGTCCAAGCCCTTCTAAAAATTCGCTGTGGGAATAACCGAACATATTAACAATGGCTGGGTTCACATACTTAAATTTTTCCTTTTGAATGATGCAGAGCCCGGCGAGAGAGGATTCCATTATCGACCGAAGCTGTCGCTCGCTTTCAACCAGGGCCAGAGTTATCTCTTTTCTGGCCAGGCTCTCCCGGTGCAGATCATTTACTACCTCTTCAAGCTCAACATTCTGTAGTTCCAAGTTACGTGTACGATCATGAATATCGCCCTCCAACTGCCTGGAATAGTGTTTTTTTATCTCATCAACCTGAGCGAGCCTTTTAATCATCCCGTTCATGGATTCTCCTAGGGCTCCAAGCTCATCTCGACGCTTTTGCTCATACTTCACTGCAAGATTCCCCTCGCCAACCTGCTGGGCGAGGCTTGAAAGCTTTTGCAAAGGGCCGACAAAATACCTGACGGCAAGATAGACCAGGACCAGGGCAACTACAGCCGCGATTATACTGTTAAAAAGGAACTCTTTCTTAAGCTTTGCAAGGGTTCCTTTGAGGGCTGTCTGCGTACGCTGTACAGAGAGGATCAGATCCGCTTCCAGTGTAACCAATGCGAGTTTCCAGCCAAGCTGGGGAAGTGTTTCAGTTGCAAGAATATACCTTTTCCCACCAAGTACAAACTCTTCAACAATGCTCTGTTCAAGCAAAATCTTTGGCACAACCTCAAGCAGCGATCTTTCCGTAGAATCTTTCAAACTGCAACGCAAAACATCACAGGAATGTTTCAACTCCGATCTACTATAATCGAGACCAAAGTCCGCCAGATACTCTTCAGGAAAAGCAATGATCTTCCCTGAACCGTCCACTAAAAATGAAAAGAGAACCTTCCCACCCGTCTGTGGTGCCAACAGTTTGTCCATCAATACATCTTCAACAATAGCCTGCAGAGCCATCTCAACACCAACAACCCCCATGAAGGTTCCACTGCTGTCAGTTATTGCACCGGAAGCTGTCATCATAAGCCCTTGACCAACTTCATTCTGGTATATGCCAGTCCACTGCGCCTTCTTTTCCGACAGTTTCTGTGTGGTGAAAATTGTCATGGGTGCGCCGTCTCTGAGATCAAACTCTGCTGCTCTGGGCAGATTCCTGGCCACAGTGAGCCCCTTTGGGTCACTGGTGTAGTACTTGCCGATCCCGGAAGTGGTTATCATATGAGTGGCTTGGGAACATGGCAGCAGTTCCTTGGCTTCTATCAGCAGCGGGTCAAGCAAAGACAGAGCCTGTATTTCAGTAGAGGTTCCCTCTGAGAGTGTTTCCTCGCCCCAATAAAGAGTTACTACATCTGCATCCTCCGGGGAAAGATACATACCGTTTTGCTCATTCCAGTACAAGTTTGTTTGCGAACCTGTCGGCGTGCTGTACAGATCAATTTTTTCATAAATCTGGCTCGCCTGGGTTGCCAACAGTGTTGCCGTGACACTTACCTTGTTGAAGTATTCATCGTATTTCCGCCCCTGTTCCCGGCTAAGGTTAGACAGATAGGTAAAAGCCTGTCGTTTTATCTGTTCTTTATTTACAGCAGCAGAATAGACACCAAAGTTATTTACTGACACCAGCACCACGTATGCCAGCGGAAGCATCGTCAAAGTAATGACGATAGTAATCATGCCGAACAATTTGACACCAATTCTGTTTTTCCAGGGTATATTCATGGAGACTTTGTCAAAGTTTCTTTCAATTGTTCAGGGTTGTTCACATTCTTCCAGCACTGACGAAGTTGTAGGGGGACGACCGGATTGAAGATTTTATTGTCTGCTCCAACTTTACTGATTCGCAAATTCCCATTCAGTACCTGTTTCTCAAAAAGAGCCCCGGAACGATAATCATAATAGGCAAAAAGCGGTTCATACCTCTCGGATTGATCAAGGATAGGGACAACTCCCCAATTTTCAGCCCGTCTCTTTTCAAGAAGCCAGGTAACAGCTTCTTTGTTTACAAGAGGCATATCACAGGCAAGCAACAGCCAGGAAACCAGTGGTTGCCAGCGACACGCAGAGAGAATTCCAGCCAAAGGACCGACAACACCTGGAACATCAGGCAAACGCGGGATCTCACCAAGCGAATCGGGAACTGCCCCCCTGCCAACGATCACCACACCATCGACATAATGCCCAAGGAGATCTATACTGTTTGCCAGCCAGGTTTTTCCGTTTTCACCTCTGATAAGATGTTTAGGCCGCCCCATCCGTGAACTCTTGCCACCGATCAGAATACATGCCCACACCGGCCTTTTCTCTGCCAGAACATTCAGCCGCCGAACAAGTTCCAAACAACATTTTTCAACCTCCCCTTTACTGCCTGGTATGGGCGGGAAACAAGCCAGTGGATCAGTTTGCAGTTTTTCATCAAACACAATCTGCTGCACTGGTCGCTGCAAATCCTTTATAGCCACCACAATATCATACGTTTTGAGTAAACCAATAAGATCTTGAAAAGAGCCGAAAGAGTCCGGCTCTAAAACGGCAGTACGAAAAGATAGTGATTCCAGCTCTTTGGCCAGTTCTTCAGCAAAACGTTTTCGGTCCTGCTCCGCCCCGCCTGTTAGCTGAAAAACCGGGAGTAGAAGAAGTTCTCTTTTGTCCATTACACGGCCTTTTCTATTTCTATTTTGAGTGAAATAAGCGCAGACTCCGAGGCATTTTCAAAAAATAAGCACAGCCATATAGATAATATCGAAGTCTACGCTATCTGCGAGCATTGTTTTTTGGAAATAACGAAGAGTTTGGGCGAAAAACCATTCTCAGACAAGCTCCTAGCGAGCCATTATTTCTAAATCACTGTGAGGCAAGGCTCCAGAGGCACGACCTCTTTCAAAGAGTATTTCTACGGCGTTTCTCCCTTCACGACCAAGAGTCTTTGAAAAATCATTTACATACAATTCAATATGATTCTGCACCACTTTTACCTCGGTCTCCTGGCTATGGCTGGCAATATAAGGCAAGCAGTTATCAGGATGTACAAAGGCATAGTCGACACTTGCTCGTATTGCAGCGTCTATCTGTGCCAGTTTTTCAGCACCGAGGCTTCGCCTGGCAGCAATACAACCTAAAGGGATAGGCATTCCGGTAGTGTCTTCCCACCACTGCCCAAGATCCTGCAAACAGATGAACCCCTGCTCTTCATAGGTAAAACGCGATTCATGAATAATCACTCCCGCATCAACTACTCCCTCTTTTATTGCTCCCATTATTCTATCAAAACGCATTTCCACAAGCTGGCTACCTTTCGGTAGAAACATCTTTAACAACAGAGCGGCTGTAGTGAGCTTGCCTGGAACGGCAATTTTTTTCTCCTTCAGCTTGTTCACAGCGAGGGCAGTGTTAGCAATCAGCAGGGGACCACAGCCTCTGCCGAGTGCGCTACCGGAAGAGAGAATGCAATACTCGTCAAGCAGGTGCCCCATTGCATGAAAGGACAACTTGGTAACGTCCAGCTTTTTTTCCATAGCCCAGGAATTCAGCAACTCCACATCTTCCAATAGAGGCGTCGCATAGCTCAAGTCGCCAGTTTCAATCAAGCCATGCACAAGCGCATAAAAAATAAACGTGTCATTGGGGCAAGGTGAAAATCCTAAAGAAAGTTTTGTCATATCATACAACCTATAATATATAAAAAGCCTGGAAAAGGTGCTCAATACTGCAGTATCAGTTGATTCGAGGTCCGTCAGTAAAACTATCAGCCTGGTGGAGTCATGAGTCCTTTATAAACAATTGCGGCAGCCTCTCCAGCCTTTGTACAAGCTTCCTGTAATCGCCATTTTTCCATATTTCTGTCCTCGACATAATTTGAGATGCAGCGCAGCTCAACACAGGGCAGGCCAAACTCCATACACACCCTGGCCACAGCAGCCCCTTCCATGTTTTCACAAAGTCCCTTCCATCTGCTGCGCAACATTTCGCCCCTTTTTTCCGTTCCGGTTATGGCGTTCACCGTTATAAACGATCCTACCTTTGGGGACATATTTTGCGCACGCAAGAGAACTTTCACTCTGGTTAATAGCGCTGTATCCATTTCGTAAACCAGACTGCCGGTAAGCTCCAGAGGCAAAGGTTCAATCCTGTCAGAATAACAAATGCCAAGATCCCCCGCCACCTCTTGTGAGGCGAGGCAGATATCGAGCAACCGGGCCTGACATTCTGAATCCTGCTGGAGATAGGCACCTCCAATTCCAAATTGCAGCACCCCCATTATCTTTTTTTGGGACTCCAGAAGGTATCTGGTAAGGCCAATCGCTGTTTCCACAGGTCCAACTCCCGAAACCAGGGTAGAACTATGTTCTTCCAGCGTGCTTAAGACTGCCAGGAACGGTTTCATCTCTATTTGGGTTGCAGCAACGGATAAAATCATGGTATCTACATCGGCTCTGGTATATTCATATCGATGACCACTCCATATTATGCGGAGCTTACATCATCTCGCAACAGACGGGTTCACTCAAACTCAAGGGTGCTTTGAAAAAGTAATTTTTCAAGGTAGCCTCAATGTAAACAACACCATTATTATTAATGATACTATTTCCAGAATAACAATGCATACAGATTCCGACCTTACCTTAGCTGCATACAAATACCACCTTCCCGAAGGCTGTATTGCTCAGCATCCAGCAGATAAAAGAGACAACTCTCGATTGATGGCCATTGACACAATCAGCAACAAACAGAAGCATCTCCGTTTTAGTGGCATAGCCGGGCTCATAGGGGATAAAGACATGCTGGTGTTAAATAACACCAGGGTGTTTCCAGCCAGGCTTCATGGGCACAAGGAAACGGGCGGTAAGGTGGAGGTTTTCCTCCTCGAACTCCCAGCCATTGAATCCAATGGAACCACAGCTATCGTGACCGCACTTATAAAGGCATCGAAAAGGCCTAAAGTTGGTTCCACCATCATCATAAGCCGGATGCTGTCTTGCCTTGTAACAGAAGAACTCGCTGATGGCAAGGTACGCTTATTACTGACGTTTGACGTGGAAGCTGGACTATTGGAAACCCTGAAAAGATCGGGCCAGGTTCCCCTACCACCCTATATTTCAAGAAAAGATGGAACATCACCCGAAGATGTCGACCGTTACCAGACGGTATATGCCAGTAAACCCGGGGCGGTAGCAGCTCCGACAGCCGGCCTGCACTTCACCGAAGAGTTGCTAAGCTCACTCAGACGAAAAGGCGTCGAGGTCGGCCAGGTGACTCTTCATGTGGGCTATGGCACTTTTGCCCCAGTCCGTGACGAGGATATTACCCGCCATCAAATACACCATGAGTACCTGAATATTCCCGAAGAAACGGTGTCAAAAATCGAGATGACTAAAAAACGGGGAGGTAAAATTTGGGCGATTGGTACGACCACGGTTCGGGCTCTTGAATTCGGCGCGGCAAAGACCGGAAAACTGGTACCCACTGAAGGCTGGTGTGACCTGTACATCTTTCCGGGGTTCAGGTTTCAGGTCATTGATAACCTGATTACCAACTTCCACCTGCCGGACTCGTCGCTTATGTTTCTTGTCGCTGCCCTGCTTGGCCGAGAAAACCTTCTAAACAGCTATGATATCGCCATTAAGGAAGGTTACAAATTCTTTTCCTATGGGGACGCAATGGCCATCACTGGTGGACAAAGCAACTCACGTGAGTAGAGCAAAATGATGTGTCATTCCAAGATAAGACCTTGCATCCTTCATAATCATTTCAGAAATCAGGGGGCTGCGGCTGCGGGGCAGCCCTTACATTCTCCACCGCTGGCACAAGCCGGAGCTGTTTCCGGTTTACTGCTTTCTGTATCTGTTTTATTTGAGCTACCTGAGTAGCCGTCTGCGTACCAGCCGCCACCTTTAAGCTGGAAAGAGCTCATAGACATCAACTTCGTTACCGGTGCCTCACAATCCGGGCAGCTGGTGATAGGATCATCCGCCATTTTTTGCTGCACTTCAAACACCTTCTCACATTCCTTACATTCATACTCATATACTGGCATTTCTCTTCCACCTATACAAAAAACATTTGCTTTATATTAGTTAGCAGTTTCATCATTACATTGTCGTCTCTGCGGCCAACCTGTTGTCAGGACTGGAGCAAAAATAATTCTATTGAATCATTCTGTCAACAGCTTGCTCAAAAAGTTATCGGATAAAGATCTCGACGAGAGCGTCAACAGAGCATACTTGTTGTATCTTCCTGAGTTTGGTATAGATGATTTTCGTATCTTGGAAATGTTTTACCTTCGCCTCAATGAATGGCGAAATGGTAACTGCACCTCTCTTGCTTGAGGGAAGAACTGAAAGAACCTGTTTACCGCTGGTGATAAAGCAAGGATTCCTGCTTTATTCTTTTTGGTGGCGAAACCGAACAAATTTTTCTTCTGTATATTCTTATGATTGGTATTTTTGATTCAGGTGTCGGCGGGATGACCGTCGCAAGGGCCGTTGAGCAAATCGTCCCCGGCGTTCCTCTCCTCTACCTTGGTGATATAGCCCGCACTCCATATGGGACTAAAAGTAGTCGCACTATAATTGAGTATTCTGTAGAAAATACCAAGTTTCTCATTGGCAAAGGAGCCCGGATAATTATCATAGCCTGCAACTCTGCCTCAAGTGTTGCAACCCAGCGATTACGACAAGAATTCGACGTCCCAATCATAGAGGTGATTACCCCCGCAGTCCATCAGGCACTGCGCAAAACCAGAACCGGTAGAATTGGGGTCATCGGTACCAGAGCCACAATACGAAGTGATGTTTACCAACGTACTATCATTGAGCAGGATCCCGGCAATAAGGTCTTTTCCGTGGCCTGCCCTCTTCTTGTACCCTTAGTTGAAGAAGACTGGATTTCAAAAAGAGAGACCAAAATGATACTGCGGCGCTACCTACATCCGCTCAAAAATAAGCAGATTGACACGCTGGTACTGGCCTGCACTCACTACCCGCTTCTTATAAAACTTATCCAGCCCAGAATTGGCAAACAAGTCAGCCTCATCGACTCCTCAGTAGAGACAGCTCTCTACTTGAAAACATTCCTCCAGGAGAACAGGAGTCTCCTCGAACCATCAAAACATTGTGCGGTTGAGAATAGTTTCTTCGTCACTGACCTTACAGAAACCATGCAAAATGTCGCCACCAGAATTTTTCAAAGAGATGTACAACTGCAACGTATATAAACTATGATTACGATATCTGCCTTTTTAAGAATTACTTGCATTTCACTTTTCTTTATTACCCTTGCCTGTCCTGCAAATTCTCAGGGGATCGAAACTCCTGAAGAAATTGCCACACGCCTGCAGCTTCGACATGACGGAATGAAAAGCCTTTTGTTCAATTTCTTCCAGGACACTCGTGGTGAGATGACAGGGAAACCTCGGAAGGCCTCAGGGAAAGCAGTCTTCTATAAGAACGAAGGTATTGGAAAAATGCGCTGGGATTATTCCACCCCAGAAAAACAGGTATTATTGAGTGACGGTATACGTTTTTTCATGTACTTTTCAAATCTGGAACAGATGATAATTTCTCCGGCGGCAGTACTGGATAGCGATTTGACCTATTCATTTTTTACGGGCACCGGCAACTTATTACGTGATTTTTATATTCAAGCTCCAGGCGAAGAATTCATGTCCGAGGGGGAGTCTCTGCACGTCATAAAACTCACTCCGCGCACACCACAATCACAAGTTCAGGATATTCATCTCTGGGTTTCTACAGATTCCCTCATTCGTCGGATCAATATTCTCGATCATTTCGGGACCATTACCGTACTGAGTTTCAGTAATATCCAGGTGGACACTCTTATCGAGGAGGAGCCAGAAAAACTTGTTCCTCTTTTTTCATTTACTCCACCGGAAGGTACCGAAATTATAGAACAGTGATGACCCTAGCAGCAGCACCTTTCCGTCTAGCCCTCATTTCCACGCCCTGGGCACTCTTCAATCGTCCGTCGATTCAGCTCGGTGCACTCAAAGCATACCTCGAGCGGGACACGACCAATCTAGTAGACCTTTTTCATCCCTACCTGCAGACAGCCGCCACTATTGGAACAGCGAGTTATCAAGACCTCAGTCTTAACAGCTGGGCTGGAGAAGCTGTTTTCTCTTCACTTCTGTTCCCTGAAAAAGCCAGTGATGCACAAAAACTCTACAACGAAAGCCTTGCAGGTGACAGGAAGTCGTATCCCCAGTACGATCACCTGTGCAAAATGATTGACAGGAATTGTAGGGAATGGTTCTCCTCAAACGATCTATCCCAATATGACCTTGTCGGCTTCTCAATCTGTTTCAGCCAACTCCTGCCGTCTCTTTATTTCTCCCGTGAAATCAAACGAAAACACCCTGACTTGCCCATTGTTTTTGGGGGATCGAGCTGTTCCGGGGATATTGGTCCTTCCCTTTTAAAAAGCTTTCCCGAAGTTGATTACGTGGTTGACGGGGAAGGTGAAGAAGCGCTCAGCAGGCTCTGTCTTTTTCTGACAGGCCAGACTGCAGAACTCCCAGAAAAAGTCCATTCAAGATGCCTTACAGCCAGGACAAAAGGTCCTGCTCCCATCGACCAATTAAACACTCTCCCCTACCCTGATTACTCCCAATTTCTCAAGGAAATGCATCAGGTCTTCCCGGCACAACCTTTTATTCCCGTAGTGCCGATAGAGTTTTCCAGAGGATGCTGGTGGAATAAATGTGCATTCTGTAACCTCAACCTCCAGTGGCAGGGTTATCGAGCCAAAACCGCCCAGCGACTAACCTTGGAAGTGATACACCTCTCACAGCTCCACGAATGTCTGAGTTTTACATTTACTGACAATGCCCTGCCTCCGGGAGAAGCTGACCTTTTTTTTGATGCCATTATTAAAAAAAAAATTGATTTGAGTTTTTTTGCAGAAATCAGAGCGATATCAAACCCCGATAAACTGCAACGCTATTATCTGGGTGGTCTTCAAACGGTGCAGGTTGGTGTTGAAGCTCTTTCCAGCTCTTTATTGAAGAAGATGGTTAAAGGGACAAGAGCAATAGAAAACATTGCTGTTATCAAGATGTGTGCTCAGTACGGTATCCAACTTGAGGGAAATCTTATAACCGAGTTTCCCGGTTCAACAGAGAAGGAAGTAGCTGAAACATTGTCTAACCTTGATTACGTCCTGCCATTTCCCCCACTGCAGCCAGCAACTTTCTTTCTTGGTTATGGATCTCCTGTTCACAAAGATTACAAACAATTCGGTATTCATAGCATCCTCCCTCACCCGAAAAACTCGCGGCTTTTTCCAAAAAAACACATGCAGTCCATGACCATGATCGTCAACGCTTACCGGGGAGACCGAAAGAAACAACGCTCGTTATGGCAGCCGGTTAAAGACAAACTCTCTGCCTGGCGAAGGTTTCATGAAAAAAGGTCAGATAAAAGCCTTTCTCCTCTACACTTTCGTGACGGAAACACTTTTCTTATAATCCGTCAGGAGAGTATAAACAGCCCCCCGTTGCTGCACCGACTTCGGGGGCTTTCCAGAAGGATTTACCTCTATTGCGAGACCCCCCGGGGTGTCATTGACATTCTCAATAACTTCAATGGCCTGGGAGAACAACCTCTTCGGACATTTATTGGGGAGATGTGCACAAAGCGCCTGATGTTCCAGGAAGGTGACCGCGTTATATCTCTCGCAATTCATGTAAGGTAATTCTGCTCTTTTCATCTGGAATCTCACCTTTTCCAGGGCAGAGAAAGCTTCTCTCTGAAAGAAAATTGTAGAATCAAAGCAGAAAAAAAGTTAAATCTAAATTTTGCAATTGACAAGTCCGCCGGAGATGCGAGGCAACAAAGCAGATCCAGTGAAAGCCTTTTTTACAAGGCTATCAAAACCAACTAATCACAGTTTTATTAATGGGTAAAAATGATGGAAACTAACGGCGAGAGCTTTGAAGCTTTATTTAAATCGGAAGAAACAAAAAGCATCCGACACCTTACACCCGGTCAAAAGATTCAAGCGACCATCGTCGGCATCAATGACGAGTCCACATTTCTTGATGTGGGGGGCAAGAGTGAGGGAGTTATCAATAGCTCTGAACTTAAAAATAACGAAGGCAATTTCACCCATGCTGTGGGCGATGTGATCGATGTCTATTTTCTTAAGGCCAAATCCTCTGAACAGCTTTTCACCACCTCTATTGGTTCCGGCTCAAGTAATGCCCACCTGGAGGAAGCATTCAGAAGCGGTATTCCCGTGGAAGGTTTGGTTAAGGCCGAGATCAAAGGCGGTTTTGAAGTGACCCTGGGCGGCAATGTCCGTGCATTTTGCCCCTATTCTCAAATGGGTCTGCGACGTGTTGACGACGCGGCTAAAGAGTACCTTGAAACCCATATGAAATTTCAGATCACCCGTTTTGAAGAAAATGGCAGAAACCTTGTCCTTTCAGCCAGGGCAATTCTGGAAGCAGAGCGAGAAGAGCAGAGAGAAAAATTACAGGAGACACTCGCTGAAGGCCAGACGGTGGAAGGTATCATCAGCTCGATCAGAGATTTTGGGGCCTTTGTTGACCTGGGTGGCGTTGACGGGCTTATCCCCATCTCAGAGATTGGCTGGAGCCGTGTAGAAAAGGTTGAGGAATATTTTTCCGTTGGTCAAGAGGTAAAGGTGGTTATCAAGAAACTTGACTGGGAAAACGGCAGAATCAGTCTGAGTTACAAAGAAACGTTGACTGACCCATGGACGGAGGTTCCTACCCTGTTCCCCATGGGTTCTATCCAAAACGGAACCGTCGCAAGGCTGGCTCAGTTCGGGGCCTTTGTTACTCTCGCCCCAGGCATTGACGGCCTGATTCATATCTCAAAACTCGGCGGAGGAAGACGTATAAACCATCCCCGGGAGGTCTTGGAAGTCGGCCAGCTTATAGACATAACCGTTGACGGCATTGAAATTGATAACAGGCGGATCAGCTTGGTACCTGCCGACTTCGTCGCCCAGGAGACAGAGGAACAGCAGGACAAGGTAGCCTACCATAATTACGTTGCTTCAAAACGTTCAAGAAAACCAGAAAAGGAAGTGGGTGGTCTTGGGAAATTATTAGCTGCCAAACTTGCCGAAAAAAACAAATAATCCAGAAGATTCATCCCCATACCAGCACTCGGTTTCATTCGATTGCTGGTGCCTGCCTCTCCTCTTTAGTGCCTTATAAATCAGTTTCTTGTTTTCTAAAAGAAACTGATTTGGTTAANNTATGAATGAATTTCGTGAAGGGTACGTACTTACCGTTTATCCGTGTTAGTGGCCTGGTATTCCTTTACCAAACACCTCTATCTCACTGTTGAAAATTAAAAACCAAAAAACAACGGCCAAAGGACCACGTCCTCTGGCCAGCACGCATCCCCTCCTGGGAATTTACTCTATATCGTGACAAAAACACCGTTAGTTCCCAATAAGTTCAAAGGATCTGCAAAGATTCTTGACATCTTTGTACAACTCAGGATACTTTGGAAGCATTGCAGGATGCTTTGGAAGCATTAAATACACCTAAACGACCACTGTCATATGGCAAATTTGCACACTATGCACATTCTCTCAAGAACATCCGCCGATCACAACTTCAATGCTAAGTAAAAAGCACCTTTACTTATTTCTTCCTCTGCTTTTTATTCTGCTCTTCGTTACCATTGCCGCCCTCTATATAGAGCGAAATAACCTTTCTGCCCAAAAACAGTTTAAACGGCATGCAGCCATCATAGCCAATGACATCTGGGCGCTGAATCAGGATGGTGCACAAACGTATTTACAGCTGGCAACCCAAGAACAACATTATAAGTTTCTTGGCATTGAAATTCCAGAAGATGAAAATTTTCTCTATGTCGAGAGCCCGCCGCTCTCAAGATTATCATCCTTCTTTAATCACATTCAGTTTATTGGAACACGTGACCTACAGGAAACCATACTTTACAACGGTCAACCTATTGGAACACTCCTGGGAGAACAATATATACGGGTTATCTTCCCTCTTTTAAATATACTGGTCTTTCTTCTGCTGGTTCTTGTGGTTGTCGTTTTCATAATGCATCTCTATCTCAACAGGAGGGTCCTTGAGCAGCAGGTAAGAGAACGAACCAAGAACCTTGAGGAAAGTGAACGAAGGTTTCATGATCTGGTCAATTTGCTCCCTGAGATGGTCATTGAAACCGATCTTAAAGGCGGCATAATCTTTGCTAATGAGAAAGCTCGAACACGGTTCAATCTCGATGAGGTTGAACAATCGCAGACACCATTTTTCAACCTCATCGATGAGACGACAAGAGAGGCAGCCCGGACATATTTCTATTCAGCGCTGACAAACAAAGAAATGGACCTTGAAGAATTCACAGTTCTTTGCCCCCAGATCGTTACCTTTCCGGCCTTAGTACGGATCGCGCCGCGCATAGTTGATGGAGAAACAACTGGAGCACGAATTATCGTAATAGATATTACGGACCGCCACAGGATGCAGGAGCAACTTCATCGTGACCAGAAAATGAAAGCGATTGGTCTGATGGCAGGAGGAGTGGCACATGACCTGAACAACATCCTGTCAGGTGTTGTCAGTTACCCTGAGCTGCTCCTCCTTGAGGTCAAAGAAGACAACCGGCTCAAAAAACCCCTTGAAATGATTCATCAGGCCGGGCTCGCTGCATCCGAGGTTGTCGCAGACCTGCTCACAGTAGCAAGAGGAATTGCGACCAACCCAGAAGTAATTGCTCCCAATGACCTTATAACTCAGTACCTTGAGACTGCTGATTTTCAGCAACTGAAATCGCGCCACCCGCTTATAACCTTTGAAACCGTGCTGGATCCAGACCTCTGGAATATTTCTTGTTCCCCCATCCATGTGCGCAAGTGTCTTATGAATCTCATAATCAACGGTGTGGAAGCAATATCTGGTAGCGGAACACTGTCTATCTCCACCGTCAATATTGAAACCACAGAAAACATAAACAAAGGCAAAGCCGTATTGAACAAAGGCTCCTACAGTAAAATCAGTATCTGTGACTCCGGCTCTGGAATTTCTCCTCATGAGATTGATCATATTTTCGAACCATTCTACACTACTAAAATCATGGGAAGGAGCGGCACAGGCCTTGGACTGGCTGTCGTCTGGAACACCATACGGGACCATGGTGGAACAGTGAGTGTAGAGAGTGGTGAGCAGGGAACAACTTTTGAATTGTACTTCCCAAGTGTCCGGCAGGAAAGCACACCGACATCCGAACAGGAAAACTGGCACAGCTTCACAGCTCAAGGTCAGACGGTATTGGTCATAGACGATGAATGCAGTCAGAGGGAAATCGCCATAAAGCTTCTCGAAACGCTTGGCTACTCTGCCCACGCCGTTGAATCAGGCGAACAGGCTCTGGAGTACCTGCAGAAAAACTCTGCAGATATTCTGGTTCTTGATATGATTATGGCACCAGGTATGAACGGCAGAGAAACGTATGCAAAAATCCTAGAGCTACATCCACAGCAAAAAGCTGTTATAGCCAGTGGTTTTGCTGAAGATGATGACGTCCAAAAAACTATTGCCAAGGGAGCCGGTGCTTTTATAGCAAAGCCGTACACTTTGACACAGCTTGGCTCTGCACTATCAGATACGCTCAAGAGGTAAACTGCCGACAATTGTTATTTATCCATCACTTTTTTAATCTTACGCAGACTTTCAACCGGAGGTAGTTCATGCCTGTAACCAAGGGCCATCTTCTCAGTACACTCCCGCTTCTATTTTTCCTTCTGACGACCACGGCTACGGCTCAGGCCCCCAAAAAAATCTCTACTGGGGGCGCTAATTCTATAACCTGGCTGGAGGCTGTTGCTCCCCCATTCTTCATCCATGAAGGTACATTCAAACGGCAAGGTTATGAAGATCTGATCACAGACATAATGGTTAACAACCTGCCTCAGTATGCTCATACCCGTGTGCAGGCAAATCTATCACGACACTACCAACAGTGGAAACAAGGGGAACAGGCCTGCGCTCTTGCCATGTATAAGACTCCAGAAAGAGATGAGTTTGCTTATTTTTCTATTCCCAGTGTTTATACGCTCCCAACTGTACTCATAATCAGCAAAGACAAATATGAGGCATTCGGATCCACAAAAACGGTCAGCCTCGCCTCTATTCTGCAAAGCAATAAATTTGTAATCGGCAGATCCAGTAACCGCTCTTTCGGAGTTGAGTTCGATAGCACTCTGAATACATATGGAAATGAGAAAAATATTTTCACCTATGAAGCACCCGAGCTCTCCATGTCCCTCTTTAAAATGCTTATAGCAGGAAGGATTGACGCGCTCCCCGGCTTACCTGAAGAAGCAATGTATCTCGCAGAGCAGAAAGGAATTCGCGACCAGATAATGACTCTTACAGTCAATGAGAACCAGGTCAATCATGACGCATCCATCACCTATGTTGCCTGTTCAAAGACAGAGTGGGGGAAGAACGCCATAGAAGATATCAACAAGGTTCTGCTTGAACAACGGCCTACGGAGAAATATAGAAAGGCCTATGAGAGGTGGCTTGACCCCAGCAGTATTGAAGGGTTCAGAAAACAGTATAAAGAGGTCTTCCTCAAGATCACAGAGTAATCTCAACACTTTTCTTTGGACAAAATACCTGGTGTACCATCGTTACTACTCGGCTGGAGTAGTTACTACATTCGCTTTATTGCTTTAAACAGCACAAAGTCGGGCAGAAAAAAAAGGGGGGGGGGAAGCATATCTATGGCAATCGGTAGATAAAATGGGGACATTGGCAAAAAGGATCACTGCTGATAGAACCTCTCAAGCAGTTGCGGAGACGAGACGATGCAGTGAATTGAGTTTTCCTCCGTATTCTCACCATCAATCTCGGTAAATGTCAGTTTTGATTTGAATTTAACTGTCGCGATTATCGAAGATTCCCCTTCCTGTTTCATATCTTTATAAACACTATCCGAAACCTTTCCCTCTTTGCTATAGGCCCAGTATATGATCTGATCATGTGCCTCACTGGTAGGATTCTCAAACAGGCTCATAAGTTCGGCTACCATTGTCCTCATCTGTTCCCTGCCAGCCTCTTCATTTTTCTTATATAATGCGAGTACAACATCCCTATCTTTTTCCGCCAGAACAAAGATGTCACCATCTGTAAAGGTGTATGTTCCGGGGTAAGATTTTTCCTGCAGTGATTTTTTTCCCTGAACCTTCTGTACCTCAGTCAGCTTCTGTGCAATATGGTACTCTCCAAAACCGAGATGTAGAGACGCCACTTTCTCTTCGAGTATTATATGATTGGTTGAACCCGGCATAGCTGCCAGTTCTACCACTCCAAAAAAGGGCACAATAAGTAGAGCCAACAGCACCCTACAAACAGTTGTCCGTGTTTCGCTTCTTATCTGCATCGGTATCATCTCCTGAAAAAGGACCGCCTCAACCTATGGGCTGAGGCGGTGTCTACTCACAATACAAAACTACTGTTTGTAACGCTCTTCCTGCTCAGCTTGGATAGCTTTCATAATACCTTCATCAAAGCCTTCTTTGTACCACTTGTGTTCCGGCCTGGCCAACAGAGTATCAATTTCCTTCTGATACTTTTCTGTCATATTATGCTTAGCGGCGAGATGTACAAGTTCCGGGATAAACTTAAAATAGAACTTCTCAGCCACATCATACATTCCATGCCAATGGGTATAATCTGGTCCCTGCATGGCAGCACCATGGCGGGCACGACGACCTTCGTGATGCCAGATTTCCCACCAGATCCAACCAAGATCGGTGTGAAAGGTGGAGCCTTTGATCAAACCGTCTTTTGCCGCCATATTGTAGAGCCTGTTGGCTGGTTTGGCGAATTTCTCATTGTAGGTGACCACCAAGGCATCAAACTGGGTATAAAAGTTATCAATTTGTTGCTTGCCATGACAGTTTTTACAAACGCCTTTCATATTGTCACGACGTTGCTCCCAGGGAATAACTTCGGCAATTTCCTTATTGGCTGTAACCTTCTTCCACTCCCCGTCCTTGTGCACGAAAGTCTTGTACTCTCTTTCAGTACCAGCCTGTGGTGCAATATCACCAGGAATATCAGCTACTGTACCATCATCAAAAACTACACGGTTCAGCTTAACAGAGATCTTAGGACGAAGTGTCCAGGAAATCCGGTCACCGACGTTATGGGTATTTTGAGCCACAGCTCCATTTGATTTTTGATATGAGCCCATATGACAGGTAGAACAGGTAGGTGCGGTGTAGTAGTCTTTACCAAGGACCCATGTTCCAGCCTTCTGGATGTTCATACCATTCATACCCCGACCGCGATCTGCAGAATAATAGGCAATACCATGTTTTGATTCCTCATAGATTTCCTTCTGAGGATGATCCGGTCCAAGATGGCACTTTCCACAATTCTCAGGCTGACGGGCTACAGCTGAACGGAAGGAGTGCTTAGAGTGGCATGCCATACATGAGCCTTTCGATCCGTCCGGATGAATCCGACCGATTCCTGTATTTGGATAGGTCATTGGATCAAGCATGACTGCATTGAATTCATTCTTTAAGGCTTTTCCGTCCTCATCAGTCTTGACCTTTAACACAGAACCGTGGCACTGCCAACAGCCGTTAGCGGCATCAGCTTTATCTTCAAGAGAGCAAATCACCTCACCCAGTACATTATCAAGTGAGGCCATAATTTGCCCGGCTGAGGCATGATGGGAGTTTTCCATCTCAACCGCTTCCCGTTCGTGACACATTCCACAGTCCCGCGGAGTCTGAATAGTCTTGATAAGTGCACCTTCATGCTCATAGGCAAGAATATCCTCTTTTTGTGCAGCATGGCAGTTGTAGCAGGCTACATTTGCGGCGGCATGTGGGGAATTTTTCCATTGCAGCACCATAGCCCTGTTTTCCTTCAAATGACAATTCACACATTTGACGTTGGCAGCCTTGTTGAACTCGTTGTTCGCATCCATGGACACTTTAGTCGTGGCAAAGACCGGTATTGCAATAAGCAGACCTAGAATTGCCATGAAAAGCACTGTACTCCATCGTTGCATTTCATATCCTCCAATTAGATTTTCACAAAATCTCTTTTTGCCGGCAAAACCGACGTCCCAGACTCTTTACAGCGTTTTTTCCTCCCTTAGGTTGTCTTTATAAACCTCTATTGCAAAAATTCACGAATTCATCGAGGAATCCACTTTCCTCTCACCCAACCAGAACGGGAATATTTTTCCGAGGACAAAGAGAATAACAATGGGAGCCATCATTATCGCAATTGCCGCCAGTATCCCTTCCCTGCCGAGCCACTCCGGCACAAACGTCACTGCCCCTCTTGTACTGTTTGACATCAACTGTCCACCAACGACAATATTCCAACGCATGAGTAGCACCTGGATAAGAATCATCAGTGAGACGATTGGAGCAAAAAAGAGGATCACCCGGTCTTTAAATTTAAAAAGAGAAAGGACCCCCAGCAGGACGAATGGGATGATCGAAAAAATCTTGACCTGAAGCAGCCAGTACGTTGTATAAAGGGGACCCCACAGGAGATTCTCGAGTACATGCCAGTGGTGGGTACTCATATAATAATGGGAGAAGACCTCGAGCATTTCAAAAACGAAATCGAGGATAAAGAAGCCCCAGAGAAATTTAATTGACGCCCTGATACAATCGACGTCGATAGATTTTCCGGTGAATTTTCTAATAAGGATATAAGCAAGAATAATTCCAGCTATCCCGGAAACGCATGCCGACAGAAGGAATATAACCGGCATGAGAGGAGTGGCCCATAGAGGGTTCGCCTTGATCCCGCCAAAGATGAAACCAACATACCCATGGAGAAAACATGCCATAGGTATACCAATACCTGCCAGTAAGTTAATAATCTTATGGTCGAGCTCAAGCGACTCCCTGGAAAGGTTGTCATTATGAAAAGCCAGAAATCGATACATCCATTGTTTCAGGCCCGTTGACTGGTGCCACAAACCCACCATGATAGGACGATAAATAAATAATATTTCATGGAATAGAAGGATAAAGTACGCCGAATAAATATATCCGAATCCAGCCATAGCCGAGGTCGGGTTCGGGGTTAGCAGCATACTGAAACATCGTTCTGGGTGCCCTAAGTGTAATAACAGCGGCCAGGTGGCACAGGCCAGAAAAGCCAGGGCAAAAACAAGAGAAAACCGTGAAATAGGCTCCAGCTCTTTCACACCAAAAACGTGATACAGAGAGGAAACAATAAAGGCCCCGGCAACAATACCCGTGATATACGGATAGAGGACAATCATCAGACTCCAATGTACATGCCAGTCGTTTGGAAACACAAAATTTGTTAAAGCAGAAACGGTATCAGCGTGGTGTACACCAGTCATTAGACTACCTCCCTTCTCAGGCCGACGTAATGCAGGGCCGGTTCATTACCCATGTCGGGCTTCAACACTGAAATAACATGGGGCTCATGGAGGATTTTCCACACCTCAGAATTTTTATCTGCCAGATCCCCAAATTTGCGAGCGTGGACAGGACAGACGGAAACACAGGCAGGCAGAAGCCCCTTTCTCACCCGGTGATAGCACCAGGTACATTTTTCAGCGGTTTGAGTGTTCGGGTTAATAAATCGAACCGAGTACGGACAGGCCTGAATGCAATAAGAACAAGCGACACACCTGGTTTTATCCACCAGGACAAAACCGTCATCAGTTTTGTAGGTGGCCCCGACAGGACAGACCTGCACGCAGGATGGTTTCTCACACATATTGCAAAGTTTTGGTACAAAGAAGGTATCTCTTGTCGGATAGGGCAAACCTTCTCGAGCCTTAGTGTAGCCATCCAGTCCTCCGTTTGGGGAATCGACATAGACATTGTCATGGTCATCAATTATGTAACGTTCCACCCATGTTCTGTAATTATGATCCGGTACATTGTACTCAGCCTTATCAGCAACACAGCAGGATCCACAACCAATACAAGCCGTAATATCGACAATAAAGGCAAACTGTCTTCTGGTAAAAACAGATTTTTCATCACGCATGCCGGGGATTTCTTCTAGCACCCGTTCAGCGGTTGCTGGAATAACCAGAAGCAGCGAACCGGCAATAGTACCGCCGAGTACCTTTTTGATAAACCCGCGCCGATCCTGCTCTATCTCTTTTCGAATATCGTTCATCGTTTGTTTTCCTCCTTTATACCAATCATTTCTTTTGCCTGATTGATCCAAAGAAGCGGATCATGGACCATATGGCACTGGTCACAGGTGTGGTCAAGACGAACCTTTTTCTGTTCAAGGTGTTCCGGCAGACCAACCATTTTGATTGATTCTCGAGGACGTGCCTGAATCACCTTGTTGTGACAACGCAGACAGAGATGAGTGATTTCCTGCTTTTGTTTTACAGGCAGATCACCGACCTTTTTGCCCTCTGTGATGTGATCGCCATAGGGGCCGTGGCAGATTTCGCAGGAAACGGTCCTATGCACCCCCGTTTTGTGAATTTTCCGTATTGGTTTATGGCATTGAAAGCAAGATTCATTGGTCTGCAATCGAATAGCTACATTCTTTTGATCCTCAATATCCGCCCCGCGATAATGGCCATACTGCCCCATGCTCTCCGGCATAAAAAGATGCCGTACGACCAAGGCGAGAACACCAAAAACAATCATAGCAATTATCAGTTTGATCAAGTGGGAGTTGTATTTCGATTTCGACTCCTTGTGCACTTACGACCTCCTTCTGGTGTTCAATTATGGAATTATCAACTCATTTTTCCAACAGCCGTTACCTTCTCCTCTACGCATTTTCCTCACCTACGAATGGAAGATTAGCAATATTGATTCCAGCCGTCCAATACCTTGATTTTACTATATGTTACAAAAAAGAAGACAAACAGTGCCACCGTTCGGTAACAGTTCGCCCAGGTGCTTGTTACCCACTGGTAACACATTTCTGTCGTTGAACATCAGGGGAGGTTTCTAACTTTCAAGAAGATTACTTCCAGCTAAAATGAAGAGCTTCATGATTGCAGCAATCAACACATTCACCACAGTTCCAGCAGTATGAAGAGAGACCTTCTCCACGACTTGGTTCAAGCCCCATGGGACAGGTTTTGGTGCACAGACCGCAGTTTGTACAATTGTCCAACTGATTTTTCAGTTGTAAACTTCGTTTTCTCCCTACAAAAGCCAGCAGCCCCCCCAAAGGACAAAAGGATCGACAGAAAAATCTTCTGGTGAGAAGTTCCAATATGAGAATCAGCAGCAATATTGATCCTTCCAGGGCGAGGCTGCGAAAAAAGACCAGCATCATTATTTCCCTGCCGACGAGTCCCGGAGGAGAAAGGAAAACAAAGAAAGGTGCACCAACTACCATGCTCAGTACAATTTCAGCAATCAGGGTATACCAGAGAACTTTTTTGGCAACAAGCAGCCTGTTTTGTAGATATTTACGACCAGATAGAAATTTGCGGGCCCGGTCAAACAGTTCCAGGAAAAAGGTTACCGGACACAGCCAGGAACAGAAAACCCGCCCAAGAAAAAACGCTATCAAAACAGGTATCAACATGCCGATTAAGGACGGCATATATATCGTTTTGGTAATCAACAGACTTTCCAGACCTTCAAGAGGAGAAACAAACCACAAGTGACCAATACCAAGTGACTGAAACCAGCCCTGAACAGTATTGATGTGATAATAATAGTTGAGAAAGGGATTGATGAGGATAAGTAAAAATGCACAAGAAAGCAGGCCAAAACGCAGCCGGCCAAAATGGAGCCCTTTCCGCTTTTTTACAATGGGGAGGAGTCTCTTACGCCCAGAAGGTAAACTGCTCACCTGGTCACCTTCATTTTCGCATAGATCGGTTCAATATTTACCGCCTTACCGCCGCCCTCAATGGTCACAGGACAGGCATGAGTGCAGAGTCCACAACCGGTACAGGCTGTTTCATCTATGATCGGTCGTAATTGTTCAAGACGGATCGCCTTTTCAACAAAGGGACATTTATCGTAGCAAGTCCGGCAAAGCGTTGTTCCTATCCAGGCAGCACAATGGAAATGATTGATGACAGCAAGCCCCATTCTGGAATTGTCCTGTCGCACGCGCCGAAGACTGCCGGTGGGGCAGACATCAACACACTTCATACAGAGATAACAGGGAACTTTTTCAACTTCAACCAGTGGTGTACCTGCATGAATCCCTGCTCGAATATCCAGCATCACTATGGATCTATATGGACAGACCTCAACACAGCGGCCACAGCGGATGCACTGAGCAGGGAAAACTTCTTCAGGTACCGCGCCTGGAGGGCGCAACCTGTTGGTGGTGACTGGACTTTGCAGTAGTTTTGCTTTGACAGTCCTTGGAGAAACATGGAGCTGGGTAAGACCAACCCCAAGTATTATGAGAAAGGAACGGCGTCTCACAACTCCTCTTTTAAAGGCATACGAAAGCCAAAAGGCTTGGCAACTTTTTCACCACTTGCCATTCGTTCTGCTTCGTCTTCAGTATTAAGATAGGTCATACCGACATGTAGAACATTCTCGTCTTTATTGATTCGATCGATAATTTTTTCCATCTCTTCAGAACTTACCGTGTCAAGGACAGCCACGATGTTTCCTTTTTCATCATCGCCGTGTACTTCTACTTCAGGGATAGAGCCCAGAGCCTGCAGGACTTCTTGTTTTTCACTCACCCTGGCACTTATTACTACGCCACTTATCGGCATTACTCCTCCTCCATAGTACCATGTTGCAGCAAACCATACAGGCCGGGATTTCCCCCGGCCCTCACCCTTTCATCTTAACCCCGCTAAACGGTAAGTAAGTACCCTGTGGGTGCTTACTTACCATATAATATAAAATTGAATCCGTATTTTCTTGTTTTTTATTACAGCTTTTACGGAGTAAGGTACTAACGCAGATGAGCTGCAAGTAAGTGCCTTAACCAAATCAGTTTCTTAAAAAAACAAGAAACTGATTTATAAGGCACTAAACAATGTACGGCTTGAGTGGTTTTGGACCTGAGGCCTTTTTAACCTGAACTGCGCAGATCTTAAACTCTGGTTCTTTGGACCCGGGATCGTAGGCATCCTTGGTCACCTTATTGATCATACGGTCAGGATGCTGATCATGCCAATAAGCGAACACCATGCCCTCAATCGGTCCTTCGTACACCTTGGCAGGTAGAAGATTCACCCCGCGCCTGGATTTTATTTCGACCATATCACCTGGCTGAATCCCAAGACGTTTGGCGTCTTTTGGGTTGAGTTCCACGTAGGCATAAGGGTTAGCTCGCAGTAGTTCTGGGACCCGACCTGTCATGGACATGGTATGCCAGTGGTCAATAATCCGGCCGGTGGAGAGGTAGAAGGGATATTCTGCATCAGGAATTTCCTCCGGATCAGCCTGGTCACGGTGCCAGATCCATAGAGTACGATCCGAGTGTGCAGGGCCGTAAAACTGGTACGGCAGGTCGTTTTTAGATTCAGTCGTGGCCATCGGATCTCTGCCCTTGACAAATTTTTTCACAGTCCCACCGGTCAAGGCAAATTCTTCGGTCGGTGCCGGCCACTGTACGCCATCTGCCATCTGCTCCAAAACATCATAGGTAGCCCCACGAAGATCATTATCCCTATGGGCCGTCAATTTCTGCGAATACTCATCCCAGATCGCCTTGGGAAGATCATAGCCTTCTTCAAGACCTTCAAACGGTTTGATACACTGGCTGATAACTGGGTCATCAAGCTTTTCTGCAAGTTTTTTTGCCCACTCGCGTACTATCCACACTTCCGGTTTAGCATCGCCAGGGCTATCTATTGCCTTCCTGGTCAACTGGGATCGTCTTTCCGTACAACCGTAGACCCCGGTCTTTTCAAAATGAAAGGATGTAGGGAGAACCAGGTTGGCTTTTTGAGTGGTCAGAGTATGGAAAATCTCAGTACAGACAATGAAGACGTCTTCCCTGTCCATTCCCTTATTGTAAAGGTTGCAGTTTGGCAGACTCTGTACAGGGCTTGTACAATTCACCCAAAGTGCTTTCACCTTACCTTCGTTGACAGCGGAAAACATTGCCATTGTGTGCAAGCCTGGCTTGGCTGGTATACGGCCTTCAGGAATCCCCCAGGCAGCTTCAACCTGGCGGCGAAGCTTTTCTTTGACCACCAGTCGATGGCCTGGCAGAATATGGCACAGACCTCCACCCTCGCGAACCCCCCCGCATGCATTCGGCTGTCCGGTAAGGGAAAGAGAGTCAGCGCCATCTTTCATGAGCTGACCGGTGAGTATATGCAGGTTATGCATCAGGTTATTGGCCCAGACCCCGCGCTTACGCTGATTAAGCCCCATAGTCCAAAGGCTCACTGTCCCTTTTGACTTTGCAAACCAACGGGCAACAGTGCGAATGTCTTCGGCTTTGAATGCATCGCCACATTCTTTAGCGGCCTCTTCCGGCGTGTATTTCGCGAGATGAGCCTTGAAATCATCAAAGCTGGTCTTCTCTTTTTTACCCTTTCTAAACGTTGTATAGGTGTTAATAAACTCTTCATCGTAGAGTTTTTCTTCTACGATAACATGCGCCATAGCATTGAGGAGGGCCAGGTCGGTACCCGGTTTGAATTGCAGGTGCATATCAGCAATTCTTGAAGTCTGGGAGATTCTGGGATCAACATTGATCACTTTTACGGTATCAGGGTTGTCCAGTTTGCGACGCATAATTCTACGAAAGAGTACTGGATGTGCCTCTGCCGTATTTGAGCCGACGATGAAAAAACAGTGAGCTTTTTCAAGATCTGAGTAGCTACCGATAGGTTCGTCTGCCCCAAAAGAGGTGAGATACCCACCGACAGCGCTTGCCATGCAGAGCCGTGGATTTCCTTCCACATTGTTTGACTGCAAACCGCCACGCATTATTTTCTGAAAGAGGTAGGTCTCTTCTGTGAGAGCCTGCCCGGAACCATAATATCCAACAGCAGCCCCTCCACCAGCCTTATGGGCATCTGCAAATTTCGTTGCAGCAATATCGAGGGCCTTATCCCAGGATATTTCCTCAAACGCATCGGTTTTCTTCTCACGATAAAGCGGTTTCACCAGACGATCAGGATGCCGCATACATTTCCAGAAGTGCATCCCCTTCATGCAGACATAACCAAAATTGGTTCGGGCATCCGCTACACCGCGCAATCCCATAGGGTTACCATCTTTCACACCGAGTTCCACACGGCAACCAACACCGCAAAGACGGCAGCTGCCGCGATGCCATATAATCCCCTCGTCGGCACGAGCCACGTTCACATCGGCAATGGGCAAGCTCATACTTGCATAGGAGGCAGCAGAAAGGGCCGCAGCTTTTTTAATAAAATCTCTTCTTGTTTGTGCCATTTATATTCTCCTTATCACCTTCTATTTCTTGGCCTTAAATGAATGGGGTACATGACACTCCCAGCAATTTTTATCCTGAGGGCATTTATCCAGCATATTGGTATGACAGATAGCACAGTTCTCTTTGGTAGGGGTGAGCGCAAACGTTTCAAAGGTGCCGTGACATTGATAACATTTGACCATTGCGATACCATGAACCGACTCATACCACTCTTTTTCAACCTCCGGAGTCGCTTCCCGGTGACAGTCAGCACAGGCTATCAGCATTTCCTGCTCTGACAACTCCGGATGCATACTCTTTTCAGTATCACCCACAACCACAGAAACGGAGAGACACATTGCTGCTGCCACAACCAGGCAAAACCCTGTATAGAAAACACCTCTGTTTTTTTCCACCATTCTCCTCCTCATTCAATTTCATGTGAACCAGCACTAACGGCTATCACTCCCATGCAGTCCTCATCAGACAACCTCTTTTTCTCTTGGTTATCTGGAGAGCAATGCAAACATTGTTCCATCATTTTTCCCTTTTACTTTCAGATAATTACGGACATAATCACTCTTTTTTGTTACCATTAAGTAACGATAAAAATGTCAAGCGTTACCTAATAGTAACAAACTAATGGTGCGGCCTGTCCGGATCCCTATCCGTTTGAGATGCACCACATCTCAAATTACCTCATTTGTGCTTCCTATGAGCATCCTATTTATTTATAGTAACCTGAGATGGCGCAGTAATTGCGAGAGTAATAGTATTGCTCCGTACCTGTTACAGCCAAGCACACACCTTTAAAAACGTGTAACCTAAATTTTGCAATTGCTAAGTTTGCCGAAGGTGCGAGGCGGCGTACACGTAGACATACTGTAGTACTTCAAGTGCGCGCAAACAATGCAGGTTCGGTAAAATCGGCAAGCCCAAAGAGTGGCAAGAATGGGAAAAATGCTCTTTAATACAACTCACATAAAAAGTGAACTGATGTTTCATCAATAGGGCATCTAATCCACTGAAATAACTAAATGTATTTGCTCATGTTTGACATGAAATTTTTAGTGCCTTATAAATCAGTTTCTTGTTTTTTCAAAGAAACTAATTTGGTTAAGACACTTACTTGCAGCTTGTCTGCGTTAGGTGTAATTCGACATGAATAGGCCATTTCCGGTTCCAATTTCACTGCGAACGAAATTTATAATCTTCATAGGGGCCATTATCTCTGCCTTTTACCTTTTCATGCTCTATAGAACATCGATATTTGATGAATCGATGATACTTCGCCAGGCTGAACAGCAGGCAAGGATGCTTCACAAACAAATTCTACTGACCAGACAATGGGCCTCTGATCACAACGGACTTTTTATTTTGAAACGAACCGGCGTTGAGCCAAACCCTTACCTCGATCTCCCCACCGTGTCCGATGGTAGGGGGGCCACCTATTTCCTGCGAAATCCGGCAATGATCACCCGTGAACTCTCTGCCTATGCCTCCCGCGATGGCCTGGGTCATTTCGAGGTTACGAGTCTCAACCCTATAAACCCGAAAAACAGCCCAGACGAATTCGAAAAAATGGCTCTTCAGACCTTTGCTGACGGCACCAAAGAGATTTTTGAAGTTGAGGAGTCAGATCATGGCAGGGTTGTACGCTTTATCGCTCCATTGATGGTCTCAAAATCCTGCCTCAGCTGTCACGCGAGACATGGATATGCCCTTGGCGATATTCGAGGCGCCTTGTCGATCACCATTCCGATAAACTGGGCTGATGATCTCATAAGAAAAAATACCCACGCCCTTATTCTCATTGGAGTCACAAGTATAATTTTTGTCACAATAGCCCTCTTTCTGATGTTTGAATCTCTGATCGTCCAGCGCATCAACTGGCTTTTCCAGGCAATGGAAAGTTTTCCGGAGGATCCTCCCGAACAGGCACAGTATCCCTTAGCCTTCAGAGATGAAATCGACAATGTAAATGAAAGTTTCATTCTTTTCTGCGATCGATTGAAAAAATCTCAGGATGAGCTTCTTAAAACCAAGGCACAGGCCCATCTCAGTGAGAAGATGGCCTCTCTTGGTATACTTACCGCGGGTATTGCCCATGAAGTAAACAATCCCCTTGGCGGGATGCTAAACTGTGTCAAGTCCATGCGGGAAACCCCTGAAGATAAAGAACTGATAGAGCGTTACCTACCCCTGCTGGACAAAGGTCTTCGCCAAATCGAACTGACCATGCGCCAGCTCTTAAACTTTGGTAGAAATGAGCCGCTGAAGGTACGGCAGGTCGACCTGAATACTCTTTTTAAGGAATGCACAGAACTTCTTTCTTACAAACTGAAAAACATATCCCTGCAAACCCATATCTCTGTCTCAACTGAGCATATGCTCGACGCTGAAGCGCTCAAACAAATCATCATCAACATCGGACTAAATGCTATACAATCGATGCCTGATGGTGGCACCCTCACCATCGACTGCCAACAAACAACCGGCGAACTTACGCTGCTGTTTCAGGATACCGGCTGCGGTATTGCTGTTCAAGATATGCCATTTATTTATGACCCTTTTTTCACAACCAAGGATGTTGGAGAAGGGACAGGGCTTGGCCTGGCTGTCACCTACTCCCTGGTTCAGCGCATGAATGGAAAAATAGTGGTGGATAGTCAGGAAGGTGCTGGAACGACTTTTACCATTACCATTCCGGTAGACTAACACCGGTAAACGGTAAATACGTACCTTGTGAGTGCTTATAACCGTATAAGATAAAAACCGAATCCGTATTTTCTTGTTTTTTGTTACAGCTTTTACGGAGGAAGGTACTAAACAGATCGTCTCCAGTGTATCATGTGGGGCGTACTGACGACTACAATAACTGAGAGAAGATAATGCCGAGAATCCTTCTTGCAGAAGATGATGAGATCATGCGGGTCTCAATATATGACAGGTTGAAAAAGTATGGTTTTCAGGTCGATCAAGCCGAAGATGGACTACGGGCCTGTGCACTTTGCGACAAACACCAATATCACCTGATAATTTCAGACATTCGTATGCCAGGCCTTGACGGTCTGGCGCTTTTGAGTCATGTCCTTCAACAGAGTCCTGATACTGATGTGATCATTATGACCGCCTACGGTTCCGTCGACGACGCGCTGAACTGTCTCAGAAGAGGAGCAACAGAATATATTCTCAAACCCTTCGACATGGATGACCTGATCATTCGTGTCAGCCGCCTCCTCGATACCCAGGCAATACGAGCCAAATGTGAAATACTTGAAGCGAACTGTCGACAGGAGCTCGAGCGGAACCTGTTTGGGGACAGTATCCCCATGCAAAGTGTCTATTCACTCATCAAACAGGCGGCTCCCACCAATGCTACCATCCTGATAACCGGTGAATCAGGTACTGGGAAAGAACTTGCCGCAAGAGAAATTCACAAAGCGAGCACAAGAAGCAGCAAACCTTTTGTTTCTATTAACTGTGCTGCAATCCCCGAAGGTTTGATGGAATCTGAGCTTTTTGGCCACGAACGAGGGGCCTTCACAGGCGCCGAACAAAAACGCAAAGGTAAATTTGAACTTGCAGACAACGGCACCCTTCTTTTTGATGAACTGGGAGACCTCCCAAGCCCTCTCCAGGCGAAACTACTGAGAGTGCTTCAGGAAAGTCAATTTGAGCGGGTGGGAGGAAGTAAACTCATCAGTGTAGATGTTCGTATTCTCGCCTGCACGTCAAAAGACCTGCTGCAAGAAGTTGAGGCAGGAAACTTCCGCCAGGATCTCCTCTACAGGCTGCAGGTCATACCTCTATTAATGCCGCCCTTACGTGAGCACAAAGAAGATATTGAGGGGTTGTGTACTGTGTTCTTAAACGAATTCAATATGATTCACGGTAAGTCAGTGACAATTACCCGCGAGTCAATAGATTGCTTAAAACAATATGATTTTCCGGGGAATGCGAGAGAGCTCAGAAATCTGATGGAGAGGGCTTCCGTGCTCTGCCGTGGCCCTGAAATCTGCCCCACCGATCTGCCTATAGAAATCTGCCAGATAGATAAAGTAGAAGAAAGCACCTACAATCTCAGTACTCAACTAGCCGCTGTCGAGCAGCGGTGTCTCAAAAAAGCACTGAACAAGAGTAACGATAACCGCACTGAAGCGGCAAAGCTTTTGGGGATCAGCCGGAAAAACCTCTGGGAGAAACTCAAGACCTATCAAATTAGGTAATCGTTGATAAGAAAGAATTTCTTGCGACCAGATATACAGGGTACAAATAAGCTCGCGTTAAAGGGGGATAGCGGGCTATAACTCTTCAGACACAACTTCTCAGTACATTGACGACAGAGTTCTTTCTTGTCAGCAGGACGGCCTTCACCTTTTTTCCTTTCAATTGGAGGATATCTCCCAGTAAAGAAGAATCAGTATCAAGTCGGCAGATAAGGACCCTTCCTCCCTGCTTTTCATGTAGAAATCCCAGCTGGCGATAAAAGCGGGGTGAACCGTCATTGCTGACCATCACCACCCTTGAAACCCTGTCACTCCTGTTGCTGACTTTTTGCAGTCCATGCAATTCATTGGCAAGTGCGCGCTCTATCGCTTCATAACCGATAACCAACTCTCCTACCAATTTCGCTGCAAAAAGATGATTTTTCAGACCCGGCTTAAGCTGTAATAATGGAATTCGGATATCAGATCCACTACAGAGCTCAACCGTCTCTTTTTGCAGTACAGCCCTCACATCGGTAATGATCGCATCTTTTTCTAACTGTTTGGGCAATTTCATTCGATTCCTATTGGCAGCCATTGAGCTCAGTTACCGCAATCGGCTTACTATGAACAGATATTAAAGTATAACTCGTCACTGCTACTAGATACTATTTTGCCTCATCGCTTCAAACATTATAACAGCTGCAGCCACAGAACTATTCAAAGAATCGAGAGTTCCGACCATGGGGATTGATATCAAGACATCACATTCCTTTTTCACAAGAGGCCTGATCCCTTTTCCTTCGCTTCCAACAACCAGGCAGGCAGGTACGTCCAGATCTGTCTCAAAAAGAGAATGTGCTTCAGCGTCTTTAACGGCACCAAAAACCCAAAAACCCACCTCTTTCAAATTTTTTAAGGCATTGACCAGATTCGTTACCTGGCAAATATCAATATGTGAAATTGCCCCGGCTGAGGATTTTGCTGCAGTTCCGCCGATCGGCGCCGACCGCTCTCTGGTTACGATCACCCCTGAGGCACCCGAGGCCAAAGCAGAACGGACAATAGCACCAAGATTATGCGGGTCCTGTAATGAGTCACAGACTACCAGGCGAGGCTTTTCTCCCTTTACCATCTTGCTCTTCATCTTCACGACGAGATCATCAAAATCAACAAAGTCAGCTTTACTTATCTTTGCAACAACTCCCTGATGGCGAACCTGAGAGGCACCCTCTCCCACCAGGTACAGGCTGCCGGCAAAGACGAGTTTAATATTATGAAGGCGGGTTTTCTCAATAATCTCTTGGATTTTCCCACCACGCTTGTCTTTTTGAAGGATAATCTCAGTGAACCTTCCCGGCTCTTTTTCCAATGCCTCAAAAACCGGATGCACACCCCACAGCATATCTTCACTCAATCGAATTCTCTTTTCGTCGCTGCGTGTCCGCCCTTTTCCCTGCGTAGTCATTAAATTAAAATTTCTCCAATTGGTTTGCCATTGCGCAATCTGTGTGCTTTGGCTCTTTCAGCAAGAACAACCGCAGAAAACAGCTCGACGGCCTCTTCCAGCTGATCATTTATCACCAGGTACTCGTACTTGTTAGCCGCTTTCATTTCAGTTTTAGCGTTATTCAGTCTCAGGGCGATCCGTTCTTCATCTTCTGTGCCCCTCCCCACCAGCCGTTTTTCCAGCTCGGATAGATTCGGCGGTGAGATAAACAGATAGGTTGGGTCAAGTCTTTTGTCTCTGCGTACAATATCAGCGCCCTGCACATCGATGTCAAGGATGACATCCAGGCCCTCATCAAGCTGAGTCTCTACCGCTTCTCTACTTGTCCCATAAAGGTTATCATGCACCTCAGCATGCTCAAGAAACATATCTTGTGTTATCATCTGACGAAACTCATCATGTGAAACAAAATGGTAATCAACACCATTTTCCTCTCCGGGCCGGGGCAATCTTGTTGTATGGGATATAGAGAAGGCCAAACCGGGAATGTTGTCCATGACAACCTTCAGTATAGTGGTTTTTCCAGTTCCGGATGGCGCGGAAATAACAAACAATCGGCCCTTATTCATGAGCTTCTCCTGTCTCCCTGATTATGGCATAGAGTAGCTGCCACTCAAGAGCCTGACGCTTTGAGGTTATCGAAATACTCTGCGAGGTGAACTTCCGGCTGCAGGGATTGCATCCGTTGGCTTATCGTTTCAGACTGAACGGAAGAGAGGATCACATGGCTTGAATCCATTACCAGGATAGACCTTGTTCGCCGCCCCTCTGTTACATCTACCAGCTTCCCTTCCTTGCGGGCTGCTTCTTTCAGTTTGCGTGCAGGGGAAGATCCGGTGTTTATAACGGCAATTATCCTTTCGACCATTACCGTATTGCCAAAACCTATATTTAACAATGCCATAATTGAAACTCTCGGAAAAAACCCTTGTTTAGGCACCACTATAGCGCGTGGACATCTAACGACTACCTAGTACCTTACTCCGTAAAAGCTGTGATAAAAAAACAAAGAAAATACGAATTCGATTTAATATTATATGGTGCATAAGCACTCACAAGGTACTGACTTACCGTTTACCGGTGTTAGTACTTAGACATTCAATCGAAGTCTTCGCTTATCTCTTGTTTTTTATGAATGAATTTCGTAAATGTACTTATCCCGGCCCACTTCCAGTTTACCGGGGTTAGTGTCTGAACGAAAACCTGCAAATTTTCTCACGTTCGAGGCGGCCGATATTGTTAGCCGCTTTTAATAAACGTTGCAGACAGGATTACTCAATATTCTGTACTTGTTCCCTCATTTTTTCAAGTTCACTCTTCAGCCCCACCGTCAGATGAGCAATTGTAGCATCATTGATTTTTGAGGCCAGTGTGTTCACTTCACGCAAAAATTCCTGTATAAGAAAGTCAAGTTTTCGTCCTATCCCTTTTTGCTCTGTGAGAAAGAGCTTGAACTGCTGAATATGACATCGAAGTCGTACAATTTCCTCAGTAACATCTGTTTTATCGGCTAAAAGTGCGATTTCCTGTGCAAGTCTGGCTGGGTCGAGCTGCACATTGCCAAGCAATTTTTCAAGCCGCTCCTGTAGCGTTTTTTCTCTTTGCTGCAAAAGAACAGGAACACTCTGTTCTATGGTATCGACTGTCAGTGTGAAACTATCAAGGCGCTCGTTGAGATCCCTGGCAAGAGCGTCACCCTCCTGAGTTCTCATAATGTCACAAGCCTCAAGCGTCTGATCAATTACTTCTTCAAGAATGGGCCATATTTCTTCAATATCTTCGTTTTTTTGCTCTCTGACCAACACGTCAGGATAAGCGGCAATAAGAGCCGGAGTCATATCATCAGGCAGATCTAATTCACCGGCGATTTTGAGGAGTGCATTATGGTACTCACTTGCAAGAGCGATGTTCACCTTCACTTTTTGAAGGTCTGAAAAATCGCCGGAGACAGAAAAGAAGAAGTCGACCCGTCCCCGCAGATGTAATGATGCTACCTTTTTACGTATTTTCTCCTCCAGGGAAGAGTATCCGCGAGGAAGTTTCATCTTAAGGTCAAGATATCTGTTATTAACGCATCTCACTTCAGCAGCCCAGACCCGACCACTGGTTTCTCTTTCAGCGCGACCGAAGCCAGTCATACTTTTAATTGCCATCTGCAAATCCTTACCCACTTTAAACCAATCAAGCACCACAATAAAAAATTGGGTGCCATCTGGTTTTTATAAAAAACAAGACGATGTGGAGATCTGCCTCCACATCGTCTTATCGTAATACTACAAAATGTAACTGAAAGAAATTAGGTTACAAATTATTTAGCCATGGCCGTATCCAGCTTCTTAATGAGCTTAGCACTGATATCAATCTTTTCGTCGTAAGAGATCACACCATTCTTGGAATCAAGAATCATAGTGTACCCATTATCTTTACGATAGTTGTCAACAATCTTTTCCAGTGCTTTAAGGATAGGCTCAAGCTCCTTATCCTGGAGTTGTTTCATTTCAAAGCGAGCATCCTCACTTTTTGCCTGAAACTCCCTACCACGTTTTTGGAATTCTCTTGTTTTCTCAGCTTTTTTCTCTTCACTCCAGGCAGAACTCTTTTTCTTGATTTCCTCCTGAAGGCCTTTCAGCTCAGTTTCTTCTTTTTGAAAAGAAGCCTGCAGATCTTTCATCTTTTTCTCAAAACGTCCTTTGGCCTCTTTACCAGCCTCGCACCCGACAATAATCTTTTGAACGTTCATGATGCCAATTTTCAACTCGGCTGCAAAGCCATTGGGGACTATTGAACAAGTAAAAATCAGTACTGCACAGATCAACATCATTTTTTTAGACATGAGTTACATTCCTTATATTGGTATCTAGCATTTTCCGGGGTTCAGCTACCGAATCGTTAAAACAATATTGTTTGCCATCACAAATCAAGAGCGATGCTCTTTAGCCCCGATCAGTATTATTTTGTTGCTACAAAGTCAGCCCGTCTATTTTGCGCCCATGACAATTCATCATGTCCATGAAGGAGGATACGTTCTTCCCCGTAACTAACAGTTCCCAATCGGGACTCATTTACACCAAGGTTGACAAGGTATTTTTTAGCGCCCAAAGCTCTTCTTTCACCAAGAGCCATGTTGTATTCATTTGTACCCCGTGGATCGCAGTTACCTTCAATGGTGATACCCATATTACCACTAGTCTTGATAAACTCAGCATTAATCTCAATTCGCGCAACCTGATCAGTCTTGATTTCGGATGAGTCAAAATTAAAATAAACAGGTAGCATTCCTTCAGTTGTGCGTCCTTCACTAATGCCAAGAGGTTTGGAATCAAGAGACTCCAGAGCACCAATTGCCTCGCCACTATCTGGTTTCATATTTTCATCGGTTTCTACTTTTTTGCCACAACCGGACAACGTAACAACAGATAAACACAATAAAACTGGCAACATAGCCTTAACATTTTTTACCATTGCAAGAACCTCCAGAAGTTCAGTAGGAATGAAGTGATCAATAAAAATATATGGGAATTTATTATGATTCTGTAGAGATATAAAGTGTCAAATTACTCTTTGTTTAAAGGCCGTAATATATATAGCATACCGTATCAAATTCAAGATAAATTTTCCAATTCACACAAATGCCATCACCTCTGGGTTCCCCCGATACTGTATAGAGGCGTGACAGCAGTTTCATGGATGAAAATAAAATATGCGTCTCAAACCTGTAAAATTCACTAATTGATCTTAAGTTTACCCTAGTGATATTTGCGTTTTCAGACTATATAACTCGGACAGTACTATTTCGTTTAAATGACCCCCTCCATCTCCTGTCGGCGATGAGAAATATTTGGAGAGTTTAATGGCTAAGGTAAACATCAGTCCTAACAGAACAACAGACAAAACCATAAGAACCATTGATAGAAAGCGCGAACAGGAACGACGTAAAATGTTCCACAGAGCAAAAGACCATGCGCCTGAATTCGCTGCTAAACTAGTTCAACGTTTGATTGACCGGGAAATAATCGAAACTACTTCCGTAACGGCGATACGTGAGGCCTTCGAAAACCAGTTAGGTAAGCTAGGGTACATAGAAGAATTTGAGCTTCAAATGAAAATAGCTCCTGTACGAACTCTTGCTCAAGATCCAAACGTTGTTAGCCTTTATTTCACTCAATACATAGTAGAAGATCTTATCGAGAACCCTGCAATTCAAGATATTTTTGGAGACGATCTTGATATTTATCGGGCAGTAGACTCGGTATTCAGAGTTTTAAGGCAGTAAGTGAAACACCCCAGAACACTCCCAACCCTCCTGCTTTCTGACAGCAACGGAAACATTGTAGACTTTCCTGAGTTGGAAATGGCCGGAATGGGTAACGGTGTATTTACTCGACCTGCCCTGGAGGACTTGATTCCATTACCAGAGGGCAGTGAAATCTTCACCCTTCCCGGCCGACTTCCCGTAGGCTGGGATCCTGTGTCAGATGAACCTATACTCCTTGAGGATAATCCGTTTAAGCCAGGTACTCCAGTGCAGGCCGTTGCTGCCTTCATGGCTCCGGCACATACGACAATTCTCACCAGCAGTTACCAAACCCAAAAGGATGCTCCCACCCTACCGCTTTTTGCGTATTCGGCTGTTGGATGGTACCAGGACAAGTTCTGGGTTGCCGGCTTTCGGAGCGACCAGGACAAAAGACAGGATGCAAGCCAATATAAACAGGCAACAGTTGAGCGACGAACTCGTACATTGCTCAAGGCTAACAAAGAAAACAGGCTCATCCAGCATTTAGGTAAATGCTGTCTTACTTATGGTTGCCCCGCTGCCAGAAACTACTTCCTCGGCCGCTGGGAAGCCCCATTGCCGACATCTCCTTCCTGCAACGCTCGCTGCCTTGGCTGCATCTCACTGCAACCTTCGGGCTGTTGCCCTTCGACTCAAGATCGTATACACTTTGTGCCCACTCCAAAAGAGATCAGTGATATGGCAGTTCAGCACCTTAGTCATGCTGAAAACCCCATCGTAAGCTTTGGCCAGGGATGTGAAGGCGAACCCCTTATGCAAAGCGATACAATCGAAAAAGCGGTCAGGCGCATTCGAAAATCTACGGATAAAGGAACCATAAACCTTAATTCAAATTCTAGCCTTCCTGATTGTGTAGAAACAATACTCCATGCCGGGCTCGACTCGATACGTGTCAGCATAAACTCTGCACAGGAAAAGTACTACAGTCGATATCACAGGCCTCAGGGCTATACATTCGCCGACGTCATGCGGTCTATTGACCTTATGAAAAATAATAATCGCTTCGTTTCGCTTAATTATTTTCTCCTTCCTGGGTTCACCGACTCCGCTGACGAATTCGAAGCCCTTTGCTCCCTTATTTCAAACCACAATCCAGATTTCATTCAGCTGCGAAACCTCAATATGGACCCGGAGTGGTACTTCTCAAGCCTGGAATTCGATAAGAAAAGGGCCGGCATCGGGATTCGACAGTGGTTCAGTCGCCTACGGTCTGAGTTTCCATCCTTACGCTTTGGTTACTTTAATCCTCAGGTAAACCCATCAACTCCTGTTTAACCATAATCTGAAGCACCTTCATCTGATCTACAGGCTGATTTTCATTGAACTTACAAGGTAATTAAGATATTGTACCAGATAATAAATTTTATCAAACTATCAGATGGAGCATTTTATGGAACAGTTGCCAAACATGCGCTTGACAACACAACGACAAATCATTCTTGAGGAACTTGGGAAAGTAACCTCTCACCCAACGGCCAATGAAGTATACGACATGGTACGAAAGAGACTTCCTCGTATAGGCTTAGGCACTGTCTACAGAAACCTGGAACTTATGGCCGAGAGCGGCATAATTCTTAAAATTGAAGTTGGCGGCACACAGAAACGCTTTGATGCCACGGTTGAAGATCATTATCATATTCGATGCAGCTCCTGCGGCAAAGTTGATGATATAGACATCGCTGTCCAGAACCAGATAAACGAGACCGCCTCTGCCTGCAGCAACTACAAGGTGCTCGGCCACCATATTGAGTTCTCTGGTATTTGTGAAGATTGTTCGCAGGGTGGCAGCGAAGCACAGGTCAACTAGGAGCTTGTCCGAAAAGTAAAATCACTTCTCATTGCCTTCCAGATGTATTCATTGAATTGACACAACAAATCCGGAAGATCCATCCACATTGATCTTCCGGATTTTGTTAGACAGGTGAGATATTTGGGTTAACTGAAGTTCACCTTGCAGAATCTTCTTTTTCCTACTTTGATAAGGATCTCACCATCAGCTGGATTGACCACCGCATTCACATCTTGAATCTTATTGCCATTGATTGACACAGCATTTTGCTTGATCATCCTCCTTCCATCGGATGTCGATTTGACAAGGTCAGCATCAACCAGGAGTTGAGGGAGGGCAACAGGCTCTGTAGCCGTAGAGTCGACTTCTGGGATATCCTCAGGCAAACCGCCCTTCTGAAAGACCTGCTCAAAGTTTCTCTCAGCAGCTATTGCAGTTTCTTTACCGTGAAAACGGGCTGTCAATTCTCTGGCAAGCTGCTTTTTAACTTCTTTAGGGTGGAGCGTGCCGTTCTCTATATTTCCCTTCAGTTCAGCAATTTCATCATTACTGAGATCACTTAGAAGTTCGAAATATCGGAACATCAATTCATCGGAGACAGAGAGTACCTTGCCGTAAACATTATCAGCAGACTCGGTAATGCCGATATAATTTCCAAGTGACTTGCTCATTTTGTTGACTCCATCAAGTCCCTCTAAAAGCGGCATTGTCAGAACAACCTGTGGTGCCTGCCCTCGTGATCGTTGCAGATCCCTTCCCATGAGAAGGTTGAACAACTGGTCTGTACCCCCGAGTTCGACATCTGCTTCCATCGCCACAGAGTCATATCCTTGAATCAACGGATACAGAAACTCGTGTATCGAAATTGGTTTACCTCCTTCAAAGCGATTCTTAAAATCATCTCTCTCAAGCATCCTTGCAACAGTCAGTTCAGAGGCAAGCTTGATCATATCAATTGAGGTCAATTTCCCCAACCAACTGCTGTTGAATACCACTTTGGTTTTTACCGGATCAAGAATTTTGAACACCTGCTGCTTATAGGTCTCTGCATTCTGAGCGACCTGTTCAACAGTGAGTGCTTTTCGTGTCTCTGATTTTCCGGTCGGATCACCTATCATGCCTGTAAAATCACCAATTAAGAAATGAACATCGTGGCCGAGATCCTGAAAATGCTTGAGTTTTTGAATCAATACCGTGTGTCCTAAATGCAAATCAGGGGCGGTAGGGTCAAAACCAGCTTTTATCTTTAAAGGAACACCGGTCTCTTCAGATTTTTTCAATTTTTTAATCAGTTCTTCGCGAGAAATGCAATCAACAGCACCTCGTTCAATCAACTCAATCTGTTCTTCAATGGAAGCCATAATTTTAAACCGTTTAAGTACCTTACTCCGTAAAAGCTGTAACAAAAAACAAGAAAATACGGATTCTATTTTATATTATATGGTAAGTAAGCACCCTCAAGGTACTTATACCCGTCGAGCGAGTACTGAAAAGAGTCCCGACTTATTTCCAGTTTATCAGGGTTAAAGAGCAGGGGTCACTTATTTTGCGTATTCGACAGCTCGTGTTTCCCGAATGACAGTGACTCGGATCTGTCCGGGATAGGTTAGCTGGTCTTCGATGGATTTTGCGATATCCTGGCTCAACAGGTTAGCTTCTTCGTCTCTTATCTTGGTAGAGTCAACAATGATACGAAGATCGCGACCAGCTTGAATTGCATAAGATTTTTCAACTCCGCTAAAACTGTTTGCGATAGCCTCCAGGTCTTCAAGACGCTTTACATAGCTCTGCAGCATTTCCTTCCTGGCACCGGGACGTGCACCTGAAAGGGCGTCAGCGGATTGAACCAGGATATCGATCACACTAACCGGTGGTTGGTCTTCGTGGTGAGCACCAATAGCGTATACAACTTCATCCGGTTCACCGTATTTCTTGGCCAGGTCTCTACCTATTATGGCGTGGGACCCCTCAACCTCATGATCTACCGCCTTGCCGATATCATGTAACAGGCCGGCACGCTTTGCCATTTTAACATCCACGCCCAGT
This sequence comes from Desulfocapsaceae bacterium, assembly GCA_033852035.1. Classification (GTDB taxonomy): domain Bacteria; phylum Desulfobacterota; class Desulfobulbia; order Desulfobulbales; family Desulfocapsaceae; genus Desulforhopalus_A. The sequence continues at coordinate 35,958 of JAWSVG010000037.1, read as the reverse complement.
TCAGAGGCCATTATTCCGCAAAGAAAAGATACCTCAAGGGAATGCTGCAGAACATTTTGCCCATAACTGGTCCGGTATTTTAATCGGCCCAGAATGTTAATCAGTTCGACGTGAACACCATGAGCTCCTACGTCAAAAGTTGCCTGCTCTCCGGCTTCCCGCATAATGATCTCAAGTTCCCTGGTCACTTTCTCCACCACCTCTTCTATGCGGCCCGGATGAATTCTGCCATCATTAATGAGTTGCAATAGTGACAGCCTTGCTACTTCACGCCGAACGGGGTTAAAACCTGAGAGGATAACAGCCTCAGGAGTATCATCTATGATTATATCAATCCCAGTGGCAGCTTCAATTGCGCGAATATTGCGCCCTTCCCTGCCAATAATACGCCCCTTCATTTCATCACTAGGTAGTGGAACCATAGAAACGGTCCGATCAGCAACATAATCTCCTGCATAACGTGAAATAGCTAAGGCTAGAATATTTTTACCTTTTCTGTCAGCCTCCATCTTCATCTCATTTTCAATCCTGGCAAGTCTTTTGGCAGCATCCATCCGCGCCTCACTTTCCAGAGAGTCCATGAGCTGTTTTTTAGCATCTTCCTGGCTGATACCAGCTAATTTCGCAAGCTCATTGCGCTGTTCATTAACCAGATTATCAATCTCTTTGTGCTTTTCCTGCAGATCAGCTTCTTCCTGCTTAAGACGTCTTTCAGAATTGTATAATTCAGACTGTTTTCGATCAAAACTATCCCACTCTCGCTTCAGACTATCCCTTTTTCTTTTTAGTTGGCGCTGCTCATCTTTAAACTCGTCTCTCTCGATTTTAAGTTCAGACTCCAGGGCCTGCTTGACCTGATACGCTGCTTCTTTACTTTGCAGAAGCGCTTCTTTTTTTAGCTGCTCTGCCTCAATTATCGCATTTTCGACAATTTGTTTACTTTGAATCTGGATATTTTTCTCATTGCTCTCCACAACACGCTTACGGAGGAAAAACCCCGCAATAACGCCAAGAAATATACCGAGAATGTTGAATACTAATGAATCCATAGAGGAGTCCTATCTGGTAACGACTGACAAGACTAAAAGGCGGAACAGAAAAAAGAATAGTAAGGGAAGTGTAAAAGGAATTCGACGACCACAAGCAGCAACAAAAGCTCACTTCTGCTACTACACTTTATTGTTCGCGATCACCAAAACTATTGCCGGTCGCAATGCGTTCTCCGTCTTCGAAGATTGTTTCCGGTTCCATACAAACCGCGGTTTTCTGCAAACCGCGCTGTATACGCCTCGTGTCGCGTAACAAAGACCTCTTCAAACAATCTGCAATTTACTTAAAGCTACAAACACCGGTAAATACCATATATTCACATACTATATCTACATACCGCTCCCTTTTGGGAGTTACTCTATCATGAATGAGAATAAGCATCAAAAAAGCAATTCCACGTCCCTTTATTCGATTTTTTTTCCGACAGCACCTTTCTGCTGAAGCCAATCTAAGTATTATATGTTTAACCGGGGCCAGATAGCATCAGAACATCCGCCAAAATGGGCACTCCGGATATAAAAATTCAGCAAATCAAAAAATAAAGACTACCATCTTCCCCACACTGCCGTGTCACCGGGACAGTTAAACCTAATAAATAGGTGGGCAACCTCATAAAAGCTTTAGAGAATTCGTGTTAGCGATCTCTCTTACACCGTCAGCGGAGGTACCCTTTTTTTGGGAGTTGGCTCAACACACACCAGTGATCACCAACAGTGCAGGGAAAAACTTTCATTGCACTTGCCCCATAAATAAGAAGCATACCAGCTACAACATTCTTTCTATCACATAGTTGCGCTTAAGTCCGCGCTTTAAGGCAACTGTAAGAACGACCTTACAACCCATCTGACCAGCTATTACACGATGACAGCTGCCCCTATGACATTCAATGATGAGGGCAAGAAAAGATGCCTAGGGTACTAACACCAGTAAACAGTAAGTAAGTACCTTCACCAAATTATTTCGAAGTCTACGCTTATCTCTGCCATAAAAACACAAAAAAAAATTATAAGGTACTAAACTATAGCAGACTTTAGGGTAAACGAAAACAAATTATATAGACCGAACTCATTCAACAATCAGCTTTGTTCTAATTTCGTCATTGAGCCTGGTAAAGCGCTTTTCAGAATCAAGTTTATACTCTTTAAACTCCTGCTCAAGCTTCACAAAACGAGAGGCAATATTTAAACAAGCCAAGACAGCAACCTTGATTGCCGGTAAAGTCCCGACCTGTTTCGGAGAATTATCCTCAACAAGCTGTTGAACCAGAGAGAGTATCGACTTGATCTCATCCTCTGAAGCTGCTGAATAAAACGTATATTCCTGCCCCAACAGTTCAAATGTAACCAACCGCTCCTGTTCTACCATATTAGCCCAGTTCCATGAGGCTATCGCCAATTTCTGGTCTGCCCAGAGCTTGGCAGCCAGCCTCTTCGTTGTGACAAAATAGTGCCACGCTCCAGTCGCGGTACAGGGACTCTTTTACAGAAACTGTCAAGGGACTGAGACTAAGCATGCTTATCTAGACTCTTCCACTGAAAAGAGATTATGCTGCACTCGACTTTCATCGTCTTTATCAACGTTGTCGTCGCCTGATTCCTCTGCTGCTTCACTCTCAGCAGCCTCTTCAGTTTTCTCTTCTCCCTCAGCAGTGTCCTCTTCAAGACCCATTTCCCACTCTTCAATCTGATCTACGATTTTATTCACTCTTTCGCTGATCACCATGCGCTCACTATCATGTGTCAAAATATTGATTTCCAGATCCTCTATCAGAGAATCACGCTCTGCTAATGTGTTCAGCAGTTGCGCTTTCTCTGCACGCAATTCATCATACTTGACCAGTAGTTTTTCAACAAAACGCTCTAAACGGCTGAGTTCACTATCTTCATTCATTGGATTGACTCCTTTGTTATATTTCTCTGAAAGCGTGGAGACCGTCTTCTTTTTGAGAAAAAGCCCTCCACCACCTTTCTATTTATTTTGTGCGCCTTACACATGCTTCGAATATACCATGCAACCTGCTCTCTGCAACTCATATCAGATGCGGGAATAAACCCAACTGATGGGCCTCGCATTTTCATAAGGCATAAATCCGTGAAAAACCTTGGGGTCCGAGTCAAAAACCAGCGGCAAAAAATATTTATCACCCTCCCACATCGGGAGTTTCATAATATCTTCCACATTAACCCAGGCAAGATCTCCTTCATCGTTGGACGAGTTTGGCACCCCGATGAAACTATCCACCCTGAAAATGAAGCCAAACCAGTTCTCACCATTCGGCCCAAAGCCTGTCCAATTAATGGTCCCACGCAAAACGACTTCTTCGCAGACAATATTTGCTTCTTCCTGAATCTCTCGTACCAGACATTGATAAATATCCTCTCCGGGAAGCATTTTCCCTCCCAAACCATTATACTTACCTAAGTGCTGATCATCCGCTCGTTTGTTGCGATGAACAAGCAGCGTCTGTTTCCGATCAGGTGACATTATATAGCCAAGGGTGGCAACTATTGGAGTATACACAAAATCCTTCAGTTTATTAGTACCTTAGAAATTCAATCGAAGTCTTCGTTTATCTCTTGTTTTGTAAAAGAAACTGATTTAGTTAAGGCATTTACTTGCATCTTGTCTGCGTTACTACCTTACTCCGTAAAAACTGTCACAAAAAACAAGAAAATACGGATTCTATTTATATCATATGGTAAGTAAGCACCCACAAGGTACTTACTTACCGTTTCTCGGTGTTAGACACAATTCAGTATACATATCCAGTGCTCACTTTCTTGTGCTATACATGAGGAAAGCCGATTAACCTTTTATTAACGACAAGCCCACTTTTTTGTAATGACCTGCAGACAACATGCTAACCAGACAGCTAAGATTATATTCTTCTGCTGCTCATTCATTTCCCTGTTACCTTTCGCCCTGCTGGTTTTCGCTAAGGATACCGATGCTGGTACAGAGTTTCCTCATCCCCCGTTCATTAAAAAAAATGTACGGTTCTGGGAAGACGTTTACTCGTCGTATTCACTAAACGAAGCAGTTATACATGACTCAGATGATTTATCAATAGTTTACGAGATTATTCCCTTGTTGGATAACGCAATACCGGGAGCACAAAATCGTAATTCTTCAACCGAAAAAAGGGCAAGAAAGAAATACAGCTCAATATTGAAAAAACTGTCAAAAAACAAACCTGCAAACAATGAAGAAAAAAGAATAGCTGCACTTTTTTCTGGAGTCAGCTCCCAAAAAAAAATAGCTGCTGCCGCCAGAAAAATTCGCAGTCAAAGAGGGGTAAGGGAGCGCTTCTCACAAGGAGTTATTCGATCTGGAGCCTACCTTCCGGAAATGAGAAAGATTTTCCGCAGCTACGGTCTGCCTGAAGATCTCGTCTACTTGCCCCATGTTGAATCATCGTTTAACACCAGGGCATATTCTAAATTCGGAGCCGCCGGAATCTGGCAGATTACCCGATCAACCGGGAAACAATACCTGAAAATAGACCTCACCCTCGACGAGCGCCTTGACCCGATCCTGGCGACACATGCCGCTGCAAAATACCTGAAGAACAGTTACAGACTGCTCGACAACTGGCCCCATGCTATCACTTCGTATAATTACGGCACCTCAGGGATGATGCGTGCTGTTAAAGCTGAGGGCAGTTACGAAAATATATTCAGGCGATACAGCAAGGGACACTTTAAGTTTGCTTCGAAAAATTTCTATCCCGAATTCCTGGCCGCCCTCAAAGTTGCAAAAATTTTAGAAAAAAAGTTGCGTGGAAGATTAGATCGCCCACAATCCGGCATGTATTTCGAGCTACCAAATTACATCCACATTGACTATGTAGTCAGGCATTTTCACACCACCAGCGCTACAATCAGAAAACTTAACCCTGCTTTACGCCCTCCTGTTTTTACTGGTGAGAAATTGTTACCAAAAGGATATCAGCTAAGGCTGCCGATGAACCAATATTCAAAAAGTCGCATTCGCTCGCTCCCCTCTTCTTTTTTCAAAAAGAAACAGAAGTCGAGCCCTTTTCACCGGGTAAAGAAAGGAGATACCGCCAGCAGTATCGCAAAGCAGCATAAAATCACCTTAAAAGAATTGATGACGGCCAACAATTTAGATAACGATGCAACCATTTACCTGCGGCAAAAACTCAGAATCTCCTCTAGAAAAAGCCAACAGATTGCCTCCACGGTTTCAGGCACCCCGCTTATCAAAGCCCGTACAAAGAGGAAATTCACACCAGACACAGCAAACGCGTCAGTCCCTCTTCTTCTGGCCAAATCGAAAACATCTCATCAGGTAAAGCCCAAAACCTTCGTGCCCAAACAGAACCCAGCCGTTTACAGCGTGACCAAACGATACCTCAGGCAGAACATTCAATACGGTCATATCATCATACAGCCTGAAGAGACGATCCAGTTATATGCTCAATGGCTTGGCACCTCTGTAAAAGAGCTGATTAATCTGAACAAACTGCCATACGGCGCAAACGGCAGCCCCGGCCAGTCTCTCCTGCTTCTCTTCCAAACAATGCCAATCGGTATATTTGAAGACAAAAGGCTCGATTATCTGCAGGAAACAGAAGAAGAGTTTTTTTCAGCATATAAAATTGTGGGCAAAAAAAACTACAGGGTGCTTCCCGGCGATACACTATGGGACCTTTGTCACAATAAGTTCGACATCCCGCTGTGGCTGCTTCATAGGTACAATTCGACAATAAACCTGATTCAACTCCACAATGACCAGGAATTGATCATTCCCCTGGTACGACAGATATGAAAAACACGCTATCTTTTATTTGTAACCTAAATCTTGCATACGTAAAGTAGAGAAAAATAGAGTTGTCTTTGCAAGACGATATGTTGTACTCATACCGATCAATTTAGTACCTTACTCCGTAAAAGCTGTCAAAAAAAACGAGAACATACAGACTCGATTTTATATTATATGGTGCAAAAGCACTCACAAGGTATTTACTTACCGTTTAGCGGTGTTAGAGACGCATATTTTTTTATGATCATTATTTTTCTGCTACTTTGCTACCCTTCGGGATTGACAATTCCACCGAATCTGCTTTGTTACCGAGGCTTTGAAGTATATTAATACGTCTTCAGCTTCGTTGCCTCGCTTTTCCGGCAGACTGGTCAATTGCAAAATTTAGGTGTAAACATAATAAGAAAGGATCACCATGGACATCAGTAAAACAATCAAAGAACTCAAGGACCGACCAGAATTCACTGACAATGTAGGCATGATTCTCATCCACAACGGGGTTGTCCGTAACTGGTCGAGAAGTGACAAGGCAAAGGTTGCAGCCCTTGAGGTGACACCCGATTATGAAAAAATCGAAAAAATTCGACAAGAATACCTACAGAGGTCGGGAATCTTTGATATAATAGTTGAAGCGTATTCAGGGATTTTTCAACCTGGAGACGACTTGCTTTTCATTATAGTAGCGGGTGATCTCCGGGAAAACATCAAACCGGTACTGGCTGAGATGCTCGACAGGGTCAAATCTGAGGCTGTCAGCAAAAGAGAAATAATGGCCTGAGCATGTGGTTATCGAGCAGATACAACGTATTTACTCCTCCCTAAGGAAGTGGCTGTATCTTTTTAACATCCAATTCCTCGGATAAAGAGTGACCATGCGCAAACAGAATTTCAAAGAACACTCTTTGCAGAAAAATGTCCATGGACTTCCCCAAAAGAGGTGCCGCATGTCCACAGCTATAGAATTTATTGCTGCATTTTCAGATGTGCAGCCGCTCCCCCATGTAGTTACCACTCTTACCAGGTTAATCGCCGATAGTGAATCTACCATGAAAGATTTCGAGGAAGTCATCATGATGGATCCTATCCTGGTCTCAAGGCTCCTCCGACTGGTTAACAGTCCTTACTACGGCCTAACTCAGACTGTAGATTCCATAAGCCGTGCAGTCGCTTTTCTTGGCATGAAAAATCTCCACACACTTGCAGTGACTGACGCCTTGAAAAACATCTTCACTGACCCCGCCCCGACAGGCCTTTTTTCAAAAAACAAGCTCTGGCTTCACTGCGCTGCTGTCTCTATATGCAGTAAAATGATAGCTGAAAGGATGTTTGGCATCAATGGCGATGATGCCTACTTATGCGGCATCCTCCATGACTTTGGCCTGCTCGTTGAAGAACAGGTTCAGAGTGAATCCTTCAATAAAATCTGTGAGACCTGCACATCCACTGCTTCACTCGTCCAGATGGAACAGCAGGCTTTTTCAACAGACCATTGTGAAATCGGCGCCCTCATGACACAAGACTGGAATATGCCGGAATCGATCCAGGAAGCCATTCGCCACCACCATACCATTTCAGAAGAAACTGAACCGGCAACTCTGACGGGAATCCTGCAAATCGCTGAGTATATAACCGCCCAGTTTGAACACACCAAGCTACCGAATATAGATACAATTATTTCTCCGCCGCTCATTGAACATATGCAGGAAAATATGGACGAGTATACTGTCCTCATTGAAGACCTGCCGGACGAAATGACCAGGGCACAAGCAATTTACGGGTAGGAGGACAGCAGATATGGCCAGGAGCGGTTTGTTTCAAAAAGGCTCATCCAATGGGAGTAAGGCAAAAGACCTAGTAGATTATTTAGTCAACAAGATTCCTTCAGTTGCTACAGTTGCAGTTACAGAAGAAGAGAGGTATCCAGCCGGCGAACTTTCAACGTTTCCGGAACTACTGGTCAAACAAATGGTCAGCACAGCTACTGACCAACCGAACAATGACCAGCCAATATTGTCCAATGATGGACGATACATCGCGCTCCAGCTCCCATCACTTAATACCGTCATGGTTTTTTTTATCAACTCTGACAAATCGCTGAGCCAGGATATTTCCGGTCTCATCCAGGTTGCGATAGAAGGATACTTTGCTCAACAGGAAGTGGAACAACTCAATAAAAAAATTGCTATCCAGAAAAAACAGTTTAACAGAAAATTCCAGGCGATGGACAGCAAATACCAGGAGATGCTCGAAGAAGCCCAACGCAATTACAAAATAATTCAGGAGCAACAGGAAAACTATTCAAGAACACTGAAAACAGAAATAGAAGAACAGACCAAAGAGCTGCGAAAATCAAAAGCAGCCGCTGAAGCTGCCAACGTTTCCAAAAGCCAGTTTCTGGCCTCAATGAGTCACGAAATACGCACCCCCATGAACGGAGTCATTGGCTTCACCGACATGCTACTCCAGACCGACCTGAACGAGGAGCAGGAGGATAGCGCAATGACTATCAAACGCAGTGGAGAGGCTCTCCTGGGTCTTATTAACGACATCCTCGACTTCTCTAAAGTTGAAGCAGGTCAGATGACTCTTGAATACATTGATTTTGATCCGGAAATCACCGCCCACGATGTCTGTGAGCTGATACGCCCAAGGGTAACAGGAAAGCCCATAGAAGTTCTCTGTCGAATAGACGGGCGTATGCCGGCTAATATCAAAGGAGACCCTGGGCGTTTTAGACAGGTCCTGGTCAATCTGCTTGGTAACGCAGCAAAATTTACAGAAAAAGGTGAGCTGGAGTTGAGCCTCGAAATCCAGGAGGAAACAGGAGAGACCATCACCGTCCTCAGTAAAATAAGGGACACAGGCATCGGACTGGCCGAAGATAAGTTCGAATCCATTTTTGAAGCTTTTCAGCAGGCAGACGGGACAACTACAAGAAAATATGGGGGTACAGGCCTTGGCCTGTCTATTTGCAGAAAAATATCGAGCTTGATGCAGGGCCATGTCTGGGTTGAATCGACCCTCGGAATTGGCACCACTTTTCTCTTTACCAGTGTAATGAAAAAGTCGGCTCCACGCACAATCAAGACATCAAAACCTCAGCCCCTGAACAACGTAAAAGCCCTGATCGTCGATGACAACCGGACCAACAATGAAATTCTCAGCCGGATCCTTGAAAAAGCTGGAATGAAGGTCACAACTTTACAGGACAGTAAGACCGTACTGGCTGAACTCACCGGGGCCGAGAAGGCTGGAACCCCATTCCAGGTGGCCGTACTCGACCTGCAGATGCCAAACATCTCCGGTTATGATCTGGCCAGAAAAATCCGGGCATCCAAGCTTGTGACATCCTCAATCCCGCTACTTGCGTACACCTCTTCCACAGACCGAGTTGCTCAAAAATGTCAGGATGCCGGCTTTAGTGCCTTCTTAACAAAACCAGCGCGACGAAATATCTTCTTGAGAACTCTCTCAAAGATTCTTGGCAGGGATGACAGTGAACCAGTTCAACGTGAAGACAAAAAGCTCGTTACTCAGTATTCTGTACGAGAGGAACTAAAACAGTCCGTTAGGATATTGCTGGCTGAAGATAATCTGGTCAACCAGAAATTGGCCACCATGATTCTAACCAAAGCAGGCTACAAAGTTACCGTTGCCTCTAATGGGAAGATTGCCCTTGAAATCTTTTCCAAAAATCCTGATGGTTTCGACACTATCCTCATGGATATCCAGATGCCGGAGATGGATGGCTATGAAGCCACCAGACAGATTCGGCAACTGGGCCATACGGATATCCCAATCATAGCAATGACTGCCAATGCGATGAAAGGCGATAGAGAACTCTGCTTGGACGCTGGCATGAGTGACTACATCACCAAACCAATAAAACGTGAAATCGTCTTTCAAACACTTGAGAAATGGCTTCATCCTCAGGTCTGATTGACAGCTTTTACGGAGNNACAAGCTGCAAGTAAGTACCTTCACGAAATTCATTCATAAAAAACTCGAAGTGAATTTCTAAGGTACTAAACGGTCCAGGCCAGATGCCTCATACTATGAACACACCTTCGTCAGAAAAAATCAATACTGGCTCAAAACTTCTCAAATGGGCAGACAACCACGAACCGAATGCCCATCCGGTGACAAGAGGTGTTCGCTATCTGCTCAGGCTGATTCTTATAACCATTACCGAATCTACTAAAAATGAACTTTCTCTGCGCTCAGGTGCCCTGACGTATACCATCCTGCTCTCCCTTGTTCCCATGCTGGCCATGAGCACAGCAATTATCAAGGGAGTTGGAGGGGGAGATGAGTTACGTCAGGCGGCGTATACTTATATTGAAACTCTTGAAAAGAGCAGGTTTACAATTGGCTCAATTTCGCACCATGAACCGACTCCAACTACATCATCAGCTCCCGCGGAATCAGAAAATATGACGGGCCACCTTCGCTCAGCTGTCAATCAGCTGTTTGATTATGTTGATAAGACCAACTTTGCTGCCCTCGGAACCATCGGCGTTATCGGTATCTTATTGAGTGTTGTCATCGTCTTGAGCAATATAGAGACCGCAATGAATGCCATATGGAAGGTTGAAAATGGCCGATCAATCATACGCAAAGTAGCTGACTACCTTACCCTTCTTATCCTCATGCCGGTCTCGATCAATGTGGCCTTTGCAGCCAGCGCATTTCTAGCAAACCCAACTCTTTCTTCTAAAATTGACCTCGTCATTCCCTTTCCCTGGATCCAGACACTGCTGCTTCAGGCTGTGCCGGTTTTCTTTATCGCCCTGACCTTCTACGCGATGTACATCTTTTTCCCGAGCGCCAAGGTCAAAAGTTTCCCCGCAATTTTAGGGGCCACCTTTGCCGCTATCTGCTGGTTTGGTGTCCAGAACATTTATATTTCCCTTCAGGTTGGAGTGGCAAAATACAATGCAATCTACGGATCTTTTGCAACGTTGCCCCTTTTCCTAGTATGGATGTACCTTGGCTGGATTTTCATTCTGGCAGGAGCACAGCTCACCTATGCTCTTCAGAACATAAAGTGGTACCTTCTCAATCCGATCATCCCCTCGCCTTCCTTTCAACTGGGAGCTGCTTTTGATATAATTGACGAAGTCTACGCAGCCTTTGAAAATAAACGTCCACTTATCTTCAAAGATCTTGTTGAGCGACTCCCCGAGTACCAGCCTCAATCCCTTCAGGATTCAGTACTATCTCTTATCTCAGGGCGTGTCATAGATAGATCCCAGACAGACAGTCGACTCCTCCCTACCGGCCCCAGAAAACTCGTAAAGAGCAAGACAGTTATTGATATTGTTCTAGGAACGGAGGCTGCGGACACCTCCGGCGGGAAGCGAAGCCTGAGCGCAATCCAGCTAGCCTGGGAAAATAAATACGACGACGCCAGTGGATAAACACAAGTAGCAATCTTTACGTCACACATTCGTTCCAGAACCCCTGTGGCAAGTGAATCGAATACCAACGTAGACATGAGTGGCCACCTTGACAATACATCGTGTCCAACGTATATTGTCTCTCTAAATAATAGCCATGGATAAAGAAATTACTTATTTTGTGGTCTAATTTGTAACCAACAAGTATTATTCCCCAACAATATTCTTATTTATTACATAGTATTCAACTCATTTAATCCCGTAAATAAATATGAACACACATGCATCAGTGAAGGAGCAGGCTGCTGTCTCGGACAATGTCCTGGTAAATCTAAGACGGATCATTCAGGCTATTGACCTCCACTCCCGTCAATTGGTGCGACAGCATGGAATTACCACGCCACAACTTCTTATCCTGAGACAGATACAGGGTAAGGAAGCGTTGACAGTAAGCCAAATTGCCAAACAGGTCAGCCTCAAACAAGCCACCGTAACCGATATACTAAACCGGCTGGAGCGTAAAGGACTCGTTTTACGCCAAAAAGACACCAATGACCGCAGGCGAGTATTGGTAAGAGAAACAGATCTCGGAAAAAAAATCCTCGCGGCTGCGCCATCGCCATTGCAAGAAACATTTTTAAAGCGATTTGAAAACCTCGATGACTGGAAACAAAGTATGATTCTGTCCTCACTTCAACTTGTGAGTTCCATGATGACAGATGATGAAATCTCTGCTGCACCAATTTTGTCAACAGGCTTCCTAACGGATCCACTGGATACCTGATAGATGATCATTGACCCGAACCTTCCGGGGATGCTCAACCAACCTACACCTCAGACAAGTTGATGACATAGGTTAGGTTGTTCCTGAGAGGTATTTAGTACCTTATAAATTATTTTCTGCGTTTTTTATGGATGAAATTCGTGAAGATACTTATCCCGGCTTACTTCCCGTTTACCGGGGTTAGAAACTAACAGGAGATTGTGACAAGTATCAGACATAGAGGAGCGCTAACAACTTAAGCCACTTAAATAGTTGGTATTACCAACCTGATATCAACAAAACGGAGGAAGACGATGGTAGGATTAGAGCTTTTAAAACAATTATTCACAGATAGAAAAATATCACGAAGAGAGTTTGTCTCCCAAGCTGCTGCCCTTGGAGCGACGGCTGCCTTCTCTCAATCCTTTCTTTCAAGTTATGCCTTTGCGGAATCTTCAAAACCTCGTCGTGGCGGACGCCTGAGGATTGGTATCTCCGGCGGCTCTACTACGGATTCAATCGATCCGGCTACCACCACAGATATGATGAATCAGATCATCATCAATGGTCAGCTCGGAAATAATCTCGTAGAGGTTGATCATAATGCCAAGCCCATTCCTGAATTAGCTGAGAGTTGGGACAGTTCTCCCGATGCAAAAATATGGAATTTTAAATTACGAAAAGGCGTCGAATTTCATAATGGCAAAACCATGGATGCAGATGATGTTATCCATTCCCTTAACCATCATAGAGGGGAAGATACCAAATCTGCCGCAAAAGTAATTGTCGATTCCATAGAAGAAATCAAAAAAGAAGATACATACAGCATCTCCATTGTACTTAAAAGCGGAAATGCCGATTTCCCTTATTTGTTGAGTGACTATCACCTCGTTATTGCCCCGAAAAACAGCGATTTCACAGACGGTATTTTCAGCGGTGGCTACATCCTGCAGAAATACGAACCGGGCGTCCGCAGTTTTACCACCCGCAACCCAAACTATTTCAAAAGCGACCGGGCCTTCTTTGATGAGGTAGAAACTCTTGGCATCAACGACGTCAACGCGAGAACCAATGCCCTCAAAACAGGCCAGATCGACGTGATGAACCGCTGTGATCTAAAAACCGTTCATCTTCTCAAGAAGATGAAAAATATAGAGGTCATCAGACAGGATGGTTTTAAGCATTACACGTTCGCAATGCAATGTAACACCGCACCATATGACAATAATGACGTACGACTGGCCCTCAAATATGGAGTTGACCGTGAGCAGTTGGTCAAGACTATTTTACGTGGGTACGGCTCCATCGGAAATGACCATCCCATCAGCACCGCGAACCGCTATCATGCATCGGATTTGCCACAACGGCAATTCGATCCAGATAAGGCCAAATTTCATCTGAAAAAAGCCGGAATGACAGGTACAACTTTTAAATTCCACACCGCTGAAGCAGCTTTTGTCGGCGCCACTGATGCGGCGGTTATATACAAAGAGAATGCAGCTCTGGCAGGCATTGATATAGAGGTGGTCCGGGAGCCAAACGATGGCTATTGGTCCAACGTCTGGATGAAAAAGCCATGGTGTGCTGTATTCTGGGGTGGTCGACCCACCGAAGATATGATGTTCAGCACAGCATACGCCGCTGGTGTACCCTGGAACGACACATCCTGGCAACATAAGCGTTTTAACGAACTCCTTGTTGCTGCCCGGGCAGAGCTTGATCAGGCCAAACGACGTACGATGTATGTTGAGATGCAGCAAATCGTAAGCGATGAAGGTGGTGTTGTAGTACCAATGTTTGCAGCCGATCTCTCAGCCACATCAGCCAATATTGGTCACGGACCGGTGGCAGCCGATTGGGAGCTTGATGGCCTTCAAGCACCCGAGAGATGGTGGTTTAAATCGTAATCCCAGTCCGTTTACTCCATTTTATTATGACATTGGCCCACTGCTTCCGCTTAGGACCAATGCAATGTGCTCAGTTTACCTGACAGGAGGCTTCCCATCACTCCTGTCAGGTAAACTGATCTTAAAGCACCACAGAGCCAGAGTTTTATGAATACACTCGCATCAATGATCACAAAACGGATAGTTTTTGGACTACTGACATTAATAACCATCTCATTGCTGATTTTTGTCGGAGTAGAAGCCCTGCCCGGTGACCTGGCTGAGGCCATTCTTGGGCAAAACGCTACCCCGGAGACAGTACAGGCCTTTCGTAATGAACTGAAACTGGATCTACCAGCCCACGAGCGTTATTTCTCATGGATAGGAAGTTTCCTTCAGGGAGACCTCGGCAATTCTCTTGCGAACGGCCGCCCAATTGCTGAGGTCATTGGCTGGCGTTTTATAAACAGCCTGATATTGGCAGGTACTACTGCCTTTTTCGCCATCCCAGTGGCTATTATTCTTGGTCTTCTGGCAGCAATTTACCGCGATTCCTGGTTTGATAAGTTCATCTCGATCAGCACTCTAAGTGCAATCTCTTTGCCCGAATTTTTTGTTGCCTATATATTGATCGCCCTTTTCTCAGTCCAGATAATGCTCTTTCCCAGTATCAGCAACATCAATGACCAGATGTCTTTTCTGCAAATAGCTCACGCGATCTTTCTGCCCTGCCTCACGCTCACCCTTGTGGTGGTTGGACATATGATGCGTATGACCAGGGCTGCCATCATCAACGTTCTTTCCAGCCCTTTTATTGAGATGGCTCAACTCAAAGGAATCCCACGCCGACGAATCATAATAAAACACGCTCTGCCTAACGCCCTTTCTCCCATTATCAATGTGGTGATTTTGAATTTGGCCTACTTAATCGTGGGTGTTGTCGTCGTAGAGGTTGTCTTTGTCTACCCTGGCCTGGGTCAGCTACTCGTGGATGCCGTATCAAAAAGGGATTTACCTGTGGTGCAGGCGAGCGGCTTAATTTTTGCGAGCACCTACGTTGTTTTAAACCTTACCGCAGATGTCTTATCGATGCTCAGCAATCCAAAGCTCAGAAACCCTAAGTAAGGAGTTGTTTCAGAACATGCTTAACCTATTAAAACAGTCGCCTTGGAGTGCTCGAATCGGCCTATTCATTATTCTGGTCAATTTAACCACCATTTTTCTGGCACCGTATATCGCGCCATACGGAGAGACGGACCTCATCGGTGATGTCTGGGCACCCATGAGTTCTGAGCACTTGCTAGGAACAGATCAACTGGGACGTGACATGTTTACCCGAGTGGTCTACGGAGCCAGAAACACAATATCTATTGCTCTGGCGATCGTCTTTCTTTCATTTGGGGTTGGCTGTAGTTTAGGACTTATTGCGGCCACTCTCGGAGGCTGGGTTGACCAGGTTTTAGGGAGATTTGTTGATATTATCATGGCATTCCCAACCCTCATTTTTGCACTCATGGTGCTTTCTGTCGTGGGTACCTCGATTCCCACCCTGATTGTTGTCATTGCCATACTTGATTCCACCAGAGTTTTCCGTGTGTCACGTGCAGTTGCTATGGATATTGAGGTTCAGGACTTTGTGGAAGTGGCACGTTTGCGAGGAGAAGGCTTGTGGTGGATTATGCGCCATGAAATTCTTCCCAATGCCATGCCGCCTCTTATCGCAGAATTCGGACTGCGCTTCTGCTTTGTTTTTCTGTTCATCAGTTCCTTAAGTTTTCTTGGACTGGGAATTCAACCTCCTACTGCTGATTGGGGTTCTATGGTTCGAGAAAATGCCGGTGCAATTTCATATGGCATTTACTCCCCAATGTATCCAGCAACAGCAATTGCCTTTTTGACCATAGGCGTCAATCTGGTAGTAGACTGGATGCTTAACCGCAGCAGTCTTTTACGTACTCAATGATTCAAATACAATATACAAAAGGATACTTACTACCATGGGACGCCCGCTAGACATAACACAGCACAAACGTTTGCTTGATATCAAAAACCTCACTATTGAAGGGTTTAATGGCAGAGACTGGACGCCCATTATCAGCAATATGGGCATGAAATTAAAGCAGGGTGAAATCCTTGGCCTCATTGGTGAATCGGGTGCAGGAAAATCAACTCTTGGTCTTGCAGCAATGGGATACGCCCAGACCGGTTGCCGTATTTCCTCGGGAACTATTCAATTCGATGGAATAAACCTGAATGCCTTATCCACAAACGAGAAAATCAATTTACGTGGTTCCCGTATATCCTATGTAGCTCAAAGTGCAGCGGCGTCCTTTAACCCGGCCCACAAACTCATCGATCAATTTGTTGAAGGCCCTGTCCAACATGGCCTCATGTCCTATAATGATGCTGTTGAAAAGGCAATAGACCTTTTCAGGCGCCTGGATCTCCCAAATCCAGAAAAAATCGGCTATCGATATCCACATCAGGTTTCAGGTGGGCAACTGCAGCGTGCCATGGTCGCCATGGCCATGGCGACCGACCCGGATATCATTATTTTTGACGAGCCAACAACAGCGCTCGATGTGACTACGCAGATCGAAGTACTTGTGGCGATCAAAGATGTCATTAGCGAGCTCAACACCGCTGCAATTTATATCACCCATGATCTTGCTGTTGTTGCCCAACTGGCTGACCGAATAATGGTCTTACGGAACGGAAAGCTCGTGGAAGAAGGTCAGGCTCGAAGAATGCTTGATTCGCCTAAAAAGGACTACACCCGACGACTTCTCGCTGTCAGGTCTCTTGGCGAAGAAAAACTTCGACAGGAAAAAGACCCAAGCCTTGTTCTAGAAATCAGCGGAGTTTCTGCTGGTTACAAAAAAAGTGAGGATATTGTTAAAGACATCAACCTCAAAGTACATCGACGAAAAACGGTCGCTGTTGTCGGAGAATCCGGCAGTGGGAAAACAACAGTTGCCAGAATCGTAACCGGACTCCTCCCGTCAAACAGAGGACAAATCACATTTCTGGGTGATACTCTCTCACCCGATCTTGCATCCAGAGACAAGGATTGTTTACAGCGCCTTCAGATGATATATCAGATGCCGGATGTCGCTCTCAACCCTCGCCAGAAGATAAAAACGATCATTGGCCGTCCTCTCTCTTTTTATTTTGGCACGAAAGGCCAAAAAGCAACGGAACGAATCGAAGAGCTTCTCACTATGGTAGAACTTCCAGTGGAGTATATGCATCGATATCCGGCAGAACTTTCAGGGGGAGAAAAACAGCGGATATGTATAGCGAGGGCTCTTGCCGCACAACCAGACCTCATCATTTGTGACGAGGTGACATCCGCACTGGACCAGCTGGTGGCTGAAGGAATCCTCAACCTCCTGCAGCGCCTCCAGAACAAGCTGGGAATCTCCTACCTTTTCATTACCCACGACCTGGCAACAGTCAAGGCCATCGCCGATGAGATTGTGGTTATGTACAAGGGGCGTATTGTCGAACAGGGAATCAAGAAAGACATCCTCAAACCACCTCATCACGACTACACTCAACTGCTCCTTTCATCGGTACCCGAGATGGACCCCGATTGGCTCGACAACCTTCTTGAGGAAAGAGCAGCAGCCTGATTATATCCGGATCGCTACACATATTTTGCGCTGACGCTACAAAAATGACCGGTTATAAGCACCTGAGGACAGACAGAGCCGCCCACGATTTCCATTTATTTTAGGCACTGTCTGTTACAGCTGTATCGTTTCCGCCGCACCGGGGAAAATGACAGTCAGATTCGACCTCGCATGCTACCAGCAACAGGACCGCACCCCAGAAGACACTCCACACGACCTCACTTTTTTCACTTATACAAGACAACAATTTCAATTGAATTTTCTTTCTATTGTAAGCAGTTCATTTTTTACAAATGAGTATTATAATTTGTTGCAAGCTATTACCAATAGTATCCTGAGTAGACATTCGGGCAAATCTCATACTGCCACAACAAAAAGGAGACACAACTATGCGTATTGGTGTTCCAAGGGAAATAATTGAAGGTGAAAAACGTGTAGCGACGACCCCTGAGGCCTGCAAGCACTTGCAAAATCTTGGTTTCGAGATGATTATCGAGGCAGGTGCAGGAACAGCAGCAAAATTCACAGATGATGCCTACCGTGAGTCCGGCGCCAAAATAGAGAATACAGTCGAAACACTCTACAATGATTCAGACATTATTCTAAAAGTTCGCCCTCCTGTTGGGGGCAGTGGACAGTCCTTCAATGAGATTGAGCACCTTCGAGAGGGACAAACCCTTATCAGTTTTATCCAACCCGGTCAAAACAGCGAACTCCTTGATGATCTAGCCAAGAAAAAGATTTCCGTTCTAGCCATAGACTCCATCCCCAGGATCTCAAGGGCACAAAAAATGGATGCGCTCAGTTCTATGGCAAATATTGCCGGCTATAGAGCCGTGGTTGAAGCAGCGCAACACTTTGGCCGTTTTTTTACCGGCCAGATTACTGCAGCCGGTAAAATACCTCCCGCCAAGGTCCTGGTTATCGGTGCCGGCGTTGCCGGGCTTTCTGCAATTGGTGCCGCCAGGAGCATGGGCGCAATAGTCCGCGCCTTTGACACTCGGCCGGAAGTAAAAGAGCAGGTTGAGAGCATGGATGGTGAGTTCCTCATGCTCGATTTTTTGGATGAAGACGGCACAGGCGAGGGTGGCTATGCCAAAATCATGAGCGAGGAATTCATCAAGGCCGAAATGGACCTCTTTGCCCAACAGGCAAAAGGAGTTGATATCATTATCACGACGGCACTGATCCCGGGAAGACCAGCACCTGAACTTATCACTGAAGCCATGGTTGAAACCATGCAGGAAGGAAGTGTCATTGTTGATCTTGCCGCAGAAATGGGCGGCAACTGCAAACTGACCGAGGCCGACAAGGTTGTTGTGAAACACGGAGTAACGATTATTGGATACACAGACCTTCCCTCGCGACTCGCCACACAATCAAGCCAACTATATGCAACAAACCTGAGACACCTCTTAACGGATTTGACTCCAGAAAAAGATGGCCAGATCATTCTCAACATGGAAGATGAAATAATTCGAGGTGCAACCGTCATAAGTGGTGGTGAAATTACCTGGCCACCGCCTCCTCCTCAAATCTCAGCCACTCCGAAAGAGCAACCCGCTCCTGTCCAGGAGAAACCGCCGGTCGAAACGAAGAAAAGCCCACTGCCTCTCATTCTGACATTAGCTGCCGTCAGTCTCGGGTTACTGGGACTTGGAAGCGTGGCACCTCCTGAGTTCATGTCCCACCTTACTGTTTTTGTGCTGGCCTGCTTTGTGGGCTATATGGTTGTCTGGAATGTCACTCCGTCTCTGCACACTCCTCTTATGAGTGTCACCAATGCAATCAGCAGTATCATCGTAATCGGCGCCTTGCTCCAGATTTCTTCTGACAGCTTCCTGATCGCCTTTCTGGCAGGAATTGCCATACTGATTACCAGCATAAACATCTTCGGCGGCTTCGCAGTCACCCATCGCATGCTGAGCATGTTCAGGAAATAGGAGGAAGCACATGTCTCAAGGAATAGTAGCTGTAGCTTATATCGGCGCAACAATCATGTTTATCCTCGCACTTGGCGGCTTGAGTAGACCCGAGACATCGAGGCGGGGTAATTTTTATGGTATAGCTGGGATGTTGCTGGCCGTTCTGGCCACAATCATTGGCATTGTTTCTGATAACTACTTCACCCTGTTTGCCACCGTCATTGTTGGTGGTTCATTGGGTCTTATGCTCGCTAAAAAAGTACAAATGACCCAGATGCCGGAGTTGGTAGCAATGCTCCACAGCCTCGTTGGACTGGCAGCTGTTCTTGTCGGGTTTGCCAATTTCATGGACCATAACATAAGCCTCACAGGAATTGACAAAACCATTCACGATATCGAGACCTACCTGGGAATTCTTATAGGTGCTCTTACTTTTTCCGGCTCTATAGTGGCATTTTTGAAACTGAGTGCCAAAATCAGCGGTCAACCCCTCTTACTACCTGCACGCCACTGGCTCAATTTGGGCATGCTGATAGCGGCATTGTGGCTAGTCGGACAATTTGTCGATTCATCGGCAGCCGGAGGAGGCATGCTGCCTCTTCTTGTTATGACCATCATTGCCCTCGCTTTTGGCATCCATATGGTCATGGCAATCGGTGGTGCCGATATGCCGGTGGTGGTCTCCATGCTTAACAGCTATTCGGGATGGGCCGCGGCAGCAACCGGTTTCATGCTCAATAACGACCTGCTCATCGTTGTTGGTGCACTGGTAGGAAGCAGTGGTGCGATATTGAGCTATATCATGTGCCGGGCAATGAATCGTAAGTTTATTTCTGTAATCGCTGGTGGTTTTGGAACTTCCGGTGGAAAGACAGCGGCCGGTTCTGATGACCAAACCGGTGAGATTATAGCTGTTGAAGCAATCGATACAGCGGAATTACTGCTGGATGCCAAAGAAGTCATGATTATTCCTGGCTACGGAATGGCCGTTGCCCAGGCTCAGCATACAGTCCATGAAATAACCCGCAAGTTGCGTGATAAAAACATCAATGTTCGTTTTGGCATTCACCCAGTCGCCGGACGTATGCCGGGCCATATGAACGTACTCCTTGCGGAAGCCAGAGTACCCTACGATATTGTCTTTGAGTTAGATGAGATCAATGATGATTTCCCTGAGATTGATGTCTCGGTTGTAATCGGTGCAAACGATATTGTTAACCCGGCAGCCCAGGAGGTACCGGACAGCCCTATTGCTGGCATGCCCGTACTAGAGTGCTGGAAAGGTAAAACGACAATAGTACTGAAACGTTCAATGGCCACAGGCTATGCAGGTGTTGCAAATCCACTTTTCTACAAAGAGAACACCCGCATGCTTTTTGGTGATGCCCGAGAGAGCCTGGACTCCGTATTGAAAAACCTTGGCTGAGATTCTCAAGTTGGTCGAGGTATCAGAGTACATTTTATTTTAC
Organism: Desulfocapsaceae bacterium; assembly: GCA_033852035.1. GTDB lineage: Bacteria > Desulfobacterota > Desulfobulbia > Desulfobulbales > Desulfocapsaceae > Desulforhopalus_A. The sequence continues at coordinate 15,046 of JAWSVG010000037.1, read as the reverse complement.
TCAATGGTTTCCAGAGGGAACTCCAGGTCGGATTCTGCGGGAAGCACCTGTTCACCTTCTTCAGAAACCGGACCAAACAGTTCAATCTCGTCAATACCAAGAGGAAGAAATTCAGGAGAAGACACTATGGGAGGTGTTGGTGTTTTTTGAGGCATCTTCCCAGCTGATTGGACAGCCGAGCCGAGATATAACCTCGGCATAGGCTCGTGTGTCTTCATCAGAGCTTCAGGAATCAAAATGGACTCCCCTATTTTGATTTGTTTAGGGTCAACAGTTGGGTTGGATTCAATTATTTTTAACCAGTTATTTTCTGAGCCGGTATACCATTCAGATATGATTATTATATTTTCTCCGAGCCATTTAATTGTATGTATAAAGTACTGTATTTCCTGAGGGGGTGAAACGGGAGTCTCCGTTGCTTTCTCTTTTGGTAACGAATAAACTTCTTCTGTATTGGGCTGAATCGGCGCACAACCGTAGAGAAAAAATATGACACACACACACACACAGCTGATTGATCTGGTCGCCATCATTGTTGATTCCTCTCGGTGGTCCCTAGTAAATGCTCCAGGTATTCTTGAGCTTTCCGATTCTCCGGGTCAAGAATCACCGCCTTACGCAAGTTTGCAACGCATTCTTCTCTCTTACCCAGTTTTTTCTGGACCAAGGCAAGGTTAAAGAGCGCTTTGGCCTGATATCCGGGTGCGAGATGCACGACCTGCAAAAATTGTTTTTCCGCAGCCTTATAATCACGGTTCGTTGCGTAGATATAACCGAGGTTAAAAAATGCATCGGCTAATTTCGGATTGAGTCTAATGGCATTTTGGTATGATTCAATTGCCAGAGTGTAGTTCTTGGAATCTGTGTACATTTTGCCCAGGTCATAATAAGCATCAACACTACCTGGATTTACCTCAACGGCCTTGAGAAGAAGCCTCTCAGCTCCAATCTCAATTGTGAGCCCAACCTGTTCAGCACGACCAACAAGGGCCTTTGAATAGAGTTCGCGAGTTTTAATATCACTGCCGCCGTTTTTTTTCTCATGGGCTTCAAGCAATTCGATTCCCTTCAAAAAGTTGCCCTGCTCTATCGCTGCAGCAGCCAACTCAGCTACTGTTAGCTGCGGCTCTTTTTGTGATGCCTTTAACAAAACTTGATCCTGAGAAACTAATGGTGATGACTCTTGTTGTATTTCTGCCGTTTGCTGTTCAGGCGTTTTTGATCCACTTTTCACAGTCTGTTTAATATCTTCTTTCGAGCCTGAACGTCCCTTGTTGTTCAGCGCTTGAGGTACTGTTGCTGCTTGTGGGGAGCTAACCCCCGTAGTCACGCGCTCTGCGGCAGTCACCACTGCAGGCTTTGGCGGTGCCTTAGCTTCATTTTTTGTCGGTTGGGGCTGTTCTTTGGATGCTTTTGCCAAAATTTTTATCGGAGAAGCTGGTGACGATGAATCTTGTTGTTCTTCTGACTGAATCGAAGTCACTTTTTCCGGTAACTGAGGTAACGCTGCTGCGGGAAGGCTAGCTCGTGAACTCGAGTGCTTGTCAGCAACAACCGAAGCAGGATGTGGTGAAACATTCTCTTCAATTGAAGGCTTCAATTTAAAATTCTCAACCACCCCAATGAGGATGAGAGCTAAAACTACTGCCAGCCCTATCGATATCAGTTTGCGTCGGTTACCTCCCGGAGAGGAGTCTTTGGTCTTAGCCAGATGATGAAACCTCAAATCCTGACTGCACTCTTTGAGGATAGCGGTATCAATATTTCTCTGTTCCTTTATATAGCCAGTCAACAATGCGCGATCACAAAGAATATTTATCAGGCGGGGACAACCTTTGGTGAACTTGTATACCCTTCGGAGTGCCTCGGGTGTAAATATTTGTCCATTTGCACCGGCGACTTCCAAACGATGTTCTACATACTGCAGTGTTTCTTTTTCAGTTAAGGGTTCTAAATCATAAAAGAGCGTAATTCTCTGACGTAAAGCCCGGCATTCCGGCCATTGTATAATTTCTTTAAATTCATCTTGCCCGACAAAGAAGATGTTAATCAGTTTAACACCATCCTGTTCGATATTTGAAAACAGACGAATTTCCTCAAGAAGCTCCTTGGAGAGACGATGAGCTTCGTCAATGATCAAGAGCACTACCTTTCCTTCCTTGTGTGATTGCTGAAGAAAAGCGTTTAAAAACAAGAGGAATTCTGCCTTATTCGTTATTTCGGCAGATGGGTCGTAGGCTTTCGCTATGAGTCTAAAGAAATCGAGGGTGTCAAGAGTGGGATGATTGATGTTCGCTGTGTATACACTATCATCCAGCATCTCAATAAGAGCATTCACCAAGGTGGTTTTACCGGTCCCGACGTCTCCTGTCAGGACCACGTAACCATTGAGATCCAATAAACCGTATTTGAGATTAGCAAAAGCTTCTTTGTGTTTTTCCCCCTGCCAGAGAAATCGAGGATCTGCACTAATAGTGAAAGGTTTTTTCGATAAGTTATAAAAGGAAAGATACATATTTGGATTTTCTCAAGAAGAAGTGAGATGCAGTCTTTTTGTCAGATGGCTACTGTACCAACATCTCATACTGGCAACTCTGCCTCAGTTGCTACAAATCCTACATTATTCAGTTTTATTAAGCAAGTTCTTGAAAATACATTCCGACCAGACTCAAAGGTATATTTGCTAAAGGCAGAAATGTCTATACGTGCACATTATACTTCTTAAAGGTCCAATATAAGCTGGGTGTATTGAACAGGACTAAAGGCTATTGATTATGATCTTGGTTTTCGTTCAGACACTACGTACATTTGCAATTCCAACAGCCCCCTGCCAATTACCCTCAATGGTACTAATCTGGTTGATGTGCCCCCCAGAGCTGTATTGAACCTCTGCGACACCGTCCCCATTCTCTTTAATCACAGAAGTATTCTCTAATCCCCTAGCCCGTAATTCTCATCAGCTCAGGCGGCATCAAGTTAAAAGTTTTAGCCAGTAAACTATAATTGGTTATGTTTGCTGCCAAAATACTGTATGAGTTGGAGTTTTTCCTCAACAGAACCGAAAACCAAACAGTTACTAGCCTGCGATCAAACTGACACAATGTTCATGAGAAATGCGGGCTAGGAGCTTGTCCGAGAATAAGGATCTCGGAGTCTAACGCTTACCTGTCTCAAATTGAGGTTTTTCGGAAAAATAAGCACAGCCATATAGGTAATATCGAAGTCTACGCTATCTGCGAGCATTATTTTTATGGAAATAACGAAAAGTTGGGGACAGGTAAGCGAGTTTACGAGACTCCGCAGATGCATTCTCGAACAAGTTCCTAGGTGGATCTTGCTTATCCCGCGACACAGCATAATGTATGAGCACACAAACATGTGTTGACCAAAATTATTATTGAATACGACCGGAGGATAATCATGGACTTAGATAGTTATAAACAAACTATTTCAGATGCTATTCAAAGTGAAATTGATGCTAAACAGTTTTATGAAAGAGTTGCCGCCAGAATCAAAGACGCCAAAATTGCAGAACTGTTTGAGATATTTGCAGGTGAGGAGGAGAAACACGAAAAAATCCTCACTACCATTTTGAATAAGGAAAAACTGGGAAAAACTTTTTTTAACTTTGAAAAAGATTACAAGGTTGCAGAAACCATCAAAATGCCGGAGGTCAATGACGACATGGACCTCAAGAGCGCCATTGGTATTGCTATGAAAAATGAAGAACTGGCCATGAGGAAATATGAGACACTCGCCAAAAACTGTGATGACAAAAAACTGAAAGCTGTTTTTATGGACCTTGCCGCCATGGAACGTAGCCACAAGTTCACGATGGAGGAAACCTTTGTGGACGTTGCATATCCTGAAATATGGTAGACTTACAGTAACGAAGCACCCAGATCTCTCGGACAAGCTCCTAGCCTTACCCCATTTCTCCCCCCCCCCGAATCATACGGATTGCGCCTTCTTTTGATAAGTAGTGCCTATCTGGGCGATTCTGGATTTAATTGCCCGAGTCACCAAGATCCGTTTATTTCGGGAACAGCCAGTGCCTATTGTCAACGGAATGGTTTAATCCCTTTGATGCTACTCCCAGATCGTTGTGGATCAGGTTCCCAGGGTCAGAAACCACGCTCCGTTTTTCAGTAGAATATCCGTACCCAAGGCTATTCGGACTGGTATTTAAACTCGAAGCATCGATTATCTCCAGACCTTCCATGAGCCCCTGCAATAGATCGTCTACCTCTCCATAGCTCCCAGCCTAACAACATACTGAAAGTCAATAACAACCCACAGCACTTACTTCTCCTTAAAAACACAGTTCACATTGAGTACAAAGACAGGACAGTTTGCTCCATTGTCCTTTACAATACTTCTCTCATTCTTCCCTATTTGCTCCCTATTTGCTCCTTATTTCATTGCTATTTTTTCTATAATTTGATGCTGGTCGAAAAACACCTTGGAACAAATCGACAATATGTTGATTGCAGCGCACAACAAATTTATCCACTATTCTCTCACAATTTACTATGCTTACTACTCAGAACACTCCCCCTCTTCCCCCCCCAACAGTTACGTGCCCGGAAAATAGGACAAAATCAAAGATATGTAGGTCCTGGTTCCTGGCATCACTTGCGCTTGGCCTTCTCATCTTGTCAATACCGTTTCGCGAGCAAAAGGCGGTTGTGGATTTCCAAGAAACAACGAACACGAAAGAACACTATAATGGTAGCCAGCAATCTTTACCTTCTGTCATTTATGTAAATGAAACGAGCATGGCAACATTTCCAGATGGCAATTCATGGTCCTCCGCCTATCCTTCACTGACACAGGCATTTGAAGGCAATATGTCTGATAAAAAAGAGATTTGGATTGCCAAGGGAACATATGCAGTTAAAAGAGACTCGGAGCATACAAAGCGGTTCTCACTGGTATCAGGAATTGATCTATATGGTGGTTTTAATGGTAGTGAGACGACCAGAGGACAGAGAGACTGGAAAATGAACACAACAGTTCTATCAGGCATGAAAGGGAATGAAAATGATGTTTTTCGAAATGTATACAATCTCGCGTTAGGATCAGGAGTCCTGAGTATTACCATGCCGGAGTCAGCATCGCAAACGGTCTCAGCACAACCGGAACTTGTTCTTTACATAGCTAAAATGCAGTGCGAGGTTAGTCCTGTTCCTTAGGCGTAAACCTACAATTATTGATGGGTTCGTGATTGTAATATTCCGAGGATAAAAAGAAAAGAGCCCGATTTCTTGTCAGGAGTGGCGACGAATTGTCTGGCATAATCA
>JAWSVG010000037.1:0-9735 GCA_033852035.1 Desulfocapsaceae bacterium | reverse complement strand
ATGTTAAGTAGCTCTTCGGTGTTCATGGCCGCCGCCCTTAAGATTGAGATATTCATTAATCATGGCTTTTTGTTTCTGGGGTTCATAGAGGTTAAACTCAGTCAGTAAAGAACCCCTCTGCGCTTGGGTCATGTTATTTTCCTGTCTTATAGTACGAGTTAGTGTCTGTCCATAGATGAATTAATAGATTCAGTCAGGACTCTACCAGCAGGGACTCACAAAAACCTTACAATGTGTCAGGATGGATTAATGAAACTGAAATAACATTGGTTATCGATTCACTGAATTTTATAACCGCACCTTATCTCTCTTTTTTTCATCGAGATATAGAGGTCTTCAACTTTTGTTCGCGCCCAGGGTGTTCTTCTTAAAAACTTCAGGCTCGATTTCACCGTCGGCTCATTGGAAAAACACTTAATTCTGATATATTTAGCTAACTTCTCCCAGCCATAATCAGCAACCAGAGCTGTCAAAATCTGCTCCAGAGTCACTCCGTCTAGTACATTCTTTATTTGTTTTCCACTCATATGTCAGGGTACCACTTGTTTATGGGATAGAGGGCAGATCAGTTATTACTCTACATCATACCAACTGCACCTTAAAGAAACAATGAGGCGTGAGCAAGGCCATAATTAATATTACAATGACGAAAATATGAATTAAATATGAAGTCATATTCTTAGGGAGTTCCCTGTATCACTCTGGTCCTTTCGAACAAACTGTCCAGTCTCCATCAAGCGGGAGCTTCGCAGGAAACATCTTTACCAAACACGCTGGTTAAACATTCAATATTACCACGAGACATCTTTTGACATAGAAATCACACCTTTTTCTTTTGTTTGGCTTGGTAATTCGTTGAACATTAATTTGTATTGCTCAGCAAAACGACTCAAGTGAAAAAAACTCCACTCAACTGCGATATCTGAAATAGAGATTTTATCGTTGTTTGAACGTAGAGCCATACGTACCCCGTTAAGGCGCATTTTAAAAAAAATATGGGGGGGAGACACCACATTTCTCTTTGAAGCCCAGGTGCAGAGTGCGCTCAGAAGTCCCAATAGAGCGACAGAGACCCGTGATTGGTATTGGTGTTTTTAAATGTGAGCGAATAAATATCTCTGCTCTTTTGGCCACTTGCAACCATTTCGGTTTACTTTGGGCAAAACCAGAAATTCTAACTCCAGTTAAAACTGTTTCTAAAACTTCTTTTTAGATCAGTGTCTTTTTTTCTGCGCATAGAGTACGTTTAGAGTCAAAGTTGAGCAGGCGATGCAGTAACCTCACCAACTTTCTGACTCGTATATCGTAACCTGCATGATCAATAAACAATCGCTCCTGACTTCTCCATTTCCAGAAAGGAGTACCAGTTAAAGCTATGCAATGTGACTCAAGCAGTTTCTTGTCTACTGCAATGGTGATCAACAATGCTGAAGCATGAGATATTTGAAGGTCGAGCTCTTCCCCTGGGTTCAATGCTACAACCTGATGATCGCCAAGACGTTGTCCTCGATAAAAGATAGATTGTTTAGAGGAACAGGGGGATAGATACTATGGTTGTATCTGGTGGAGCGCCTCCTCTAATAAAAATACCAGGCGACCTGTTAGTATAACTGAATTGCAGTTTTCAGCTATGAGTCGCAAGAGTTTTCCCTCTGAACTGGCCTTTAGTGAACTGTTTATGTTCATAGTCTCAGAAACTTGACTGTTCCTTCATCTCTTCAGCATCCTCACTATTGAAATTAAGGTGTAGCCCAGACTGGAATATTGGGTCAGTTTGTTTTTGGTAAAAAGTATTCATTCAATTTTGCAGTTTTCGGATAGCCGAATGTGTCAATTGTAGAGTATTTTTACCGTAACTTTTAGAACAAAAATCTGTCGAGCCTTCTCTTTATCGATTAATTCGATTCGTTACATTATTGTGTGAGCTGGCTCTGTTTTAAACTTGATAGTAAATTGAAAAAAACAATGTTTCAACAGGATATAAGCTAAAAAAATTGCATTTATGCGGGAGAAAAAGAGTATGACAAGATTGATAAGCTATTCATCGGCATTAGTTGTATCCGCATTTTTGAGTGTTGGACTGCAAAATCAAGCTGTTTTCGCCGAACAGGCCACCCCAGGGTTTAACAATACTATCCCGCCTACAATCATGACTCCTGACAAGGTGGAAACCAGAATTGGCACACTGGACTTTTTTGATGGCATGCCCAGCAAAGAAACGGTCACCAATGTATACGATAATTTAGATTTTATGCGTGGTGTCGAGGTGTTTCTAAATTTTATACCGGCAACATCTATTGACAGTGTACGCCTTGGAATGGAAGAACTGGGTGCCACAAAATCCAACCAATGTGTTGTTTTTGACAAGCTGATGGACTCTGACCCGCTCTTTCTGACCGGTAACACCGATACGGTTTATGCATCCGTCATACTGGATTTGGAAATAGATGGTGCCACCGTCGTTGAGATCCCACCGAAATGCGGTCCGGGAACGCTCAACGACGCCTATTTTCGTTTCGTCACTGACATGGGTAATCCCGGCCCTGACAAGGGTGAGGGGGGAACATACGTCATCCTGCCACCGGATTACAAAGGTGATCTGGATCCGCCTGAAGGTGGCATGGAAACCGAAATGGATATAGATGGAAAAAAACAGAAAGTCTTTGTTTCACAGTCATCCAGCTTTACTAACTGGTTGATATTACGTGGCTTCCTTGTGGACAGCAAACCCGATGTGGCGACTAAAATGTTCAAAACCGGCTTGAAGGTCTACCCCTTATCGAAAGCCGCAAATCCACCAAAAATGGAGTTCATCAGTGGATCCAACAAGGAGTTCAATACCATCCATGGAAATAACTACGAGTTTTACAAAGAGCTTGATCACGTGATTCAGAAAGAGCCCATCGGACTTTTTGACCCAGAATTACGTGGGCTTGCGGAAGCCATAGGTATTCAGAAGGACAAAGAGTTTGCGCCCGATGAACGTATGAGAAAGATCCTGACTGAGGCTGTCGCCGTAGGAAATGCGACAGCTCGGGCAATGATGTTCGATAGCCGTGAACCCAACACGTACAACTATGAAGGTAGCTATTGGTTCACACCTTTTATCGGTGGCAGCCATAAGTGGTTGAAGGATGAGGGAAAAGGTGGTCGCTACCTGGATGCGCGGACACTGTTTTTCTATGGAGCAACGGTTAATACACCGGCCATGACGCTCAAAATGGTTGGCAAAGGTTCCCAGTATGCGTACAATGCCCGGGATAAAAAGGGAAATTACCTTGATGGTAGCAAGACCTATAAACTCAATATCCCGGACAATGTGCCTGCCAAAGATTTCTGGTCAGTGGTAGCATATGACCCGCAGACACGTTCCCAGCTGCAAACCGGCCAGCAATTTCCAAGCAAGAACAACAAACGAGATAATTTGACAGATAATAAAGATGGTTCTGTTGATCTATATTTTGGCCCCAAAGCTCCAGAAGGAAAAGAAAGCAACTGGATTGAAACAGTTCCTGGTAAAGGTTGGATGGTGTTGATCCGCCTGTATGGCCCCCTTGATCCATGGTTCGATAAAACCTGGCAGCCAGGTGACTTTGAGCTGTTCAATTAAAAGGCACAGATACTAAGACTTTGAACATAAAAGGAGGAAACAATGAAAAATTTATTTCTAGCAACAATGATGCTGCTATTCACCTTTATGGTGAGTATCGCAGCTGCCACAGAGGAAAATACTGATTCGACTCTTGCCAAGTTAAGCGATGAACAGGTTCGTAGTTTACTACTTGCTGAGTTGTCAAAGGGAGCAGATGGAAAAGATATCAACCCTGTAAAGGATGGTGGTTTAATCCCAAAAGCTGTGGGACTGCTGCAAATGTTTGATGACGCAGAAACAACCGAACCAGAAACTGATAAACTCCCCCACATCAGCATGGGAGATGATATCTGGACAATGGCCAGTAATATTGGCAATGGTACTTTTGGTGGTGTATTTCTTTCTCTTATTTTTATCATGATCGCACTTGCTGCTGCCTTTTTTGCAGAATTTATCACCAAACGATTTACAGCGGACTTCAGCAGGCAGTTCAAAGAGCAGGCGATTCCTGATCTTGATGGTCCTATGCGTTTTCTTGCAGGCATTATGCGTGCAATTCCAAATGTAATACACATTCTGGTCTTTTGTGTCGCGGCTCTGGCATTTTTTACTCTTCTTCCTGCAGGCACTGAAAATGGACGACAGTACCTTTTTCTTGGCCTGCTTTTCTCTATTGTATTTTACAGAGTTTTCAACCAGATTTCTCTTGTTATCTGTGCCCCGGATACTCCTGCTTTGCGTGTTTTACCGATGTCTGACAATACAGCAAAGGTGACACACAAGGCTGCTCTTGTTTTAAGCACGTACATCTTTTGTGGCGTATTTTTTCTTGCTCTCCTTCTTTTGCTCGGTTGTAGCGAGGGTAACTTTATGATTATCGTTAATGTCACAGCAGGGACACTGATTGGCCTGATAATTCTTGGTGTGTTAAAAAGTCGGGCAGCAGTCCAGGAACACATTCTTGCACAAAGCGAGAAGAACAAAACTCGAAATTGGATTGTTGAGCAGGCCGCGAAATACTGGCACATCCCGACAATACTCTATTTTATTTTTAGTCTTGCCATTCTTGTTAGTAATCAGGCTGCAGGTGTAAAACAGGAGAGCCCTGCATTTTTGTTAAGTCTGTCAGCTTTACCGCTTTTTCTTCTTTTTGATGCTGTTGGACAATGGGTGGTTCGAACTTCCATGACCAGTCTTCGTATTTATAATCCAGATGCGCTTGCAAATGCGGACGCAGACATGAAGATACAACTGCAGGAAGCAAAAGAGCGAGAATGGAAAATTACCGTGACAGCTGCTCGATGTGTACGTTTAATTATTCTTACAGCATTATTTATCTGGGCACTAAGCCTTTGGGGATATCGTATTCCCTATGCTTCTTTCATTGCAGGCGCCGTCTTTCAGTCATTGACTGCAATGGCTCTTGGACTAACTTCATGGCGTTTTGTATCAAGTTACATTGAACGCAAAATTGCTGAATCAACCCCTGAAGAAGAGGAAAATGAAGGCGACGATGAATTTGGAGGAGCCGCTCAACGGGGACGAAGTTACACATTGTTGCCACTGGTGCGTAAGGTAATGGCTTCAATTCTCTTAATCATGGTAACTCTTGTAGTAATTTCGTCGCTTGGCGTTGATATCGGACCACTGCTTGCCGGTGCAGGTGTCGTTGGATTGGCTATTGGTTTTGGCGCCCAAAAACTTGTGAGTGATATATTTTCAGGCTTTTTCTATCTACTTGATGATGCCTTTCGCGTGGGTGAATATATACAGGCAGGTTCTGTGTCTGGTGCTGTTGAGAACATAACGTTGAGAAATGTGATGTTACGTCATCACAGAGGGATGCTGCAAATTGTACCCCATAGTGATCTGGGTTCTATTACCAACTTTATGCGTGGTGGTATTATCGTTAAATTCAATCTGGAATTCCCTTATGATGCTAATGTCGAGAAGATTCGAAAGGTAATAAAGAAAGTTGGACAGGCGATGCTGGCAGATGAAGAGTTTAAGGACGATTTTATCAACCCTGTCAAATCAGCAGGTGTACGGGAAATTACCGGCTCTGTAATGACCATCCGTGTAAAATTCAAGGCGCAGCCTGGTTCACATTTTGTTATACGTCGGGAAGCATATCGTCGTATCACCGAAGCTTTAAACAAACAAGGTATATTCTATGCTCACCGAAAGGTGATTGTTGAACTTTCGGAAGATCAGAAAGAGACTATGCCTGCAGATAAAATGAAGGCTATTGAGGCTGGTGCTGCTGCGGAATTGTCTCAAATTGAGGATGACAAAAAGAAAGCAGCTACGGAACAGGATGTCAATAATTCCGGAATGCCTGGTATGTAACCTCTGGAGGGATGGAGGGATTTTCCCTGCAGAAAAAAGAGTAAGAAGCAGGAGAGGAGTCACAACATGGGGCTCTCCACGAATTGTGATGCATCTGTTGCCTTGCTCTACGATTTTAAATCTGAGACAGTGGGTAAACACAATAGTGTTTACCCACTGTTCTTTGGTAAGGATTGCCACGCCGAAGGTTAGAAAGATTTGAGTACTTTGCAGCTTGACATCATAACTACTGTGAACTCACGGTGATACTAACCAAAGTCTAATCATAATCACATTCTGCTGCAACCACCGTTGGGGAATATTCCTCGCGTGATGCGGCATATCAATGGAGTAAATACTCAACGGTATAACAAGCGCCACAAAGTGGATGGTCAATTATTTCGGGGTCGCCACAAAAATGTACTTGTTGAGGAAGATAGTCACCATGTTTATGTGTCAACAACTCTAAAATCGGAATGGTTATATACGAAATTGCTACTAGGAGCTTGTCCGAGAATGCATTTCACCCCAACTCTTCGTTATTTCCATAAAAATAATGCTCGCAGATAGCATAGACTTCGATATTACCTATATGGCTGTGCTTATTCTCGGAAAACCTCCTAGGAATGTTTTCAGAAAATTTCGGCAAGGCAAAGGTTACCTTAGGACAACAAAAGATCTGACCCCGTTATTAGTTTTCATTAGCGTTGAAGTATGTGGCTCTCATGACCAACTGACCTGACTCAGGGGGCCATTTGGCTATCTTGGATCAAGATGACAAACATGTTTTTCACAAAAAGCTGGACTCATGCTTAGGATGTATTGGCAGACAGGGGCAAGGCGTGAAGAATTATTCCGTCTTGGATGGATGGATGTTGATTTCAACAAAAACAAACAGGCACTTAACGAAATTCGCTAAGTACCTGATATATATGGCGTCCCCAACCGATTTTGAACCGGTGTTGCCGGCGTGAAAGATCGGACTATAGCCTCCATCCCCGACTGTAGGACGTGATTACAGGAACTTATACCTTTAGAGTCCGTTGAGGTTTGTTAAAAATTGAGTGCAGAGCCCCTTGGAAGCCCCTTAGATGTAGTGGATCACACCTTAAATTGCTTCACGATGCCTGCTAACTTCTCACCAAGTTCACTTAGCTCTTCAGCGCTTGCATTCACCTGCGTACTACTCTCATTAATTTCATCTGAAGCTTGTCCAACTTCAACAATGTCAGCCGCCATGTCTCTTGTTACGGATGAGGCTTGAGCTATATTTTCATTGACCTCTTGAATACCCTGGGAAGCCTGGGACACATTATCGGCTATTTCCCTTGTAGCATTAGTCTGTTCTTCAACAGTTACGGAAACAGTAGATACCATTTCATTGACTTCATCAATGATACCTGTAATCTGAGTTATTTCTGTTACAGAATTTCTAGTTGCCCCTTGAATCTTAGTAATCTTATTCTTGATTTCCTGAGTTGCCTCTGCTGTTTGCTTGGCCAGGTCTTTGATTTCGTTAGCAACCACAGCAAACCCTTTACCTGCCTCTCCTGCTCGTGCCGCTTCAATTGTTGCATTGAGAGCAAGAAGATTTGTTTGTTCAGAGATCTCTGTAATTGTTTCTGTAACTTTGCCAACTTCTTGAGCGGCAGTGCCTAGTTCGTTAATTTGATTAGAAGCATTCTTTGCTTGAGCGACAGCTGTTTCAGTTATATTTTGGGTCTTCTCTGTGTTTGAAGCTATTTCTGAAATAGTGGTACTCATCTCTTCAGCTGCTGCTGCAACCATATTAACATTTGTTGAAGTTTCTTCAGATGCGGCCGCTACAGAGTCCATATTCACACTCATTTCTTCAGCCGCTATAGCAACATTATTAGCCTTACCGGATGTTTGTTCAGAATTATCAGACATCTGACTGGATATTGCTGAAAGCTCCGTAGCGGCAGAAGAGAGTGTTTGTACACCAGAGGATATTTCAGTAAAGATATTTCTCAAGTTTGCGGTCATTTTTTCCATATCATGGTAAACACCGGTGGATATTGCTTTTCCAGTACGTTTAAAATCTATGACTAAATTACCCTGAGCAATATTGTTGGCTATGTCTGCAATTTCCGAAGGATCCCCACCAAGTTGCTTGAGTACACTGCGGCTAATAAAAACAACTAATACTATACCAACGACTAAACTACATAAGCTAACGAATAAAATCGTTCTTACGGCACGCTGATTAGAACCTTGCAGACGCGGTCCTATTTTATCTTGTACATCTTTGATGGAAAGTTTCACGTCTTCAATAGCAAAGGCGATATCTGGTCCAATTTTATCGAGGGTTTCATTGATGATGGTGTTACGATCAAATATTATCATCACCAGACTATTAAAAGCCTCCAGGTAGATTTTTTCAATACTTACAATTGATGCTAGCATTTTGCGTCGCTTTGGATTCTCTAATTCTTTGTCGAGAATATTCAAATAATTGACCATTTTCTTGAATTCAGCGTGAACACGATCAACAGCGGACTGCTGGTTTGTATCAAGAAATTTGACCATATACACCCTTGCAAGGAGCAGGTGTTTCATGGCGAGGCCACTATTGAATGCCGCCGTCATATCATGATCATTCTCAGCTGATTCCATGATATCGGTCAGCGTATTTTCCATCAATGGCCCGTTAACATCGAGTGTACCAAGGACTAATTTGTCACGTTGAGTTCTCATGTTAAGTACTTTTATAAATGCCTCGTTATATTTGATATGATTATCATCAATGACGTCAATTTTTTCAGCGCGCTTGGGATTGTTGATTTCACTTTGAGCGGTTTCTAAAAACCCTTCCATCTTTTTGTAATACTCATGATATTGTTTTTGATCTTTTTCACTTCCAGTGATGATGAAGTCTTTGACGTTCATTCTTACCATCAACATGTTAGCCTGGAGACGCCCAGCCAAATTGGCATCGCGCGCCATCTCACGATATTCGACGAATCCTTGAGAAGCACTGGTTAATGCCTTCACTCCTGCTAATGAGACGATAATTAAAAGTACTAGTATCGTAGCAAAAGCAACAAACAATTTGGCCTGGAGAGACATGTTCTTTAGATTCATACTGGCTCCTTTTTCTATTATATGGTGAAGAAGTTAAATACTGAAGTTTCCCGCTTTTTAACGATAGTGATTTAAAATCAGCCGTAGGCGGGGAAAAATTGTTTCCGAAAGAAGACACTATGACTCCAACAGACTGGTGAAAAATGACCGCGTAACTTGTTGATATTACTGACAATAATATTTCAAATTTTATTGTTAGTGTTTTTTTTGCTTTGAAAACAGGAAGTTAACAGTGAATTCGAGGCCAAGTTATGGTATATTGTAGTTGTGAAAAAACAAATCATAACGAGGACCTCGCATGCACATACTACATTCATTTATGTGAAACAACACTGTTTTTTTGCCACAGGCAATGATTGGGGTAAGTCAAAACAACCTCTGCTTTTGTAATTTTTATATTCGTAGTCCTGGGTTACCAGGCTGACAATTCGTTGTGCAGTTGGTTGTCGGTCATGTTACTTCACGTGCTCTAAAGCTCCATTTCTATATCGACCTCTGTTGAGAGGTTGAAATCTTTGTTCAGGTTAGCTGGCTATTGCCACTAATTCGAATCCAAGTTCTTTGGCCGCTCGCCGAAGCTTAGTCATTTTTTGTTTTTTACTTTTGTTTGACCAAATAATCAGCTCCCAATTCTTTGTATCTTTCACCCTTTTTTATAATGCAGACCTAACCCAACTTTGTGACAGCAAACAGTAAAGATCCACCCGCTG
>JAWSVG010000117.1:0-16174 GCA_033852035.1 Desulfocapsaceae bacterium | reverse complement strand
AACAAAATGCCGGAAGCGATTGAAGAAATCACATTCAATTTCTTAACCGGACATTACTGACCCCTTATAAACTTTTAATCCATGCTGTAAATCTATCTTCCCCTGCAGGTTTTAGTCCGAACTCCTCTCCTGCATGGAGGATGGAGTGTATCATGTCTTTTCCATAACCTCTCGAACAGGTCAAAACCAACCCTGAACCGTCATGCTCTTTATTCAACGTCACAATCTGGCATGGCACGTGAGAAAAAGGTCCCTGAAAAAGGAATGGAGCAGTTCTTGTCGAATCCATAAAATCAATGGCTGTCAGTTTCTCACAAATTGAATATATATTTTTTCCTATCAATGCAACAAATATTGTTACTTCCGCTACATCTGTTATCCCGGGTTCATTCACTATGCTGGAGTTGTCCTGCCCGTCCAGGTTATACAATGACACCTGGGTACGGTTCATGCGATTGGCAAGAATACCATTTTCAAAGACAGAACTGCCGGGAGTGTCCGGCAGGCTAATGCCGAATGGTTGTCTGGCAGCCAGGTCTCCATCCTGCAGATCAAACCGTGCCTTGTGGCTTAAATCAACCAGATACGGCCCGTCACCCTCACCACTGTACTCCATAACTACTTTCCAGTTATCCCTGTTTTCAATTTTGACAGGTCTACTTTTAAAAACAACTGGGGAAATTCTTTCTATTTCTATCATGATTTATCCCTTACATTTTCATCCTGGTTCCTTCAGGATCATACAACGGCATCTTCACCACTTCCCCGTAAATTCGATTATCACCACACTCATCCTCATAAATCTCCAGTCTGGTGCCGATCTTGGTTAGATCACCTTCAACCAGGGCCATGCCCACCCCTTCTCTTAAGGTAAAACTGTCTCTTGCAGTACAGATATAGCCTCTAACCTTTTCATCCACGACAAGAGAACCGTCTCTGGGGGCACGACCGTTGTTTTCCATCTTAAAGCCTACAAGCTTAAGGCGAGTCTGATCACTTTCCGCCTGACGCAAGGCCACTGCACCAACGGTCTTTGCCTCCGGTTTATTGCGATTCCATAAAAATCCCAAGCCCACATCGAGAAGATTAGTTCTCTGTTCAGATTCCTGACCAAGAATGATATGGCATTTTTCCATACGAAGCACGTTTTGAGCTTCAACACCAAAATTCATAATATTAAATTCTTTACCGGCTTCATTCAGCATGAGCCAGACAGATCTCATATAGGAAGATGGTACATGCAGTTCATAGGACAGTTCACCAACAAATCCGAGACGCATGGCTCTTACAGGAATTGTATCCCTCAACTGAAATTCTTTATATTCAGAAAAACCAAAGGCCTCATTCGATATGTCAATATCCACGATCTTTGCAAGTACTTTTCTGGCATTGGGGCCGGACAAATTGATCACACCCATGGAGTCGGTAAGATTTACCATATGGAAATCCCAGCCGTCATACCGGGTATGATACCTGATCCACTCAATCGTACTACCGGCACGACCAGTAGATGTCGTAAAATAGAAATCATTTTCGCCCTGTTTGACGACAATGCCATCATCTATTACACAACCGTCATCATTGCACATGGCTGAATATTTGATTCGGCCTTCCTCAATTTTGGCTATATCTGAAACAAAAACCCGCTCCAAGGCCTTTACTGCATCGGGGCCAAAAATCCTAAATTTTCCAAGGGTCGAACCATCAAGGATACCTACATTAGAGCGAACATTCTCAATCTCAGCTTTACATGAAAAATCATTGGAAAAATATCTGGCCCGCTGCCATACACCGATATTTCTGAAAATCCCACCATCTTTTCGCTGCATCTCATCCATAGGTGTACGTTTGAACATGGCATGATTGGTACCGGCATAGGTAGACAGCAATGTTGGTACTATTGGTGGCCTGACAGTGGTTGATCTGATGGAAATACTGGGTAATTTTTGGTATTGCGCCACATAGAGAGGCAAATTATGACCAGGAATACCTCCTTGGCCCGGACCGGTTCCGGCAGAGGTAAAGCGCTTGATCAGTTCCGGTACATCAAAACCCTTGTCGATTGCCTGGTTGATATTTTTGATAGTGGTATCTTCATCAAAACAGATGAAACTTTTACGCCCCTTTACCGGAGCGGTTACAAGTTTAGTGCCACGGGAGGGTCCTGGTAACCTTCCAAGTTCATTTTCTGCCTCGCTGATTTCTACAAGAGTGGCTGCCTTGCAGTCAAAAGCTGCCTGGAGTCCGGCAAGTCTTCCTGAAGATTCAATTGCAAGCGCGTTATCCAGTCCAAGGACTCTACCGGTGGCATGCATTTTCTCAGGCATTTGATCCGGCAGGAAATACCCGGTATGATCATCATATTTGAGCCTGCCCCTTAGCACGGTTATGGCACTGGTTACCGGCGTCAACCCGGCTGATGCCACCAGGAGATCACAGCTGTAGTCATGGGATGCTGTCCCGTTCACAGTGGTGATAGTGACTTTATTAACCTTTTTTTTGCCATGGGCCATGGTTGCCACAGAGCCTTTGAGAAGTTCTATGTTTCGCTCACGCAATTGTGCGACAAGTTCGCTATCCTGGCCTTCTTTTCTGATATCTGCAACGCAGGAAATCTTTAAGCCAAGATCATAAAGACTAATGGCTGTTTCAAGACCCAGGTCATGACCAATACTAAATACAGCCTCTTTACCAGGCAGTAATCCGTATGTATGCGCCATCCTCATGGCACAGCCGGTCTGCATGACGCCTGGTCGTTCATTATTCTCAAACAACAGCGGACGTTCAATGCAACCTGTGGCAACGATTACGCTTTGTGCCCGAATTTCTATATATCTCTCATCAAAGCAGTCAGATTCCCTGCCGATCTGGAATCCGGTGATCAGGTTGTTGTTATATGCCCCGATCATTGAGGCATGGGTAAACACCCTGATATTTTCAGTTTTTTTAACTTCGGCTGCAAGTTCTCCTGCCCGCGCATGATAAGACTGACCGTCTTTATATTCTTTTAGCCTATATTCAAAGAATCCTCCCAAAACCGGTCTCGACTCAAGCAGTATTACCCTGAGTCCCTTCCCTGCTGCAGAGAGTGCAGCACTCATTCCCGCAGGTCCACCGCCAATCACACATACATCAGTGGTAGGAAATATTTCATCATATTTTCCCGTCATTTTAAAATCAGGGCTTAATGTACCAAGGCCTGCGACTTTTCGGATCTGTTTCATGGCGATAGGCCAGATTTTTGCGGGCTTATGCATGGTGTTATAATAAAAACCCGCCGGCATCATCCAGTCAACTTTATCTATGACGGACATCATGTCATTTTCAAGAGATCCTTTGACATTCTGTTCCTTAATTTCCATTGCATCTTTCAGCAGTGTATTTTCACATCTCACATTGGGGATACCGTCCACTTCCATGCAGGTATTGCTGGATTCACCATCAAGGCTGTAAAGACCTCGTGGCCTGTGGTATTTAAGACTCCTTGCAAATACCCTGATACCGTTGGAATAGAGAGCGGTAGCAATTGTATCTCCTTCCAGTCCGTAATATCTTTTCCCTCTATAGATGAAAGAAATTTTACGGCTTGGATCTATCTGTAATGTGGCCAGATTGTTAAGCCTGTTCATCATTTTTCTGCCTCCACTTTTTCCACTTCAAAGTTGGTCGTCGTATCTCGGTGTATAGTGAACCATGAACCGCATCCGTCTCGGTGAAACCACCATTCCTTTTGTACACCGGCAACACAATTGTTCATGTGCACATAGTCGCACCAGGCTTCAGGGGTAAGATCTTTCTCGTCAGGTCTGGGCCCTCTTTCTTCGCCACCGAATTTGAATTCGTAGCCATTTCTTTTCCCGCAAATTGGACATGTTATTGTTAATGCCATTTTTTCTCTCCTTATGCCTAGTTATCCGGGCTGTAATTAACAAGCGCTGCTGTTTCACCCATAAGTTTGTGTTCTTCGTAGCGCTTCAAGGCGAAGGGTTTTAACATGTCAGGACATTTATTTGTGGCCATATACTCTGCCATATACTTACCAGCGGATGAACAGGATTTAAAACCGAAGTACCCCCAACCACAGTTCATAAAAAAACCTTCAAAATGGTTATTGCCTTCCAGGATGGGGGCCATGTCGGGAGTCATATCTGCTAACCCTCCCCATATTCTCATAAAACGAACCCCTTTCAGGCAGGGCAGAAACTCGCAAAGAGCTTCAGCTTGATGCTTGATGAAGTGCGCTGTACTTAAATTCGTATAGTTGGGCCAAGGGTCCATATGGGCGCCTGTGGCAATTTCACCCTTCAGGGTCTGGTTGGCATAGCAGTGATATGCTCCTGATGAAACCACATGGTTAAGTAGTGGTTTCAAAGGTTGGGTTACCATGGCCTGGATGGTCAGGACAGATATAGGAAGTTTGATCCCAAGCATACGATTGATCAGGCCGGCAGAATAACCACCTGCTGAAATCAATACTTGTTTTGTATTAATTATCCCTTCACTTGTGGTCACAGAAGTCACTTTACCGTTTTTTGTACCAACCGCTAATGCTTCCGTCTGTTGGTGAATCTCTACACCTTTTTCTGCAGCACCTTTAGCAAGCCCCCACACCACCGCGTCATGTCGAACTATACCACCAGGAGGATGAAACATCGCTCCATGGATTGGAAAGGTGATATCGTCCGAGATATTCAAAGCAGGAACCAGCTCTTTTGCCTCTTTTGCATCAATGAGATGACTTTCCACCCCATGGAACTGGGCAGTGGAAATGGTTGTACGCGCTGCTTTCATGGCAGCCTCAGAGTGCATAAGGTTGAGGTTGCCGCAATTGTTAAACATTAAGTTATAATCGAGCTCTTTGGTCAGAACCGGCCAGAGGTCAAGGGCTTCCTTATAAAGGGGGACGTTGTGCTGAGTTCGTTGATTGGCACGGACGATTGCGGTATTTCGTCCGGCACCACCAAATCCGATAAAGTTCTTTTCAATAATCGCTATATCTCTGACACCATGGTTTTTCGCCAGATAATATGCAGTGGCAAGATTGTGAAGTCCACCTCCAATGAGAACCACATCATAACTTGATTTCAGTTTCTTTTTTTTGCCCCATAGGGGTTTGTGTTTGGAAAACATTGGTCTCCCTTCTAATTTTGTATGAGGTTATATCTCGATTTCACAAACTGTTGTTTCGTATAAGTATACTTAGTAATTCGCCCAAACTCCTGCATCAAACAAGTTTTACGATATTTGACCAAAGATCAGGTATTCAATCCTGAAGTTTCTCTGTTTGATTTAAGGTGTGTTTATCATTTATGATTTTCTCGATCGAGTAGACATCTATAATCAGACTTAGTCGCAGGGCTGCGATAGATGCATTTTTTGCAAGCTTATCTTTCTGATACTAGACCGTAGCAGATTATAACAGTTAGTAACTGTCTTTAATGACAAACGAGAGTCATGTTTGTTTTTGTCATTTTCATCAAAAAAACTCTCTCAAAGCTATTATTTTCATAGTTACTATTTTGAGGGAATAACCTTTTCCATATCTTTTTGCTGTCTATCTGCGCAAATCGGCTACGGCTCGTTATTTTTTTTAACGTCATCCCCCATAAAGATTAGGAAGGAACATGCAAAACTCCGGAACAAAGGTAACGAAAAGGACCATTGGCACATGACCAAAAATCAGAAACTTCATTGTAGGTGCAAAATATTTTTCCAGAGGAAGTTTGGAAACTCCACCAGCCATGTAAAGTAATGGTGCACATGGAGGAGAAATATTTCCCAGCCCCAGATTAGTACCGACGATGGCAGCAAAGTGGATAGGGTCAACACCAATTTTTTGGATTACCGGCATGAGAATGATAGCTGCCAGCACTCCCCCTGATACATCGTCGATAATCATCCCCATGAAGAGAAGGAGAACATTGATGATTAGGAGCAGGACAATCCTGTTGTCAGACAAAGAGATCAACATGTCTGCAAATTGATTAGGAATTTGTGCCAATATCATACCCCGGCTCATGATAAACAGGAAGAATAGAAGTATTACCACCGAACCAGTAAGAGTGGCTGCATCCAGGGTTGCATCAAAAAGATTACGAAACGTTAACCCTCTATAAATAAGGAAACCAACTACGAGAGTATAGACAAACGCAACAGCTCCAGCTTCAGTTGGAGTGCAGATCCCACTATAAATGCCGCCCAAAATTATCACAGGCATGACCAGAGCGAAAAGCCCCTCCCTACCCGTACGAGCGACTTCTCTGGCTGCGCCTGCATAGGATAATTGTGGCGCGACCACGATGGTTGTATTTTTTCTTAGAAAAAGGTAGTTGAGAATACAGTATACCACCGCAAGCATCAGACCTGGCCCCATTGTGGCCAGAAAGACCTCTGCCACGGACTGGCGAGTGGCGATGGCAAAAACAATCATTGGAATGCTGGGTGGGATCATCAAGGCCAGAACTGAGGAAACTGCTACCAATGCAGTCGCATGACCTTCCGGATAGCCCTCCCTGACCATGCGCGGAATCATGATTTTACCGATAGCGGCGATTGCTGCAGCAGCACTGCCTGAAATAGCGCCAAAGAGTGCACAGCTTAACACTGTAACAGCACCTAGCCCCCCTTTCCTGCGTCCAACAAAGGCATTGACGAAATCGAGTATACGTTCAGATAGCCCACCAGTGCCCATCAAGGTTCCCGAGAGAACAAACAGTGGGATAGCCAACAGAGAAAAAGCTGAAACCTGGGAATAGCCATAGGCCGCGTGAAAGGAGATATCAGTACCACTCAATGTACCATAAAGCAGCGCCCCAATACCAAAGGCAAAGCCGATCGGGACTTCAACCAGAATCAGGATAATGACAATAGAAATCATAATTATAAAAGCACTCATAAATCATCCCTTCTATGTTTTACGATAGCAGTTATTTGCTGGATTTCGGATATGAACTGGAGAATAAGATAAAACCCTGTAAGAATAAAACCTACTACCATACTGAAATCCCACATAGCCTTTGAAAACCCAATATATGGGCTGCTACGGCCAATGCTCAAATTGAACATGGCATATTTTTGAGCGTAATAACTAAAGATACATATGGCAAACAGACATAAAAGTGTCCCGGCGATCCGCACACTTGCAATTAATAGCTGGTTTTGAAAAATCAGGCCGATAATTCCGCCTGTGATATGATCTCTTTCCCTTGTCGCGTGAACCATCCCGAGAAAATATACCCACAATCCAAGCATAGGGGCCAGTTCTTCGATTCCAAGAAATGGGCTTTGAAGTCCATAACGCATCAGTACCTGAGCAGCCATCAGTAATCCTAGCGCTAATGACAACAGAACAGCCACCCAACGTACCACTGTGATGAGCCAGTGCTCCGCTTTATATACCCAGGCCAAGGCTTTGATGGGCCTTTCAGGGATCGCTTTTGCGTGGTCAAAAGTGGAGGGAATAGCCGCCTCGCCTGAAGTTACATCCAGTGTGATGCCATCGCTGGGCTCGTGTACCTTTATGTCATGAAGTGTCATAGGTATCTCCCATATTTCTGGTAATGCAGAAGAAAAGTCACAGGCGAGGTGCAGCCTCCTCCTATGACTTTCTTGTTTTTGCTCTACAACTTTACATCTGCTGCCTTGAGAATTTCATCTACTTTGTCTTTACCGAGCATTTTCTCAACAATAGGAACTTCAGTCTCAAGAACAATATTTGAATAAGCCTTGGTTTGCGCATCTGTCAGTTCAATCACCTCGAGTCCAGATTCACGGACTTTTCTCAGCCACTCTATATTATCTTTTTCTGATGCATCCCATGACCAGGCGACAACTTCTTCCGCCACTTGCATAACCCATTCACGTTCTTGCTTGGATAGTTTATTTAACCAGGCAGTATTAGTGAAAAAAAATGTTTGTTCAAAGTGTTCTTTTGTATAAACATAAGACTGCAAGGTATCACGAAACATCATGATTTCCGAAACAGGTGAATAAGCCCGGCCATCAATAGCCCCAGTCTGAAGTGCGGTGTGCACCTCGGAAAAAGCCATAGGTACAACGGAAAACCCAAGAGCCTTGTACCTCGCGATAGCCATTGGAAATGGTGGCACGCGCATTTTGAACCCTTTAGAGTCAGCCGGCATATTAACAGGGGCTTTTAAACCTTTTCTAACAACAAATCCTGTAAAACCGGTTGGAATAGTACCAAGGCTGGTCAACCCAAGTCTGCCATAAATTTCTTTGTATATCGCGTCAAGTGGTCCACCTGGTCCATAAAGCTTCTTAGCGGTTTCCCAATCCTTGGCAATAAAACCCAGATTTGACACATCAAGTCGGGGGTCAAGTTCCGACAGAGCCCATCCCAAATTTATCTGGATGGCTCCAGCCATGGCTTGATCAACCTGAGTAGTCCAATCGCCGAGTGCTCCGGACGGGTGGTATTGAATCGTGAAAGCACCTCCGGAAACCTCTTGCAACTTGCTTTCAAAGCGTTTTGAGATTTTGTGAAAAATATGATCAGTTGGCATGGCATGCGCCATGATGATGGTTGTTTTACCAAGTGCCGAACTTGAAAATGCAAATGATGCAAATAGGCCTGCGGTAATACAAATCATTACAGTTTTAACTGCCTTGCTACGAATTTTCATAATGTCTCCTTCACTGTATAAGGGTTTTAGTAAACAACATCGCTGTTGTGTTGATCATAGATATATCAATGATATTTACGGCTGTCAAGAGGTTTTATTCTCCAACCAGCTAAACCTTTTTACTCCACATCAAAAAGGTGTAACAAAGTATATATTTTTTGAATGAAGGCGAACAATTACTTTTCATACAACTGCACAAAAGGTAATTAGTGACCAGTTTCGACCTTGTCTAATTTCCCACTCTGTTTCAGCTTGGATTCAAATTGAAAGAGAATCAAGCCAGCCACTATTTCGTTTAAAGTAAGTCAGCATAGTACCAACACTTTTTGAAAGTGCATTTTGGTAAACACGATAACCCTCAGAGAGATCATGAATCCCCATACCAATTGGGTTAAAGAAAATCTTATCACTCGGACGTTCACGACCAGTCTTTTTACCGGCCACTACCTCACCAAGTTCTCCGGTAATTTTTTCCTCAGAAATAAATCCCTCATCAACCGCACGCCAGCTAACATCAACACCATGATGTTTAACCTGTGACCAATCATCAACAAAGATCCGATCAAATGCAGTCAAGGCAGAAGGAGGAGTATCCCAAAAAGAGATCTCTGCATGAAAAACTCCCGGCTTATACCAATCAAGATCAACATACGGTTCTCGTGCCATAGTGGCAGTTGAGATGATATCAGAATCGACAAAAGCCTCTCGGCTACTCTCCACCGGGACAATATCTATGCCGAGTTTTTCTGTCATTCTCTCTGCAAAAGCTTGAGAAACATGTTGATTGATATCAAAAATTTTCAACGTTTCAAGACTGGGAACTGCTGCTTTGATTGCAGCTGCCTGCGTCATACCTTGAACACTTGCCCCAACCAAACCAAAGATTTTAGAATCTGGGTTAGCCAGATACTTTGCAGCAACACCGGACGCTGCACCGGTTCGCATCGCAGATGCTATCGCACCGTCCATCACACAGATTGGGATAAAGGTTACTGGGTCCAGAATGATTATAATTGCGGTTGCTCTGGGCAGTCCTCTTCGAGGATTTTCCGGACGGCTCGGAATAAATTTAATTCCCGAAGTCTCCACTGGTCCGAGAAGCCCCATCAGGTGCAACTGCTCCTTGAAATTATTCCCACCAAGATAACTCGGCATCGACATAATTCTCCCAGTTGTTTCTTCTGTTGATGCGTCACCCCAACGGATCACCGGTTTTCCTGGCTGAATATAGTCCCCAACACCATGGAGAAAAAAGGATCTTTCCACAGCCTTGAGAGTCTCCGACATATCAGCCCCCCCTGCTGCTACACAATCTTCCTGGCTTAAATAAAGCAATGACCAACTTGTTTCAGGCATCTTACTCTCCCTATATTTTATTAATTATCTGGACAACCCCACTACAACGTATTTACCCATCAATAAAATAACACAAACGTATTTGTCAATATTATTTTTGCTAATGGAGTAATAATTTAATAAAATTTTATATGCGAAATATACTATGCGTATATGAATTTATGAGCAGAATACGCCTGTCGTTGCTATAACAAATCTCATAAGGCGACTGATTGGAAAGAATTGAGACCTCAACCACTCACCCTAAAAGAATCTTAAGCGTCCGAGGGGGGGGGCACCGGTTGGGAAGCCGAACCATTAATGTTTGATAGAGATTCTACCGCAAAACAAAACTATCTAACTGAAACCAATCATCTCGTTTACATATTGGTTTGTTTTTATCGTAAAAGAGAACAACTTCAGGTAAAATAATTTCACCAGTGAATAACTAGTTCAATTATTGACTTTTCCTTCATTATCACTTTGGTTCAAAGATGGTACTTTAGATGACTGAGAGTAAAAAAATAACAAAAACCAATGGCACCTATCTTGTTCCAGCGTTGAAACGTGGCTTGCAAATCCTTGATATGTTCTCGGGGAAGGTCAGGATACTGACCATTAACGACTTTGCTGAAAGGCTTGGAGTAAGTAGTTCCTCAATCTACAGAACTGTGGTAACCCTCACAGAACTCAACTATTTAAAAAAAATTGAAAGGAACAGTTATGAATTAGGTTCGATGGTCCTTTCCAGCGGTTTCATTTACCTCGCCGCCAGAGAAATAGTGCAAGTTGCGGCGCCATACATCCTCGAGTTAAGAGATGAATCGAGTTCCTCCTGCCATTTGGCAATCAGGGAAGGCTTACAGGCAATCTACCTTTACCGTGCACCTTCTCCTCAAAAACTCTCTGTAAATATACCAATTGGCAGCAGGTTTCCATGTCACACTGTTGCAGCAGGCCGCTCATTGCTCACAGGATTGAAGGATGAACAGATCACGGATCTTTTCTCCGGAGTTGCCTTGGATCGATCCTTACCGCCCTCTCCGACCTCTCTCCCCCTTCTGCGCCAGATAATTGCCGAAGATCGTAAAAGAGGGTTTAGTCTGAATCACTCAGACTCTGCAACTGCAATTGCAGTACCCGTTAAAAATTATGCCGGCGAGGTGGTTGCCGCTGTAAATATCTCTGCTCCAGACACTCTGATGGGAGAGGAATCAGTTCGCAAAAGCCTCACCACGCTTCTAATTAAAACTGCCAACAGAATCTCTTCGGAACTCGGAGGGCTTGATTAATAGGTACAGTAGACCGATTGCCCCAGCTCCTTTTATCTGAAAAAAATGCCAATCGTGCACCTCCTGATCCGTAACAATGTTTCGTAAAAAAGGGAGACCCCAGGGGTGGGTGTCAGAAGCACATTGTGACCTGATGGTGACTGTTGAAAGACCTGTAAAAGAAGTTTTTGATCAGGAAGGTTTTATGAGATGCACAACAGTTAGGCTGCCCAAGAAATATACAATTGGGGGGATAGTATTTCTACCCAAAAGGTGAAAAAACGCGGACATAAAATTGCCCCATTTGAGAGAGAAAATCATACCTGATTAATTAATCAGCTGGCATCCTGCGGAAAACCAAAAATTCGGCCAATCCGATTTACGTGGTCAATAATGACCTGCCTTCGGAACTCTTCTGCTTTTCTGGGATTTCCTTCAGAAAGGATTTGTGTAGTTTGTTCAATTTCATCAATTTCGGCTTCTACTATGGAGGGAAAAACTTCCCGATCAAAAATCAGTGCCCATAATCTTTGAGTCTGATAATAAAGGTGATCCGAGACTTCCCCCAGAGATGGATTGTTGGCTGCGGTAGAAAGAATACTGCGAAGATCCAGGTCACTCTTTATCAACTCTTCTTGATCGCCTGTCTCCAGGATTCTCTCACATCTTGCTTTTAGTAATTTTAAATCAGATATTTGCCTGCCAGTCACCTGTGTCGCCGCCAATCTCCCTATAAGGCCCTCCAAAGGGACACGAATCAAAAAAATATCCCTTAGTTGTTGAAACTCCACCTTGGTCACCATGATCCCGGCTCTAGGCATAATTATAACCAATTTATCCCATTCGAGCCTGAGAAATGTCTCCCGTACGGGAGTCCTGCTGACTCCGAGTTCGGCAGCAATGCGTTTTTCGTTTAACATTTCCCCCGGAGGATATTCAAACATCAGAATACGTCTTTTTATCTCATTATATATCTCTTTATTCATATCTTTTTCGGTTGAAATGTTGCCTCCTGGTTCTGCCTGCGATCATGAAATCCACTGTGAACATGGCAGACAATATATCAACAATATATTATTGCAAGTATTTTTGGTCCAATATTGACCAGAGGACAGAGACTTTAAAAAATAAAGCAAGACCTCACCCCATATGGACAGGAATACTCCAAAGTGGAAAAAAGCTTGACCCTGATGAATATTATAGATATACCAGTGATCGACACTAATGTCGGTATCAACGTCAAGGAGACTACTATGAACAACCCATTCAAAAATCGTGTGGAAGGATTTCAGAAGAAATTATCAGAGAACAACATTGATCTCGCTGTAATTTCCAATCAAGACAGTGTCTATTATTTTTCCGGGTTCTGGGGTTATCTTGAAATGGAATTCGGCAGACCAACCCTGGTTATTATTCCAAAGGAAGGTGAGTGTGCACTGATAACCCCAAGTCTTGAAGCCGTTATGGCCCATGAAATGAGCTGGATTAAAAATATATGCGAGTGGACAGATGGACTTGATGGCGAATGGGGTGCCCCACTGCAGAAAATATTCAACCAACATGGGAAACCGGCGGTGGGAATTGAAAAAGACAAAATCCATCCGATTATTTCCAATTTTATGCAGGAGCAATTGCAGTGTGCTGGTTACGCTGATATTTCAGACCAGCTTGCAGAAATGCGTATTGTAAAGACACCTGAGGAAATTGCAATTATGCGCCAGGCAGGGCAGGTGGATATTGCTATGTGCGAAGCCGCTATAGAGGCCATTGCTGAAGGTGTTCCAGAATATGAAATCACTCTTGCTGTTATGGCCGGGGGAACCAGAAAAGCAGCAGAATTTCTTACAGACACCGGCCCAGAACGACTTTTTACTCCGATGATCCATAATCTTCAGATCATGCAGACTGGTGGAGATCTGCATATGGTACATAGGCGACCGACTGTACGTAAGGTTGAAAAAGGAGACTCTGTCTACCTCTGTTTCTGCGGAATGATCGATTTCAAAAACGTCAAGCTTGGGTTTGACCGACAGTATTACGTAGGATCATGCACTGATGAAGAGGCCAGACTCTATGACATTTCTCTTCGCGCACAAAAAACCGCCCTCGACAGCATCCGTCCCGGAGTCACCGCTGAATCGGTCAACAGTGCTGCGGTAGAGGTGTACAAAGACGCCGGCTTTGGCATTTGTTACCGCACCGGCAGGGGAATCGGTTTCTCCAACCTTGAAAGACCGGAATTGAAAGTGGGTGATACAACCCTGCTTAGAACAGGGATGACGTTTGCCGTCGATGGTGCAGTCTCTATTCCAAATGGTCCTGCTGGTCGAGTTGGTGATTCAATTGTCGTAACTGAAAAGGGTTTTGAGTATCTCACCCCCTTCCCAAAAGAATTGAGGATCCTGTAAATCTGGTTCGACTCAGTCCTGGTTATCCTCATACAAAGATAACCTTAACTCTTGACCGATCTTGCAGCTGAATCGCTATCGTAGAAGAAAAGGAGGGTTTTGTGAAGACCTTACGAATAGAAACATTGCTGACTATTGTTGATGAATTCCCATCTTTTACCTGGGATCAAACTGTGCTGGAAGAACTCATTGATCCCAAATTGGGTGTTATCACAGCCTTTGGCGAAATACTTGAGGAAATTGAGACAATCCTGTCTTTAGATTTGGGAGAAATTGGTCTTTCAACCGGTCTCATTCCTGAGGAGAACAGCGATGAATAAACAAGTTTTGTCACTTTCTGCCCAAGAATTATCTGCAATGATCAAACACAAAGAACTCTCCCCTGTCGAGCTCACAACGGCCTACCTGCAGGAGATCGAGCGAACCAACCCGAACACCAGTGTCTATATAACTGTTGCTTCGGAACAGGCCCTGGCACAAGCCCACAAAGCCGAAAAAGAAATCCTCTCCGGCCATTATCGCGGCCCCTTACATGGCATTCCTTTTGCGTGTAAAGATCTTTACGCCACCAAAAATATCAGAACTACAGGAGGCTCGAAAGTTTTAGAGAGCTTTGTCCCAACCTACGACGCCCATACAATTAAAAGTCTTTATCAAGCTGGATCTGTGCTACTGGGTAAAACCAATTTGCACGAATTCGCCTACGGTGCTACCGGTGAAAATCCGTATTTCGGGACAGTTGTAAATCCGTTTGATGAAACGCGAAATGCAGGTGGATCCAGTAGTGGTTCGGCGGCAACAGTTGCATCCAATACGGCGGTATTTGCTCTTGGTACCGATACTGGTGGATCGGTAAGAGCCCCCTCAGCCCTGTGTGGTGTTGTGGGGTTAAAACCAACCTACGGCAGGGTAAGTTTAAAGGGAGTTATTCCTTATTGCTGGTCGCTCGATCATTTTGGGGTTTCTACCAAAACAGTCTATGACGCTGCTTTAGTCATGGATGGTGTCACAAAAGAATCCAAAACCACCTTTACCGATTCCCTTGACGGCAAGATGAAGGGTCTGCGAATCGGGATACCCAGAGAGTTTTTCTACGAAGATTGTGAACGGGAAGTCCTCGACCATACAACAAGAGTCATTGAAGGGTTATCTGCTCTTGGCTGTGAATTTATCGACATAGAGACACCTAAGCTTGATTACTCAAGAACTGTTTCCCTGCTTATTCAACTCCCCGAAGTTCTCTCCTACCACAGCAGACATTTCAAAGAAAAAAAAGACCTCTATGGCATGGATATGATGGCTGGGATGGCTGTTGGCCAATTTATTTTATCTGAACATTATATACGGGCCAAGAGAATCGTGGAGCTGTACAAAGGACAGATTACGAGCATTTTCAATGATGTTGATCTCATTTTAACTCCCACCTGTCCCATTACTGCACCATTACTTGACCAGATTTCTGTCACAACATCGAAACGTACGGAGGCCAAGGGGAATGCGATAACCAGGTTTACAAGTTTTTTCAATCTCACCGGAAACCCGGCGATAACAATACCATCGGGAGCAAACGACACCGGATTACCTACAGGAGTTCAGCTGGTGGGATCTCATTTCGACGAAAATGTTATATTGAAAGCTGGTCACATGATTGAACTGATTGTTAAATCATCTTAACAACTGAAACAAAGGATCTATATAATCTTATGGATAAAAAAGAACATTCATCAAGACCTGTAGATGTAGTTTTCGATCGTGGAAGTCACTGGCGCGCCCGAATTGGATACGTACTCCTAGCCATGGAACAGACCATTGAAGATGACGTGTACCGTCTAACTCCTCCGGGTGTAGGTTCTCACTTTAGTCGGGTTCGCATGCCAAATGCTGTAACAGTGGAAAATCTCCTGGCTGTGGCAGATGAGTTACCGGTGGCTGCAGGTCTAATTCTGCCAGAAGCGACCCTCGATGCAATTACCTACGCTTGCACATCCGGCAGCCTGGTTGTTGGCGAGGATAGGGTTAAAGCACAGCTCAACAAAGGGGCTCCCGGGGCTAGGGCGAGCACTCTGGTCACAGGAGCCATACGAGCACTGCATACCCTGGGCACCAAACGCGTGGTGGTGGCGACCCCTTACCTCGATGAAATCAACTTTCTTGAAGAAAAATATTTCGGCGAACGAGGCCTTGAAGTGCTGAACATTCAGGGACTCAACATCACCAACGACGAGGATATCGTGAGAGTTTCTCCTTCTTTTATGAAAGATTTCGCAAAGAGTCTGGATCGATCCGATGCCGATGCGATTTTTATCAGCTGCGGGGCCTTGCGAGTTCTTGATATTATAGAAGATCTTGAACAGATAGTTGGAAAACCTGTAGTAACAAGTAACCAAGCACTAGTATGGGATGTTTTGCGTCTCGCTGGAATTGATGACCGGATCGAAGGATATGGTCGTCTTCTCAGAGAACATTAATTCTACTTCGGGACTCATAACTATTTGATTAAACATATATAAATACA
>JAWSVG010000036.1:0-3118 GCA_033852035.1 Desulfocapsaceae bacterium | reverse complement strand
GTCAGAAATCGGCGAACTGAAGGAATGGAATAGTTTAGTTCGGTTGCCAGTGGTTCGATCATCCAGCACGGTTGCGTTGTAAAAAGGGTAACGAGTTGTTCGTTGACCTTGGAAGTGGTTGCCATAACAGCCCCCTTGATAAAGTATTGTACAAAGGAGTAAATGTCCCCGTATCGTGCAATACTTTATCACCCATCAGGTCATTTGGCAAGGGCTTTTGTCTACTGTTAAGATCAAGGAAATTGTTTGTCATTATGTGTATATTCAGCAGGTTGTGCAAACTATACGCTTTACGCGTAAGCTTCACATAAAAGAAATTTTTTGTTTAAAAATGAGCAAGTATAGCATTAGAAAAGGCTTAACTCATTGATTTAACTAAATCCAACCGAGTTTTGGCACCATAGATAAAACTTTTTTGAATTTACAGAAGAACTCTCCAGGAAATCGTTTTTCTAGTTCGTATTTGCTGTTAACAAAGGGGGTTCGTCACGCAAAAGGCCGTGTATAGGAATTTGCTCAGATAATGGAAAAAATGTTTTAGATATCGTATCACTCGTATATAGACCGTCACTAGAGGTAACATATCGTGCTCACGCTACTGGTAGTAGGATGGGAAAAACTCAACTACCATAATGTCTGGCGGTATTGACTACATAAGTTCAGACAGGAGTTATGTTAATGCAAGACGACACACGAAAATCGGTGTTGAGCTGTTTGCGCATTTTGATTTTAGTATCGGCAACGAGGTTTTGGATGGCTTTTACAGAATAAACGTGCTTTCGTGACTTCATGGCGATCGCCTATGTAAGTAATTGATAATACACAGAATAACGTGTTTCGGTTTTTGTGGGTTTGTCAAGAGACAAATGAGAAAAATTAAAAATTTATCATATTGTAATTACGTGCTTTTTCTTGCCTGCCATTCCTAACATTATATNNTGGTTTTACCCGTTGCTTCGCGGCCTCTCTTGCCATCACGTTTTTTGCCGCCCCAATAGGCATCGTCTACTTGTACAAGTGTTGCGCGGATGGATTTAGAATCGCCTCGTTCTTTCATAACCTTTTGGATTTTATGTTTGATCAACAAGGCTGTATTGTAAGATACACCAACTGTTCTCTTTAGACTTTGAGCGGAGATGCTAATTTTAGATTGCGTAACAAGATAAATACTGAGAAACCAAGTAGTCAGTGGCAATTTGGTCGAGCCAAAGATGGTTCTGGCAGTAATTGAAATCTGTGAACGACATCTATTGCACTGCATGAGTTTTCTAGACTTCAAGGTGCAATAGCGATTGTGGCCACATGCAGGGCATTTAAATCCATTAGGCCATCGCCACTCATAAAGCGCCTGATAGCATTGATCTTCGGAACCGTAGTTTGAGATAAACTCTTGCAAACTGAGACCTGATTGGAATTGAATTGAGATTTTCGACATATGCACCTCCGTTTTTTATGGTGAGGAGGTAGTGTAACAGCCCAGGGTACTCATATAGTGATACCCCTCAAAAATAGCTGAGTTTCATACGTAATCAGAAAAAGTTTAGCGGAAACGATAAAGGGCTCCAGGTAAAAAGCTAAAACCCTCATATTAAGAGGTCGGGGCGGTAGGATTCGAACCTAAGATCTTCTGCTCCCAAGGCAACCATGCGGGCAGTAAATCCCTTTAAAACAGTGGCTTACAGAAGGTGTGATTCTCGGAAATCCTAGAAAAAAAGCGTATTGAAGTTTCAAAACCGCCACCAGGTACTAAGAGCTTTTAAATGTTCTTGGAAAATCTCAACTACAGCCGCAAACAAAAAGAAAACCACCATGCAGTCAGGTTTTCCTGGTTAGATCTGAAGTTATCTGGAAAAATTTTGAATTTCATCATGCTCCATTTTGGGCTGGTTAACTTGTCCTTATTCTACCATTTTTTTCATTGGCAAATATTATTCCAATCCACTAAGGTACGCAGTTGTTGCGGTGTCAGTTGTTCAATATTTCAACATAACCGTAAATTTCGTATATATTTAGGGAAGGGATTATGAAAAAATCGATTTCTGTTATTTCACAGCTCACAGGTATCTTCTGTTTGTTTCTTTTTATAAACTCATTGGCAATGGCACATGAAAGTGTTGTGGTTGTCCCTATAGGTGGAGCAGTGGGTGATGCTAAAGCAATCGATGTGGTGGCAGGAAAGACTTTTTCAAGCAAGCAAGGTAAAGGATTAACAGGAACATTGGAACCAAATGCTGTGTCAATTGGTGATGCCCAGGATGCAGATGTGCTTGTGGGGAAGACATTTTCTAATGTTGACAATATTGGCCTGTCCGGAAGTATGCCTGACAACGGTGCAGTAACGATAACTCCTGGAACTGTAAACCAGCCGATTTCTCAGGGCTATCATGATGGCAACGGCACCTGTGAGGGTGATATGGATTTGATGCCTGAGAATATACCTGCTGGTGTAACTATATTTGGGGTCACCGGAACCTTGGCACAGCAGTTCACTAATAACAGAGATGGAACTGTAACGGACAATTTGTCACGGTTAATGTGGCAGCAAGCTGACAATGGAAGCGGCTACAACTGGTCAGCGGCAAATAGTTACTGTGCAGGACTGGATCTTGGAGGACATCCCATCGGGAGCTGGCGTCTCCCCACCAAAGATGAATTGAAAGGGCTAGTAAGGTGTAGCAATGGTACTCCCACTCCCCTACCGGATACTGTCAATTGTGGTGTTAGTTATACAAATCCGACAATAGATGGTCAGTTCTCGTGCCGCACCACTTTCTACTGGTCCTCCAGTGTATCCGGTCAGAGCGACGCATGGGGAGTCCGCTTCTTCTTTGGAGACTCGGCCCTGGCGGATCATGCTGGCAGTAACTATGTACGGTGTGTGCGTTAGTGATCATGTTTGGCCATTTGGTTATTTGACCTTTTTATTCTTTTTAATTGGTGTGGTGTCAATGAAGCGGCCTCCACGGGGAAAATTTTTTCACTGACAGTCTCATGTTTTTTCACCTGCCGCAAGCTTAACTTAATACTGATAAGTTTCTGACTCAGGCAGGATTACTCTGTTTGACCTTATTCCTGTTTATCACCTTGATCAATTCAAGGGTAGTGGGCTCGAACTATT
>JAWSVG010000116.1:0-17876 GCA_033852035.1 Desulfocapsaceae bacterium | reverse complement strand
TTCATAAGAACAGAAAAATAATCTGCGAAAGGCACTTTTATCCACTAGGGGGGTGCTAGCTCCGATAGTCGCAACTGTTGCAATGAATGATGCTCTTTTTTAATTGACAGACTTGAAAAAATTCGCTAGTTATCTACCAGATAGTGATTGTGTCTACGACATAGACTTTTGTTGATTCGCGATATACCACAAAGATGACGACGACACTGCATTTTGCAGGTGATTGATGGCTGCATAGAGAGCATGCAACGAAGGATAGATCGACCACCCTTCACTACAATCAAGGAGGTTTTCCATGAAAGAAAGAAGTCCATTGCTTTTGGACATTGCATTGACTTTAAGCCTAATGCCAATAGCCGAGGCTGTCGCAATGCATGAACAGCAACTCGATTCCAGGCAGACAGTCCTTAAAAAAATGGCAGAATGGCGACATTCAACGATTGTATTACCAACCAATCACCAGCAAAAGTCGGTATTCTGAAACCATCTTTTTGTCCTGTTTGAGCTGGCCCGAAATCAGAGCGATATGTTATCAAGGAATACACAATGAAAAAAATCAGAAGACTTCGCACCGGAGAAAATACCTTTGTATGGCTGATGCTGATAATAAGCATCGCTATATTGGTTCTCGCCTATCAAATATCAGGAATATCTCTCTGTGCTCCGGGAACCTTTCCATTTGCAGCAGCTGCAATGATGGTGCTAACCCTAGTGCTCGTGCTCGTAGAAAACAGGAAGCTCAAGAAACCATCTGGAATTAAGGGGTTGTTTGATGAATTAAAAAAAGCCACTAATCGCATGATGCCGCGCCTGATCGTCTTATATGTAGTCATCATATTTGCTTATACGATCGCCATCAAACCACTTCATTTCTTCCCCAGTTCTTTTATCTTTCTTCTTATATCAACAATATATTTAAAAGGAACGACCTGGAAAAAAGCCATTTTCATAACATCCGGGGCCTTGGTCGCGATCTACCTAATATTTCAATTTGTTTTTCAGGTAACACTCCCCTGAAACTGAGAGGATACTTTGACACATTCCATTTTTTCATATCTTTCGATGTCCTGGTTCAGTCCCTCACTGCTCGCGCTGACTGCCTTAGGGACAGTTTCGGGGATCTATATTGGTGCAATTCCAGGTCTTTCTGTGACCATGGCTGTTTCCATCTTGATCTCCTTCACCTTTTCATGGGACGTTAACAATGCCCTGGCGCTCATGGTGGGAGTCTATTGCGGTGGTGTGTATGGCGGTTCGCGAACGGCAATACTCCTGAATATTCCCGGAGCGCCATCAGCCATTGCCACAAGTTTTGACGGTTTTCCTCTCGCAGAGCGCGGAGAGGCTGGACGGGCAATCGGTGTTACAACCGTTATCTCGTTTATAGGCGGGTTGATTGGTATTCTGGTGCTCGCGCTGGCTGCACCGAGAATTTCAGAACTTGCTTTGAAATTTGCCCCCAGAGATTATCTTCTCGTCGCCATAATGGGTCTCCTGCTGGTAGGAAGCCTTTCAGGAGAATCTACCCCTAAAGGTATTTTCGCCGGTGCGCTCGGGGTTGTCTTTGGCATGGTTGGCATGGACCCCATGACAGCTCAAGGGAGATTCACCTTCGGTACTATCCAACTTTTAGGTGGTATCCATTTTGTCATAGCCATGATTGGTCTTTTCGGAGTTTCCGAGGCACTGTACCAATTGCATAATGTCCACGTCAAACCAATAAAACAGGATGTATCAAAAATCGTACCATCTCTGGCGATCATCCTAAAATACCTCCCCCTTTCTCTAAGAACCTCCATCATAGGAGTACTCATTGGCGCACTACCTGGAACAGGTGGGGATATAGCCGCACTACTGGCCTATGATCATGCAAAACGTTCCGTGAAAAAACCATCACGACCTTTCGGAGAGGGCGCTTATGAAGGACTTGTGGCACCTGAAGCTGCCAATAATGCGGCAGTAGGTGGTGCATACATACCTATGCTGACCCTGGGCATTCCCGGGGATGCCGTAACCGCAGTTTTCATTGGTGCCTTGTATATCCACGGCTTGAAACCTGGTCCCATGTTGATGATCGACACCCCGCATTTGTTCTGGTTTACCGTTGGGAACCTGGTACTTGCTAATATCTTTATGCTTATTTTTGGGCTCACCGGAATTCGCATCTTTGCCAAAATGGTAGAACTGCCTAAAGGCATTCTTATGCCGCTGATCATTGTGCTTTCTGTTGTAGGAACCTATGCGATCCAAAACAACATCGTCGATATTTATTACATGTTAGGCTTTGGCCTTTTGGGTTATTTCATGAAAATGAACGGCTTCCAGGTCGGACCAATCATTCTCGGCATAATCCTCGGTCCGCTTATGGATATCAACTATCGCCGGGCAATCATGTCAGTGGATTATGATTTCTCAATGTTCCTCAAAGAACTTTTTACCAACCCCATTTCACTGATATTTACCGTGGCGGTCATCGTCATGGTCGTGAGCCAGACTCCAATTTGGCCCAAAATCACGGGGTTATTCAAACGAAAACAGGCACAGGAAACTAACTAGTGGCCGAACGAAAACCGCCAATTTCCCCGATTACTTCGTTGTTCGAA
Organism: Desulfocapsaceae bacterium; assembly: GCA_033852035.1. Classification (GTDB taxonomy): domain Bacteria; phylum Desulfobacterota; class Desulfobulbia; order Desulfobulbales; family Desulfocapsaceae; genus Desulforhopalus_A. Next base: position 15,273 of record JAWSVG010000116.1, on the reverse strand, counting down.
AATTTTAATCCTCGGAATATCAATTATATGCCTGTGGTTAAAATTTGCGTTCGCCTCGTACTCGTAAAAATTTGCAGGTTTTCGGTCAGCCACTAACTAACCCCGGTAAACGGGATAGGTACTTTAGAGATAGATTGAGTTCTTTCCCAAAAACGAGAATGAAATCTATAAGATACTAAAAGTCACTGGCAATAGCTCCGCTTGTTGGGGTTATCGATAAATGGTCTTCTCTCTTTGAAATTATGTACGCTGCTGTGTTGCACTGTTAACACCAGTACTGTGTGACAAGTTTATCTGAGGGAACTTTTAATCAAAAAAGAGTGTCAAACCAGACACAGTGGAGACGGTTATGAAAGATACGGTTGCCAAGCAATTGGTCACCTACCTCGAGCATCGAGGCGTGACACATATTTTCGGTATGTGTGGTCATACAAATATTGCTGTCCTGGCAGCAATGGAAAACAGCGCCATCACCTTTGTTAATGTACGACATGAACAGATTGCAGCCCATGCTGCAGATGGCTATACTCGGGCTAGCGGCAAGACGGGAGTCGTCCTTACCCATCTGGGACCGGCCATGACCAACGCGGTTACCGGTGTAGCCAATGCGGCTTTAGATTGCATCCCCATGGTTGTCATCGCCGGTGATGTTCCCAGCCATTTCTATGGCAAACATCCTCACCAGGAAATTAACCAGCATGCGGACGGCAGCCAGTGCGAAATTTTCCGACCTTTTGTCAAGAGGGTATGGCGAGTTGACCGTGCTGAACTTTTCCCGGAGATTATTGAAAAAGCTTTTCGACTTGCAGAAAATGGTCAGCCGGGCCCTGTACTGGTCGATGTGCCAATGGACATTTTTTCAAAGGAAATAGAGTCGACTCTCTTTGAAAGACAAAATCAGAATAGTCGAGCCCTCCGAAAACCAACTATTGATGAAGCATCGGCAACTGAAATCGTTCAGCGACTGGCAACCGCCCAAAAGCCGCTCATTTATGTAGGGGGAGGTATTGTCCTCGCCAAGGCCGCCAAAGAACTGAGAGAATTTGTCGAGCAACTGTCGATTCCGGTTGCTCACAGCGTGATGGGCAAAGGTGCACTTCCGGATGACCACCCGCTCACCTTAGGTATGAGTGGCTTTTGGGGCACTAAGTATATCAACAACAGCTGCCTGAATGCCGATTGTATTCTTGGTATGGGCACTCGGTTCAAAGAGGCTGATTGCAGTTCATGGGAACCGGAGTTCACCTTCAATATTCCCGAGCAATCCAAATTATTGCAAATTGATATCGAACCAAACGAGATCGGCAGAAACTACCCTGTTGAAATTGGCGTTGTCGCTGATCTGAAACAGGCCCTCACAATCCTGACCAGGACTGCCAAGGAACTCTATCCAGTTGGCATCCAAAAACCGGAATTGGTCGAAGAAATTGCTGCCTATAAGAAAGACTTTGTACAAGGCAACAGAAAAATGATGGAAAGTGACTCCTTTCCAATGATGCCCGAGCGAATTCTTGCCGACCTGAGAACTGCTCTTCCTAGAAATGCGATTATTACCACCGATGTAGGCTGGAACAAAAATGGGGTCGGCCAACAGTTCCCAATCTACGAACCGGGCTCCATCCAGGTGCCTGGCGGACTTGCTACCATGGGCTTTGGTTCTCCCGCTGCCGTGGGAGCGAAGATCGCCTGTCCGGATCGTGTCGTCGTCTCACTCGTTGGTGATGGTGGTTTTGGCCAAAACCCATCGGTGCTGGCAACGGCTGTCCACGAGCGGGCCGCCGTCATCTGGGTGGTAATGAACAACAATGCCTTCGGTACTATTGCTGGATTGGAAAAAGCACACTTTGGAACAACCTTTGGTTCGATATTTGAAAGAGATGGCGTCTCAACGTCACCCAACTATGCCGCCCTGGCTGAGTCCTATGGGGTAACCGGTATAACAATTGAATCCGCCGAGCAGTTCCTGCCTGCTTTGACACAGGCCATTGAATCTGGAAAACCGACCTTGATAGATGTGGCCATGCGGAACAATCCCACACCGACCACCGGACATTGGAATATTTTGGACATTTATTCGCCGGGGAAAGATGTCTCCCACGTCAGTACTGACTAACTCAATTTATTAAATCGGCTCGCTTCTGCTTTGAGCCAATAAGGAGCACGCAATGGCACGAGAAATTACCGAAGAAGAAAAGCAAATTGTACAAACATTAGTGGCAAAATCCCGGGCAGCAATGAAGGCCATAGAAGATTATGATCAAAAGACCATTGACAGACTCTGTCAGGCGATTGCTTGGGCCGCGGGAAATGAAAAAACATTTACCCGGATAGCCCGTGCCGGGGTGGAAGAATGCGGCCTTGGCGACTGGGAAGGGAGACCAGCTCGACGATTCAAAATCCAGGGCGTACTACGGGATGCCCTTCGTCAACCCAGTATGGGTATTATCGAAGATATTCCGGAAAAGGGTATCGCAAAATATGCCAAGCCTGCGGGTGTCATCGCCTCCCTGATTCCTACCACTAATCCCGATATCACTCCGCCAGGTTGTGCTATCTATGCCTTGAAGTGCAAGGATGCGGTGATCTATGCCCCCCATCCCCGGAGCATAAATGCCACCAAGGATATGATCAATGTCCTCCGTACGGCACTGAGAAAACAAGGAGCACCCGAGGATTTATTCCAGGTCATCGAAAAACCAAGCATTCCCATCGCTCAGGAACTGATGGCTGCCTGTGATCTCACTATCGCTACAGGTGGGCCGGCAATGGTTAAATCTGCCTACAGCTCCGGAAAACCAGCCTACGGCGTAGGTGCCGGTAACGCAACGATGGTATTTGATGAGACCACTGATGTGATAGAGGCTGCCCGCAATACGCGGATCAGCAAAACTTCGGACAATGGCTCCGGCTGTTCTTCAGATGGCAACCTGGTTGTTCATGAATCAAAGTACGACAGTTTTTTGGAACAGTTGCAGAAAGAAGGTGGCTACCTGGTTTCGGCAGATGAAAAAGAAAAGCTGCGGGTAGCCATGTGGGACGAAGAAAACCACCGAACCATTGAGACTGTAGCTTGTCCGGCCGCCAAGGTAGCCAAGGAAGCAGGCTTTAGTCTTCCAGAGGGAAAAAAATTCATCATTGTCCCCGAGGATAAGATCGGCAAGCAGCATGTTTTTTCGGGCGAGAAACTGTCTCCCGTTCTCGCTATCTTTAAATACCAGGGTAAATTCGACAATGCACTGGAAATGCTTAAGAAAATATACGAAGTTGGGGGCAAAGGCCACTCCTGCGGCATTTACTCCTTCAATGATGACCATATCAACCAGCTCGCTCTGAGAATGCCGGTCAGCCGCATCATGGTTCGTCAGCCTCAATCTAAAGCAAATGCTGGAGCCTTCAACAATGGCATGCCCATGACATCCAGCATGGGTTGCGGGATATGGGGAGGCAATATTACCAACGAAAACGTCTCACTCAAACACTATATGAATGTAACATGGGTGAGCCGACCGATAGCTGAAGATCGTCCAAGTGAAGAAGAGCTTTTTGGCGAATTCTATAATACCGAAACTTTCTAAGAAAGTTTCCTCGGGTATAAACAAAGGGGAACGGTGTCACGTTCCCCTTACTTGCCTCTGCTATCTTTTTTACAGAGACAGAATAACAGCGAGGCTATTATGAAGTGTGCGTTTTTGTCAAAACCGGGTGAGCTCAGCATAACTGAAGTTGAAAAGCCAGCCATTAAAGCCAATGAAGTGCTTATTGAAGTTGAAATGGCTGCCATTTGCGGGTCCGACGCTTCACTGTATTATGGCAAATGTGAGGTACCGCTCCCGGTCATCCCCGGCCATGAGGCCGTTGGCCACATCGTGGCCCTAGGAAAATCCGTTAATCATCTACAGCCTGATCAGCGTGTAGTGATTCAACCCAATTATGGCTGCGGCGTATGCTCCGTATGCTTGAGTGGCTTAGCAAACATATGTCCAAAGAAGATTCGTATCGGCCTGGACGTCAACGGTGTATTCGGTCAATACATTGCAGTTCCAGGCCATAGCGTGTGTCCGGTTCCTGAGAGCCTCAGCAATGAAATTGCCGTTTTTACTGAACCAGCAGCGGTCGCCCTACATGGTTTAAATAAAGCCAAGCCCAAAAAAGGACAGCGGGCACTCGTTTTCGGTGCTGGAGTAATTGGCCTGCTAATGGTCCAACTTATAGTCAATGAAGGTGCGCAGGCCTATACAACTGATCTCGTCGAGCAGCGCCTGTCCCTTTCAGAACGTATCGGCGCAACTGCTGGAACGAGTGACTTCAAGGCCCTGAAAGAACACGGGCCATTCGATGTTATTTATGAGACCAGCGGAGCACCAAATGCGTTGAGCCTGGCTATTGAAATTGCAGCGCCAGGTGCATCTATTGTGATATTGGGACTGCCGGGAACACCTCACCCCATACTGTCCAGTGCCATTGTCCGGAAAGAATTGAAAATCTACGGATCCATGATCTACACCAACGAATTTCCCGCGGTGCTGGAACTGCTTGCAAATGGCAAGATCCTGACCGAGCCGCTGATCAGTGGTATTTATCCCATTGAAAAATTATCGGAATCTTTGGAAGGGTTCTCACAACCTGATCGCGTCAAGACCTTAATTCGTATTAAAGGGTGAGCAAATGCTCCAAACTTCGAAGCCTTAACCTAACTATATTTAAACGCAAGTGCCTTTCCCCTGGTCCGGTTATGCACACCGCTTCAGTACGTAATCCATGACAGGTTGTTTCCAAGTCCAATAATGTTAATGTATACAACATTTACCTTGACATTGAACTGTTGAGTTGGTAAAAAATAGACACTCTATCTATACAATAGACTCCAGGAGACCACCTTTATGAAAAACCAGAGCAAAGAAGCATCCAGACACGTTGACGCAGTACTCAGTGCCTTAGATATACTCGATTGTTTCCAGGGTCATTCTTCACTGACCCTTAAAGAAATTATTGACATCACTGGCCTTACCAGAAGCAGGGCCATGCGCTTAATCGGTACCCTGGAGAGCCGAGGATATGTGGTAGCCAATCCAGACACCAAAACGTATCACCCCGGTGTAAAACTACCTATCATAGCCAAATCTTTTGAAAAGATTAACCAAGTTGAAATACTGATTCGCCCTGTACTTAAACAGCTGGCCCTTGATACCGGAGAATCAGCAACTCTCTATGTACGAGACGGAATTGAGAGGGTTGCTCTTGCTCGCGAGGAAGGCAATCATGCTATCCGCTATGCAATCCAGGAAGGACAGCGCCATCTGCTCTGCCGGAGTGGAGCCGCAAGCAAAGTTTTATTAAGCTTTGGACCAAAAGAATGGCTGGAGGAAGTAATTACTAATTCAGAATTCGATACCCAAAAACTTGTTAGCAGCATCGAGACCACACGACAACAGGGATATGCCATAAGTCTGGGGGAAAACACACCCGGAGCGCATTCCATTGCCGCTCCTGTCTTCAATATAAACAAGAAACTAGTTGGGTCTTTAACCATATCAGGGCCTTCAAACCGCATGGACACAGAACAGATTCAGCAATTGCTGAGTGTGGTTGTGGAAACAGCCGGACATCTTTCTGACAGGCTCTGAGATATTAAACAAAGAGAAGAGTAAATGATAAATTTTACTAATAAATTCCAGAAACAGAGGGGTACAGGATTATGAGCTACCCAGCAATTATGCAACCTTCCATTCAGCAGGCAGCTGCCTCACGAAAGGACCGGATCAGCTCATCCTATCCAGAGCTGACTGTGGCCGACAAGGGCAAATTATTGCAGGACTACCATCCGGATTTCAATGAGAAGGTGAAGCGGGCGCTCCAAGTTGGTGTGAATACAGGCAACCTGGTCCCTTCTGAGTTGGCCGATCTCCTTGAAGCCCCCAGTCGATTGAATTACCGGCAGATTGACTTGAATAAGGTGGATTACAAAACAGATGTCCTGGTAATCGGCAGTGGAGGCGCCGGCCTTTCAGCGGCTATCTCAGCTCGTGAAAACGGAGCCGAGGTCATGCTGGCAACCAAGTTACGAATGGGTGACTCCAATACGATAATGGCCGAAGGTGGCATAGGTGCCGCGACCACCAAAGAGGACTCCCCCATTGTCCATTATGTAGACACCTTAATTGGCGGCAGAGGGACCAATGTCCCGGAACTGGTCGAAGCGCTTGTCAATGAGGCACCCTTTATCGTTGATTGGCTTTCTTCGCTGGGTGTTAATTTTGACCGAGTCGCGGATGGATCTTATTTCACCCACAGGCCAGGTGGACATAGCCGACGCCGATCACACTCGATCAAAGACCTGACAGGTCTTGAGATTATGCGGGTGCTCGGAGACGAAGTCCGCAACAAGGGGATTGAGCCGTTGGAATTCAGTGCCGCCGTCGAATTACTCATGGACGACAAAGGGCAATGTGCCGGCGCTGTGCTGCAGAACCTCGACATTAATAAAAGTTTTGTCGTCCAGGCCAAGTGCACCATCCTGGCAACCGGCGGCATGGGACGGCTACACCCGCTGGGCTTTCCTACCTCAAACCATTACGGAGCCACGGCGGACGGTTTGATCATGGCTTACCGGACCGGGGCGAAAATGATTTACGCTGAGTCGGTGCAGTTTCATCCAACTGGAACTGCCTGGCCCGAGCAAGTATTGGGATTGCTTATCTCGGAGGCCCTTCGCGCTCAAGGGGCACAGGTCCTCAATAAAGATGGAGAGATGTTTGCCGCATCTCTTGAGACCCGTGACGCCCTTGCTGCTGCAATCATTCGTGAATGTGGGGACAGAAAAAACGGCATCCAGACTCCTACGGGCATGCAGGGTGCATGGCTCGACACCCCCCTGATCGATCTCATTCACGGCCCCGGTATGTTCAGAAGTCGTTTTGCCGGTATTTACGCTCGGTTTAAAGAATATGGTATTGATCCGGTAGTTGAACCCATTCTGATCTATCCGACTCAACATTATCAAAATGGGGGCATCGCGATTAATCCTGCCGGGGAGACGGTTGTGCCCAACCTTTACGCGGCCGGGGAGGTTTCCGGGGGAGTACATGGACAGAATCGTTTGGGATCTAATTCGCTTTTGGATATTTTCGTTTTTGGCCGGCGCTCAGGAAGAGCAGCAGCCGAGAAAGCACAAAAAGTACAGTCCGGTAAATTATCCCTCGAACATATCTCGCAATTTGAAAAAGAACTGACAGATGCCGGTGTTCAGACCGACATCACTTCACCAATGCTTCTCCCGGATTACCGATTCGAGAAAGCCTTGACCAACATCAAACATGTGTAAGCGCGCAGAGGAGTTATAGATATGGGAAGCGCCGATATCTTGCAAATGATCCCGATTTACATCATGGGAAAGAAATACGAGGTTCCTGAAGGGCTCACCATCATGAAAGCCCTCGAATATTCCGGTTACCAGCTGACTCGTGGATGTGGTTGTCGAGGTGGAGTGTGCGGTGCCTGTGTTACCATCTACCGCAAAAAAGATGACTATAAATGGAAAATTGGCCTGGCTTGCCAAACCGTTGCTGAGGAAAACACTTTCCTCGTCCAGCTCCCTTATGTGCCTGCCCATAAAGCGTCATATGATATCCAGACAATTGAACCGACGGAGGAACGCGTTGTCAGTCTGTATCCTGAACTTCTCAGATGCATGGGGTGCAATACCTGTACCCGCTCCTGCCCTATGGAGCTGGAAGTCATGGACTACGTTTCAGCTGCACTTCAAGGTGATTGGGACAAGGTCACAAAACTCTCCATGGATTGCATTATGTGCGGTATGTGTGCAGCCCGCTGTCCTGCAGAGCTGGCCCCCTTTAATATCGCCATGCTGGTCCGCCGGATGGTAGGTAAAAAAGCGTATGAGGCAGTATCCCCGATTGCAGAACGACTAAATGATATCAAGTCCGGAGTTTATACTGCTGAATTGACTCAACTCCAAAGTATGAGCACGGATGACCTGATGGTCATGTACAAAAAATTCCAGGATACCAAAGGAAAGGCAGTCTGACTATGATACGACTCAATACTCCTATAAGCGTAGAACAAATCGCCGAGCTGGCCATTGGCACCCAGGTAGAAATTCATGGAAGGGTTCTCTGCGGCCGAGACGCAGTACTGCCAAAAATCGTTGAACTTATACGTAAAAACGATCCTAAGGTCGAACAACTTGGTCTTGCAGGGGCGGTCATTTTTCATACAGCAGTCAGTCCTGCCGGTATCGGTCCTACCACCAGCAATAAAGCGGAGATAGAGGAAAGCATCCCCGAACTGGCCAAAGCAGGTGTGCGCATCCATTTGGGGAAAGGCTCTCTCAGTTCCAAGACAATAGAAGCGCTGCACAGCTTCAATTCCGTTTTTGTCGTCACTCCACCGGTAACTGCACTTTTTTCTCACAGAATCAAGTCACAAAAGGTGTTGGCTTTCCCGGAAGAAGGGATGGAGGCACTCTACGAGATCGAGGTAAACGGTCTTCCCGGAATAATTGCAGCGGCTCACGGCCAAAATATCTTCGACAGGTGATTTTTCAGGGGGCTCATATGAAAATTTCGACAATAAAAATCCAGGAAGCGGCCGCGCGCTGCCTGGTAGAAGCTGGCACCACGTACCGTGAAGACCAATTCAAAGCCTACCAACGAGTCATTGCTGATGAGAAAAACAATATAGCACGTTGGGTACTCGATCAAATCTACCAAAATGGTGAGGTAGCCAAGCAGGAGCAATTACCGCTCTGCGATGATACCGGCATACCCCACGCCATTGTCTACATCGGAGAGGAATGTGAGCTGCCGACCGGTTGGCTTGCGGCCTTTGAAGCCGGAGTTGCAGACGGCCTCAGGCAATTACCAGGTCGGCCAATGGCGGTAAAGGGAAGCGATATCGAAAGAATCGAACAATCCTGCGGGCTGTACACTGATCCCGCAAAACTTGAGCTGGCACCGGTCAGCATACGCTCCGTCCCCGGTAATCAATTGAAGTTAACAGTGTTAATGCTCGGCGGTGGCCCTGAGATCCGGGCAAAAACCCGCCGGGTCTATCACCGTCGCTCTATCCACACGGTACTTGATGAAGCAACATCGTGGATGAAACAGGAAGTACAATCTCTTGGCTGTACACCAACGACCTTGGCGATTGGCATTGGCCGCAGCCAGGTAGAGGCTTCCTCTATGATGCTCCAGGCCATGGCCGAAGGCAATTTAGACAACCAAAACGAACTTGAGAAAAAAGTTGTTGCTGATATCAACAGCACCCAGGTCGGTCCCCTTGGACTTGGTGGCAATACCACGGTTCTGGGTTGTTTTTTGAAAATAGGTCCGGCAAGAGCCAGCGGTGTACGCATTGTGTCGGTCAGGCCATGCTGTCTTGTTGAACCGAGGCGTGGAACTGCCGTTCTTGGCTAGTGCTTGTAGTCATTACATAAAGAGGAATAAAATGACATCGTATCAAAAATTGTCAAAATCCCAGAACCTTACTCGTCTCCTTGATGATAACAGGAGTCCTGTCCCACGAATGCGACTTTTCTCAGAGGGTGTTCGGACGAATAACCGCATGGTAAATAATGAACCAGTCACCGGTGACAAGGGCTGCCTGGCCTGTGGCAACTGTGTTGACGCCTGCCCGGTTATCCGTGAGAAAAAAAGATTCGTTTTCTTACTGAACCGTCGTACTTCAATGTTCCTTGAAAACACTGTCGATGACGAATGCCGCCGGTGTTATGCCTGTGTTCGTGCCTGCCCCCAGGTGGGAAAAACCACCAAGGAATTCGTTGTCGGTTTTCGCAGGAGTGAAAAAATTGTTCACGTCGCTCTGGCGACCCTGATTTTCACCTTGGCCTCGACCGGAATATTTCTTTATCACTACAAAGAAGTAATTCCCGACTGGCAGCAGACCCTTTTCCAACTCTCGCATCTAAGCGCGGGTATCCTGCTGATGCTGGTCCCATTTTTGTACTTTTTCATCGACAAAGCTCATCTCAAGCGGGCTATTAAAAATTCATTTCATTTTGACAAATCTGATCTTGATTGGCTCAAGGGCTTCTGGAGGTATCTGGTCAAACCTGGACGCAATCCTTTACCTAACTGGCGGGAATTCAACACCTATCACAAGTTCTGGTTCTTCTATCTCGCCGTTATGATCCCTGTTCTGGGAGTAACCGGCCTTGTGAGCCTGGGCTTTGGGGAAAAGGCAAGTTTCTTTTTTGGCCTACATGCGTTTTTTGCCCTAACCGTGGATCTGCTGGTTATAACTCATCTCTACTTCAAGTTAATTCGACGTATTTTCAGGGACATTTCCGATATCAAAACCAGCTTTCAGCAAAAAGGCAATTTTGATTTTCCCTTTTTATATGACCCAAAATCTGATTCAGCCAAAAGAAACTAATACAGGAAAGGACTATTTACCCCGACACACGGAGTAATTTCTGAAGCTTTAAAAAATTAAGCAGCAAAGCGTACCATTGTCATTCAGACGATTTATGAGCGTAAAGGGATTGGTCCGCCTTCTGTAGACAACTTATCAAATTCATAACAACAAGGTGATAATCTCATGGAGCAAAAGAACGAGCAGATGCTTCAAGCCGTTAAAGTACTTGACCTTTCAAACTTGATCGCAGGGCCTGGTATTTCAACAATTCTCGCTGATTTTGGAGCAGACGTCATCAAGGTAGAGCATCCCAAAATTGGTGACTATATTCGCAATTGGGGCCATAAAAAAGACGGTGTTCCTCTGGCGTGGAAATCACATGGCCGTGGCAAAAAACTTCTTTCCATTAATCTTAACAGCGCCAAAGGCCAGCAGATAGTACGCCAAATTGCAGCTGACGTTGACATTCTGATCGAAAGCTACCGGCCCGGAAAAATGGAAGAATGGGGACTCGATTACGAGACACTTGCAGCAAAAAATCCCGGCTTAATTTTTATAAGGATTACCGGCTGGGGCCAAACCGGTCCATACAAGGATCGCCCAGGATTTGGCACCCTCGCTGAAGTATTTAGTGGTTTTGCCCATATAACTGGCCAGGCAGATGGCCCGCCAACCCTCCCGTCGTTTGCCTTAGGAGACGGCGTTACCTCTCTTGTCGGTGCCTATTCGGTCATGATGGCACTCTATCACCGGGATGTACATGGTAAGACTGGCCAGGTTATTGACCTCAGTATATTTGAATCCCTTTTCTCGGTTCTCGGCCCGCAGGCTATTGAATACGACCAGTTGGGCAGGATTCAAAACCGGTTTGGCAATCGTTCTACCCGCGGGGTACCTCGTAACGCGTATGAAACTTCCGACGGTCGCTGGGTTGCCATATCGGCCTCTGCCAGTGACATGGCTTTCAGACTGTTCAAAGCTATAGGCAGAGACGACATGGTAGACAACCCGAAATATGCTGACCAACAACAACGGCTGGCAAACGGAGATGAAGTTGATGGAATTATTGCGGATTGGATCAATAACCATCCCCTGGATGTCGTTATGGAGAGGCTTGAAGAATTCGAAGTACCTATTGCCCCGGTGTACGACATTGCTCAGATCATGAATGACCCCCAATATCAAGCGCGCGAAACAATTATTCAGATTGATGATGACGATTTAGGTCCTATGCGAATGGCAAACATTCCCGCAAAATTTTCAAAAACGCCGGGTGAGATTCGCCATACAGGTCGCACTGCCATTGGTCATGACACCGTTGAGATCCTTAAATCTCTTGGTAAAAACGACAGTGAAATTAAAGAATTGGAAGAAAGCAAGATAATAAAAACGGCGGTGGAGACACTCCAAAACTAACCCCGATAAACGAAAATAAGTCGGGATTAGTTTCAACTTTCCAAGTCGCAAAGAAGTGCAGGGAGACGTGTCATGACAAACACCATAACAGCAGGCAATAGAGGTCAACATGCCAGGGGAGACTGTTTCGTAAGCTTTGAACCTGCGGCAAGCGGGAAGCTGGACATAGAAATTAACAGTAGTGTCCAGCAGCTCTATGGCAATACCATCAAAAATCTTGCACATCAGGTGTTCGGTCTTTTTGGGCTCACCTCCGGTCGGGTTCTTATTGAGGATACCGGCGCACTGGATTTCGTCCTCGCTGCCCGGATCGAAGCATGCATTACGCAGGCTATTGAAACAAAAAAGAGTTTTCTGGGAGAAATGCTTCAGGAAAACTGCTATTCGTCGCAAAAAAACCGGATGCGTTTATCCAGGCTCTACCTGCCTGGAAACTCACCTAAAATGATGATCAACGCCGGTGTGCATCAACCCAATGCGATCATTCTTGATCTGGAAGACTCTGTGGCGGTCTCTAAAAAGAGAGAAGCACGTTTTCTGGTACGAAACGCCTTGCGGCAAATCGATTTTCTCGGCGCCGAGAGGATGGTTCGAATAAACCAACTCCCCATGGGGCTTGATGACCTGCCGCAAGTCATCCCACATAATGTTCACGTCATCCTGATCCCTAAATGTGAATCCGCCGAAACGGTTCACCAGATTAACCAGGAGATTGCCCGGATCAACGCAGCTGACAAGACTGAAAGGGAAGTCTTTCTTATGCCTATTATCGAAAGCAGCAAGGGGATTTTCAACGCTGCAGAGATCGCTGGCAGTGCTGACAATATTGTCGCCATAACCATCGGCCTTGAAGATTTCACAGCTGACATCGGCGTGAAGCGTACCTTCGAGGGGACGGAATCTTTTTATGCGAGAAGTCATCTTGTCAATATCTGTAAGTGTCACAACATTCAAGCCATCGATTCTGTTTTTTCAGACGTAGGCAATATGGATGCTCTTGCACAAACCATCCGCCACTCGAAGAGCATTGGTTTTGAGGGAATGGGTTGTATTCATCCTCGGCAGATACCGATCATTCATGCCGGCTATTCGCCCGATCCAGCAGATATAGACAAGGCAAAAAAGATTGTCTTAGCCTTCGATGAAGCCACTAAAAATGGGCTGGGCGTGGTGTCTCTTGGCAGTAAGATGATAGATCCACCGGTAGTGGAACGTGCTCAGCAAACCATAGATCAGGCTGTCACACTGAATATCCTTTCCGAAAATTGGAGAGCTGAAAATGTCTGAAAGATCCTTTGTAATTAACGAAGCCGGCAGAAAGGTTCCATCCATCGTCAACGGTCAGGCCCAGGTCCCCTACAAGGGCGTTGGTAAACACAGACCTACCGGACGAAAATATGGCGTGCCGATAGCAACCTGTGCAGATTATCCCGCCGATGGTAATAAATTGTTGCCCAATCTGAAGGAGGCCCTCCTGAAGGCAGGTTTGAAAAATGGCATGACTCTTTCTACCCACCACCATTTCCGGGATGGCGATGTCATTGCTCAACTGGTATTTGAAATCGCTGCCGAGCTTGGGATAAAAGATTTAATCTGGGCTCCATCTGCATCTTTTCCGTGTCACAAACCGATAATTGAGCATCTGCTAAATGGGGTCATTCACCATATTGAGGGCAGCATGAACAGTTCTCTCGGCACCTTCTGTTCAGAAGGGAAAATGAGTGGGGTTGGTGTGCTACGTTCCCATGGAGGCAGGTACCAGGCTATTCAGGATGGCGAATTGCACATTGATATCGCCATTATTGCCGCCCCGGCGGCCGATACTTTCGGCAATGCTAATGGCCTCAATGGGCCGGCGGCCTGTGGACAACTGGGATACGCCCTGGCTGATGCCGAATATGCAGACTGCGTTATAGTCGTCACCGACAATCTGGTCCCCTTTCCCTGTATGCCCATGGAGATTAAGGGCAATAACGTAGATTACACAGTGCTGGTTGAACAGGTCGGGATTCCTGAAAAGATAATGTCCGGAACCACCAAGGTGACTAAAAGTCCTGATCGCCTTCTCCTGGCGGAGTTGACCGCTCGTTTCTGCGATGAAGCCAAACTCATCCACGACGGATTTTCATACCAAGCTGGAGCCGGTGGTACCGCCCTTGCCATCAGTGACTACTTCAGCAAAAGCCTGACGCAGAAAAACCTCAAAGCCCGCTTTGCGCATGGTGGCAGCAATGCCAGCCTGGTGCGCATGTTGGAAGAAGGGGTTCTTGACTATATATTGGACGATCAGGCATTTGACCTTGCCGGCATTCAGTCCATAGCCCAAAACAGTAACCATATTAACACGTCTCCCTTTAATAGTTACAACTACCACGGGAAAGGAAATTTTTCTTCCCTGCTGGATGTGGTCATCCTTGGCGCAACCGAGGTTGATGTTGACTTTAATGCCAACGTAGTTACCCATTCAGACGGCTTACTGGCCCATGGGATCGGCGGCTGGCAAAATTGCCTATTCGGTAAATGTGTCATCCTGCCCGTCCCTCTTTTCAGGAATCGAATACCGGTTGTCCGGGACCAGGTAACGACGCTCTGTGGTCCAGGAGAACTGATTGATGTGGTGGTGACTGAGCGGGGTATTGCGATCAACCCGAGGCGGCAGGATTTGCTCGCTGCAGTTAAAGGCAGTTCTCTGCCAATAAAGCCCATAGAAGAGCTTAAGGAAATAGCCGAAAAAATCTGTGGGAAACCTGCAGATCTGTCACCTACCGGGGATGTTACTGCAATTGTTAAATGGGTCGACGGCACAGTACTTGATGTGGTGTGGCGCGTAGGATAATGAAACCAAACAGGAAAGGAAAAGACTAAATGTCAGTGAATCTATTGAACAATATCAAGTGGCTGGGCCACGATGGTTTTGAAATTTCGACCAACGATATCACTTTGGTGATCGATCCTTTTCAAATTGAATCGGCTCGAAAGGCAGATATCATTCTGATCACTCACTCTCACTATGACCACTGCTCAGTTGAGGATATTGCCAGATGTATAAAAGATTCTACGGTTGTTATCACTGAGCCCGAATCTGCCGAGAAACTGTCTGATGCGACTCTTGGTGTCGATATCAAAGTCATCAGGCCTGGTGGTGTCGAAGAAGCCAAGGGGATCCAGGTAGAAGCTGTGGCGGCCTATAATATAGACAAAAAATTCCATCCTAAAGAAAAAAACTGGTTGGGTTTTGTTATTACCATAAACGGTGAGCGAATCTACCACGCAGGCGACACGGATCTGATACCAGAAATGACGAAGATGACAGCAGATATTGTTCTGTTGCCTGTATCTGGTACCTATGTGATGACGGCAGAAGAAGCAGCAAAGGCGGTCACACTGATAAAACCATCGGTTGCGATCCCCATGCATTACAACTCAATCATTGGTACTGACGAAGACGCCATGAAGTTCAAA
>JAWSVG010000035.1:0-63861 GCA_033852035.1 Desulfocapsaceae bacterium | reverse complement strand
GGACTAGATCAAGAGTTCTGATTTTCTTGTTTTTTGTTACAGCTTTTACTGAGTAAGGTACTAATGACCTCGAGGATTCGCTGCTTCAAAGAAGAGCAAGTACTTTCTCTAGAGCCTTCTGCAACTCCTTGCTGTGAATTTTCCCTGCAAAATGAACAGGACTTTTGCCCCAAAGGGGATCCCAGCCTGCGGGGTTTGCAGAACAGTAAAACTGGGTATCGAGTCCAGCCTTCCGTGCCGCGTCGTCTACCGGGTGACCAATGAGTCGTTTTGCTACTTCCCAGGTTGCGCCACAGGGCGCGCCTCGCACCACCCGCACATTTGCAATAGTACCGTCCTCAACTTCAACCTCAAATTCAGGAGCTCCAAAAGTATCACCATAATCACCAAGGCCAACCTGCCTCGGAAGACCACATCAGGTCGGCGGAGTGAAGAGTCCCTCTCCGGTGATTTTCTTTCCCGAAGCTATTATGGGAATATTTTTTTTAGCGCATAGCACCGCAAGGTCAGCGGACAAGTCATTATGCCGTAAAAAATCCAGAACCAGATCACAGGAGATCTCATCCGGAAGATACTCACTGGTATCATCCAAGACTGGCAGAAATATCGCATCAATATTAACTACTTCCAGCTCAAAGAGATCACCTCCATAGGCCCTCACCCCCGCTATCTTTTGTTCGCCGCTTCCGTTCTGCTGAAAGACAACAATACGCTGTCGCGAAGAGACACTACCTTCCTTCACTCTGTCACCTCATTTTATTGATTTTAACACCGGTAAAGGTAAGTAAGTACCTAGTGAGTACTTATAACCATATAATATAAAACCGAATCCGTATTTTCTTGTTTTTTGTTACAACTTTTACGGAGTAAGGTACTAAATATCCAGGCGAACCCAGCGGGTACAATACCTGTAGGCAGCCTCGAGCAACTTCTTTTTGTTCTGCATCTTATGGGCAACTATAGGAAAAGAGCCATCCTCAACTCGACACAAAATCAACCCGTCCACTAATTCAAAAATTTCTTCGCCGCTGGTGACAGTTACCACAGAATCAACTTCCACGACATCCAGTTCATCATCCTGAAATTGAAAATAGGCCATCTGCGCCATTGCATGGTATTCATGTTTGGCATAAGCACTGTCTTTTATCGTAAAGGTTTTGATATAACCAGCCTCCTGTATGGCTCTCTCAGGTACAATGACAATACTCTCACACTCGGTTAGAGCAAGGGACGCTGTCTCAATAACTATGCTATTACCCATTGCGCTCAGTTCAAAGTAGAATTTTCCAACCGTTTAGCCAAAAAAACTGGAAAGCTGGTACAGTACAGTCCAACTTCCCATTTTTGACGAGACATCGACAGTAAAATATTACAACATCACACTTATTGCAACTCTAGATTGACTGCACAAACTTTTGCTTCCATGATTTTACAAACCGGGTCCATTGCATTATTGGTAAGTAGATTTGCAGGCGCCTCGGTGTAATGGAACGGAATAAAGACAACCTTTGGCGGGACAATTGTGCTTACTCTGGCCTTCAGACTGATCTCACCTCGCCGCGAACGTACTGTTAGCTTTTCTCCATTGGCCAGACCAATCTTGTCTGCATCCACCGGATTAATTTCAACAAAAGCTTCCGGTGCAATAGCGTTGAGCCCCGTAGATCTTCTGGTCATAGTTCCAGTATGGTAATGAAAAAGCTCCCGGCCGGTGGTGAGTACATAAGGATACTCCTCGTCTGGTAGTTCATCTGATGTTACATAAGGCACCTCCCAGAAAAGAGCTTTACCATTTTCTCTGCTGAAACTCTTTTTATAGAGGAACGTGGTCCCTGGATGGCCCTTAGCCGGGCATGGCCACTGCAGACCATCACCATCAATGCGCTTATAGTCCATGCCGGCCAGAGCGGGCCATAGTCCTGCTACTTCATCAAATACTGCCGAAGCATCTGGAGGATCGTCCAGGTTGCCCTCGCCCATCACTCGTTTATATATCTGATCGATAATATCCAGGTCAGGCCTGGCCTCACCTGGAGGATTAACTGCCTTACGAACTCGTTGTACCCGGCGCTCGGAGCAGGTAAAAGTACCGTCTTTTTCCGCAAAAGAAGTCCCGGGAAGCACAACATCTGCAAGTTTAGCAGTCTCGGTCATGAAGATATCCTGCACCACCAGGAATTCGAGGCTTTTAAAGGCTTTAACCGAATGAGCGGTGTTGGGGTCGGACAGAGCCGGATTTTCACCGAAAATATAGAGCCCTTTTAAAGTGCCTTCGATCATCTGATCGGTCATAACCGAAGCTGGTGTCCCGATCTTGTCAGACAGAACCCTGCCCCAGGCCTTTTCAAATTTTTCTTTTACTGCTGGGACATCTACCTTCTGGTAACCAGGATATACATTAGGCAGACTGCCCATGTCACAGGCACCCTGAACATTGTTCTGACCTCGAAGGGGATTGACACCGGCACCATGTTTACCGAGGTTTCCGGTCATCATCGCCAGGTTTCCAATGGCGTTGACGTTATTGGTGCCCATTACATGCTGAGTGATCCCCATGGCATAATAAATTCCTGCACGGCCTGCTGAGCCATAAATTCTTGCCGCTCGGATAATATCTGCTGCTGGAACACCGGTTATTTCCTCTCCGAATTCCGGAGTAAATGACTCAAGCGATTTTGAAAAAACTTTGTAATTCTCGGTTCTTTTCTCAATGAAAGGTGTATCATCAAGCCCTTCATTAAAAATCACGTGGGCGATTGAGTTGAGCAGAACAGTATCAGTCCCTGGACGTTGACGCAGCCACAAGGCTGCAAACTTCACCAGTGGAATTTTTCTTGGATCGGCAACTATCAGCTGGGCACCTTTTGCCACAGCCTCTTTCATCTTGAGTGCTATAATTGGATGGTTCTCCGTTGTATTTGAACCAATAACCAACATTGCGTCAGTATCGGCTATCTCATCAACAGAATTGGTCATTGCACCTGAACCGAACTTTGTGGCCAGACCGGCCACAGTGGCGCTGTGTCAGTAGCGAGCGCAGTGATCAATATTATTCGTACCGAATCCCGCGCGAAACATCTTCTGGAACAGATAGTTTTCTTCGTTGGTGCACCTGGCGGAACTGAGTCCTCCAATACTGTCAGGGCCATTTTTTTCTGTAATTTCTCTAAATTTAGACGCGACCAGATCAAGCGCTTCTTCCCAGGTCGCTCTTTCCAGTTTCCCGCCTTTTTCCTTACGAATCAGGGGCCATTTCAATCTGTCAGAGCTATGAATGAAATCGCAACCGAATCGTCCCTTCGCACAGAGCCAGCCTTTGTTGTGGTTATCGGCCGAAGAACCGACCCGTATCACCTGGCCTCCATGGGTTGAGAGTGTGATGTTGCAACCACACCCGCAGTAGGTACAGGTCGTGTCTGTTGTCTCAACTCCTTCCATTCGTGCTTTACCTGCCCACATAGCCCCGGAGAGCGCTCCGGTGGGGCAAACAGAGACACACTGTCCACAGAACTCACAATCAAGAGTATTGCCAAAAGGTGGGATGACTTTCGCCTCAAACCCACGCTCTGCAAAACCGATAGCGCCAACCCCCTGAACCTCTTCACAAACCCTGACACAGAGGCCACAGAGAACACATTTATTCTGTTGTCTTACAATAAATGGATTCGTGTCAACACGGTGATGATCTCTCATTTCGCCTTCAAAGCGGTTGTCACGAATGCCGTATTGATAGGCAAGCTCCTGCAGTGTACAGTCACCGGCTCCGATACAGGTCATACAATCATTTGGGTGGTCAGAGAGAAGCAACTCAACCACCGTCTTTCGCAACCTGAAGAGCTTTGCACTCTGAGTTGTAACGAGCATCCCTTCTGTTACCGGGGTGGTACAGGCTGTCACTGGCTTAACCATTCCAGCTATCTCAACAATACAGAGCCTGCACGCGCCAAAGGGCTTAATCCGATCATCGTGACAAAGGGTGGGAATGACAATATCTGTCATTTTTGCAGCCTCAAGCACCGTTGTTCCCTCGGCAACGTCAACATCTTTACCATCTATCGTTATATTCATCATCGTCACTACTCCTTTAACACGGCACTGAATTTACAGGCGTCGAAACAGGCTCCACACTGGATACAGGTTGCATTGTTAATTGTATGGGGTTCCTTTTTTTCTCCCGTAATAGCGCTGACAGAACAAGCCCTTACACACATACCGCAACCAACACACATATCTTCACGGATAAAGAAAGTCAGTAGTTTGTTACAGACTTTTGCCGGACATTTTTTCTGATTGATATGTGCTTCGTATTCATGTCGAAAATACTTGATGGTGCTGAGAATCGGGTTCGGTGCCGACATGCCCAAACCACACAGACTTGAGTCACGAACGTCTTCTGCCAGGTCCTGGAGAAGTTCAATATCCCCTTTTCTCCCCTCTCCATCGACAATCCTTGTGAGAATCTCCAGTAGTCTTTTGGTTCCAAGCCGACACGGTACGCATTTACCACAAGACTCTGCCTGGGTGAACTCAAGAAAGAATTTGGAAATATTGACCATACAGTCCATCTCATCGAGAACAACCATCCCCCCGGACCCCATCATTGAGCCAACTGAAGCCAAGCCCTCATAATCTACTGGCAAGTCAATATGTTGCTGGGGAATGCAGCCGCCGGATGGTCCACCGGTCTGCACAGCTTTGAAGAGTCTGTCACCTTCAATACCACCACCGATTTTGTATATTATATCTTTCAGTGGCATTCCCATTGGAATTTCAATAAGACCAGTGTTTCTGATCTTGCCGGTAAGGGCGATGACCTTGGTTCCCTTACTCTTCTCAGATCCAATGGAGGCGAACCACTGAGCACCTTTGAGCAAAATCGGAGGAATATTGGCAAAGGTTTCAACATTGTTGATGATAGTGGGTTTACCCCAGAGCCCCTTGTTGGCTGGAAAAGGCGGCTTGGCCCTCGGCATGCCACGCTCTCCTTCTATGGAGGCGATGAGAGCTGTCTCTTCGCCACAAACAAAAGCACCCGCGCCAAGTTTTACTTTTAGGGTAAAGTTAAATTTTGAACCAAAGAGCTTGTCTCCCAGGAATCCTCTGGCTTTTGCATCGACTAGTGCCTTGTTCAACCTGTCAACCGCCAAAGGATACTCTGCCCGGATATAAATGTAGCCGACTGTTGCACCTATGGCATATGCACCAATAATCATCCCTTCAATAGCTGCATGAGGATTCCCCTCAATAATTGAGCGATCCATAAAAGCACCGGGATCGCCCTCATCCGCGTTACAGACTATGTAATACTGATCAGAATCGTTGGCAGCACAGAAATTCCACTTCAAACCCGTAGGAAAACCACCGCCACCTCGCCCTCGCAGGCCAGAATCAGTAATGCTAGAGATAACATCTTCTGGCCGCATAGTGGTGAGTACCTTTTCTGCGGCCTTATAGCCGTCGGCGGCTATGTACTCGTCTACAGATTCAGGATCAATTTTACCAAGATCAGCCAGGACGATCTTAGTCTGATTATCGTGGAAAACATGATAGTCCTCACCCACCAGCCACTTTTTTACCGGCCGCCCACCCAGGACATGATCTTTGACGAGCCTTGGCACCATATCTTCTTGAATATATTGATAGGTGGACACATTGCCATCAACCGAGATATCAACAAGAACATCCCTAGCACAAAAGCCTCGGCAACCGACTTTATGCAGCCGGCATTTCTCCTTTACAGTGGCGTTTTCTATTCCGGCTGATTCAAATTCGCTGACAAAAGCAACCATGACCTGGTCGCCGCCAGCAGCGATGCCACCTGTACCCATGCATACATTAACGATTACTTCGCTGTTCATGGTCTATTCCTTATATTCTTTGAGGCTCTTCACCATGCTGGTAGGTGTCACCTTGCCAAGCACCCTATTGTTTACCAGAACAACTGGTGCAATACTGCAGGCTCCAACGCAATTGACACGTTCCAAAGTGAACTGCTTGTCTCTGGTGGTATCCTGGTCTTCTTTCAGTTTGAGATCTTCTTGGATTTTTGAAATAATTCGAGGAGCGCCTTTCACATGACATACTGTTCCAGCACAAACTGTGACTATATTTTTTCCTCGCGGAGCGAGATGGAATTGCGAATAGAAGGTAATGACGCCATAGAATTTTGAGGATGGGATGTCACTTCTTTTGGCAAACCAATGTACACTCTCCTCAGGGACATACCCAAATGTATTCTGTATCTGCTGAAGAACGGTGATAATATTGTCACCATTCGTCAAGCTTTCCTGGTAGATCGCTTCCAGTTTTTCTTCCTGCGATTTGTCCATTAAAACATTCTCCTCAATGGTTCACTGGTTAGTAACATCGAATGCACTTTACTTTAAAAGACATAATACCACATAGTAGTACATTTAGTGACACTTTTATCAGTTACTGCAAACCATGGACGTCTGAATCAAAATTATCAAAAGCAGACGCACAAAAGTATAATCGACAGGATATTATCCTTTTGTCATAAACCTTAATAAAAAAGCATAGATATAGTTACATAAATGCGATAAGATAATGGAGATTCAGTTATATTCTCACTGTTTCTTAACGTATTTCAATCGGGAGGAAATCCATGAATTTACAAAATATTTTTAAATATGCGCTGCAAAGAGAAAAAGAAGGATATCAGTTTTTCAAAAGCAATGCCGATAAAGCCGGTCATGCCGCAGCAGCTCAGGTTTTTCAAAAACTCGCAGATGAGGAGCTTAAACATATTGAGTATATACAAAAGCTCATGAAGGCAGAGGGCGATGAAGGACTCCAGACAGAAGCAATGCTTGATGCAGAAGGCTGGTTTGAAGACAAAGCCGAGGAAGAGCTTCTCGACCAGAGCCTCATCGAGTCTATGATTCCCGATGTCGCCGTGCTGAGAACTGCCTATCTCATAGAGAGAGATCTTTCGGAATTTTATGACAATGCGGCGGCTCAATCTTCAGGTAGCGCCCAAAAGGCTTTTCAGCAGCTGGCTAAATGGGAAAAAGGTCATGAAACGCTCTTTAAAGAACTCCACGATAAAGTGTTTGAAGAGTATACTCAGATGCCCTGGGGCGGTTGAGTCTGTAAACACACGCCCCCTTTATATTCATCCCCTCCAAGATTGCGGTGGTGGGCTTTAATTTCTCTTCGTAAATCAAATCCTCCGGACATTCCGGGAATTATCCAACCTATCCTGAAGTATAATTACACTTTGAAATAAAGAAGACTCTCTTCCGGCACAAAGTGCCGGAAGAGATGGTAATATGTCAGGTTTATGCCGCCTTGACTACATTAACGGCGCAGACTTTCAGTTCTGGTATTTTACAGATGGGATCGTGAGCGGGATTAGTAAGAATATTGGCGCAACTTTCAATGAAGTGAAATGGCATAAAGACAGAACCTTTTCCCACCCGCTTGGTTACATGGGCCTTGGCTTCAATCTCCCCTCTTCTGGATGAAATCTTGACGACATCACCCTCTTTGACGGAGAGTTCTACTGCGTCTTCTTCGTTGAGCTCAAGAAGCCCCTCTTTGATCTCACTGTCAAGTGTCGGTGAGTTTCGTGTCATTGTCCCAGTGTGATAATGGGCAAAAACACGGCCCGTTGAGAGCCAGAAGGGATACGCATCGTCAACTATTTCCGCTGGCGGCTTAAAATCGATGGCA
Organism: Desulfocapsaceae bacterium; assembly: GCA_033852035.1. GTDB lineage: Bacteria > Desulfobacterota > Desulfobulbia > Desulfobulbales > Desulfocapsaceae > Desulforhopalus_A. The sequence goes on along the minus strand of JAWSVG010000035.1, from coordinate 56,166 downwards.
TGGAACAGTCCTTTGCCTCTTGCAATTTTGCCCACATGCAGTACAGGAGTACCCAGGTGGTCTGGAGTTGGACACGGCCACTGCAAACCCTGGCCTTCAAGCCGTTCGTATGTCATTCCACCATAAGAAGGTGTGAGGGCGGTCATCTCATCGAAGATCTGTTCCGGACCATCATACTTCATTTCATACCCAAACCTGGTAGAAACCTCTTGGATAATTTGCCAATCTTGCTTCACATCGCCTCGGGGTTCCACCGCCTGGCGAACTCGAGAAACTCGACGCTCTGTATTCGAGAAAGTACCTTCCTTTTCAGCGAAAGAAACCCCTGGGAACACCACGTCTGCCATTTCTGCAGTTTCAGTCAGGAATATATCCTGTACCACCAGCAATTCCACCTTTTCCATAGCCTTCCTGACATGGTTGACATCGGGATCACTGACCACAGGATTCTCACCCACCACATAGAGTGCCTTTACCGTGTCGTTTTCAATTCCCTCTAGCATATAAGGAATAGTCAGGCCAACCTCTGTGGAGAGCGAATCTACGCCCCAGGCCTTGGCAAACTTCTCAGCAGCAGCATCGGAGGTTACAGGTTGATAGGCAGTAAAAACATTAGGTAGCCCCCCCATATCACAGGCCCCCTGAACGTTGTTCTGACCACGCAGAGGATTAAGGCCGGAACTCTCCTTGCCCATGCTTCCTGTCATCATTGTCAGATTTGCAAGCGACTTCACATTGTCAACGCCAGTAGTATGTTGTGTGATCCCCATGCAGTAGATAATAGATGCTTTATCGACAGTTGCATAGGCCTTAGCGATATTGCGGATATCATCTGCAGCAACCCCGCAAATCTCAGAGGCTTTTTCAGGCGTAAACTGCTCAACAACCTTTATAAAAGCGTCGTAGTCTTCCGTATGCTCGTCGATAAAAGACTGATCTTGCCAGCCGTTCTCGAGAATCACATTCATAATGCCATTCAACAGTGCGACATCGGTTCCCATTTTCTGAGTAACGTGGATATCGGCAATCTCCGTGATATGTATCTTGCGGGGATCAGCAACGATAATCGTCGCCCCGTTCTTCTTCGCTTTAAAGATGCGAGTGGCAATCAGGGGATGGGAAACGGAGGTGTTGGATCCGATAATGAAGATGCACTCTGCATTTTCAAACTCAGCGATGGAGTTGGTCATCGCTCCACTTCCAAAAGATGCGGCAAGACCTGCCACAGTTGAGGAGTGTCAGAGCCGAGCGCAGTGATCTACATTATTTGTACCAACTCCCGCTCTTGCGAATTTTTGCAACAGATAGTTTTCCTCGTTAGTGACTCTTGCAGAAGTAAGAAAGCCGATGGAATCAGATCCATCTTGCTCCTTTATCGCTTTCAGCTTTGATGCTGTATAATCAAGGGCCTCATCCCAGGTTGCTTCTTCGAGTTTACCGTTCTTACGAATAAGCGGTGAAGTCAACCTGCCAGCGTTTCTGATAAACTCATGCAAATTCCATCCTTTAATGCACAATTTACCTTCGTTGACCGGACTGGTCTTGCATGGAATTGTACCGATGGGTTCCCCATCGAGTACTTCCAGAAAAACATTGCAGCCGCAGCCACAGTACGTGCAGGTTGTCAATACTGTCCTGTAATCCATAGTAGCTCCCTTACCCTTCGTTACCCTCTACAGGCTCTAACTTGTTTAAAGGTGATCTCACACCAGGACGTAAACCGGTCTGAAAATCAAACTTGTCCTCCATGACGGAGTTGAACTTTTTGTAGAGCGTCCTCAATGGAATGTTAGAAGGGCATGCCTCCTCACACAAACCGCAGTCTATACAACGCCCAACCATATGCATCGCTCTGGTGTGGTGAAAAACGGGTATTTCAGGAGGAATTTCGCCCCTTTTAACCAGTTCGTCACACTTGAGACTACAGTCATTGCAAAAACACATGGGGCAGACATTACTGCAGCCATAGCACTTAATGCATTTTACAAATTCACCCATCCAGTAACTAAACTTATCGGTAAGAATCAAGGAATCTATCTCTTCAACCGCGGCTGATTTTCGACCCTCCACCTTATCTCCTGCAACCATACTTTTAGGGTATGGCTCGCTACATTCACAGCTGTCGGCAAGTTCTTGAGGGCAACCGATACCTACAGGTACAATATTATTATTCTTAAGCTGATTCCAGGTATACAGCGTATTAAGGCCACGCTCATCACAGCCTCTCACAAGTACTCCAAACTTATCTTCAGGGTAGGCACTTGTGATATTCATTAGATATTTATTTAATGGATAGCGTGCATCTCCAGGCTTTTCAGCATCTCCCAGCATCATGTCAGCAAGATCATCACCCTTCTGATACAAATGCGGGGCGATATGACCATTTTGCATAGCCAAACCAAGAAATCCTTTGATCTCTCCTGACTCCAGAAGTTCTGTTACCTTACCTTTTATTGCATCAATCATAGTTACTCCCAGCATTAACAGGCTTATGCCAGTTCTTTCCTGTAATCTTTTTTCAATGGTGATGGACCGAGTTCACGTAATTCCTCAATAAAGGTATTAAACTCATGAACAAGCTCAGGAGCTTCAGCAGAAGAAACCCAACTCGCTTTAAGCCTTTCTTCCTCAATACCAGTAAACTTGAGCATTTCTTTGAGAACGGTCACACGCTTCTTCGTAGAATAATTACCATACAGGTAATTGCATTCACCGAGGTGTCAGCCACCTACAAAGACGCCATCTACCCCCTTTTGAAAAGCGAGGAGAATATGATGCGGTGATACAGAACCACTACACATTACCCGGACAGTACGAACATTTGCCGGATACTGTAAACGACTAACCCCAGCCAGGTCAGCAGCGGCGTACGCTCACCATGTGCACAAAAAGCAGACTATCTTGGGCTCAAAAATGTCGTTACTCATTCTTTAATCCTTGGTTTATGTTTAAGATATTTCTTGTTTAACTTTCAAAACTTACATCACATGAAACGAAAAACATTCAGAATCAACCCCGATGAACTGATAGGTACCTTAACGAAATTCATTCATAATACACAAGATATAAGCGTAGACTTCGAATGAATTTCTCATGGTACTAAATGGCACGTATTTGTGCCAATAGTTGTTCAGGCTTATAACCTCTTAACAGTGCACTGTGTGACGGACACGTAGAGGCGCAGTTACCGCACCCCTTGCAAAGTATATCCTGTACTTCGCACACTCCTTTTTCCCTATTGAAGATAATTGCTTCATAAGGACAAACATTCATACAGCCCATACAGCCAACACAGGATTCTTCATCTATTTCAGCGACGATGGCACTTTTGATCAGTTTGTCTTTAAAGAGAATTGATGCAACCCTTGCTGCAACCCCAATTCCCTGAGTACGAGCTTCAACAGACGTTACCGGATACTTTGCACTTCCACAGACAAATATACCGTCAGCTGCAAAGTCAAGAGGTCTCAATTTAGCATGTGCTTCAAGAAAAAACCCGTTCTTGTCTGTCGGTACACGCATCAGACCGGCTACTTTTACAGATCCTTCTCTTGCTACAAGTGGTGTTGAAAGAACGACTAAATCGGCATCAACTTCTTTGTCTTGACCCATTGTTACATGGTGAAAATTAACCTTACCATCATCAGAAACTTTTGGAGGCTTTGTCGGGTCATAGACTTCAAAACTAATGCCCATTCCTCTTGCATCCCAAAGCATCTTTTCCTTCACATCACCGTACATCTGCATATCGCGATAAAGAACTTTAACATCCGCTAAAGGATTGTGGCTTTTTATGAACATCGCATTTTTTACAGCAGTCAGGCAACAAACCCTTGAACAATATTCTCGCTCTTCATTCCTGGCACCAGCACACTGAATCATAACAACTTTTTGTGCTTTGAAATCACCATTTTTCAGCTGATTTTCAAGCTCCATCTGGGTAATAACATTTTTACCATTATGACCCAATAAGCCCTTTTCAACCAATGGAACAGCACCAACTGCGACAACTATTGATCCTATAGTCTTTTGGACTGTTTCTTCACCCGCTTGTATAGTTGCACGGAAATTTCCAATGTATCCAGTTATCTCTTTAACCTCAGCCCCTACATAAGTGGTAATGTTTTCGGAATTTAAAACCTTCTCGGCTATCTCACCAACCTGCTCTTCAGCAGGTCTTCCACTATCTAGTATGTGGAGATTATTCATAAGACCGCCAAGCTTACCTGATTTTTCCACTAGATTGACTTCAAGTCCCATACCAGCAAGTGACTCGGCAACTGAGAGTCCAGCTATTCCACCACCAATAACTAATGTTTGGCGAACAACTGAAGATTCAATCTCATCTTCAGGTTCAAGGGAAATAGATTTCGCAACACCCATGCGGACAAGATCCTTGGCCTTTGAGGTGGCAATATCTTTTTGTCCCATATGAACCCAAGAACACTGATCACGGATATTGACCATCTCAAAAAGATAAGGATTCATTCCTGCCTGTTCACATGAGCTAGCAAACAACGGGTGATGGGTCCGTGGTGAACACGATGCGACAACCACTCTGTTGAGGTTATTCTTTTTTATGGCGTCCTGAATTTCTAAAATGCCCGCTTCCGAGCAGGTATAGAGATTCTCTTTGGTGTAAACTACACCTGGCAGTGTTGCGGCATATTCGGTTACATCAGGGCAGTCAAGATGTCCGGCAATGTTTGAGCCACAGTCACAGATAAAGACGCCTACCCTTAGATCTTCGTTCTTTTTCTCGCTCTTTTTTTTCATTTCGCAAAAATCCTTTTAAGATACCTGGAGAAGATTTTCGTGAGTCACCGTCTGTACTGCACGTGCAGCTGCACTACTCGCCTGGGCAACTGACTCAGGAATATCCATTGGACTATGTCCGCAGCCGCAGACAAAAATTCCATCCCGAGTGGTATCCACCGGATTTTCCGGTGTAGTTTTGAAAAATCCGAACTGATTTATTTCGATATCAAGTATTTCACTTAATTCTTTCACCCCTTCGGAGGGACCACAAGCAGTTGCAAGAATGACCAGATCGAACTCTTCATGAACAACCTTTTGCTTTTGGGTATCTTCATAGACAAGGACAGGATTCCCATTTGGTCCGCCAACAATTTCAGCGACCCTGCTTCTTTTGTAAGAAATATTTGAATTTTTCCCGCCGCGAACCTTGTACTCATCAAAGCCTTTTCCTACCGCACGGATATCCATGCCAAAAATAGCTGAGTGGGTATCGTTATCATGCTCGTGGGCGATAATAGCCTCTTTAATGGAGTGCATGCAGCAGTAACCAGAACAGAAGGGGAAAAAACGAAGGTCACGAGAGCCAACGCACTGTATAAACGCTAGGTTTTTCGCGGTTGTGAAGGTTTCAGCCGTTTCTTTAAGGACACTCAGTTTTTCGGTAAGCTTGTTGTAATCTTCAAACTTTGCCATCCAATCCTTGTGCTCGTCAGCGACTTCACCACTATCATACTTGGCAGCTACTTCAGCAGATGGTGCACCGTGTTTTTCCTCCAATCTCGTGATTACCCTTGAACTTCTTTTTTCAAGCTTTTCAAGGTCCGCAATCTCCTTCTTCACGATAATATCGGAAGGTCTGTCCAGATGACCGTCGGTCGGACCACTTGCACTCAAGAAACGTTCAAACTCCATGGCCGTAATAACATTAGGTAAATCCCTGTATCGATACTCAGGAATCTTAACGGGATCAAAAATTGTATAACCATTGGCTGCAATTATAGCTCCTACCTCCAGCTCAACAACCTTGTCCTGCTGTTCAAAGTCAATAGCCTCGGCTTCACATTTTTTGGCGCAGACTCCACATTTTTTCCCGTTAAAAACTCGGCAATGATCGGTATCAATAGCATGAGTGGAAGGAATGCCCTGGGCAAACCAGCTATATATTGCCTTTCTGGTTGAATGTCCCTCGTTGTACAGGTCTGTTACCGCGGTGGGACACACCTCTGCACAGGCTCCACAGCCAGTACATTTGGCAGCATCCACATACCTGGCCTTTTTCCTTACCTTGGCAGTAAAGCACCCGGCACTTCCGGAAACTTCTTCAACTTCACTATACGCCAGCAACTCTATATTGGGATGTCGACCGACATCCAGCATCTTAGGCGAAAGTATTCAGATGGCGCAGTCATTCGTGGGGAATGTTTTATCCAACTGAGCCATCTTGCCCCCGATACTCGGTAGGCGCTCAACCAAATGAACTTTAAACCCCATTTCCGCCAGATCCAGCGATGACTGGATCCCGGCAATTCCTCCACCAATAACAAGCATGTCCTTATTCACTATCTACCTCCCATCAGGGCCTTTAAAAAATGATGCTATCAGGCAACCTCTTTTATCTTCAAAGGTCCCAGAGCCTGAATCCTCTCAGTAAAATCTCGAGCTACCTCGGCAAACTTAGTTCCCTCAGCTGAGGATATCCACTCAAGGCGAACCCTATCAGGTTCAATCCCAAGCATTACTGCCAATTCCTTTGCTGAACCGAACACCTTTTCCGCTTTTACATTACCATCCAGGTAATGACAGTCACCGATGTGTCAGCCAGCGACGAGGACACCATCTGCCCCGTTTTCAAAACCTTTGAGAATAAAATTGGGATTTATCCTCCCTGTGCACATCACTCGAATGATACGCATATTCGGGGGATACTGAAACCTGCTGACTCCAGCCAGATCTGCAGCTGAGTAAGCACACCAGTTACAGGCAAATGTTATGATTTTTGGACTAAATTCCCCTGACATTCTTTCTTCCTTGTCTGTAGTTTCAAGAATCTATTTTTTCAATTCCCGTTTACCCTTCAAAAGCCTCTTCGACCATGGACAAAACAACCTCATCATCGAAGTGATGTATTGAGACGGCTCCAGTAGGGCAGGCTACCGCACACATGCCACATCCTTTACACAGAGCTTCTTGTACAATGGCCCTAAGAATTTTATCGTCATTCTCACTAACTGCTATGGCATTAAAAGGACAAGCCTTTTCACACTCTCCACATGCCCTGCACATAAATTCATTGACGTTGGAAACCACCCCCGCCGCGGTAATCTTATCTTGAGAAAGGGTTACTGCAGCCCGAGATGCGGCTGCGGCTGCCTGGGCGATAGACTCTTCAATTGGTTTAGGGTAGTGAGCCATTCCAGCAAGAAAAACACCTGCAGTTGCAAACTCTACAGGTTTCAGCTTCGCGTGGGCCTCGCTAAAGAAATTATCACTGGAGCATGAAAGTTTGAACATCTTGGTAAGACTTTCATTATCTCGCGGTACAATTGCTGAAGCGAGCACAACAAGATCGGCATGGATGTCTATATCAGTCTGCATAATATGATCTTTTACAGTGATCCAGAGTTCTCCATCTTCTTCTCTGACAGCTGGTTTTTTCTCTTTATCGTAGCGGACAAAAATGACTCCAAGCTCTCTTGCCTTTTTATAGAGCCTCTCCCTCTGTCCATACGTACGGATATCACGGTAGAGAATAAATACATTTGTTTCAGGATTACGCTCCTTAATGCCTATGGCCGCCTTCACCGAGTGTGTGCAGCACACCTTTGAGCAATAAGGCCGCTCTTCTTCCCTCGACCCAACACACTGAATAAAGACAACCGAATTCGCATCACCAACACGGGGGTCGTTTTCAGCAATCGCCCTGTCCATGCCCAGGTGAGTCATCACCCGGTCATCAGTTCCGTAAAGATACTCAGTAGGAGAATACTCAACAGCCCCCGTAGCCATAATAACGACACCGTGTTCAAGCACTTTCTCGCTGTCATTTGAGGTTACAGTGGTTTTGAAGTTTCCTATAAAACCTTCACTCTGTTTTATAGTGGTTTCAGCATGAACATTTATAAGTTCATGACTCGTAACTTTATCAATCATCTTTTCAAGATTTTCAGGGATGGAATCACCCTTCCAGGTGGCAAGAAGCCCCTTAGCGTTACCGCCGAGCTCACTTCCCTGCTCGAGTAAATGTACAGGAAAACCCTGATCAGCAAGACCAAGAGCTGAGGTCATGCCAGCAACACCGCCACCAACTACAAGAGCACTATGGTTAACAGAAATAGTTGGTTGATCAAGGGATTTAATATGCCTGCTTCTCGCGACAGACATGCGAACGAGACCTTTTGCCTTCTCTGTAGCCTTTTCCTTATCATCAGAGTGTACCCAGGAGCACTGATTCCTGATATTAGCCATATCGAAAAGATACTTATTGAGTCCGGCGTCCTGTAAGGTCTCCTGGAACAACTCTTCATGGGTTCTTGGAGTACAGGCAGCAACAACTATCCGATTGAGTCCTTCTTTTTTTATGACCTCTTTTATTTTATCCTGACTATCCTGACTGCAGGTAAAGAGATTCTCTTCAACGTAGGTTACACCAGGTAGAGTTTTTGCCATCTCTGCAACCCCTGGAACATCAACGTAACCACCTATGTTTGTGCCACAATTACAAACAAACACACCTATCTTAACTTCTTCATCACGTATATCTTTTTGTACAGGATACGTCTTCTCTTTTGTGAGTGCACCTCTTGACTGAGCAAGGTCTGACTGGACCGAGCATGCTGCAGCACTTGCTTCCATTACCGAGTATGGGATGTCCTTTGGTTCCTGAAATGCACCACAGACGTATACACCGTCCCTTGAGGTCTTTACTGGGCTAAAAGCGGCTGTTTTCGCAAATCTATCCTCATTAAGCTCAATATCAAGAATTCCAGCCAGGTCCACCAGCTCCTTAGGAGTCTCCATACCAACGGAGAGTACAACCATGTCAAAGGTCTCCTTCAAAGAATTGCCAGCTTCATCGACATACAGCATATGCAGCTCTTTGGTTTCCCTGTCTTCAGTAATGGAGTGTACCCGGGTGCGGAGAAACCTGACGCCCTTTTCTTCCCTTGCTCTGTCGTAATAGCCTTCGAACTCTTTCCCGTAGGTCCGCATATCCATAAAGAAAATTGCGGTATCAAGATCACCTGCAGCATGATCTTTGGCCATAACTGCTTCTTTTACAGCATACATGCAGCAGACTGAAGAACAGTAACCGTTGTCACAGCGGTTATTATCTCTACTACCGATACACTGCAACCAGGCGATCTTCTTTGGTTCCTTCCTGTCTGAAGGCCTCACCAGATGTCCGTGGTATGGTCCGGTCGCACTGAGAATCCTCTCCATCTCCATAGAGGTAATCACATTATCATATTGAGAGTACTGATAGTTGTCGAGTTCTTTAGGATCAAAAGCCTTGAAACCTGGAGCGACCACAACCGATCCGACCTTAATTTTTACCCTCTCTTCCTTTTGATCAAAATCAATCGCATCAGCAGGGCAAACTTTTTTACAGAAACCGCACTTACCATTTTTCTGAAAATATATACAGTTATCGTAATCAATGGCATACTTAAGAGGTACTGCCTGGGCGTAGTCTACGTATATGGCCTTTCTTTTTTCAAGACCTTCGTTAAAGTCATCTGTGACTTTTTTAGGACACTTCGCAGCACATTCTCCACAGGCAATACATTTTTCCATATCGACATAACGAGGATGTTGCAGCAACTCAACTTCAAAGTCACCAACCTCTCCATCTACCGATTGTACTTCACAAAGAGTCTTAAGTTCTATATTCAGGTGCCGGCCGACCTCGACCAGTTTAGGTGAAACTATTCACATCGCACAGTCGTTCGTGGGGAAAGTCTTATCCAGTTGGGCCATGACGCCCCCAATGGAAGGAGACTTTTCAACCAGGTAGACATAAAACCCGGAATCCGCAAGATCAAGGGCTGTCTGCATACCTGCTATACCAGCACCGACCACCATGACCGATCCCTGTACGTTTGTAAGATTTTTTGAATTCATCAAATTTCTCCGATACTCACAAATAATATTCGCTACATCAAATACATAGGTGGCTTAAAGATTCTCTGCCAGATAAGCGTAGAGATCTTTCACCTCAACATCGATGTCAGTATTCGATTTAGCGCAGGTCAGATGTATCTGACACTTAGGACAGGCAGTGAGAAGCGTGTCAGCCCCTGCCTCTTTAGCTTCTTGAAGTCGTTGTACCTGCATAGTTTTAGAGCATGAAGAACACTCCATCCACGCAGTAGTACCACAACAAACAGCATTCTCCCTGTTATTGACCATCTCTTTAAGGTCGGTTCCAGGCACAAGGTTGATAAGCTGGCGAGGCTCTTCGTAGATCCCTGCTCGCCTTCCAAGCCTGCAGGGATCGTGGAAGGTGACAGATCCCCCACTACCGGTAAAGGACAAGTCAGCAAATTTAGCAGCCAGGAATTCCGAAATATGTATTATTTCAAAATCAAGCTCGCCTACTACCTGCGGATAGTGTTCCCTAAAGGTAGAATAGCCCTCTGGACACAAGAAAATAACTGTTTTTGCACCGGAGGCCTTTATAACTTCAACATTTTTTTTGGCAAGGGTCGCAAACAACTCTTCCTTGCCACTCCAGAAGGCATCATGACCACAACACCGCTCCTCGTTACTTACCACCGGCTCAACTCCTAACTTATTAAGAAGAACCAGAACATCTTTTGCAGAGTCGATCATGTTCAGATCGAGGTATTGAAATACAATGTTATGATAGGGGGCACAGCCTACAAAAAAGAAGTAATCCCCCTTCTCAGAGATCTTCCCGACCTCTTTTGCCCAGCCGGTCTTATCCTGCTGCAAACCACCAGCCTGAATATTTGTAACGGTCTGGAAAACACCCTGATGGCTCTCATTCGGCAGGTTACCAACCTCTATAGCCTTCTGCCTGTAGGAACGAATAAACTCGGGAAAGTCTATACCAACCGGACATCTGTCACTACATCTGGAACAACTCAGGCAAGCCCAGATATCCTTTGAATGGAGAACATCATCTTCTACATCCACCAGAGTGCGTTTGATCATCTGCCGTGGAGAAAAGGTGAGGAGTTCGTAACTTATGGGGCAACTACCTGTGCACACCCCGCACTCCATGCAGTAATCGATTTGCTGTTTTGTCAGTTGCATAGCTTATGCCTACTAATGGTTTATAAAGTAGTTTTTCGCTCTGAAACCACTCTAATAGAGTGCAGATTCAGGATGAAAAACATTAACATCTTTCAGGTCATCGCCTAAATACATACGCTCATTTGGACCAAGAATCCCAAGCGACAAAGCCAGGATCGTCCAGAAATGTACAACCTGATAATTACCACCAAAATGATGGGAAAGCTCATGTATCTGGGCATGGCAGTTATGGCATCCGGCGATACAATACTCAGCGCCGCTGTCCTTTATCTGCTCGTCCTTCAGCACTCCATAGGCCAATCTTTCCTCTTTGAAGCCTGACTGCAGAAAACCACCGCCACCTCCGCAGCAATAATTGTTTGACTTATTGGGATACATCTCCGATATATTTTCCTCGCCAACCGCCTGGCCAATGGCAAACCTGAAATCGTCTGCAATTTTGTCGCCGAAGCTTTTACGTACTATCTGACAAGGATCCTGCACAGTGAACTTGATCTTCAAGTCCTTGTTCCAGTCAGAATTTGGCTTCAGTCTCCCTTCCCTGATCCATTCGGCGTAATATTCATAGATGTTTTTGGTTTGGAAATTGTGAGCTACGTTGAATTTTTTCAGTCCGGCCCGGACTGCAAATGTTACGTGGCCTCACTCCGTATTGAGGTAGGTCTTACATTTCAACTCGTCGGCCATTTTGGCCTTCGCCGTCACAAGCCTCTCCCAGTTTTCGTTATCCGCCAGAAACAGACAGTAGTTTTCTGCTGCCCAGGCCTTACTACCGTAAGTCCAGTCAACTCCAGCCAGGTGAAGAATTTTCCAGAGAGGTACCATCTCATCAGGCTCCGTCATCGGTTCCCTGGAATTTTGATTGAGAAAGAATTCAGCTCCAACCTTGTCGATGGGGGCTTCCATGTCTGCAAATTCAGGCTGCGATTCCCTGTACTCTTCCAACACATCGTTAACGACGAATTTAAAATCCTCAACCGGTGTCCCCATGGCACTTGCAGATTCTGCACCTACAGCAACATCACAGGAGTCACGAATACCTTTAGGTCTCTCGTCACGAGGTCGCGCCGCTCGAATATTAAAAACCATCTGAGGAATATCGATTTTCATGGGACAGACATAGACACAACGTTGACACATTGTACACATCCAGGGCCAATCTGATTCAAGCACTTCCTTATCCATGCCGAGAACCAGCATTCGGAGGAACTTTCTGGGATCCATTCCATCAAGTCCAGTTGCGGGGCAGCCAGAGGAGCAGAGTCCACAAGTAAGACAAAGGCTGAGATTCCCCTCGGGCAGAAGCTTCTTGACGTCGTCAAGAATTTTATGTTCCACCCTTCCGTCCACTTTTATTACCTTTTCAACCATAATCATTTCCTTTCTAAAGTAATAAGGCGGTAAGTCGGCCATCGACAACACTATTCCAGTTTGTCAGGCACCCCTACGCTTCATCTGAAAGATGATTTTGCAAGCCGAGTACACACTATACTAAAAGCAGGTCTAAGTTAGCTTAATTCAACTTCTTTTTCAAGGATTATAAACTCAATATAACAAACGAATAATATTCCTAATTTTGACGCATCCCTGAAGCTCAAAATTTCAACAGCTTATAATTGTCTGCTATTTAAACACTTTTTTTAGAAAAATCTGTAAATGCTCAACAATTGTATTCAGCGAACATATACAAATAATTTTTTCCCGTATGCTATTAGGAAGTTGGACGATAAGTAGGTCAAGAAGAGCTTTGAGTGGCTGTTAACCATCATGGTAAAGGGAAGCTCTCAATACCCTACACTGTCACACCCTGCTAAGTCCCTCCTTGCGGGGAATATGGGCCTTACAGGTCATCTTAATAGCTTATTTCAAACGTTTTTTCCAGTTTTCCCTTTTTCCGAGATGCTGTAAGGAATAAGGCCCCTAAACAACAGGCGATTTGACATTTTCAATGCAATCCTGTATGAAACGAATACTGATTTAGCCACGCTGACATTTTACCGGGTATGTGTAGCTACTCCCCATAGTATTCACCTGACGAATGCAATGAACAGACTGATATCACTTCCGAAATACACGTTAACGTCTCCAAAAGAAGGGAGCACAGTCTATACCAAGATGAGCTATCCAGTACACTGTGGACTCTACAGCGTACTGGAAACAGACCATCATATTTTCCACTTCAACCTCAACAACGAGATAATCCGAGCAAAAACCAAAGGCGATGTTTGGGGCCACCCTCACGAATGGCTGAAAAGAACAGTGGGAAATGACTGGGTATATTACTCAACCGGTGGATATACCGGGGTTTTTGAAGCTACCGGTGAATACTATCTACCAAATTTCCGATATCCTACAAACTCTGTTTTGGGTGGGCATCCTTTTCGACTGCAAGAAGTGCACTCCCTTGCAGACAATTGGCACCAGATTCTCCTGAAGCTGCTGGAACAGGTTAAATTCACGCTAACAGCTGAAGTACAGGAAAGCACTACACATAGTAAACTCCATAATTTTCTCGTCAAAGTTACGACAAACACTCCGCACAAACTGGCAAACAAGGCTCGCCAGATGTTTAACAGCATCGGTGGTCGTATTTCAGTACTGCCTCCGGATGCGAGACATGTAGATTACAACCTTATCCCACTGACCATCGCCCGTGGGTGTCTTTATAAATGCCGGTTTTGTAAAGTTAAAAACGCTGCTATTTTCGCTGAAAAAGACCCTACAGAAATCCGTAATCAAATCCTCAGTTTTAGAGATCATTTCGGAGCGGATCTCAAAAATCACAATAGCCTCTTTCTCGGTGAACACGACGCTCTAGCCGCCAGCGCTGAACTGATTGTTAACAGTCTTGACGAGGCTTACAAAGCATTTAATTTTAGTACTTCTTATCTCGATGACAGCAATGTTTTTCTTTTTGGCTCCGTCACCTCTCTCCTTGAAGCACCAGAACAGCTGTTCCATAACATAGAGAAACTGCCGCCCCGGATATACATAAATATCGGTCTTGAATCGGCTGACCAAGAAACCCTGGATAAAATCGGCAAACCCATTTCCGCCCACCTGGTACAACATGCCTTTGATCGCATTCAAGATATCAATAATCGCTATAATTCCATTGAAATTACTGCAAACTTCCTCATGGACGAGACCTTGCCCAAAAATCATTATCCAAAAATTATTGAACTCATTAGAGATCAACAAACCTTCACCAAACCAAAAGGGACGATTTATTTTTCACCTCTTACCTTCGACAAACCCTCCCGGGCTCGTCTTTTTGAGTTTAATAGGTTAAAAATTCTTAGCAGATTCCCGACGTACCTCTATATTATCCAACGGCTCTAGGAGCCCCCCTCACATTACAGTATCAAACCAACCGGAGACAGACAATGATAGATCCCTCTGTATTGCGCAAAGAACGACTGGACACCCGGGACAAACTCAGCCAGGAAGACATTAAGCAAAAATCACGGGCCGTTCAAGAAAAGTTACTACAACTAAAAGAGATACAACATCGTCAGGTAATCTTTGCCTATGTGAGCTTTAGGAGTGAGGTTGCTACCCTCAGTCTCATTGATGCTCTTTTGGCCATTGGTAAAACTGTTATTGTTCCGATCACACGTGTCATGGAAAAGAGACTCGACGCTATTCGTATTACAGACAGGGCCACAGACCTTGAACCCGGGTATTGCAACATTCCAGAACCAAAGGAAGAATTATGTAAAACTCAATTAGTCATGCCTGATGAGGTAGAAGCTATTCTTTTACCTGGGTCAGTCTTTGATGAGAGGGGGGGACGATTTGGCTATGGAGGGGGGTATTATGACAGGTTCCTGGCTGATGTGCCATCCGCCATAAGAATTGGTTTAGCATACGAACTGCAAATTATTGAAAAAGCTCCTCTGCAGGAACACGACGAAATCCTTGACCTGGTGGTAACAGAATCCAGAGTCATTCACGGAACAAGGTAACCTGGAGAAAAAAACTCTGTTGAAATAAACTATCTTTTCAACAGAGTTTATACCAATACTCTCAATAATGCTGCCTGTAACAATACCTCGTCTGTGGATTGACACTAACTACAAACAACCAACTATAAAAATCAGTCTTTCGTCTCTACAAGGGTACCACAAGCCGGACACTTGACACTTTTGCCAACTTCATCGGAAAATATGTCCCACTCTTTACCACAGTCCGTACAGGTTACCTTCACTTCAGACAAACTTTTATTACTTTCGAATCCAGGGCAATGTGTATCTGTCATAATATTTCTCCTTTTTTTGTTATATGGTTACCCGTACTACTGCAACAAACCATCAGGAAATACTATAAGCCGAAAATAGAGAGATGCCAGGTGGAGCAAACACGAAATAAATAGACCTCTACGTATCAATTCTTAATGAGTTTACCTGTGAGAAGTGTACCAGTCATGGCCAAACACTCCATATCAAGAAAGAGTTCTGCAGATGCCCGGTAGAGGACAGAGCACACTGCCGGGAAAAGATCATCCTTGTCATTAAAATTTAGGATAACAGGTATACGGGGAAAGACACTAAAAGTCAGGGAGAGGTCATATGTGTCTGACGGCTGTTCTGCACCACCAAACTGTAACGCTTTCTCTTTAAGGGCAAAAACATTCCCTGAGAATGTAGATTCCAGGGTTTTATTTGTATTTGCAGTAAAGTTTGAGACCAGGGGACCTGAATCCTTAAATTCACGATAGGTCATGAGCTTATCACTCAACTCAGGAAGATCGACAGGACAGGTAAGAACATATTTGCAAAGCATCACCTGTACTGCCGGAGTCAGTTCTTTTCCGTCAATTCCTTCAATTCCGGAGGAACTCAAACGATATAGCGTATCATAGAGTGGAATGAGTAAGCAATCTCCTTCCCTCTCCACGCCAAGGGAGTTCGCCTTTCCGAGAAAGTCAATCTGCCCAATTTCTGCAATATACCGATTGTATGTTTCACTGAAAACTTTAGAGAGGGGAACGCTCACACTGTAACTCCTATTTTTTTAAGTAAAACGTCTCGCTCATCCTCAAGCGCCAGGAGATCCATCATCACCGCCGGTTTAGGTGAATGAGCAGGCAGCCGACGAATAGTTTCTTCGATCTCCTTTTCAAGCTTCTCAAGTCTATCCTGCAGTACAACAATTTCCGTTTTCATAATTGAATGAATCTTTCAGGCTTTTACTTCGATAAGTTCGTTTTCGATCATCTTGATTTCACGAGCGTGTGCTTTCCTTTTGTCAGTCCGATAAAAGGAGGCTTTTCCAACTCGCGCAGTCCTGGTAAACATAACTACTTCATATCTGCTTTCGCCAGTTAAATGGTCCTCAATCCATAGAATACGGTCAAGATCTAAAGAAAAATCACGACATATCTGCTTTGCAAACTTTTCAGGGTTTGCCGAAATAGATTGACCTTCGCCGGTCTTCGCATACACACACACATAGGGTTTGAGATATTCTACCTTCCCAGTTGAGGGTGCATGCTCAAAAATTCTCACATCGTAGGCACCAGGAGACCAGGCAATCGGGTCCTGATCGTTCCTTTTGATTCCATCCCAACGATATCTACCGTTAAATATCGACATATCCACACCTTTTTCATGACAAGGCATATCTTCACCTTGTTCAAGATGACACAGGACCAGCCTGTGTCATCTCTTGTACTGTATCACACTTTAGGCATTGGCATCAAGTACACGCCTGTCAGCCATGTCCATCAAGACTCTGTCACGCGCTTTATCGATACCCAGTTCAGCACGCTTTTTGTCAATGTGCGCAATGAGCAGTCGCGCCATTTCCTGAGGAGTATCCCCAAAGCCCCACTTACCAAAACCAAGTCCTTCAAGTTCTTCAAACAGATGCTTTTCAAACTTGGTCCCCTTAGTCATTGGAAATGTGTGGCCAAAAACGACATACACTCCAGAGGCAACAAAATACTGCCCGATCGCTATAGCCTTTTCACTCATCCACTCAGGAGCACAACCAACGGCAGGTAAATCGGCAATACTATCACCAAGACCACCAACACGTACCATTTCAGAGGCAGCGACAAGAATCCTACTATTGTCAACACAGGAGCCCAAGCCTAAGACAGGTGGCATTCCAACCGTTTCACACACTTCAGCAAGACCGGGTCCTGCAAGGGCAGCGGCACCTGGCCCAGTCAAACCTGCTTTTGCAAGTGCCATCTGAGAACACCCGGTCTGAAGGACAAGTACATCGTTCTTTACCAGTTCTTTTACGAGCTCGACGTGTGAGTAATCCTGCTTTGAACGAGGATTGGTACAACCAACAATCCCAGCTACGCCACGTATTCTACCGTTAATAATATTTTCATTAAGTGGCGTGTAACTGCCCCTAAAAGAACCACCCAACATATAGTTAATATATTCAAAAGAAAATCCATGAACACCCTTAGCGGTATTTCTTGGAATCTGAACTGGCTTCTTTCGGCTTTTAAATCTTGTGATTGCCTTAATAACGATCTCATCGGTACATTCACGCGGATCATGTTCTTCCAGATGAATATGAATGGCCCCTTCAATCTTCGCTCTGTAGTTAGTAGTAATAAAAGGCGTTTCATAATGGTCAGCAACTTTCTGCAAACCCTGCTTAATACACTGAATATCGACAGTCATAACATCTACAGCACCGGTAACCAAGACAGCTTCTGTGCTTGAGAAATTCCCAGCATGAGATAATCCATGCCTTGAGAGAGCTTCGAGCCCTGAGCAACACATCCCCACAAGATTAATCCCTTTAGCACCCGCATCTTTTGCAGCATCAAGCAACGTTTTATCGGCTACAGAAACAACCATGGACTCAAGCAAGTTTGGTTCATGCCCATGAACAATAATATTAACCTGATCTTCTTTTAACACCCCCATGTCTACTTCCACTTCTACAGGAGAAGGTGTACCAAACAGTATATCTGAAATATCGGTGGAGACCATAGATCCACCCCAGCCATCAGCAAGAGCAGTTCGACTTATCTGTTTGGTAATATTTTCATAGTCCTGGTCAACACCCATTGCCGTGCGATGCATCATTTCCATAATTTCCCGCATAGCTCCCCTGGGAACTATTCCTGCTGCCCGCCACATTTCAAGTGTTTTAGGCGGGACCCTTTTAACCATTGGGATTTCACCATCGACCTGAGTGTACGTTTTCTCAAGTTCACTATACAGATCCAGGGCTACATCTTTTAACTCTCTCCCCTCTGTAACGATATCAAGTGACTCTGCAATTTCCATAAGCTTGATAGGATCCTTAATGGAATAATCAGTAGTCTTACCATTTATGACATCACGGAAAAGTTCTAGCATAGCCATACCATGGTCGGTGTGCGCAGCGGTCCCTGCAGCAACCATTCTGCCGAAATTTCTCGCAACTATGGTATCAACAGTGGCACCACAAACGCCAACCCTGTCATATGGGCTGTTCACATTCATTCTGCACGGTCCCATTGCGCAGTTTTTACAGCAAGCAGATTTTTCACCAATGGGGCAGGCCTTCATCGCTGTTGCTCTATCGAAAAAAAGCTCCACACCATCCTTCCTCGCCTTTGTGATCATTTGAGCGGTTGATTCACAGGTCGTAAGATCTTCAACATTGATAAGTTCGATTGGTTTAGCCATGACGCCTCCATAGGAATTTATACGGGGTACAACATACGCTTTGATCGGATTTTGGAAAGGAAAACAGATAGAGGTACGACCTCCAGGGTAGGAATACGTAAAATGCGACAGAGTATGCATGAATACACCGATTTTAGTGAGAAGGATTCTCATTTCCCCATAATGGCACCACGATGTGGTATTGTCAAGACAATTCGACCGAAATCCGTTGAATGATAATAAGAATAATTAATTGTGTACGAGGCGGAGTAATAGAACAAATAAAAGCCACCAATCCGGTGACATACCGGAGAAGTGGCTAGATAATGAAGCTGACTGAAAATGTTTATCTATTCATTGCTGTGAGTTTATCCACAATTTCAAATAATTCTTTAGGTGCATCAGAGATATTATCAAAAGCTCTTTTCCCAACTCGATCAGCATCAACAATTTCATCATTCTCTGGTATAAAACCGATAAATTC
This sequence comes from Desulfocapsaceae bacterium, assembly GCA_033852035.1. GTDB lineage: Bacteria > Desulfobacterota > Desulfobulbia > Desulfobulbales > Desulfocapsaceae > Desulforhopalus_A. The sequence goes on along the minus strand of JAWSVG010000035.1, from coordinate 37,017 downwards.
AAAATCAGGTAGAGATTCTCTAATGAGTTTCTCATCATCAGCACCTTTCAAACGATTTCCAAGTACAAGTATATTCTTAATTCCGATATCTGTACCAAGTTTCCGAATTTTTGAGGCGGCTGCCCTGCTCCTGGCACCTGGGTTTACCACAATGATCAAGGCATCAACGGAGGCTGATGTTGCCCTACCAAGGTGTTCAACTCCAGCTTCCATGTCCATGATCACTATATCATCACGAACCAGAACCAGATGGTTCATCAAAGCTTTAAGAATCGTGCTTTCTGGACAGATACAACCAGAGCCACCACTCTGAACAGTCCCCATAACCAGCAGTTTAACGCCATCTTTTTCGATCGAAAACCTATCCGGAATGTCGTCAACCTTAGGGTTAAGAGTAAAAAATCCCCCCATCGTCCCAGCTTTTGCCCCGGTTCGTTCTTCAATGAGATCAGTCAGTTCTGAAATTGGTGTGATAGATTGGTCTTCAGGGATTCCCAGGCCGGCCGCAAGATTTGCGACGGGGTCGGCATCTATGGCAATAACATTGTTCTTCTGATTTTTGGCAAGACACCTGGCCAGGAGGGATGTCACTGTCGTTTTGCCGACTCCGCCTTTACCGCCAATTGCTATTTTCAAACTCATGTCGGGAAATCTCCTTTTACAAAAAATACTAACCTACAACGACCTCACCCCAATGCTCAAATTCAGACTTACGGTAAAGCCAACGAATGCTACCTAAATATGGCAATTGACTAGGAGCGTGTCCTAGAATGGTCTTTCGCCAAAACTCTTCGTTATTTCCAAAAAAAATGCTCGCAGATAGTGTAGACTTCGATATTACCTATATGGNNAAAATGCGTTAATTTTAACCAAAATCCCTATTCTGGGACAAACTCCTAGTCCACAGGAGATGCTAGGCAGCGAAGCTGAAGACGTATTAATATACTTCAAAGCTTCGGTAACAAAACAGATTCGGTGGAATTGTCAATCCCGAAGGGGAGCAAGTAACAGAAAAAATGGAACTTATTCACAGTAAGCTTCTGAAATGATTATGGTGAATGCAACATCTTGTTTTGAAGTGATAAATCATTTTTCTTTACTTTGCGTATGCAAGATTTATGTGCTACTAACTAATAACCTTTCCCTCACTGTCAACCATAGCCACCGTAAAATCATTTTTTGTGGCGATTTCCTGTAACTCTTCCACATGAATAGCCTGAAGCTCGTACTTGACACCTTTTTCTCGTGGCATAGTCAGGAAGCAATCATTTGCATCTTCTTTACTCAAAAAAGTTGGTATAAAATTAACATCCTGCTCTTGGTTGAATAATCCCAGAAAACGAGCTTCCTTCTCTGGGTCACCAACAAATACATATACCCACCCTTCTATTTTTTCGTCCTCTTTCTCAGCCATGTTTTCTCTCTTAGATTTGTATTTTTTGTTTCATTCACCTTCGCTGACTACCTGTAACCACGATTTCCATAAAAAAAAGCCCCATCCCCGAAAGGTTGGAGCTTTTATATAACTGCATTCCCAGTGAGTCGGGAACAACCGAACATACTCTTTTAGATTTCCAGATAGGAATCAGAAAAGAGATTGTCACCGTTGATAACCTTAACAGTTTTTACGTAGTCACCAAGTTCTTTGGAGAGCGTAGATATGTCAGGAGCATTTCCGTCCATGGTCTGGTGAACGACGTCAACGATCTCAGGACGCTCGCCCTTAGCAACTGCAGTCAGTTCTGTATCGAGCGGATCCGCAATAACAGACTTCATACCATAACGCTCAAGCATAATCATAAAGGTGTTATTCAAAATCGGACGGAGCTCAACAGGAGGACCGTTAGAAATATTAGATAGACCACAGGTAGATAATGAACCTGGAGCCATGTCTTCTAGCATCATCTGGAAATTCAGAAGAGATACACATTGTGCCTGTTGAATATTAACAGGAGTAACGATACCATCTACCCAAATCTTCTCATTTGGGATACCAGCTTCGTTTGCTGCATACAACAATTCAACACAGAGAGCAGCGCGCTCATTCTCATCACGCGGCAGACCATCTGGTCCCCACATCAGGGCAACAATATCGGCATCATACTGTGCAGCTATAGGCAGCATAACAGTATAACGTTCAGGACGAGCCATGATTGAGTTAACAATGTGCGGCTTGTCAGCAGGCTTCAAAACCTTGAGCCCTTCTTCGATCGCTGCAATATTAGAAGTATCAAGAAGAATTGGTGTTTTTGGCGCAGCCTCTTGAACTACCTGGCATACCCAAGGCATCAATTCGTGGCCATCTTTTTTTGCTGGCCCGAGGTTAATGTCAATATAGTCCATACCAAGTTTCAGCTGCTCTGCAACCTCTTCTTGAATTGGCTTTGCATCCCGTTCTCTATATGCCTTTCCAATTACTTTGGAAATAACATTGAGGCTCTCGCCGAATAGAATCATTTTTTTCTCCTTAGTTAAAAATTCCTGTATCACCGTTGTGCCAAACGTAACAAAGTAACTATTACATCTACAAACGACAACCGGCTCTAACATGTTCAAGAGCCGGTATACTACTACTTTTAGCTCTTATTTGCTTTTAAGAAAACCAGCAATATGAGCAGCTTCTCTCGGGCCAACGGTGATGGTCCAACCAGAAAGTTCTTCTTCAACATCACCGGCAATTGCCGCAGCGTAACCTGGGATGATAAGTTCTGTGTGCTTGACCTTGTCCATAATACCGCATTTTTTTACAAACATACCAACATCATCTCCACCGAACTTACCAGCGGCCCATGCAGTTAGAACTGAGAGACCCTCTGCATCCTTGATCAGTAACCAGGCCGAAACCTTACTCGCTTCAATTTCACCGGATACAATAAAGTATGTGAGGGCAAAGTTAGTGGTAACCAGAACAGGTGAATTCTCATCAGGAGTACCTATTTCGAATATTCCTTCAGTCACAGTCATTGGCCGTTGCGGATCGGTGTAAATATTCAGTCTCTCAAGCAGCAGTGGGAAGATAACCTCGGTTGTGAGGTCAGACATGACCACGATGCCACCATACTTGGCAACAAACATACTTGCGATAAGGCCTTCCATATCAATATTGGTAGCCATTTTGCAAGGAAATGTAATTGTTGGGAAACCAAGCGAACGATTTCCATCTTTCAGTGCTGCTCTTCGAATTGCGACCTGATCTTCCAGCGCCTGCTTAACTTCAATAGCACCAGTATCAATGACGAGATCTTTAAGTCCCATTCCTGTCATTTTATCACTCAGTGCAATAATGCCGTCAATGGTATCTGCTTTGATGACGAGAGGTAGGTCATTATCAAGAGCGATTTTACCAAAAGCATCGGCGTTATCTGCAGTTGCAGCGCAGATGAGAGGTCGTTTAAAGCCTGCGGTTGCTACTGCACCTTCGATTACTTCTGCTTTGTCACTCATCAGGATGAGATTAAATTCAGATGTCTCGGCAATAAGCTTTGCAAGGGCAGCAAAGGCCACACCATCGCCATTAACATCAGAAAGTGCAACGAGTTCAGGACGTAGATTCAAACCAACACGCTCATACTGAAGCGCATTCCAAGCCTTGATCTTTGCTTCAACGTCTGCTTCAGAAGTGTCAGATTTGACAACCCCAGCAAACATCGTAGGGTTAAAAAAGGTCTTCTCATGTCTAAAAAGTACAGTCTCACCACCGGCCTTAGCAGCGCGGACACCCTTACCTAGTTCTACAGGACGAATCGGCGGAGCAGACGCTTCAGCAAGCTGAGCTCTGGCTTCATCAGATACATATGGGCAAGCATCGAGTTCTGCTTTACTAGAAGCGAGGTTCATAGCAAAAGCGAGGCAAGTCGGAACTCCACACTCCTTACAGTTGGTTTTAGGCAGGAGTTTGAAGATTTGGATTCCTGTTAACGCCATTTGTGTTGTCTCCTTATATATATTTCACAGCCGGATACACCCGGCTTCACCCTAAGGTAAAACCGGGCTTCCTGCTCTACAAATTAACCAATGATTGGATCCATTTTCAGAGCTGGATGTCCTTTTTCCTCGAGCCATGGCATAATTTCGTCTTCTGTGACACCAACAGTCTCGTCAGCAATCATATCAGCGAAATTTTCGACACCCATTTGGGCACCCCTGGAATTGAGTCTGTCACGAATCTCATCTTTAACAACTTTTGGCATCCATACCATTCTCAGAAGTCCACCATCGCCTAAGATGAATTTACCCTGGGTGATATTGAACTTCGAGTGTCCAACAAAACCAGGAGAAGAAGCACCACCACCCATAACACCGGCTAGAGTGGTAAACTTCATACCTGAAGGAGTCTCACCTGCGTAATCGCGGCCGACTGTCATAACGCCGTTACAGCCAGGCAGCATTGCAGCAATACATTCACAACAGCCACAGGTTGTCATTGGTGCTTGAACCATTGAATAGAAATTATAGGTATCAATAGCGCCTTTGGAGGCACCTTTGATGAAATCATCAACACCTTCAAAGCGACCAAGAACAGGATCAAGTACTTTACCTTTCTGGATTGGCTGGTTGGGACCAGTAGGATTAATCTCAAAAGAGGCTTTACAATCCATCCAGTTGTATGCACCACAGAGACCAGTTCTTTCAGGGCTTACTGTACAAACATGACTTGGAGCAAACGATTGACAGAGGCTACAAGAGTAAAATGTTTCTACGTCTTCATCAGTCATGGTGTCAACACGCTCATCACGAGTTTTGTACTCAGCTCTAGCCCTGGTGGTCAATTTATCAACATCTTCTTTCTTGGTATAGAGAGTGACTTCAACCTTGTCCACTATCTTCTGGAAATCCTGATGGAATTTCGCATGAAGAACAACACCGATATCCTTTAGGGTAAAGCCTTTTTCAACTGCCGCTTTACTGATACGTACCCAGGAGATATCTCTCTGACCAATGTGCATGATACCCTGGATATAGTTGATCAAGTGGTGAATCTGACGTTCCATAATTGGCTCGAAATCCACTTGGAACTCACGTCCAGCGATTTGTACGAAAATCCCAAGAGGAAGAGTATCTCCCTCTTTCATATCGCCTATATCAGGTCCAACAATTGTGACCTTGCCATCTTCAATATCGCCCATTTCAGCCATATTGACTAGCTCAGTACACTGAGTTTTACCACCACCCATCTGACCGAACAAATCTCCACCACGTACACGCTCACCTTCAAATGCAGGTCCAAAAGCAAGTGGGATGTCAATCTCGGTAATGTTAATCTTCAGGCCGCGAACTTCAACGGACTTCTGACAAATCTCGTCGTGAGGTACGTTGGCGACGACGTGCTCGTAGGTACAGATACCAGTTGGCAAAATCTCAGGGATATCGGTATCGGCAAGCGTTGGAAAGCCCCAGTTAACACAACCAGCTGCAGCAACTGCCCATTCAGTACCAACATCACCCAGAGCATTGACAAAAGCAAAAATACGATTCTTGTTGTACATCAGCATCTTGCGATAGTCACCCGGCTGAACACCACCAAAGGCCATAGCCGCCCTATTGGCAAAACCGAGAGCAAAAACAGCTGAGGAAATGTCTGGGCCAAATGGGACGATACGGGTGTTCCAGCCAACCTGCACATCAGCTTCGAGGAGTTGCTCGATAACTGTTTTACCATTGTGGTTAGCTGCACAAAAAATATACAGACTCTTTTGCTGATAATCTTCAACGATCATCTTGGCGATCTCAGCATTAGGAGCAGCACCTACAATCGCTGCAAATCCAGGAGCGGAACCATCGACAAACTCAACACCACGCTTACGGAGAATGGTATCATCCGCAGGACCAACCCAAATCTTTCCAGCTTCAATATCTGGATCTTCCTGAGAAATATAGAAATCAGGTTCTTGCAGAATGCGAATGGCTTCTTTTACCTCATAGGCAAATATTCCGGCCATACCTGCATCAAGAAGTGGCCCTAGATACGGTAGGTGGTTAGATCCTTTAATATGAGGTGGTAAGAGACCACGGGCAAATTCCATGGGCTTCTTGAGATCTTCTAGAGTCTCACATTTCATTCCTGTGAGGGAATAAATAACCGGCAGATAATATGCGGTATTTGGAAATCCAATTTTAGTACTTGCATCATATGTCTGGAGGGCTTTTTCAAGTTCGCCCTCTACCTGTGATACGACCTTATAACCGCCTTGTATGGCTGCAAACGCTACTAATCTTGACATGCTTTACTCCTTATTCTAGGCTTTATAATAACGTAATCGTTCCTATTATATTATTCCATTCCAAGGGCTTGTCTGTCAGCCATATCCATAAGGACTCTATCACGAGCCTTATCAATGCCAAGTTCCTGACGTTTCTTATCAATATGAGCGATCATTTTATGAGCATGTTTAACTGGATCAGGCTCACAATCCCACTTACCGCCGTACATGTTTTCCATTTCTTTGTAGAGATAGTCTTTGAAGACTGGAGCGCCTTCAACGGGCATTTTATAACCAAAGACAGTGTATACACCTGAGGCTACAAAGTATTGACCAATAGAAATGGCTTTCTCACTCATCCACTCAGGCGCACTACCGGCCGCTGGGAGGTCACAGATATCATTTCCTAGACCACCAGCATTAACAACCTCTGTTGCAGCGAGCAGGATGCGACTATTATCTACACAAGATCCTAAATGCAGCACGGGTGGGATACCAACAGTCTCACAAACCTCTTTAAGGCCAGGACCACAATGGACAGCAGCAGACTCAGGAGTACAAAGTCCGTGCATACCAGCAGCAATTGCGCTACAGCCAGTCGTCAAGACAATAACATCATTTTTGATCAGCTCTTTAATGATCGTTATATGTTCATCATTGTGCTTAGTTCGAGCGTTATTACAACCTACAACACCAGCAATACCACGAATACGACCGTTGATGATATTATCATTCAAAGTGAAATAGTCGCCGCGGAAACTTCCACCCAGGTGGTATTTAATCGATTCCACACTAAAGCCAGCTATCTGACTTGATTTGTGTTGAGGAATCATAACCTCAGAGCCACGATTTTCGTAGTTATCTATAGCTATTTTAACAATACGAACTGCATCTTCCATCGCATGGTGCTCATCAAATTCAATGTGCAGGACATTGTCTTGTTCCATCTTTGCAATTGGATGTGTAGTGATGAGCTTTGTGTGGAAACATTTTGCAACATTTGCAAGATTTTGGAAGATACACTGGACGTCAACAACCATTGCATCACAGGCACCAGTAATGATAGCGAGCTCCTGCTGGAGAAAGGTTCCTGCCGGTGGAACGCCATGGCGCTGCAATACTTCATTGGCAGTACAGCAAATACCAGCCAACTGTATTCCCTTAGCGCCCTTCTCCTTGGAATAATCTATCAGTTCCTGTGATTGTGCAGCAGCAACGATCATTTCAGACAAGAGAGGCTCATGACCATGAACAATGATGTTTACGTGGTCTTCTTTCAGAACTCCAAGATCTGCCTCAGCCTGTAGAGGAGAAGGGGTACCAAACATAACGTCCTGCAGGTCGGTTCCGATCATAGACCCACCCCAACCATCTGCAAGAGATGCACGTGTACCCTGCTTCATGAGATTTTTGTAGTCCTGATCAACACCCATATGNNGTACGATGCATGATTTCAACAATCTCACGATCTACGTTACGGGGGATAACACCTTGTTCTGCCCACTTATCCTGAAGGGGTTGTGGTGCTCTTTTGATCATATGGAGGCTGCCTGTTGGCTTGCCCCATTCTGCCACAGCTATTTCACCAACAGCAATAGCAATTTCTTGAATATCACGGTCCTTGACCACACCGTCTTCTTCCACTGTAGTGGCAACACCATAATACGGTGCAATCGCTCTGAGTTTAATCGGATCCTTAACCTTGTAATCATCAACTTCACCTTTGGCTGCTGCCAGGAAAGTGATAGCGACATTACGTCCGTGATCGGAGTGAGCGGCTGCACCACCTGCGATCATACGCACAAAGTTCCTGGCACAAATAGTATTTGCAGTGGCACCACAAAGGCCTTTACGGGTATCTTCGCCTTGAATACCATCTTTAGGCAACGGCAGACGACATGGACCCATTGAACAATTTTTACAACAAATACCCTGCAGACCAATAGCACAAGGCTTCATGGTCAACGCACGGTCAAAGACGGTTTCAACACCAAGCTGTTGTGATCTGACGATCATCTCTTGTGTTGACGCATCTATAGAAGCTTCCGTCGGATTAACTTTTTTAACTATTTTCGCTTTTACTTCTGCCATATCGAAGTTCCTCCTCATAAGGTTTATGAGATTATCAATTATTTCAATAGCGTTACATCCACCTCTAAATCAATTGATATCTTTTCTTAGACTCTCTTATGGAATCTATCCAGCATCGCAAGAATTTTCTCCTGATCATTCTTCTGCTCAGTTGCAGCAGTCAAGCTTACTTCAGCTACAGGTGCATCTGCAGAATGGGCAGCCTCACGGGCCTGAGCTCTCAGCCTCTTCAGCGCCTTTTCTTCTTCTTCTCTCTGATCTTTCTCGGCTTTTAAAGCATCTGCCTCAGCCTGAGCTTTGGCATCTGCATCGGCCTTTGCTTTGGCTTCTGCATCTGCTTTGGCTTGAGCAGCTGCTTTAGCGTCTGCTTCAGTTTTTGCTTTAGCATCGGCTTCAGCTTTGGCTTTTGCTTCTGCGTCAGCTTTTGCTTGAGCAGCTGGATCAGCGGCGGGCTCAGGAGCAGCCTCAACCTTAGGCTCTTCTTTTTTAGAAGCAGCGGCTTTAGCGGCTGGCTTGGCTTTAGCGGCTGGCTTGGCAGCGGCTGCAGGAGCAGCTTTCTTAGCAGGAGCAGCTTTCTTTTTTTCTTCAGCAATTGTGAGATCGGGTGCAGGAGCGAGTGCTCCAAAATCGATATTTGCTTCTGCTAAGATCTTGCTAATTGGGGATTCATCAGCGAGAGAGCCACCATCTGAAATCGCATTGATAAATGCTTTGGCCAGTCTGATCGCCTCGGGGTGACGCATAATGAGAATATTAGCACCACTGAGCAGGTAAGAAACCGCCCCAATAGCTTCCATCATGATTCCACGCTTCTCGGGATCTCCAAGGAGAGGCGCGTCTTCAACAGTTTGCTTGGCTTCCTTACACTTCCAGACTTCATTACCCAGGTTATTGATCATTGGGTATTGCAGTTTGTCGTCACCTTGAACCATTGCGGCCATGGCCAAACGCTCCATAACAGAATAGGTATATTCCATTCCATATCCCAGGCCACCGGTGGTTGGATCAACAAGAACGCGATCCATTGGCATACCCAGATTTTCAAGGAGAATATTCACCTGCTTGGCAAGGTTAACATCGATAGGGGATGATGAAATAACAGCATGGCCATAACCCATTGCTGCAGCACCAATTCCTTTATAGTTCTTCTCTTCAACTGGACCAAGAACAAGATTATCTCCCTGGCACTTTTCTGCTACAACTTTGAGAACCGCCTCATCTTTTTCTGGATTTGCGCAGCCCCAGACCATAACTGGAACATTGACAGCTTCAATCACTTTTTTTACGGTTTCTGCTGCAGACTCAGGACTTGCATCTTTATCATTGGGGTCGATACTCTTCAACTGGACAACGATTGCGTCAGCACCATAATCATCAACACATTTTTTGGCCCAGGCGGCAGGGTCAGCGAGTACGTCCTTAAAGGGCTCGGTAACTGGTGCTGGCCAGTCCTCCGGTACCATATCCCAAATTTCCATTGCAATAATGGGCTTGTTTGGCATATCGCCTTCAAAGGTGTAGAAAGGGTAGCACGTCTCGCCCCCAACGGTGATAGCACAATCACCTTTACCTATTGAAATTGCTTTAATGCCGCCACTATAGGATTCCTTCTTCAGTTCAAATCCCACTTTTGCCTCCTTACAGGTGAGTAATTTTTCTCCTGAAGGTTGTCATCAAACTTTGACGGCAACCTCCCCTTTCAAACTAGCCTAACTACAAGAGGTACAAACTGAATACTAAAACTACAAAATACAATAGCTGTCTCGCTGTGCGAGTTCAACCGAATTTGTGGCCGAACCATCGTCTCCTTATTGCAAAGCGATCATTTTTTTTCTGTCATCCATTCGGGCTTTGAGCCTTGGAAATTTTTCTATCTCTGTATGGGGCAAAAACATCGCTGCGATATAATTGTCCATATACGATGGTGTCTCAGAAAGTTCAAAGTTAGTCATCTTCTGTGTCACAGAGACGACGTCTTTTCGTATCCTATTGGTGAGCGAACTCATGCGCGCACCCATGAGCGAACCGTTACCAATAAAGGTCACTCGACTGGGATCTATCTCAGGCAGTAAGCCTATGGTCATCGCTTTTTCAAGATCTATATAACTGCCAAAACCACCGGCAAGGATAATTCGTTCGACATCATCCATGGACAGACCGACTTCCTCAAGCAAAGTCAGACAACCACTGTAAATTGCTCCTTTGGCACGAATGAGGTTGTCGAGGTCTGGCTCAGTTAGAACAATATCCCTATCTATCTGTGTTTCGTCTTTCCAGGAGATCACATACTCCCAAACATAGTTTGACTGCCTGACTCGTGGTGTTCCGAGATCTCGATTGAATTTACCCCTGTTGTTTATCAGGCCCATTTCGAACATAACGGCAGCCATTGTAATGAGCCCGGAGCCGCAAATACCCTTGGGCCTGACATCACCGATAGTAAAGATCATCGGTTCAAACGTCACGGGATCCAAAGAAAAATCTTCAATTGCACCTTTAGCTGCACGCATGCCGAACTCTACACCTCCACCTTCAAAGGCGGGTCCTGCAGAGCAGGCTGTACAGGCAAGCCAATCCGTATTCCCAACTACAAGCTCAGCATTGGTACCGATATCAAGGAAAAGGGTGAGTTTTTCGTCACGATACATCCCAGAGCCCATCACACCGGCAACGATATCCCCTCCGACAAAGCTGGAAACCTGAGGATACAACAGTGCTACCGCATGCTCACTGAGGTGTATGCCAACATCAGCAGCGGGAAATGGCGGATAGAGTGTCGCGGTGGGTACATAAGGAGCCCTTCTAATGTTTCTTGGATCTATCTTAAGAAAGAGTTGAGTCATCGTGGTATTACCAGAAAAGGTAATAGTTGAGATATCTTCACGGTCGATCTTCGACTTAGAAATTATTTTCTCAAGCACTCCATTAATGGTTCCAACGACAACTTCCTGTAGCTTTTCTAATCCACCAGCTTTTTCTGCATACATAATTCTGGTGATGACATCCTCACCGTAACTGATCTGTCCATTAAAATCTCCAGCTTCAGCTAAGCACTCACCAGTAGATAAATCAATCAGCTGACCATAGATAGTTGTTGTGCCGATATCAACAGCCACTGCATAACTTGCACAGGCCCTATCGCCAGATTGGGCGTTGATAATCAGATTTTTCCCGGTCTCTCGTACCGGTCGCATTATTGTCACCGTCAGCGTGTAGTTCTCTTCCCTCATCGCTGCTGGGAGCTTTCGAATCACGGGTAATGTTAGTTCAAGTTTATGTTCATCCGCTTCAAGTTTCAGGTATTCCACAAGCCTAGTGACATCAGGCATATTGTTCTGTGCATCGGGGGGCGAGAGTGTAAGGAATATCTTCTCTACGGGAGGGATAAAAAGACCTTCTTCTTTAAGGTCTTCAAAGTCCATGTGTTGAATAGTGGCCGTCCTGCGAGGAGTAGCCTGTAGATTCATCACACTTTTATCTATTGCAGATTCAACAGGAACTCGTACGGTTACATCTTCGGTGACTTTAGCAAGGCAAGCCAACCGGTACCCTTTGTCGATATCTTCCTGCTTAACCCGCTCCGACAGGCCGCCGGAGACACTCCCTTCTTCAATGAGGACACGACACTTTCCACATACACCTTCACCACCACACGAGGCATTGATATGCACACCAGCCTGAAGCGCTGCCCTGATGAGGCTCTCACCACTGGACACAACTGTTGTTCTATCATGAGGAAGAAATGTAATAGTGCATTCACTCATGCGGATCACCTGGTTCGCCGGGAGGGGGAAAAAATCGGAGCACATAATCCCTCCTGAATCGCCATAAAAATACCACCAGAAAAGAAGCCATATCGAATAATTCAGACGATTTGAAATCGCTCTTTTCGCGGTATCCTGTCGATCAGAAAACATGCTCCAGCATCAATCTCAAAGAAGCTTACACACAGGCGCCAAATATATCATATATTTTCACACTTACAACGTGTAATTAGCAATTTTCTGTTAAAACTCCAATAATTCCCTCACTACCAAGAGTTCGATTTTACTGTGCTTTTACATAAGCGTCATTGATATCGCGCCCAATGCTACCCCAACCTCCCAATTATAGGCGCATTTATACCACTATAGTGGTACTATATTAAACGTTAACGATAACGACTGCCGAAAGAGGAAATATTTTCTCTTTTCAACACCAGCAAAAATTATTCTCTGAAGACAAAATTTAAATTGCCTTTCTAGGATCCATGAGACTTCCGCTCTTTTTCAAGAAAACGAACAATGCAGGCTGATCGAAATTTACAATAGAGTTCAGGATCAATGCACTTCACACAATCACTTACTATGTAGCATTTATGTTTTGAGCAGAAGTATTTGTTTTTTTCTTGATCTTCATTTTTATTGTCTTTCATCATCTTCAGATACCAAGGTATATTTCAATTAGGCAACCAGCCTCCAACACAGGATGCAAACAATATGAATGAGGGTCTTAAATGTCAAAAAGCACTGACCTGCATAGAGCCTGGATGTCAACGTCGTTACCTCGACAACCACCTGTTACTGTTGTGCTCCAAGAGTGAGCGTGGTAATCATTTTAACTCTTTAATTATTCCACGTAATAACTTTTCCCGACAGAGCCCTTTCTTTGCAAACGGAGCAATGAATCATGTCCACAGCAACTCTCATACCAGGCAAAGATGCCCCCCTCGAAGAGACAATCAGAAGAACGCTGGCATTACTTGACGAGGCAGGTCTGCAGGTAGAACCCAAAAGTTGGCGTAATCCTGCGCCTCACTGCTGGTCTGTACACCTCCAATCCACATCATTTCCGGCCCTTTACACCAATGGAAAAGGAACAACCAAATTAGCCTGTCTTGCGAGCGCACTTGGGGAGTTCGTAGAAAGGCTCGCAACACACTTTTTCTTCTCGGATACCTATCTCGAGCAAGACAAACAACGGTTTCCTTTTTTTTTCACTCCCGACGAACAATGGTTTCAACCGGAAACGGGCAACAGTATCCCAAAATCCAACTCTCACGGCGCTCAGCTCCTCACCCCGGAACTGTTGAGTTTTTACAACCCGGAGCAACAACTCTCAGCAGAGCATTTGTTTGACAACAACAGCAACGCAGCAATCAGGGGAATAAGCGCCCTCCCCTTCCAGGATCTCAAAACGAAAAATATTGTCTATTTCCCCGTGAGTATTCTCAATAATCTCTATGTCAGCAATGGCATGGCTGCAGGCAACAGCGAAGAAGAGTGCAGTTCTCAAGCCTTATCAGAAATAATAGAAAGATATGTGAAAAACATAATTATCTCAAAAGGCATAAGCCTGCCCGATATTCCTCCTTCAACACTGAAAGGTTTTACAAAACTCAATGCAATCCTCACCAAACTCAACAATCACAATTTCAGCGTTCAGGTTAAGGATGCCTCCCTCGGTGGAAGATACCCTGTCATTTGCGCCATACTGACAAATCTTTCCAACGGCGGCGTGTATGCGTCTTTTGGTGCCAATCTGCGCTTTGAATCCTCAATTGAACGAACGCTAACAGAACTGCTGCAAGGCCGCGACTTTGAGGATTTGAATGACTTCCCCCTACCTTGCCATGACCTTTTGTCCGTGGCCGACCCCTTCAATCTAGAGAGTCATTTTGTTAATTCAGACGGCTTATTGTCCTGGGATATGTTTCAAGATATTGCGGACTTCACCTACCATCCATGGGGTTTCACAGGTTCAAGTAAAGAGGAGTTTCTAAAGCTTAAGGAGTTGATTGGCAACGACGGTTATAGCATATATCGTGCTGAATACCTGCAGCACGGTATGTACTGCTGCAGGATCGTGGTACCCGGCATGTCGGAGGTCTACCCGGTAGACGATTTAGTGTGGAATAATAAATCCAGTGGATCTCAACTTCGTCCCCACCTGCTCAATCTCTCGGCTAAAAACACAGAGGAGCTTGAACACTTACTAACGCTACTCGACCAGCTAGGTTTCAACGACCACCATCTTATCTCTGATATCATTGGTATTCGCTTTGAAAAGAAAAGCGCCTGGTCAACCCTCAGGGTTGCTGAGCTCAAATTGCATATATACCTGGCGGCGAATCAACAGCAGGAAGCGCTGGTATGGTGTAACTGGTGTGTCGAATTCGGGGCACTCCCCGAGAAGCGGAGAAGGCTTTTCCAGGTGCTGCATCATCTATTACACTTCGTTTTGGCAGACAAAACGATACAGGATTATCAAAGTCAGCTGCTCCTCCTCTTCTCAAAGGATGAGATTGCTGAGGTTGATTCCATTGTATCTGGCAAGCACACCTTCCCGGGTCTTTCTTCCGGAGCAAGCTGGGAGGATATTTCCTGTACCCATAAAGAGACACTCGCGATACATAACATATGCCGAGAGGCACACCGCGGCTAACAGAGGTGAAAAATATTTTCATCGTATTTTCATATCATTACCAGACATAGGACTTTCTGCAATCCGGGAGGACAATCAATCATCATTGAGATATATCTTCTATGAAAAGTCCAATATATCATTGCGAATACAGAAACTTATCTAAGTCAACGACTACAGATAACAATATTTATCAACATTTTTCAGGGCACTAAGGCAGAGGTACAAGTCACCGTAGAATACGGTGACTTTTCTTGGGAGGGATTGTTACTCAATACTACGGAGACGTGCTATGATTCCAATATTGCTTTTGTCTCACGAGCTATGGCAAGTTCTTCATTGGTGGGAATTCCCCAAATCTGCACACGACTGCTTACTGAGCTTAACAGAAGGGATTTCCTGATCCGCTGGTTATTGACATCGTGGTCAAGCTCAACTCCAAAGGGCTCAAGGCCTTCAAGCGTCTTTTCCCGTACGATATCATCGTTTTCCCCGATACCGGCAGTAAACACAATAGCATCCACTCGGCCTAATACTGCCATAAATGCCCCAACATATTTTTTATTTCTATATGTCTGCACATCGAGGGCCAGTTTTGCCCGTTTATCTCCATTGCTGATAGCATCGTGGATATCACGCATGTCATTGTACCCACAAAGCCCTTTTAAGCCGGAGTCTTTATTCAGTAGAGAATCGATGGCATCGATATCCATATCACAATTTCTAGCAAGGAATGCATGTATCGCAGGATCAATATCGCCACTGCGAGTCCCCATAACTAAACCTTCAAGAGGGGTCAAACCCAGAGTGGTATCAACGCTTACACCATTTTTAACAGCAGTCATTGAGCAGCCATTTCCGAGGTGGATCGTTATCAGGTTCAACTGCTCAAGTGGTTTACCCATAAGCTTTGCACATTCACTGGCAACAAACTTATGTGATGTACCATGAAAACCGTACCTGCGAATCCGCTGCTTTTCATACAGTTCGTATGGAATAGCATAATGATAGGCATGGGGCGGTATCGTCTGGTGATAGGCAGTATCAAAAACACCAACCTGAACCACGCCTGGAAAAAGTTCCTGGGAAACGCGAATACCATCCATATTGGCGGGGTTGTGCAGCGGAGCAAGAGGAATATTTCTTTCAAGTGCTTCCAGAACGTCATCATCAATAACTGCCGTTTTGTGAAAATCCTCACCGCCATGGACCACGCGGTGGCCAATGGCATCAATATCACCTTTATCGGCAATGACCCCGCACTGCGGATCCGTGAGAATATCGACTGCCCTTCTCATGCCGGTTTTGTGGTTTTCTACCTGGTCCTGCCTTTTAACGACCACCTCATCATCTGTCCCAGGCTTCATGGTGCACTTAATGAGGCCTTCAGTTTCTCCTATCCTCTCGACAAGTCCGCTTGCCAGGACGGATTCATCCTGCATATCCAGGAGCTGAAATTTTATTGACGAACTTCCTGAATTAATAACTAGTATTTTCATATCTCTTTTTTACATCCCTCATCATTCTATTTTTCACTGTACTGCGCCACTTCCTATCGTATCATTGTGGCTGTTCTTATATTATAACCACCAGGTTGTTCATCCACAGCTGTGCTTACCTGTCAACCCTTTTTAAGGACATTTTTTTTACCAAACATGTCCTTAAAAAAGAAGTGGCCTGGCTTTTTTTAAGTCCTGAAGTGCATAAAACCTGCCTCTCCAGAAAATCCCATTATTTCTGGTCGTCACAAAAGCAGACTTTATTACTATGTAAGCAGAGATAACAGGTGTCAGGAACGAGCCAGCCAGATACCATACAGGTAAACCTAGAAAATGCAATCCGCCACAAAAAAGAACCGAACGTACCATAAGGCTCAACAGGCAAATTGCCTGTACCGCCCCTTCGCACCATAATGCTCCAACAAAAGGGTAGATATTTGCTATAAAAATAAGCAGCAGTTGTAGGGGAACAAACGCCAATCTGTAATGTAAAACAGAAAAAGTGTTTTTAAGCAGTCCCTCTACCATCTCCGAAACGGAGCCATACCATGGTATAGTCACATAATCCTGTGCCACCAGACAGTCCTGTCTGTAGCCATTTTGCTTTACTCTCTTTCCTAGCATCACGTCATCTATTGGATGCATCCGGATAGAACGGTGACCGCCAATTTTTTTGTATACAGATCTCCCGATCATATTGAATGCACCTACACCTATAAAACATGAACTCGTATCTTTACGAACCCTCCACGGTTTAAACACCAGTAAAAGCGCCATTCCGCTGTCTAAAATCAGGCTATTGAGCAACCATCCTCGGGTTGTGTTTTTAAAG
This sequence comes from Desulfocapsaceae bacterium, assembly GCA_033852035.1. Lineage (GTDB taxonomy): Bacteria > Desulfobacterota > Desulfobulbia > Desulfobulbales > Desulfocapsaceae > Desulforhopalus_A. Next base: position 19,993 of record JAWSVG010000035.1, on the reverse strand, counting down.
AGAAGAGAAAGGTGATCCAGTTTCTTTTCTAGAAAATAGTTGACGGCCCGGGAAATTGTTGTTTTCTCCATTATTACGTCAGCATCAGTAAACAGGATAATTTCCCCTGTCGACATTTTTGCACCTTGATCCAAAGCATGACTCTTGCCCATCCAGCCATCCGCTACTTCTGTTAAAGTAAGGATTCTCACAGATGGGTGATTTCGCCGGACACCTTCAAGGACCATCGCCGTGTTATCAGTTGATCTGTCATTTATAACAATTATCTCCTTGTTCTCGTACTCCTGATCCAGGAGAGAAAGAATGGCTTTTTTAATATTTTTCCCCTCATTGCAGGCCGGAACAATGACAGAAACTCGAGGCAATACACCATTGACGCACAGCTCGGTATCACCCAATTTCTTCATTTCCATTATCCCGCCAGTAACGATAACGGCTGAAGAGACAACCATGAGAATACTTAGCAAGGATAGACATAGAGCAATGGTCATAAGACTCTCCAACTGCAGCTGTTTGTAAGACACAAAGAGTATCAGCAATATAATTACTGACAATAATCACTGGAAATGGTACATACACCAACTCGGCAGTTTCTCTCCCCTATGGATAGCAGTGCCATCAGACAAGAGTGTATTCTTTTCCAATTTTTTTGAATTAGCGAATTTATTGACAATCAGATCTACCTTACCAGTTTGACATTATCAACTGTAACGGGTCCCGCAATGTATAGACACTCTTTACGTACGAATCCTGCCTTTACCTGCTTTTTAGTACCTTATAAATCAGTTTCTTGTTTTTTAAAAAGAAACTGATTTGGTTAAGGCACTTACTTATACCCGTCGAGCGAGTACTGAAAAGAGTCCCGACTTATTTCCCGTATATCGGGGTTAGCCTATTACTATAACTGAGGATCTTGCTCCAGCTAGCAAATATTTTACGATGAATACAAACGATTATAGAGAGATACCTTATAACTTTACCTCCGCTGACGATAAACTGATAATCAACTTACTCTTTGGTGCCGAAGTTTGGGATGATCTAGAAGAACTCCGGAGTCAAAGAATTACTGGCAGGTCTGCAAGACTGGTTATGCGTTTTATGGGTGACCTCTTCATCCTCAGAAGGAACCCTTTTCTCTACCAGGAGCTGATCGACTCACCTTCCAGAAGACAACAGTTTTTCACAACAACCGAAGAGGACCTGGCGGTAATTGAAACAGCCGCCAAAATAGTTCGGGTGGGTGCTGTACGAAGTGACAAGGTTCTCCACCTGGTTGAGCTCTGTCGCGAGCGCCTGAGCGAACTAAAAAATGAGCTGACCAAGGTTTCTGGAAAGCGCAGTAAAATGCAGAAAAAGCTTGGCCAGATCATAGGTAAAGAAAATGTAAGTTTCGATCCTTTTACACTGATCAGCCACGCAACAGATGCCACAGACTGGCGACGTTACCTGCCTCTTGCAGTGTTGAGACCGTCAACAGAGCAGCAAGTGCCGCGGCTGATGCGAGCAATATCCAAACTAGGCCTTAAAATCATTCCCCGCGGTGGCGGCACCGGGCTTACCGGCGGAAGCGTCCCTGTAACCAATAACTGTGTCATTATTAACACTGAAAAAATGACCAGGATTCATGACATTAAGCAGGTGAGATTCCCTCATCTGGGTGAAGGTGTCATGGTACCGGTCCTGAAGGCCGAGGCGGGCGTGGTAACCTCTGACGCCATGGCCTATGCAGCCAATGAAAAATTTGTGTTTGCAACAGATCCAACCAGTGCCTGGGCGTCTACCATCGGCGGGAATATTGCTGAAAATGCCGGGGGGAAAACTGCAGTTCTCTGGGGCACGGCTATAGATAACATCCTCTCTTATACCATTGCCATGCCGAGTCATGACCTTCTCACGGTAGAACGCATCCATCATCCCATGCGGAAAATTCTTCCCGATGACATCCTTGATTTTCAAGTTGTCGATTATAACAAGAAGGTCCTGAAAAACATTCAGATTTCCGGTACTGAAATCCGAAAAAAGGGGCTCTGGAAAGACATTACCAACAAGGCCCTCAAGGGACTGCCAGGCTTTCAGAAAGAAGGTACCGACGGAGTAATCACCTCCGGACAGTTCGTTCTCTATGAAGCGTACGAAAAGAAAATAACATTCTGCCTTGAGTTTTTTGGCGAGGACATGGATGAGGCCAGTAAAGTCATTGTTGAGATTTCTGAAGAATTTGTCAATGAGGGGCAGGAAGCCCTGATGGCCCTTGAACACTTTGATGAAGAGTACATCAAAGCAATTAAATATAAATTCAAGGCGGCAAGAAGCACTCAGCCAAAAGCAGTTCTTTTAATCGACATGGTCGGTCACAACACCGAACAGGTACTCCGGGGGAAAAACCGCCTCGAAAAACTGCTGGGGCCTTACCAGAATACGGAACTGTTCACAGCACAGGATGCCGATGAGGCGACTCGATTCTGGCGTGACCGAAAGCGCTTAGGTGCTATTTCTGCCCGTACCAACGCGTTCAAACTCAATGAAGATATAGTTCTCCCTCTCTCAGCTCTTGCAGAATTCACTCGTTTTGTCGACGAGTATAATATTGCGGAAGACATCTACAACAAAGAACAGTTCATCCACAAGATCACCGAGTACCTCAAAACGGCTGAACCCATCGAAGATCCTGACTGGCTGGAAGCGAAAATCCCAAAAGCCAATGAACTCTGCAAAGAGACACTCGATAAACTCGCACTTCGAACCACAGAATCAGTACGCCATGAGGCCTACATTAAACAACTGATGGCCGACTTGCTTGAATTGTTCAGCGGCTACCAAAAGGTCAGTAACACTATCCTTGAAATCCACAAGGACGTTCGTTCAAAACGGATCATTATAGCCACTCATATGCATGCGGGTGACGGTAATAATCATGTGAACATTCCTGTCTTCTCTAACGACAGGGCCATGATGAAACAAGCTGAAAAGACGGCAGAAGACGTCATGACCAAAGCTGTGGAACTTGGTGGCGTGGTAAGTGGCGAACATGGTATCGGCATCACCAAAATGAAATTTCTTGAAGCAACAAACCTCGAAGAGCTGAACGCCTATCGGAATGAGGTGGACCCTGAAAGAATCATGAACCCGGGGATGCTCAGCGACCCAGAAATCGTCAGTAAAGTGTTCACCCCCTCTTTTAACCTCCTTGAGCTGGAAGCCAAGATTCTTCAGTACGGATCACTGGCTACACTCTCGTCAATGATATCAAAATGCATTCGGTGCGGCAAATGTATGCCTGTCTGCTGTGTTTATTTTCCCGGAAGTAACATTTTCTTCCATCCCCGCAACAAGAACATGGTTATCGGAGCGCTGATTGAAGCCCTGCTCTATGATGTTCAACGTTCACACTTGCCGCGATTCAGTCAGTTGAAGAACCTTGAGGAGGTGGCAGATCACTGTACAATGTGTAAGAAATGCCTCGCCCCCTGCCCCGTGGACATTGATACAGCCGAAGTTTCAGTGCTTGAGCGAGAGATACTCAGTGATTTTGGATATAAACATACCGCGCCTGCAACCAAACTGTCTCTTATGTACCTCCAGAACAGGAACCAAACCTTTAACTCAATCTTCAGGAAGGGTGTCATTGAATGGGGAGGGGCTGCTCAACGCATGGCTTTCAAGGCATTCCAGAAGGCTCCGACAGCAATAGCTGAGAAAGATTGGCGAACCTTAAAGATGTTAAAATCTCCGATGGTCCCGGCTTCGAGCAGTAGTCTTGGTGCCAAACTGCCGCGATACTCCGAACACGAGGCGCTTATGCTTCACCCGGAAGGACCTGTCGAAAAGACTGTTTTCTACTTCCCCGGTTGCGGCTCAGAACGTCTCTATGCTGATATTTCAATGGCGTCCATCTACCTGCTGTTGAAAAATAATATCAGGGTCATCCTGCCTCCCCCATTCCTCTGCTGCGGTTTTCCTGCAAAAGCCAATGCCAAGAAAAAGATGTTTGGCAATATCACTCTACGGGACTCTATCATCCTTACACAAATCAGAGAAATGCTTGGCCATCTGGTGTTCGACAGCTTTTTGATCAGTTGCGGGACCTGTCGTGAATCATTGATCGAAATGGGGTGTGAGAAGATTTTCGAGTGTAAAATAGATGATATTTCCCAGTTTGTCCTTGAAAACTCAAACATCGACCTGGGTCCAAAAAGCTCAGAAGAAGTGCTCTACCACGCCCCCTGCCATGATTCATTTGACGGCAATGGGCCTCATCTCGTCGGTCGCCTCTACTCCAAAGTAGAAAGTGTTCCTCACTGCTGTTCAGAAGCAGGAACCCTGGCGATATCCAGGCCGGATATTTCATACGCCATGCTGGAGCGTAAACGCGCCTCTATTGCTCAAGCCTGCTCAGGAGAAACGACAACAGTTCTCGCAACCAACTGTCCTTCCTGCCTGTCCGGTTTAGGTAGAAACAAGGATCTGAATATCAAACCTCAGCATATAGCGGTTATTCTTGCAGAGATCCTGGGTGGGAAAAGCTGGATGGATGGCTTTTCAGACCTGGTACTTGGGGCGGAGAAAGTAACCTTCTAACCGGTGCCTGTCCATAAATGAGCCCGTCGATTTACTGTTTTTTGCCCAATATCGGCGTTATTCAAAAGAAGCAATCCTCGGAGGTAAGCGTAGAACTCCGATAGCAACACGCTTACCTGCCAGTTCCCGAAGAGTCTTCACTTCAAATCCACTTGCAGCAAATAACAGATACAATTGGGCAAACAAAAAAAAGGCCAGGAAAGAGATACTACCTCCTCCTGGCCAATTCTGCGTAGTACGAAGTTACTATCAGGTAACGATTTTCTCGTAATATTTTTTCAGATCATTGTTGAGAAAGTTCTGAATTTTGTTATGGCTCCAGCCATATCCTTTCCAAAGATCCTTCACTTTCAGGCTCTGCAGATTCTCTCGAACCTTTCCTTCCATTTCCTGCCAGAGGTTTCTGCGGTAGTCCGTATCCAGTTCCACCAGGGCAGAACCATTCGCCAATGCCTTTTTCTGTTGTTGCTTAAAGATAACCTTGCTAAAGCTTAAAGACCCTATAAGCAGTACACCAAGCGCAAAACCAACAGGGACTATCAAATTCATCAATGAAAAGGTGCCGTTTCGAATTGAGGTGAGCATGGTCTCGGCAGGAAAACCGGTCACACTCTGAACGACATGATCTCCGAAGAAAAAGAGCAGCAGAGCCACAGCAAGGCTGATGTTCGTCACCTTCCAGAAAATCTTATTGGTCCGTTTTATGAATTCACCAACGGCCTCGGAGACCATCTGCAGTTCATTAACCTGTCTGTCTATATCTTCAAGAATATGATTTATGCGAAAACTTGAAGCTTTTTGAATTTTTCCAATAAGCTCCTCTCTTTCCTGCGGCCACCCTTCGGCTACAGTGTCAGGGTCAACCACCGATGGTGAGTAGGTCAGAAAAATGTGCGGAATATCTTTACGTCCCGTCATCTGGGACATATTCCAGCAAAGCGTGCCGTATGATCTGGTAAAATCACTCAGATGATCACATTCATCAATTCGACTCATCACAAAGACTATGCGGTCTTCGCCCGATTTTTCCGGCAGTGTGTTACGTATTACATCGTACGACTCTTTGATAGTACCAGCTTTGTGAGGATCAAACATGAGAACAATAAGATCTGCGAGTTTTGCAAACTCCCCGAGAACTTTCATGTAATCATAGCCGCGATCTTTTTCGCTTGTGGAGTCCAGCATGCCGGGACTGTCGATAATGGCCATGTTCTCCAGCATGGGACTTGCGATCTGCTTCATGCAGACATGGGAGATCAGTTTTTGACCATATCCCTTAAAATGACCAAAGGGCATATTTTCATCGTTTACGATGGTCGAGCCAGGTGTTTCAACACCGTCACAACCGGGATCCGATGTGATTATGGTGAAAGAATCATCCGTAGGAGCCTGCCCTGTCCTCTGAATATCTTCACCCACCAATTCATTGATAAGGGTGGATTTTCCTGAGGAGTAATTACCAATTATAAGAACAAGAGGCTTCCATTTAAGAGTTGAGTCAATGCCGCCAAAATCCATTTTGTAACGAGCAAACAACGGTTCAAGCTTCTTTTTTACCTTAGTCTGTAATTGTTTTTGCAATTCTTTTTCATTCATCGCATAACTCACATTATTGTTTAATCTGACAGTTGCATTTTCAATAGCATCACAGCAACATAGTAACCCAACTTAATAAAACTCTCGAACATTAATTGACAATCATAGACAATTATTACAACAACGGCAACACCACCACATCATTAACACGCATATACAGCCATATAGACAATATATTTTTTTTCACACCATAACCAACAGCCGGTGACAAAAAACCTCTTTGAATGAATGGCATTTTTCAGATTTTTCTTGCATGATTTTCTTCTATCGTGTTAACTTCCGGCTTTTTTTGGGATTCCAACTGACCATCATGATACATTTGACAAACATCAAACTGCAACACGGCTCACGGATGTTGCTCCAGAACGCCAGTCTGCAAATTCTCCCAAACAGCAAAACCGGACTGGTTGGTCCAAACGGCACCGGCAAAACAACCATTTTTCGTCTCATGACAGGGGAAGAGGCACCCGACAAAGGTGAGATATCATGCTCCAAGAAGACCATAATTGGATATTTTTCTCAAGATGTTGGTGAAATGTCCGGCCATTCTGTAATCACAGAGGTTATGTCAGCAGCCGGCGATATTGTCAACCTTGGCAAACAAATATCTAAAATGGAATTGGCAATGGCCGAGCCCATGGAAGATGAAGAAATGTCCAACCTTCTCGATAGATATGGTGAGGCTGTCGAAATCTTCGAACAACGTGGCGGCTATGACCTCGAACCACGAGCTCAAGCGATCCTCACAGGTCTTGGGGTATCGCCTCAAGATTTTGACACTCCGGTGGAGACATTCAGTGGCGGCTGGAAAATGCGGATTGCTCTGGCTAAAATACTCACCATCAATCCCGATGTCCTTCTCCTCGACGAACCTACAAACCATTTGGATATAGAGTCTATACTCTGGCTTGAAGAGTGGCTCACCTCTGAATTCAAAGGTGCCCTGCTCATGACCTGTCACGACCGGGAGTTTATGAACAAGATCGTCTCCAGAATTATTGAAGTTGCAAATGGCGGCACAACCACCTACGGTGGAAATTTAGATTTTTACCTGCAGGAGCGTGAAATCAGGCGCCAGCAGCTCCAGGCCAGCTATCGAAGACAGCAGGAAATGCTTGCCAAAGAAGAGGATTTTATCGCTCGTTTTGCCTCCCGAGCCTCCCACGCGGCCCAGGTACAGTCCCGGATTAAAAAGCTTGACAAAATCGAAAGAATCATCCTGCCAGCTGCACAGAAAACCATAAAATTTGATTTCCCTGTGCCACCCAGAAGTGGTGACGACGTCCTCCATCTCTCCCATCTCGATAAGACCTGGACTTGTCATGAAGGCAGAACAATTCCTGTCTTCAGTGGTCTGTCCGGCACCATACGCAGGCTAGAGAAAATCGCAGTTGTCGGTGTGAATGGTGCGGGAAAATCAACCTTACTGAAGACTATTACCGGCGACACAGCTCCAACGAAGGGGGAGGTTCTGCTAGGTGCGAATGTTACTACTGGTTACTTCAGTCAACATGCGATGGACATACTCTCCCCGGAACAGACGGTTTTTGAAGCTGTACAGGAAGAACTTCCCATGGAGAATATCGGCGTTATCAGAAGTCTTTGCGCTGCTTTTCTCTTCCAGGGTGACGATGTCGACAAGCGGATAGCCAACCTGTCCGGCGGCGAAAAAAGCCGGGTCGTTCTTGCCAAACTCCTTGGGCGACCGCTGAATTTCCTGGTACTGGATGAGCCCACAAACCATCTGGATATTCAATCAAGAGAAGTACTTCTTGCTGCGCTCAAGAAATTTGAAGGTACCGTCATGCTGGTAAGCCATGATCGCCACTTTCTCCGCTCTCTTGCGACACGGGTTTTTGAGATTGATCACGGTGAAATGCGTATCTACGAAGGTGATTATGACTATTATCTACGAGAGACCCGAAAGAGTCTGAGCATGTAGGTACTTATACCCGTCGAGCAAGTACTTAAAAGAGTCCCGACTTATTTCCCGTTTATCGGGGTTAGGCAATACTGCCTGTACTGTAGCCCCGGGGGAAACAGCTGACTATTTCTTCGTCAGCATAATCACATCACTGCCAATAATCTCAAGCCCGGCTGTAAACCGCCGGGCAAGATAATCAAAAGTAGTTTGGCTATAGAAACAAATATGGGTCGGATCCCGAATATAATGCCAATTACTAAAAGCCTGCTTACCTGTGACCAGTTTGGTCATGATTGCCAACGTACCACCTGATCTCAGCATATCAAACAACCTCCCGAACTCTTTATCAGGATCACACAGATGTTCTGCAACCTCAGTTGCGCAAATAAAGTCATATTCCCTCTCTAACAAAGAGGGATCATTGTAGTAGAATGGATCATACAGTGCCACCGACCAAAGGCCATGTTCTTCCATCTTGGCAGCCAGGGCTGGCCCCGGACCACAGCCAAAATCCAGTCCTTTTTGGTTGGGTTGTAACCGAGCTTGCAAAGGTGTACACAGCCTCGATAAAAACCGGCGGTATCCCTGATCCTTGCTGTCATTTTCATGCAGATCATAGATAGCTTTTTCTTCCTGCCTGCTCAGCCAATAAGAGTCAGGTACAAAGATCAATGAACAATGACGACAGCAAAGGTAGATCCTTGTGCGGTCCCTATGAAAAAAGTCAATTTCTTTACCGCGGCACAGTGGGCAGTGCTCTTTTCCTGGTTGCGTCTCCATTATGAGAGGGTGTAAGTCGCCCCCGCTTTCAGTACGCTGGTTTCTGCCCTCAGCCCTTTTTGGAACTGTTCCAGGGCATAGTCACAGGTATCGTGGCCTGAGAGGAAAACATGTTCGGCTTTTATCTCGTTCAGGTTATCAATGGTTCGCTGCAGATCTTCATCAGAAATACGCTCCCATGGTGGTTTCCCGGTCCCCCAGATCATTTGGATTTTCATGCCACATCTGCTAAGGGGACTGTCTGTAACAGGGAAATGAAGACCACCGCCGATAGCGTATATCGGCACATCTGAGATACGTCTGACCATCTTGACAATTGTCTCAATAGTCGGATGACCGCACCCAGTAAGTATCACAAGTCCTTTGCCTTTGACTCGTGCCACAAGGGCCTGTTCTTCGGTCCATCCCATAAGAAAGAGACTCCTGGCCAGAGGCCCGGTCGATGCAAGCCCTGCTGCCAGCATCCGTGGTTTATCAACAACATCAGCCTGAAAGCCAGGGGCTGTGGCTTTATCCGGCAGAAAACAAGGTATTTCCTTAATTTTTCCCAGTTGACGAGGTACTGTTATCCGTTTTTTCCGAGCAGCCCTAAAGCCACCCATGTGGTCTGGGTGAAGGTGAGAGATAACAAGCCCGTCTACCTGATTAATTTTAAAGCCCAGCTTGTTGGCATTATGTGCAAGAGCCGAGGTTCCGGGACCAAATCCCAGATCGAAGAGTAAGGATCCCAACTCTGTTTTAATCAGGTAGCTTATCCCGGGCGATCCCTCGAAATCTTTTTCCTTCTTTTCTTCGATAAGGACAGTAATTTCAAATTCTTCAAGCTGCGGCAAAGCCAGGAATTCGGCCCGGTCTATTCGCTGCCTGTTACGAGAATCAGCTTTCTCAATATTGTCCTTAAATCGACGGTTTTTCACCAGCATCATAGGTAGCAAAACCGGTGAAGCCAAAACCCCTAACGGCCACCATGCCGGATGAATGCGAAAGCCCATTATTTCTCTCCCCCAATATACATTGTTTACTTTCCACTTTTGTTCTTATCAGCTTACCTGCTTCCGGTCATCCAAAATCTTATTTTTTCTTTTTCACCTTTGAACCACTTTGCCTTCGCTTCCCCCGCGGGCTTTTTGCCGAAACAGGATCCTCATCTCGAACACGTCGGCCCCTCCTGGGTTGATGGTGATGCTCATTGTTCTGGTCACCTTCCGACCGAAGACTCTGCTGCTGTTTACCTTGTTTCGGCTTCTTTGGTTTCTTCGGTTTTTTAGGACGTACTTTCATCAACCGGGTCAAAGGGACGCCGTGCTGAGGCACAAAATTCGTTTCCACTTCCCGAACCAGCGTTTTATTGATAAGGCTCTCGATTGCAACCAGCAGCTTCACCTCATCTGCGCTGACAAGTGAAATAGCCTCTCCGGATAATCCTGCTCGTCCAGTACGTCCAATGCGATGAACATAATCTCCTGCCACTTTAGGTAAATCAAAATTTATAACCAGAGGGAGTTCATCTATATCCAGGCCGCGGGAAGCAAGTTCCGTTGCAACCAGAATCCGGATTTTTTTCCCTTTAAATTCTGTAAGGACGCGACTCCGTTCTCCCTGTCTTTTGTCGCCATGAATGGCATCGGCCGCAATACCATTTTGGCCAAGTTTTTTTACCAACCGATCAGCACCCTCTTTTGTACGAACAAAAACCAGGACATGTTGCCACTTATAATGAGAGATAAGGTGACACAAAAGGGCGGTCTTCCTTGTCTTATCAACTTCGTAAAGATACTGTTTAACACTCTTTGCAGCCGAGTTCCTTGGGGCCACATCTATCTGCAGCGGATTGTTCAGAAAGGTTTTGGCAAGACTCTGTAAAGTGGTGGAAAAGGTCGCTGAAAACAGCAGATTTTGTCGGTTTCCCGGCAGCAAGGCTAAAATTTTACGGATATCTCCAATAAATCCCATATCAAGCATCCGATCCGCCTCATCCAGTACAAGGGTTTCAACCTGGTCGAAATTCACTGCATTCTTGTTGAACAAATCAAGCAGGCGTCCGGGGGTAGCCACCAGGATATCACGGCCCTTTCGCATGTTCATCATCTGGGGATTAATCTTAACCCCACCGTATACTACAGCCGAAGTAACAGAAAGGTATTTGCCATATAAGGCAATACTCTCTGAAATCTGCACAACAAGCTCACGGGTGGGGGCAAGTACGAGAGCCCTGACCTGGTTAGATTGAGCCTTTGGCCCCTTCACAAGGCGCTCCAGCAACGGTAAAGAAAAGCCAGCTGTCTTGCCGGTACCGGTCTGCGCTGTGGCCATCACATCTCTGCCGGAGAGAATAGCTGGAACCGTCTTTTTTTGAATGGCAGTAGGTTCCTGGTAGCCGCTCTCATTTATGGCTCGAAGAAGAGGCTCTGAAAGCGTAAAGGAAGTAAATGACATCGGGATTATCTCTCAATAAAATGAAGTCGCTGCGTGGTTATGTAACATGGAGGCATGAGCCCATTTATATCTCCGGCATTGACCAGCCAGGTCAAGCAAGGCTGGCTGCTCCTCATCATTTCTTGGTCTTCAAAGAAAGAGGTTATTACCAAGCCAATGGTCGATGGCCTCACGAACACCGCTTTCATTATTCGATCCAACCACATGCAACTTTTCTTTCATCGATGATGGACCGTTAGACACCAGATATCCGTGTTCTACCCACTGCAACAGGTCATCATCATTGAAGTCGTTCCCAACAGCACATATATTCTGATGCTGGATACTCATCCGCTCCGCCAATACCTGTGTAGTCTGGCTTTTTGAAACATTTGAAGGGAATATTTCAATCCACACCGATTCTCCGTCCAGGGGTGACGTTGCCCTGATAACACTGAACTGTGAAAGATCAGTCATGACCTTGTCTGCCAGATCATGCCCATTTTCTGCTGGAACAATACAGACAACTTCTGTGGCTTTTCCGAATTCTCGTACACTGCTCTTTAAAAAAGGCGTGGAGTATTCCTTATACATTTCCAGGCGTGCATGAAAATCCGGATTTTCACCACCGTGGGAACGGTAAAGAAAACGCATGGTTTCAGGTACAGGTTTATGGATCATATAATCGAGACCATGATTCTCCAAGTATTCACTGATACAGAAAACTTCATCGCCGGAAAGGGTAAAACTCGTTACAATCCTGCTGTCGGGAAAAGTCATCAAACCAGCACCGGTTGAAACAATAACATAGTCTACTGCCAATGCACTTTCCAACCCGGTGCATTCGAGTTGCTGTATAAGCTTGTTGAAAGAATAGTTGGATCGCCCGGTGGCAATCGCAACCAACACCCCTCTCGCCCGTAAGTGCTGGAGGGCTTTCAAGTCAGCAGCGGCAATGTTTTTCCTGTCTGTAAGGAGGGTCCCGTCAAGGTCTGTTACAAACAGACCTCTATAAGGTGTTTTCTTTTCGTTTGATTTTTGCATATGCACCATTGAGAACCACATTTTCCCTGGCAATACAATATGTTTTTACCGAGTAACCGGTACCCGCTTCTTACCTTCAACTCTACGAAACAGAACCTCTGCTGTCAGTGGACAACGGGCTACGTCCTTCTCATTTAGTACCTTACTCCGTAAAAGCTATAACAAAAAACAAGAAAATACGGATTCGATTTTATATTAAGTGGTTGTAAGCACTCACAAGGTACTTATCCCGACTTATTTCCCATTTACCGGGGTTAGAGAGATGTCGCCCCGATGTCGGAAGAAAAATCCTGTACAGAATGACTCCTGATGCATTTGTAACGCGAGGAGTTCCTCAACTTTTCTTTTTAAGGAGATCGGCCAGGCCACTGAAGCGCTCTATATTTCGAGACAGGGCAAGTTTTACAATCTGTTTCTCGGCAACAATTTTAACGGACTTTTTAGCTCTGGTGACCGCAGTGTAAATAAGTTCTCTACTGAGGACCCGGGTGTCATCCTGAGGGAGAACGACAACCACTTCTTCAAACTCAGATCCCTGGCTCTTATGGATGGTCATGGCAAAAACAGTCTGGCAACTCGGCAAACGATAGGTTGGATAGTTTCTCAACCCGCCGTCTGAGCACTCGATCCAGACTTTGAGTTTTTTTGATCGAGGATCAGGCAGACAGACACCGACATCTCCGTTATACAAGTTCAGAGCATAGTCATTTCTGGTTATAAGAATCGGTCTACCCGGATACCAGGTACCCTGCATACACTCAAAACCCCGTCTTGCCAGGGAGAGTTCGACTCTTTGGTTGATTCCTTCAACACCAAAATCTCCATAATGGCTGCCGCACAAAACCTGAAAGTGACTCAAGGCCTTGAAAATTTCCCGAACATCCGTCTTTTCCAGATAGACTTCTTCCATGAAAGCAGCGTATCTATCACCAATATATCCAATATTATCCCTAGCAAGAATGGCGACATTTGAGACTCCCTGATTTGCAAGAACGTCCCAGGCACCCTCCCCATCTGCCATATTTATACACTGAGCTAGATGCTTAATGTTTTCATCAAAACGGAACGTTTTCTGTAACTCGACTGTATTGGCAGGTAAACTGCGGATACAATCCCCAAGCACTGCACCAGATTCCACTGAGGCCAGTTGGTCCTTATCCCCCAGCAGTATAAGCCGTGCCCCTACCTTCAGCGCGTCAACCAGTTTACTCATCATGGCCAGATCGACCATGGAAGCCTCGTCAACGATGACAACGTCCCAGTGCATCGGGTTATCAGCCCTATGCCTGAATTGAGGAGAGTTTCGTTTCACCCCCAGTAATCGATGCAAGGTTCTTGCTTCCACAGGTATGGCGGCTCTCACTTCATCGTCAAGCTCCATCTTACTAAGACTGTTACCAATAGATTCATTGAGCCGCATGGCCGCTTTTCCTGTTGGAGCTGCAAGTGCTATCTCCAGTCCACCTTCCTCCTTTTGCAGTAAAAGACAGAGGATTTTTACAACTGTCGTCGTTTTCCCGGTTCCTGGCCCACCGCAGATAATAGCCAGGGCCTTGCCGAGGGCAAGTTTTGCAGCTTCTTTCTGATAATCCGGTTCCGTCGATGGTTTCCCAAAATAGTCGTCCAATAAGATCTCATCTCCTTTTACTGGAAATGAGATCTTCGCCAGAGCAGATATCTGTTCAGCAAGCCTGGTCTCATATCTATAGTATCTGTGCAAATAAAGTCTGTTGCTATGCAAAACAAGGGGTGTATTTCCGCCGTCCGAAACCAGCGGGCTTGATATCAAGAGTTGTTGTTGTTCCCCGGAAACCGGCAGACAACTGTGACCGGCCTCAAGGGAATTCGTCAGTTTTTGGATCAGTTCCCGGAAGAGTGCTTTTTCGCCCCCTGCAAAGGTAGACCTCAAGGACAAAAAGATTGAAAAGTGGTTTTCAAGAAGGTTTTCCTTCTGTTCAATCATTTTCATCCCCCCCTACTACCTGATCGAGTTCAAGCAATGTATCGTAGTCAGGAAGTGTTGAAAAAACACCACTTCCCGGTATATCCGGGGACATCCCTCTCACAAAGAGATATATGACCCCACCGAAATGCTTCCTGTAACTGTAACCAGGTATAATGTTTTGCATATGTCGATGCAGGACCAAAGTGTAGATCCAGTACTGAAGTCCATAATTATGTGACTGCATGGCAGCCACAAGATTTGCAGGGCTATAGTCTTCTAACAGCTCACCCAAGTAATTGGTTTTATAATCAAGGATATAGTACTTTCCATTGTGCTCGCAGATAAGATCGACAAAGCCTGTGAGATAGCCGCTCATAACCTTGTTGCTAAGCGTAGTCACTGCGGGATCACCTGCAAGTACAATGTTAATGCGATCAGTCGTAAGCCTGCTGAGATGGAAATAAAACCCCATCTCTTTCAAGCATTTTGAATCCAACAAGGAGGCAAGGGTGAAATCTGCGTCACGCTGCCTGTAGCTGGCCCTTAGTGGCGTTGTCACCACCAGCTTCAATAATTTTTGTATATGCGTGAGGTCTGCATCTACTCCATATCGGTTACATTTCTGACTGACTATTTCAAACTGAATCTCCAGATTCTCCACACTGCCGATCTCATCGAAAGAGAGGGTTTCCAGAAGATCATGGATTACATTTCCGAAATGTGGTCCGGCAGGCAAGCCACTCACCGGAATGTTGCCACTGTCAACAACTCGTTCAACATCGGTCATCTGTTCATTGTCGTATTCACTGAGTACAGCCATAGCCGAAAAGCTCGACATCTGCCAATCGGTATGGAGCATCCTGCTCGACGATGTCCGAGCTCGCAGTTCACTTATCTCTTTTTGCTGATGAAAAGATTCCGTTTCATCATCGCAAGAGATATGTTGGTGATTGACAGACTCTTTTCTTTCCAAACGACCAAACAACTCCTGCTGATTCTCGTGTTCCTGGTACCCCTCAGGAAAGAGCAGATAACCCAGTGCTGAATCAAATGAGTCGGCCACGCTGCCCGAGGCTTTAACGTCGGCCCACATAATGTAACATCGTATTTGTGCCCGGGTGAGAGCAACGTAGAGAAGCCGGAGGTCTTCGGCTCTCTCTTCACCCACCGCCACCTCCTTTCTCTCCTCAAACCTGTCAGATCCCAGGTCCACAACGTTTTCATGGTCAACATCATGACTGGTAATCTGATATTTTTCCTGGCTGGTTCGTCTACTGCTGTGCCAGAGATAAGGACAAAAGACGACTGAGTACTCCAGACCCTTGGCTCCATGCATTGTAACAATTCGTACGGCTTCTTCATCACTTTCCAGGAGAAGCTCAGCCTCATCTCCTTTACCACTCTCTTTTGTCATATGCAACAACCACTGTAAAACCTGACCAATACCAAGACTTGTAGCACTTTCCTGCTCCTGGATCAATTCAAGAAGATGTTGAATATTGGCAATAGACCGCTCAGCCATCTGCTGGGATGCCAGGTTGACAAAAACCCGTTCCTCCACCAGTAGTCTGCTCATCATTGCCATTATCCCCTGCTCCTGCCACAACTGACTGTAACTGTTAAACCGTGCGTGATACTCGCTTACCTGCTCATCATCTTTCCATATTTCCTGGAGTGCATGGCCCGTAAGGTTGAACCAGGGAATAGTCATTGCAGTTTTCATCCTGACGAGATCTCCTGGTTGAGCAATAGCCTGGAGCAGCAGGAGAAGCTCCTGGCATTCATCGGTTTTGTAAACAGACAGTTGGCTGCCAACGACGGCCGGAATATTTGCCTCGGCAAGCGCCTGTTTATATTCGTCAGCCTGTCTGTTACTTCGTACCAGGATGGCAATATCCTGGGGAACAAGTAAACGTTCTTTATCTGCCGAAACCACAACCTCTACACCGCTGTTTAACAGCCTGCTGCTCTCGGCAACCACAAAACTCCGAAAACGTTCTGCCGCCGTCCCTGACGTCCATCGACCTCTCTTGTCCTTTGTATTAGGTTCCAATGTGCAATAGGCCGCGCCGGCTAGAGACCTGCCCGCTTGTAGCAAATCAATCTCACCTACCTCTTTTGCAGCATGAACAGGCTGATAATCCAATTCAGCCTCGTCAAAGTAAAAGGGTTTTTGCCTGCCAGTGAAGAGGCGGTTGACCTCCTCAACCAAGAAAGGATGGGAGCGATAATTTGTATCAAGGGTCAGTAGCTTTGTCGCTGATTTTCTTGCGAGAAAATAGGAATAGATATCGGCTCCCCGAAATTTATAAATAGCCTGTTTGGGGTCACCAATAAGATAGAGAAGGTGTTGTCCGCCTCCGAAAAGAGTGCAGAAGATATGCCATTGAGCGCTGTCGGTATCTTGAAACTCATCTATCAGAGCGACAGAAAACCGCTCACTCAAAACGTCCTTTAAGGCCTGACCCCGCTTTTTTTTCAAGGCTGAAGACAGTCCCAGGATGAGGTCGTTAAAACCCATAGTCCCCTGTTTTTCAAGTCTGTGACTGACTTCAGTCCGCAATCTCCCTGCAAGCTGTACCCGAATAGTGAGCAGTAGACTGCGAATTGCTGAAATAAGTTCACCAATGTCACTGTCGGGCAACGGAAATTTTTCAAGAAAATCGTTTTTCTTGGCCTCACCACGAAGCTTGGTTCCGTTCAATTCTCCACTCAAATGCTCTCTGCTTAACAGTTCAATACTTTCAGGGATAGTATGACTTGCCCCAGTGATAAATTTTTCCACAACCGGAAACCACTTTTCAAAATTCTCACTCAAACCTTTTTTAAACCCACCCTGTGCAATTCCCTCCAGAAAACAGCTGTGTAAATCAGCAGAATGCAGAGCCCACCATTGGGCAAGCAGGGCCCTGACACGTTCCAGTCTAGCCGACACCGTCTCAATAGAGCCCACCTTCGGCTCTATTCTTCCATGAGCATTGAAGACAGAATCGACACTTTCCAGCAGGGCCTCCGGAGAAGCAAAAGCCCCAAGAACAATTGAGCAGGGTGCTGGCTCCAGTGAATAAATGTGATTTCTCCAAAAATCATCCGTCACCTCACTTCGAACGTGGTGTATATCTTTGAGTAACTCAACATCAAAAAGCTGGCCACTTTCAAGCGCCTGCTCCATCAACATGCGTTGACAAAAGCCATGGATGGTAAAGATACCTGCACGATCAATATCATAAAGGGCTAGCTGCAAAAGATTATAGGCTTTTTCATGATCGCGAACAGTGGCGACCCAGTCAAAAAGGGGAAGATCGCAGCCGACTTCAGCTTCCGTATTTTTAGGGGCAAACAGCTCTTTTGCCTCGACCAGTCTGCTACGGATGCGGGATTGTAATTCCTCAGTAGCCGCCTTGGTGAAGGTCACAATCAAGATTTTTTCAATGGGAATTTCCAGTTCAACCAGAGTGCGCAATACCAGCATGCCAATGGCATATGTTTTACCGGTACCTGCGCTGGCCTCGACAAGGTTGACGCCGGTGGTGAGCTGCAGCCTGGCTGCGTCAAATACTTCGTAGGAGTTACTCATCTGCTGCCTCCAGTATCGGACACATTACCTCATTGCACAAACGCTCAAAGTCCGGTGCCATATCCAAGAGTGTTGCACTCCCACGAAAGAGCAATGCCCATTCAGGCTCATACCCCTTCTCAAGAGTCTGGTCAAACACCTTCATCGCCGCAACGAGAGGTAAGGTTCTACTTCTTTTATTTAATGCGTGTCTGGCATATTCATGAGCAGGCTCTACAAAAAATTGTGACGGCGCCCGGTTACCCTCTGTAAAAAGATCAAGTAGAACAGCCAGGGCCTCGTCGCCCTGGACACTACTGAAGTGAATGACTTTTTCTGGTGAAACAATAGTAGTCGCCCCTGTCCCCCCCGTACTACAGAGAGCCAGATGATGCAGCCAGCCAAAAAGGAGGTCAGCACCCCTCAGTTTACCATACCGCAGCAGGAGTGCTCCCTTTTCATAGAGGTTCGAGAGCCGCCCCGTAAGACGATGTTTTCCTGCAGTAATATCTACCTGAAGATCTTCTGCACGTGCTCCCATTTCCTGCGCTTGGACCAAGTGTGCAAACTCTTCGATATCCGCTCTCTTTTTATCAAAGACAAGATTGCCAGAATTGCCGAGGGGCCAGCGGCTTTCAACCTGCATCCGAAGCCGCCTCTCGGCAATTGTCCCCGAAAGCGCCGATTGCACTAAGTCCTGTTCGACATGGTATTTTGCCAGACCGGTAAGCTCAAAAAGCTCCCTTTCTTCTGGCTGGTCCTCCCCCTCATCAAGCCGTATTCCGAGGCAGTTCTGGATAAAATATCTCTGTGGATTTTTATAAAAACGGAAGATCTCCGAGAGAGAATGATGTGCATTGGTCCTTTCCAGTTGCCCCTGCCACCATGGACCTTTCTCTCCTCTACTCTGCTGGAGGGTTGTAGCAATCTGACAACAATAGTCGTTGTAACTGAATAATTTTTGATCACCAGCCTGATCAAAATATCTTTTACTGAACGGGTGGAGAGGGTGACGAACCGTGAGGTCCTCTACACCATATGACGTTTCCAGCACTTCGAGAAATTCAGTCACAACGACCGAAGGTGAGAGCTCTTCATTGGTTCGAATAGATTGCCCTATATAGCTGAGATAGAGGTGCGACCTTGCCGCAAGCAATGCTTCCAGAAACTGATATCTGTCGTCAGCCCGCGGAGAACGATCACCGGCCCTGAAATCAGTACCCATCAGATCAAAGGTATCGTGGAAGTCGTTTTTAGGAAAAACACCTTCGTCTAAGCCAACGAGGCATACCACAGGAAAAGGGATAGAACGCATAGGCAGCATGGAGCAAAAAGTGAGCTGGCCCCGCAAAAAACCTGTGCTGGAACGACTTTCTTTCGCCAACTGGGTAAGCCAATCACGAATCACACCAAAGTTAAGGGCGCTGGTATGAAAAGCGCTGACAGATTCACCGAGTTCTGCCAACAGTGCCCGAAGTTCTACCAGCTCCTTTTCGAGACTCTCTCCAAAAAGATCCGTCACAAAGGTGAGCAGGATTTCGGACCAGCCTGAAACAGTCCTGTTTTGCCGAAATTCGAGATATGCCCGATCGAGCAGCTCGACAAACTGACAAAGGACCCCAAGAGGTTGGGCACCCCGGCCTTCGATTCCACCATACGGCAACAGCCCATCAACGAAATTCTCAGAATCTATAGCGTACCCCATAAGCAGACGGTCAAGCCCAGAACGCCAGCTGCCTTCATCAAATTCCGGAAGACCGTTTTCTTGGCGCTGCTTCCCGGACAGCCCCCACCTGATACCTGCATCAACAACCCATTGCCGCAAACTATCCAGGTCGGAGACGGAAAGCTGAAATTCCGAGAAAACCACCTGCTGTTGCAGTAAATCCATAACCTCACGCCAGCCAAACCTGCCTTTAAAAAGGTCAAGAAAAGAGAGAAAGGCTGCAATAACAGAATTTCGTCTACGCAGGCTGCGATCGGCGATAGAATGCTGGATATCCTCAAAAACGGCTGGGATAAGAGCGCCGTATTCCTGGATATCCGGTGCCATAACAACTATGTCCCGGAGCTCGAGATGTGGGTCATTGTGCAGCAGTTCAAGCAGATGATCCTTTAGAACGCTCATCTCTCTCAGTTTCGAATGACAGGACAT